>NZ_JBXAPM010000001.1:0-762802 GCF_058803965.1 Reyranella sp. GW821-FHT14A01
CCGGATGGCCATCCGGGCCCACACGCTTCTTGCGAAGCGCTCAAAACCTACCGGATTTTGCTAAGACGAGGATGACAGGTGTTGATTACTCAGCCGCCTGCTTCTGCGCGAGGCGGTCCGGCGTCAGCGTGTAGGTCGTGAACTGGCGGTTCAGCGCCGGCATCGGGCAGGCTTCGAGATGGCCCTCGGCCGGGCGCATCAGGATCATTGCCGTGGTCGCCGTCATGACGCCGCGCGTGTTCATCCGCGGCGGGCGGCAGACCGAATGGGGCGTGCCCCAATCGTCGAAGAAGGCCTTCCGGAAATCCTCCAGGGTGAGGCTGCCGCGTTTGAGCGAGAGCTGGTCGCGCACCCTCTTGTCGCGATAGATCGAGTCCGGCGTCTCGGCGAGGCCGGTATCCTTCACCTTGGCGCGCGCCGAGTCGGCGATCCAGTGATTGGCATGGACGTAGAGGCCGCGGTCGGGCGCGATCCAGAAGGTCTCGTCGGGCGCGCATTCGAAGCCGAAGGCCTCGCCATCGCAGTGGCTGACGGCCATGTGGTTGGAGCCGGGCTTGGGCGTCGAGACGATGGTCTGCACCGCCAGAGCGAGATGGGACGCCTCCAGCACCTTTCGGCGGATGAACGGCAGCGGCACGCCCTGCCCGCGCTGGTAGTCGCGGTCGCATTCCAGCGCATTGGCCGTGAGACCGATGCCGGCCGAGTTGAGGCCCGAACGGGCAAGCCCGCCCGCTTCGGTGAAGGTCAGGATGTCGGGCCCATCATCGCGGCGAATGCGCAGCACCACGCCGGTCTCGGCGCATTCGGCGCGCCAGTCCCAGTTCTGGCCGTGCAGCAACACGCCGTCGGCGCTGGCATCGGGCAGCGCGAGCGCGGCCGTGCAGCCGTCAGGGAAATGCCGGGAGGCCTGCTGCTTGCGCGCCGCCACCACCATCTCGGTACGGGCGTTCATCAGCACGACGGCGGCGAAGGGCTCGTTCGCGCCCTCGGCGATGCCGCGCATCTCCTCGGTGTAGGTCGGATCGAACTTGTCGATCAGCGGCACCATCGCTTCGGCGCGCTGCTCAAGCTCCTTCCAGTCGACGCCCGACTTGAGCAGCGACTCGGCGTACATCCTGGCGCCGCGCTTCAAGCGATCCGCGGCCGCCTTGCCATGGATCCGACCGCGCTCCCGGGGACCGCCGGACAGATCGATCAGCGGGAAGGGAGCGTAGTCGGTCATGGGAGCCTCTTAAGGGTGACCCAGCAGGGCCTGACGGAAGCGGTCCTTGAGATGCGCGCCGTCCTGCGGCGGCATCACGAACTCCAGCTTTTCTACCATGACCTTCACGAGCCGGAACACCGGACCCTTCTTGGTCCGGACGTCCTTCACGAGGTCTGCGACCTCGCTCGACTCGCGCACCGTCGTGGCGTCGGCGATGCCGCAGCCGCGCGCGATCATGGCGAGGTCGGTGCCGGCGCCGGACTCGGTCGGGCCGTTGTTGCGCGGGCTGGTGTGCGTGGCCTGGTTGCCGGTCTCGCCGAACTTCTCGTTGTCGAGCACGACGATCGCCAGGTTCTCCGGCATCTGCGTCGCCACGGTGGCGAGCGAACCGAGGCTCATCAGCATGTCGCCGTCGCCGGTGATGACCAGCACGCGCTTGGTGGGCTGCGCCATGGCGAGGCCCAGGCCCATGCCGACCGGCGCGCCCATCGAGCCCCAGAGCGGCATGTTGAGCGGACGGTCGCCGGCGGCGGTGATGTCCCAGTTCGACGAGCCGAGGCCTGCGATGACCAGCAGGTCGTCGCCGGCATTCTCGAGGAGTTGCTTGACCAGCGGGCGGCGCTGGAGAGTTGCGCCTGACTTGTTGGGGCTCATCCTACTTCTTCCCGAAATTCTTGATGCCGATCAGCTTCTGGCGCAGCAGCACGGCGACGGCCTGGCCGCCGTTGAAGGCCGAGCGCGCGGCGGCGTCGACGGTGGTCTTCACCTCATCGGCCGTCTCGACCGAATAGAGCAGCACGCCCATCGCCTCGAGCACCTTCGGCGTGCCCTGGCCCATCGGATACTGCCAGGAATTGAACTCGCCCCAGTCGCCGCGCATCGTGATCAGGGTCAGGAATGGGAAGCGCAGCGTCTTGGGCATGCCCATCAGGTTGATGGTGTTGCCGACGCCCGAGCTCTGCATCAGCAGCACCGAGCGCTGGCCGCCCAGCCACGCCCCGGCGGCGAGCGGGATGCCCTCCTCCTCGGTCGTGAGCGCCAGGGTGCGGATCGAGTTCGACTTCTGGCAGGCCTCGATCAGCCGTCCATGGCCGGCGTCGGGCACGTGATAAACCTGCTTCACGTCATGGTCCTGCAGGACCTCGAAAATCTGGTCGCGCCAATCAACTTTGGTCGAGGCAGGCTGCGTCGGTGCGGCGGTCATGTTTCTCCCAATCCGGCTCAAGGTCGGCCGGCACATTAGCTATAACGCCAGCGAAACTGGACGACTGTTGGGAATGAACAGATATAACGATATTGTATGGCTTCCATGGAGCTGTCCCAACTTCGCACCCTGATCCACGTCGCCGATCTCGGCAGCCTGAGCAAGGCGGCCGACCGGATAGGCATCGCCCAGCCCGCCCTCAGCCGCCAGATCCGGATGCTGGAGGAAGAGCTGTCAGTCCGCCTCTTCACCCGCCATGGCCGCGGCATGGTCCTCACCGACAAGGGTCGGGAGATCCTCGAGCACGCGACGAGGGTCATGGCCGAGCTGGAGGAGATCCGCGCCACCGCCGCCGACCTCGACGCGCCGTTGAAGGGCCGAATCGCCATCGGCTTTCCGCCGACGGTGGCCGACATCCTCTCGCTGCCCCTGGTCGCCGCCTTCGGAAAGACCCACCCGCAGGTCGAGCTGCGGCTCGTCGGCGCCTATACCGGCCACCTGATCGACTGGCTGCACCGCGGCGAGATCGACGTTGCCATCCTCTACGATCCGCACGTCGCTCGATCGCTGCGCACCGAGCCGTTGCTGCTCGAGGAGCTGTTCCTGATCGGACCGCCCGGGTCGGGCCTTTCCGGCGAACACCCGATCCCGTTCAGAGACCTCGATGGCAAGCGCGTCCTGCTGCCCAGCACGCGCCACGGCCTCAGGACGATCGTCGAACAGTGCGCTCTTGAGGCCGGCATCGCGCTGCACATCGCCGTCGAAGCCGATTCCTACGCGACCCTGAAAGACCTGGTCCGTCACGGCCACGGCTGGACGATCCTGCCGCTCTCGCCCATCCACGACGACATCGCGACAGGCCGGCTAGTGGCGGCGCCGCTCACGGACCCGGCGCCGGTCAGGCAACTGGTCCTGTCCTATCCGGCCGACCGGCCGGTCTCGCGCCTCACGCGCTTTGCCGGCGACACGATCGCCGACATCGTCGCCGACCAGGTCGAGCGGAAGATATGGCCGGGACAATTGCTCAGAAAGGCTTGAGCACCACGAGGACGACGATGGCGATCATCAGCAGGGTCGGGACCTCGTTCCACCAGCGATAATAGTTGGCCGGCCGGATGTTCTGGTCGGCCGCGAACTCCTTGCGCCAGCGTCCGTACAGGTGGTGAACCACGGTGAGGACGCAGACCAGCGCGAACTTCGCGTGCCACCAGCCGGCGTGCCACCACTCGCCCTGCCAGGCGAGCAGAAGGCCGAAGACCCAGGTCCCGATCATCGCCGGGTTCATGATGCCGCGCAGCAGGCGGCGTTCCATGGTCTTGAAGGTCTCGCTCTGCACCGACCCCTTCTCGGCATCGGCGTGATAGACGAACAGGCGCGGCAGGTAGAGCAGCCCCGCCATCCAGGAAATGACCGAGATGATGTGCAGTGCCTTCAGGCTCTCATAGAGCATCGCGCACCAGCCGGGCGAGGCCCTCGATGAACTTCGGATGCGTGCCGACGGTCGGCACGCGAATGTAGGCCGGCACGCCCGCTTCCTTTGCCAGCTCGCGATAGTCGATGTCGAGCTCGACCAAGGTTTCGGAATGTTCCGACACGAAGCTCAGCGGATAGAGCACGATCGCTTTCCTGTCCGTCGCCGCGCGCTTGATCTCTTCCTCGGTCGGCGGACCGATCCATTTCAAAGGGCCGACGCGGCTCTGGTAACACACGGTCCAGTCGACGGCGCCGAGCCTGTCGGCGATGGCTTTCGCCGTCTGCTCGACATGCCGCTGGTAGGGATCGCCCTTCTTCACGATCTTCTCGGGCAGACCGTGCGCGGAGAACAGCACACGCACCGGCTGGTTGCCGGCTTCGGCCAATCCCTGCCTGACCAGGTCGACCGAGGCCTCGATGAAGCCCGGCTCGACAGGATATTCCTTCACCTCGACCGTCGGCACATTGAACGGCGCGGCTTTCTTCCAAGCCTCGAACGACGAGCCGGTCGTCGTGGTCGAGAATTGCGGATAGAGCGGCAGGAGCACGATGCGGTCGGGCTTGAAGCGGGCAACCGAAGCCACGACGGCCTCCGTCATCGGATGCCAATAGCGCATGCAGACATAGCCGCGCCATTCGTCCTGGTTGCCCTTGCCGAGCTCTTCCTCGAGCGCCCGCGCCTGCGCCTCGGTCTGGCCGAGGATGGGCGAGCCGCCGCCGATCTTCTCGTAGATGCCCCGGGCCTTCGGCGTCCGCCGATGGGCGATGAACCGTGCCAGCGGCAGCCGCAGCCACGACGGCAAACCAATGATCGCGGGATCGCTGAACAGGTTGCGCAGGAACGGCTGCACCGCCTCGAGCGAATCGGGTCCGCCGAGATTGAACAGGATGATGGCGACTTTCACGTCAGCTCGGCTTCCAATTGCGCACGATCTCGACGAGCCGAGCGACATGGTCGGGCGGGGTCTGCGGCACCACGCCATGGCCGAGATTGAACACGTAGGAGCCGTGGCCGAGCTTGTCGAGGATGCGCGTCGCCTCGCGTTCCATCGCCTCGCCGCCGGCCACCAGCATGATCGGGTCGAGATTGCCCTGCACGCAGATATGCGGCTGCACTTCCTTCGCGGCCCAGTGCGCGCCGATGCCGGTATCCAGCGACAAAGCGCTGAACGTCTCGGGCAGGCGATACATCAGCGCCGCCGGACCGACGGCGCGCGGAAAGGCGATGATCGGCACATGCGGATGACGCTCGCGCAGGCCCTTGGCGATGCGCACCATCGGATCGAGCGACCAGTGGAAGAGCTGTTCTTCCGGCAGCACGCCCGCCCAGGAATCGAAGAGCTGCACGGCATCGACGCCGGCATCGACCTGGTGGCCGAGATGATCGACCACCGCCTCGATGAGGAGATCGATCAGCAGCTTGAAGGATTCGGGATGGGCGTAGGCCCATTTCTTCACCTTGGCGAAATCCCTGCTGCCGCTGCCTTCGATCATGTAGCAGGCGAGCGTGAAAGGCGCGCCGGCGAAGCCCAGCAGCGCGGTGTCCTTCGGCAGCTCGGCGCGTGTCCGCCGGATCGCTTCGTAGACCGGCGCCAGATGCTCCTGCAGGCGAGCCCGCGACAGGCGGCCGAACTGCGAGGGATCGGTCAGCGCTTCGAGCTTCGGTCCCTCGCCTTCTGCGAACCAGACCTTCTGCCCGAGCGCATCGGGCACCACGAGGATGTCCGAGAAGATGATTGCGGCATCGAGCCCGAACCGCCGGATCGGCTGCAACGTCACTTCGACGGCCTTGTCGGGCGTGTAGCAGAATTCGAGGAACGACTTGGTCGTCGCCCGCACGGCGCGATACTCCGGCAGGTAACGTCCGGCCTGGCGCATCAGCCAGACCGGTGGCGTCGGATGCCTCGTTCCGGCCAGTGTCTCCAGGAATTTTCCGCCGCTCACACTCTGTCCCTCATGCTTCCTTCTACTCTATTCATAATAGGTAGTAGCAGTAGTAGAGCCTGTGGCATGTGGGGATGCGCCCTATTGGCCATCGGTCCCCAGGGGCCTGTGGATCGGAAAACAGCGATTCCACGCGGCTGCCGGACCTGATTCCCGACTCGCAGGTCATTCGTCCCGACCTGTCCGCAGGGGAAGATAAATTGGACGGGCCGGGCGAGTCGTGACCCGAATCCGCGGCCATTGGATCGATGCTCCGCTTGTCCCCGAAATCCCCGCCGTAATCCCGCGTTTCTCCCGGCACCCCTGTGGGGTAATAATGATTCGTGGCCAACCGGAATTTTCACGTCCATCTCGTGTCCGATTCGACCGGCGAGACCGTGTCGAGCGTGGCGCGCGCCTGTCTCGTCCAGTACGAGGGCATCTTCGTCCAGGAGCATGTCTGGTCGCTGGTGCGGTCGCCGGCACAGATGGAAAAAGTGATGCAGGCGGTCGAGCGCGACCGCGGTCCCGTCCTCTATACGCTGGTCGATCCCGAGCTGCGCGACGTGGTGCGCGATCATTGCCGGCGCCTGCAGTTGCCTTGCGTCGGCGTGCTCGACCAGGCGATGAGCGTGCTGGCGGTGCATTTCCATTCCAAGAGCGAGCAGTGGCCGGGCCGCCAGCATCAGCTCGACGAGGGTTATTTCGACCGTATCGACGCCATGCATTATACGCTGGCGCACGATGACGGGCAGTCGATGCACGATCTCGACGATGCCGACGTGATCCTGGTCGGGCCGTCGCGCACCTCGAAGACACCGACCTGTGTATATTTGGCCAATCGCGGCGTTCGCGCGGCCAACGTGCCCCTGGTGCCGCAGGTGCCGACGCCTACTGAGCTCGAGGAGGCCAAGCGGCCGCTGATCGTCGGGCTGATCACCGATCCCGAGCGGCTGGTCCAGATCCGGGTCAACCGGCTCCGGCTCATGCAGCAGGACACCGAGACCGAATATACCGACATGGATACGGTGCAGAGCGAGATCCAGGAAGCGCGCCGCCTCTATGCCCGCCGCAAGTGGGCGACCATCGACGTGACCCGCCGCTCGATCGAGGAAACCGCGGCGGCGATCCTGCAGATGCTGGCCACGCGCCGCGAGCAGAGACTTCAGACGACCTAGGAACACTGAAGCAGGAGGCGACCATGAAGGCAGCCTTTGGTGCGTTGAGTTTGGTTCTTTCGGGTACGGCGGCGGTCGTGCTGCCGGCGTTGGCCGCCAACGGCATCGACGTGACGCGCGGCAGCGATTCCAACGTCTATGGCAATTGCGTGCCGAGCCTGGTCGTCGAGAACAAGTCGGGCGAGACGATCGACTATCTCCAGGTCGATGTCGTCCTGGCGCTGCGTGACGGCCGCCAGCGCACGGTCGAGCTGCAATCGGCCTATCGCGAGGGCGCCCCGGCTCCCATCGCGCCGGGTGCCAGCGCGACGCTGCGCCAGCATCTGGACACGTCCCGGGCCCTGGGGGTGCCGTGTGGGGAGGTAGCCGAAAGGCGGGTTTCCCGGACGATTTGTGAGACGGCTCATGGCATGGCGTGTGCATCTTCGGTTAGTGTGCAACCTTAGGCATTCTCTCCGAGGCAATTTCCATGAATCTCCGTCGTAGGACCGTGCTGGGCGCCGTGGGCGCATCGCTTATTGCTGCGCCGGCCCTCGCTCAGGACTATCCGAACAAGCCGCTGAAGATGATCGTGCCCTACCCGCCGGGCGGCGGCACGGACGGGCTCGGCCGCATCACGGCGCAATTCCTGTCGGAGAAGCTCGGCCAGCAGATCGTCATCCAGAATATCGGCGGCGCCTCCAGCACCATCGGCTCCGACACGGTCCGCCGTGCCGAGCCCGACGGCTACACGATCCTGTTCAACGCCAGCCTGTTCGTGCTGGGCAAGACGGTGGTCCCCTCCTGCCCCTACGACCCGCAGACGGATTTCCGCGCCATCGCCCAGGCGGGCGAGGCACCGCTGGTGCTGCTCGCCAACAACAACGTGCCGGGCAACGATTACGCGGCGGTCATGGCGGCCGTGAAAGCGGATCCCAAGAAGTTCTTCGTGGCGATCTCCTCCGGCGGTTCGGCGGGACACATCGCGACGCTGGCCTGGCTGAAGCGCATCGGGATCCCGCTGGACCAGATCCTCTACAAGGGCACCGCGCCGGCCAACACCGACCTGATGTCGGGCAGCGTCCAGTTCTTCATGGATCCCTGGACGGCGCTGCTGCCGCTCGCCACATCCGGCCGCGCCAAGGGCCTGTTCGTGACCTCGAAGGAGCGCACGGCGCTCGCGCCCAACATCCCGACGAGCGACGAGGTCGGTCTGAAGGATTTCAACCTGAGCTCCTGGTACGGCGTCTGGGCGCCCAAGGACACGCCCGACGCGGTCGTGAACAAGCTCGCCGCCGGCATGGCCGAGGTCTCGAAGGACAAGGGCTTCATCGAGAAGACCACCTCCCTCGGCATCGTGCCCACGGCGCGCGGCCCCAAGGACTTCGCGGCCTTCATCAAGCAGGAGATCGAGACCAACACGGCCCTGCTGAAGGAAGCCAACTTCAAGCCGGAGTGAGGCTGGGGGCGCGCCACTCCAGTGGCGCGTCTTTCTTATTCCAAGACGATGATCGCGCCACTCATTCAGCCGCCTTCGGCACCGGGTCGAAGCGGGAGTCGAAGTCGCGGATGGCGGCTTCGACGGTCGACGCGATCTGCTTCAGCTTGTCGGCGTGCACGACCTTCAGGCCGAACAGGTCCTTCACGTAAAAGACGTCGACCGCGCGCTCGCCGTAGGTCGTGACGTGCGCGGTGGCGATCTGCAGGTTGAGGCGCGTCAGTGCGCGCGTGACGACGTGCAGGAAGCCCGGCCGGTCGCGACCGTTGACCTCGATCACGGTAAAGGTGTCGGACGCGTTGTTGTCGATCAACACCCGCGGCTCGACCCTGAAGACGCGGTCGCGCTTGGGCCATGCGGCTCGCTGGCTGTCGAGTTCGCGCTGGATGTCGAGACGATTGGACAGCGAAAGCTCGACCCGGGCGGCCAGGCGTGCCAGCCGCTGCGGCCCGTCGAATGGCTTGCCCTCGAGGTCCTGGATCCAGAACGTATCGAGCGCCATGCCGTTGGCCAGGGTGAAGATCTTGGCGTCGACGATGTTGGCGCCGCTGATCGCCATGGCGCCGGCGAGACGCGCGAACAGGCCGTGCGTGTCGAGCGTGTAGATCGTGACCTCGGTGACCGAGCGCTCCTCGTCGACCCGATGCTCTATGGCGAGCGGTTGCTTGCCGCGCTCGGCACCGCGCACCAGCTCGGCCTGGCGCACCAGCGTCTCGATCGGAAAGGACAGCCAGTAGGAGGCGTAGCCGCGCGCGAAATGCGCCTCCTTGTCAGCCTCGCTCCAGCCCGGCAGGCGCTTCGCGATCTCGCTTTGGATATGCTTGATGCGCTCGGCGCGGCCGCCCATCAGCGTGCCGCCCGACAGGACCTGCTCCGTCGCATTGTAGAGCTGGCGCAGAAGGGCTGCCTTCCAGTTGTTCCAGACGTTCGGTCCGACCGCGCGGATGTCGCAAACGGTGAGGACAAGCAGCAGGCGCAGCCGCTCGGGCGACTGGATCAGCGCGGCGAACGTCTCGATGGTCTTGGGATCCATCAGGTCGCGCTGGAACGACGTAGCCGACATGGCGAGGTGATAGCGCACCAGCCACGCCACGGTTTCCGTCTCGGCGGCGCTCAGCCCGAGACGCGGTCCGAGCTGCATCGCCACGTCCGCACCCAGGATGGAATGATCGCCGCCGCGGCCCTTGGCGATGTCGTGCAGCAGCACCGCGAGATAGAGCACCGGCCGCGACACGATCTTGTGCACCACGTCGGCCGACATCGGATGGTCTTCCTTGAGCACGCCCGACTCGATCTTCGAGAGGATGCCGATGGCGCGGATCGTGTGCTCGTCGACCGTGTAGGTGTGATACATGTCGTGCTGCGTCTGCGCGACGACCCTGCCGAAATCCGGCACGAAGCGGCCGAACACGCCGGCCTCGTTGAGACGCCGCAATGTCGTCTCCGGATCGTGACGCGACGTCAGCATCTCCATGAACAGGCGATTGGCTTCCGCGTCGTTGCGAAGCTTGTCGACCAGCCGGATGTTCTGCGTGATCAGCCGCAGGGTCGCGGGATGGATGTCGAGGTCGTTCTCCTGCGCCACGTGGAAGAGACGCAGGATCGCCACCGGATCCTTGGTGAAGGAGTCGGGCGAGGCAACGGCCAGGCGTTCACCGTCGAGGCGGAAGCCTTCCAGCTCGCGCGGCCGCAGGCTCTGCCACAGCGCGGCGAGCTTGGGCTTGCGCCGCCGGCTGTCCTCGAGGGCGGCCACGAAGATGCGCGTCAGGTCGCCCACTGTCTTGGCGTGGAGATAATAGTGCTTGGTGAAGCGCTCGACGCCGCGGCTGCCCGGGCGGTCCTGGTAGCCGAGACGCGCCGCGATCTCGCGCTGAAGATCGAACGACAGGCGATCGTCGGCGCGGCCGGTCAGGTAGTGGATGTGGCAGCGCACGGTGGAGAAGAAGCGTTCGGCCCGCTCGAAATGCCGCGCCTCCTCTTTCGTCAACACGCCCTTGGCGACCAGCTCACCGGGCTCGCTCACGCGATAGAGATACTTGGCGATCCAGAACAGCAGGTGCAGGTCGCGCAACCCGCCCTTGCCTTCCTTGACGTTGGGCTCGACGACGTAGCGCGAATCGCCCATGCGCTGGTGGCGCTGGTCGCGCTCCGCCAGCTTGGCGTCGACGAAGTCGCGGCCGTCGCCGGTATAGAATTTCTGCGCGAAGCCGCGCTGCAGCTCGTCGAACAGCGCGCGGTCGCCCCACAGGTAGCGCGCTTCCAGCAGCGCCGTGCGGATGGTCTGGTCGCGCTCGGCGTAGCGCAGGCTCTCCTCGACGGTGCGGGTCGCGTGGCCGACCTTGAGGCCCAGGTCCCACAGGAGATAGAGCATGAACTCGACGATCTGCTCGCCGCGCGGCGTCTGTTTGTAGGGACGCAGGAACAGGAGATCGATGTCGGACAGCGGCGCCAGCTCGCCGCGGCCATAGCCGCCGGTCGCGACCACACCCAGACGCTCGGCGGCGCTGGGATTGCCCGCCGGATAGGCATGCTGGTCGGCGAAGTCGAACAGGACCCGGATGATCTGGTCCATCAGATAGGAGGTCGCGATCAGCACCGCCGGCCCGTCATTCTTGAGCGGACCCGGCTCCTCGAAGCGGCGGCGGATCTCGGCCCGGCCCTTGGTCAGCGCATCGCGCAGCAGGGCGAGCACCGGCGGGCGCGGTGGCTCGCCACCCTCCGGCAGGTCCTCGACCAGGCGGGCGAAGGCTTCCTCGAGGGTGCGGCGGCGCACGATGGCGCGGCGGTCGGGGATCTCGTCGTAGGGTTGGGCCATGGCGGGCGCATACTACAGGGCGTCGATGGCCTAAAGTAGGGTCCATGGCCCCGTCTTTCACCCTCGCCGTTTTCACAAAGAACCGGGTAAATCCCGCCTATGACGCGGCCCGGCTGGCCGTCGACCGGGTCGCGGCCGAGGCCGGCGCCCGCACCGTGCACTATGTGCCCGCGACGCCCGATCATGTCGGCGAGCAGAAGGCGCTGGTGGCCGAGGCACTGTCGGCCCGTCCCGATGCCGTCCTGTTCAATCCGACCGACGATGTCGCGATGGAGGCGGACGTGGCACGCATCGCCGCGGCCGGCATCCCGGTGGCGGTGTTCATCAACCGGATGACGGTCCCGGTCCTGACCTTCGTCGGCTCCGACGATGTCCGGGTAGGCGAGACGATCGCCCGTGCCCTGTTCCAGGGGCTGGGCGGCAGCGGAAAGGTCGTGGCGCTGGACGGCACGCCGGGCGCCCGCACCGCGCGCGACCGGACCGAGGGGCTGCAGCGGGCGCTGGCGGCCTATCCGGGCATCGAACGGCTGGGCTCCAGGGTCGGCTATCTCCAGGAAGCGCCGGCACGGACCGCGATGGAAGAGCTGCTGGAGGTCCATCCACAGATCGACGGTGTCTGGACGGCCAACGACGTCATGGCCTTCGGGGCGCTGAAGGCGCTGAAGGAGGCCGGTCGGACCGCGACCGTGGTCGGCATCAACGGCCTGCCGGCCGCGATCGGGCACATCGAGCACGGCACCATGCTGGCCAGCGTCGATTTCAGCGCTTTCAACATCGCGGCCATTGCGGCCCAGGCCGTGCTGCGGCACCTCGCGGGTCAGCCCGTGCCATCCGAGATCATGGTGCCGGCCGAACTGATCGACCGCTCGAACTGCCATCGCTGGAAGGTGCCGTTCGACCAGCGTCCCATCCCGGCCTGGGACGATTTCGTGCGATAGTAATCACCATCATGTCGTTCAAAGCATTCCTCGCGACAATGGCGATTCTGCTGAGCGCCGGCGCGGTCCATGCCCAGGGCGCGCGCCCCGCGCCGGCAGCGCCTGCTTCCAGCCTGATCGATCTCAACAGCGCCAGCCGCGACGATCTCATGTCGCTCGACGGGATCGGCGAGGTGCGGGCCGACGCGATCATCCGGGCGCGGCCCTTCAAGGCCAAGACCGAGCTGGTCGAGCGCCGCCTGATTCCCGAAGCGCTCTACGAGAAGATCGCCGACAAGGTGATGGCCCGTCCGCCGCCGGCCGCCCCGCCGGCGCGTCCTGCCCAGCCCGCACCGAAGCGGACGTGAACGAAGCGACCATCTATGCGCTGGGCACGCCGACGCCCACGCGCGCCCATCCCGGCGCGCTCGCGGTCGTCCGGCTGAGCGGTCCGCGCGCGGGCGACGTTTTGGTGGCGCTTACTCGAAAGCCGTTGCCAACGCCGCGCCGCATGGCCTTGCGCACCCTGTTCGATCCCGCGACCGGCGAAGCCTTCGACAAGGGCCTGGTCGTGTGGTTCGCGGCACCCAACACCGAGACCGGCGAGCCGATGGTGGAGTTGCACCTGCATGGCGGGCGCGCCGTCGTCGGGGCGGCGCTCGAAGCCATCGCCCATCTGGGCTTCTGCCGCCTGGCCGAACCCGGCGAATTCACGCGACGCGCCTTCGAGCACGGCAAGCTCGACCTCACCGAAGCCGAGGGCATTGCCGACCTCGTGGCGGCCGAGACGGCAGCGCAGCGCCGGCAGGCGCTGCAGCAGATGGAGGGCGGGCTTCACCGGCTGTACGAGGACTGGCGCGGCAAGGGTCTGCGGGCGCTCGCTCACCTTGAAGCAGCGATTGATTTTCCCGACGAGGATCTGCCCGAGGGATTGGCCGACGAGGTGCGCCTCGCCATCGCCGGGCTGCGGGCCGGGATCGCGGCCCATCTAAAGGATCGCCGCGGCGAGCGACTGCGCGATGGATTGTCGATTGCCATCATCGGGCCACCCAATGCGGGCAAGTCCTCGCTGCTCAATCTCCTCGCCCGGCGCGAGGCGGCGATCGTGTCGGAAACCGCCGGCACGACGCGCGACGTGATCGAGGTCCATCTCGATCTCGGCGGCTGGCCTGTCGTGCTGGCCGACACGGCAGGCCTGCGCGAATCGCGCGATGCAATCGAACAGGAAGGCGTGCGCCGCGCACGAGCACGAGCGGCGGCGGCCGACCTGCGTGTGCTGGTGCTCGATGCGTCGGGTGATTGGCGCGCGGAAATGCAAGCGATCACCGGTGCGACCGAGCGGTGGGACAGCGCACGTGACATCGTCGTGGTGAACAAGACGGATCTCGCTTCCGTCGACGATCGGGAAGTCGTTTCTCTGTCGACCAAAGGCGGTGTTGGCCTGCCTGAATTACTGAGGCGCCTGGAGCTGTCGGCAGAGGCATCGATGGACGAAGGCGCCGGCGCGCCGCCGCTGACACGGGCACGACATCGCGAGGCGCTGATGGAGTGTCAAGCCTCGCTCGAACGAGCGCTTGTCGCTCCGGAAGTCGCGCTGGCGGCCGAAGACCTTCGTCTTGCAATGCGCGCCATCGGCCGCATCACCGGCACCGTGCGCCTCGACGAACTGCTCGACGTCATCTTCCGCGACTTCTGCATCGGCAAGTGACCGCCTAGCCGCCGCGCTTCGTTCCACCCGGCAGTTGCGCTTCCGAGGCGGCGACGCGCGGGAGGCCGGGCAGGATCTTGTCGACGGTGATCGGATAGTCGCGCACCCGCACGCCGCAGGCATTGTAGACGGCGTTGGCCACGGACGCACCGGCGCCGCAGATGCCCAACTCGCCGACGCCCTTGGCGCCGAGGGCGTTGGCCTTGTCGTCGTACTCTTCGAGGATCACCGCTTCGACGTCCGGCACGTCGGCATGGACGGGCAGGTGATAGTGCACGAGGTCGTTGGTGACGAAGGCGCCGTAGCGCAGGTCGAGCACCGCGTCCTCGTGCAGTGCCGAGGAGACGCCCCAGATCATGCCGCCGATCAGCTGCGAGCGCGCCGTCTTGGCGTTGAGGATGCGGCCGGCGGTGAACACGCCCAGCATCCGCCGCAACCGGATTTCACCGGTGACGCTGTCGACGCCGACCTCGGCAAAGTGGGCGCCGTAGGAGTACTGAGAGTATTTCTTGTACTCCTCGCCCGGCTTCACGCTGCCGGTGGCGCTCAGCCCCTGCGCGCCCTCGCCGGCATCGAGCCTGGCCTTGAGCTTGCGGCAGGCATCGAGCAGCGCCGCGCCGCAGCTCGCCGCGCCGAACGAGCCGCCGGAGCCCGGCGTGTCGGGGAAGGAGCTGTGGCCCAGGCGGACATCGACCCTGGAGACCGGGATGCCCAGCGTCTCGGCCGCTATCTGCGCGAAGATCGTGTAGGAGCCGGTGCCGATATCGGTCATGTCCATTTCGACGACGGCGCGATCGGCGCTTTCCATAGTAATCCGCGCTTCGGCCGGCCGGAGATAGTTGGCCCGCATCGCCGAGGCCATGCCCATGCCGACCAGCCATCTGCCGTCGCGCACGCGGCCGGGCTGCGCCTGCCGCTTGTCCCAGCCGAAACGCCTGGCGCCTTCCTGCAGGCAGGGTACAAGCTGGCGCGTCGAGAAGGGCACCTTCTTCTCGGGATCCTCCTTCGGCTCGTTCCGGATGCGCAACTCGACCGGATCGATCTTCAGCCGCTCGGCCAGCTCGTCCATCGCCTGTTCGAGCGCCAGCATGCCGATCGCCTCGCCGGGCGCGCGCATCGCATGAGCTGACGGCAGGTCGAGCGCGGCGATGCGCTGGGACGTGAAGCGGTTCGGGGCGGCATAGAGCGCGCGGGTCGTCATCACGATCGGCTCGGAATACTCGTCCGAGCGCGCACTCTGCGCGTGCGATTCGTGGGCGATGGCGGTCAGCGTACCATCCTGCTCGGCGCCCAGCCGGACCTTCTGGATCGAGGCCGGACGATGCGGCGTCGCATGGAACATCTGCTGGCGGGTCAGCACGATGCTGACGGGTCGCTTGAGCTCGCGCGCCGCCAGGGCGGACAGGACGATCTCGGGTGTCAGGGTCAGCTTGCCGCCGAAGCCGCCACCGATGTACTCGGCGATCACCTCGACCTTTTCCTTCGGCACGCGCAGGGTCGCCGCCAGCGACTTGTGCGCATTGTCCACGAGCTGCACGGCGCAATGGATGGTGAGCTTGTCGCCGGTCCACTCCGCCACGGCGGCATGTGGCTCGATCATGCTGTGCGACTGGTAGGGCGTCGTGTAGGTCGCCTCGATTTTTACCGGGGCGCGCGCGAAGGCTGCATTCGCGTCGCCCAACTTGCTGTCGCTCGACTCGGGCCCCTTGCCCTTCTTCGGATCGTAGGCCTGCGGACGCGCCGCCTCGAGGTCGTAAGTGCCAGCCTCGCGCTTGTAGGAGACGAGGATCGCCTCGCCCGCCGCACGCGCCGCCTCGCGGGTGCGGGCCACGACCAGCGCGATCGGCTGGCCGAAATTGCGGATCTTCGCGTCGCTGAGCTGCGGGCTTATCCGCGCAGTTCGGTCCTCGCTCTTGGCCGGCGGCATCGGTGCCTGCTTCGGCGCGTTCTCGTGCGTCATCACCAGCAGCACGCCCGGCATCTTGCGCGCGGCGACGGAATCGATGGTGGCGATCTCGCCGCGACCGATGGTGGCGGGCACGATGTAGCCGTAGGCGAGACGATCAGCGCCGTGGTCGGCGCTGTAGACCGCGGCGCCCGTGACCTTGGCGCGGCCATCGATACGGTCGATCGGCTGGCCGATGATATTGTCCGGCATGTCAGCCTCCCGCCTTTGCCAGTTCGCCCAATGCGCCGGCGACGGTGCGCCGCGCGAGGTCGATCTTGAACTCGTTGTGCTTGCGGCCGATCGCGCCCTTTACCGAGGCCGCCGCCGCCGCATCGAAAGCTTCATCGCCCGCCGTTGCGCCGACCAGCGTCGTCTCCGCTTCGCGCGCAGGCCACGGCTTGTGCGCGACGCCGCCCAGCACCAGCCGGGCTTCGCGCACCTTGCCGTCGGCAATGTCGAGGACCGCCGCCACCGACACGAGCGCAAAGGCGAAGGACGCGCGGTCACGCACCTTGCGATAGAGCTGACGACCCTGCGGCGGCGGGGGAAGAACGATCGAGGTGATGAGCTCGCCGGCACCGAGCGTCGTGTCGTTCTCCGGCGATGTGCCCGGCAGTCGGTGCAGGTCGGAGACTGGCACCTTGCGTGTCGCGCCTTCGGCCGTCTTGACCTCGACCTCGGCATGGAGTGCCGTCATGGCGACGGCCATGTCGGAGGGATGGACGGCGATGCACGATTCCTTGCCATCCTCGGCGACGCCCAGCACCGCGTGCATGCGGTTGTAGCCCAGAAGGGCGGAGCAACCGCTGCCCGGCGCGCGTTTGTTGCAGGGCTTCGAGACGTCGTAGAAATACGGGCAGCGCGTGCGCTGCAGGAGATTGCCGGCCGTGGTCGCCTGGTTGCGCAACTGGGCCGAGGCGCCGTTCAGCAGGGCAAACGACAGCATTGGATAGCGCTGCCGTACACGACCATCCGCTGCGAGCGTGGCGTTGCTCACCAGCGCACCGATAGCGAGGCCGCCCTCCGGCGTCTCGGTCACGCTGTTCAAGGGCAGACGCGATACGTCGACCAGATGACGCGGGCGCTCGACATCGACCTTCATCAGATCGAGCAGATTGGTACCACCGGCGATGAAGCGCGCACCCTGCTCGCCGGCGGCGCGGACCGCAGCCGCAACATCGTCCGGCCGCTCGTAAGTGAAGGCCCTCATGTCGAGCCTCCTTTCGCTTCCATGATCGCCGCCACAATGTTGGGATAGGCCGAGCAGCGGCAGATATTGCCGCTCATGCGCTCGCGAACCTCGTCGGACGTGACGTCCGATGCGGCGGTGATGTCGGCGCTCACGGCCGACGGCATGCCGTCCTTGAACTCGGCCAGCATGCCGACCGCCGAGCAGATCTGGCCCGGCGTGCAGTAGCCGCACTGGAAGCCATCATGTTTCACGAAGGCGGCCTGCATGGGGTGCAGCTCCTGGCCGCGTGCCAGCCCCTCGATGGTGACGATACGGTCGCCGTCGCGCTGCGCCGCCAGGGACATGCACGCGTTCATGCGCATGCCGTTCACCAGCACGGTGCAGGCGCCGCACTGGCCGTGGTCACAGCCCTTCTTGGTGCCGGTCAATTCGAGATGGTCGCGCAACGCGTCGAGCAGGGTCGTGCGCGGATCGACCGAAAGTTCGCGGGGCTGGTCGTTGACCGTCAACCGCACCTTCAGGGTGGCGCCTGAAGGCGGGGTGGTGTCGCGAGCCCCGGCGGGCTGGGCGGCGAGGTCGCGACCGAGCGTGGCGGTGAGGATGGTGGCCATGCCCAGCACGCGGCGGCTGATGTGGGGAGGGATATCGGTCATGCCGAGTCGAACGGCGATCCGGCCCAAGGCGTTGCAACGACTCGAATAAAGCCACGTTCAGGTCACGGTATAGTTTGTGAAATTATAGAGGCGTACCGTGCGGAAACCCTCGCGCGCGCCAAGGTGATTCATGCGGAAGGACAGCCTCGCTCCCTATCGCGCAAAACGCGACTTCAGCCTGACGGAGGAGCCGTCGGGCAAGGCCTCCGTCCCCAAATCCCAGCAGTTGCGGTTCGTCATCCAGCGCCACGACGCGACTCGGCTGCATTACGATTTCCGGCTCGAGCTCGACGGCACCTTCAAGTCGTGGGCCGTGACCAAGGGCCCCTCGCTCGATCCCACGGTCAAGCGCCTGGCCGTCGAGGTCGAGGACCATCCGCTCGATTACGGCGATTTCGAAGGCATTATTCCCGAAGGGCAGTATGGCGGCGGCACGGTCCAGCTCTGGGACCGCGGCTACTGGATACCCGAAGGCGATCCCCATGACGGGCTGAAACGCGGCGACCTCAAGTTCACCCTGGTGGGTGAACGGCTGGAGGGAAGCTGGGTGCTGGTCCGCATGAAGTGGGACCGGCGGGGCGGTGGCGGCAAACGCACCAACTGGCTGCTGATCAAGCATCGCGACGCGGCCGCGCACGAGGGCGATGACGACAAGATCCTGAAGGATCCCAAGTCGATCGCCTCGGGTCGCACCCTGAAGGAGATCGCGCTCGGTACCGGCAAGGCGCCCAAGCCCTTCATGACCGGCAAGAAGCGCGGTGCCGATGCCGTCTGGCAGAGCAACCGCAAGGATGGTGGTGAAGACGCTGCGCCCAAGAAGAGCAAAGCCAAGGCGAAGAAAGTCTCTTCGATGCCGAAGTTCGTCGAGCCGCAGCTCGCCAAGCTGGTCGAGCGCGCCCCGGCAGCCGAGGGCTGGGCGCACGAGGTGAAGTTCGACGGCTACCGCCTGCAGCTGCGCGTCGAGGACGGCGACGCCCGTCTGCGCACGCGCAAGGGTCTCGACTGGACGGAGAAGTTCGCGGCGATCGCAAAGCAGGCGAAGAAGCTGCCGGACTGCATCCTCGACGGCGAGGCGGTGGCGCTCGACAAGCACGGCGCGCCAGACTTCGCGGCGCTGCAGGCGGCGCTCTCCGAGGGCCAATCGGAGAAACTGATCTTCTTCGCCTTCGATCTTCTGTTCCTGGAGGGCGAGGATCTGCGGCCGTTGCCGCTGTCGGAACGCAAGGAGCGTCTCAAGGGATTGCTTGAGGAATTTCCGGAGAAGGCCGGCCTGCGTTACGTCGATCATTTCGTGACGGCGGGCGATGCCGTGCTGCAATCGGCCTGCCGCATGCATCTCGAAGGCATCGTCTCCAAGGAACTCAATGCGCCCTACAAGTCGGGACGCGGGGGAAGCTGGACCAAGGCCAAGTGCCGCGCCGGGCACGAGGTGATCATCGGCGGCTGGACCAGCGAGGGCCGCCGCCTGCGCTCGCTGCTGGCCGGTGTCCATCGCGGCGAGGGCAAGAGCCGGAAGCTCGTCTATGTCGGGCGGGTCGGCACCGGTTTCGGCGAGAGCGTGATGCGCTCCCTGGTGCCGAAGCTGCGCGCGGTCGAGAGCAAGACCAGCCCGTTTGCCGCCGGCGCGAGCCCGCCCAAGGAAGCCAACATGCATTGGGCCAAGCCCGACCTGGTGGCCGAGATCGAGTTCGCCGGCTGGACCGGCGCGGGCAATGTGCGTCAGGCTGCCTTCAAGGGATTGCGCGGCGACAAGCCGGCCGAGGAGGTCGTGGCGGAAGTGGCCGCGAAGCCGGAGAAGGTCGAGATGACGAAGCCCACGCCGCGCAAGACCACGAAGAGCAAGGCGGCGTCGACACCGTCGGGGCCGGCGATCGTGATGGGCGTATCGATCTCCCATCCCGACAAGCCGCTGTGGCCCGACGAGAAGCCGCCCGTCACCAAGATCGAGCTGGCGCAATACTACGAGGCGATCGGCGACTGGATGATCGACCACATCGCCGGACGCCCCTGCTCCATCGTGCGCACGCCCGACGGGATTGACGGCAAGCAGAAATTCTTCCAGCGGCATGCCATGGCGGGGTCGTCACACCTTCTCTCCGAGGTGAAGGTCGATGGCGACAAGAAGCCTTACTTGCAGATCGATCGTGTCGAGGGGCTGGCTGCCGTGGCGCAGATGGGCGCGACCGAGGTGCATCCGTGGAACTGCCAGCCCGGCAATCCCGAGCTGCCGGGCCGGCTGGTCTTCGATCTCGATCCCGCGCCCGACGTGAAGTTCGCGGCGGTGATCGCCGGCGCCAAGGAGATCGCCGCGCGCGTGAAGAAGCTCGGCCTCGTGCCCTTCTGTAAGACCACCGGCGGCAAGGGCCTGCATGTCGTGGTGCCGCTGACCGACGACAGGAAGAGCCCGGACTGGGATACGGCGAAAACCTTCGCCCGAGAGATTTGCCGACGGGTCGCCGAGGACGAGCCCGATCGCTATGTGATCAACATGGCGAAGAAGGAACGGACCGGCCGCATCTTCCTCGATTACCTGCGCAACGACCGCACCGCGACCGCGGTCGCGCCTTTGTCCTCGCGCGCGCGTCCCGGCGCCACCGTGTCGATGCCGATCGAATGGACGCAGGTGAAGGCGGGCCTCGATCCGATGAAATACACCGTGCGTACCGCGCCGGCGCTGCTGAAGCGCAGCAAGCCGTGGAAGGACTATGCGAAGTCCGCCCGTCCGCTGCGCGCCGCCATCGAGAAACTCGTTAAATCCTGAAACCCCACCCGTGTCATCCCGAGCGCAGCGAGGGATCCTTCCTCTTCGATCGCTTAAGGATCCCTCGCTGCGCTCGGGATGACAACACCGCCGGAGCAACAACATGGCCAAGCAGAAAGCGATGCGACCGACCTGGGAGGGCCATCTGCGCCTGTCGCTGGTGACGTGCCCGGTGTCGCTCTACACGGCGACGGAGCGGACCGCCGACATTCATTTCAACATGATCAACCCCAAGACCAACAACCGCATCCGCATGCAGACGGTCGATGCCGGTACCGGCAAGCCGGTGGATCGCGCCGATCTGGTGCGAGGCTTCGAAGTCTCGAAGAACAAGTATGTGTTGCTGGAGAAAGAAGAGCTCGATGCGGTGCGACTGGAGTCGACGCGCATCCTCGACATCGAGGAGTTCGTCGATGCTTCCGAGATCGATCGCATCTACTGGGATGAGCCCTATTACCTCGCGCCGTCGGGCAAGACCGGCATCGAAGCCTATGCAGTGATTCGCGCCGCCATGGAGAAGCAGAAGAAGGTCGCTCTCGGTCGCGTCGTCATGCACCAGCGCGAACGCATCTGCGCCCTGGAGCCGCGTGACAAGGGCATCCTGCTGACCACCCTGCGCACCCACGACGAGATACGCGCGACGTCGGAAGTGTTCGACCGCAGCCTTCCCAAGCCCAACGCGCAGATGCTGCAGATCGCCGAGAAGATCATCGAGCAGCAGGACGCGAAGTTCGATCCGACGCGGTTCAAGGATCGTTACGAGGACGCGTTGCGCGAATTGATCGCGAAGAAGAAGAAGGGCCAGCCTGTCGTCTCCGAAGCGCCCGAGGCAGACGATGAAAAGGTCGTCGATCTCATGGAGGCGCTGAAGAAGAGCCTGAAAGGTGGCGGAGGTCTCTCACGCGACAAGGCCGACCGCTTCCTCGAAGCGCATGGGCGGAGCAAGGCGAAGCCCAAGGCAAAAGCCAAGACGAAGACCCGCCGCAAGACCGCATCACGCAAGCGCGCGGCTTGAGTCATTGGAGCGCGCAACTCCAGTTGCGCTCATATTTTTTTCGACAACCCATGAGCGCAACTGGAGTTGCGCGCTCCATTGCTACCGCTGTTTCTCCCACGCCACCGGCTGCGGCACGCCGTCGACTGTGATGTGGCGGAAGGTGACGCCGTAGGCGGCGTCGATCACCCCGGCCGCGAGAGCCATTTCAGGCGGACCGTCGGCGGCGACCTTGTGGTTGGAGAGCACCACGATGCGATCGGCGAAGCGGGCGGCCAATCCGAGATCGTGCAGGATCACGATCACGCAGGCGCCGCGGGCGGCTTCGGCGCGCAGGATCGTCATGGTCTCCAGCGCATAGGCTGGGTCGAGGCTGGCGACCGGTTCGTCGGCGAGGAAGATTGGCGCTTCGGTCGCGAGCGCGCGCGCCATCATCATGCGGGCCCGCTCGCCCTGGGACATGGTGTCGATGGGCCGGTCGGCCAGGCGCAGCCCGTCGACCCGCTTGAGCGCGCGCTGCACGGCTTCGGCATCCGAGGTCTTCATCGGCCGGCTGAGATCGGCGCCGTGCGGCAGGCGGCCGAGGGCGACCAAGTCACGCGCGCGCAACGGCCAGTAGGCCGAGGCGGCCTGCGGCAGGTAGGCGATGCTCCAGGCGCGGATGGCGGGGCCGAGCGAGGCGAGCGCCTGGCCGCGCAATTCGACCTGCCCGGCGGTGGGCGTATCGAGGCCCGCGAGATGGCGCAGGAGCGTCGTCTTGCCCGCCCCGTTGGGTCCGACGATGGCGGTGACCTGATGGGCCTCGAAGGCGAGATCGATGCCGTCGAGGATAACGGCATGGTCGCGGCGGCTCACGAGACCGCGGACGGCGATGGCGGTCCTGCTCATGTGGCGAGCCAGGCGGCGTGCGCCTTGCGCACCGCGCGCACTAGGAACGGCGCGCCGACCAGCGAGGTGAAGACGCCGAGCTGCAGTTCGGACGCCGTCGGCAGCAGGCGCACGACGATGTCGGCGCCCAGCACCAGCGCGGCGCCGACCAGCATCGAGGGGAGCAGCGTGCCGCCGGGACGGAAGCCGACGCGTGCGCGAACGAGATGCGGGGCGATCAGGCCGACGAAGCCGATGACACCCGCGACCGACGTGGCCGCGCCCACCATCAGGCCGACGCCGAGGGTAAGACGCAGGCCGAGCGACCTCGTGTCGGCGCCCAGGCTGCGCGCCGTGTCCTCACCCAGCGACAATGCATCGAGCCAGCGGCCGGCGCCCAGGACAATGACCGCGCCCAGGATCATGAAGGGCGCGGCGATGGCGAGGTAGCGCAGGTCTCGGTCGACGATCGAGCCGGCCAGCCAGAGCGAGATCTCCTGGTAGGCGAAGGGGTTGGGCGACAGCGCGAGGACGAGAGAAATCAACGCCGCGGCGATGGCGTTGATCGCCACGCCCATCAGCAGCAGCGACACGGTCCCCGTGCCCGACCGCACCGCGCCCATCAGCAGGGCGACGGCAATCGCGGCCCCGGCAATGCCCGCCAGCGGCAGGGCCAGCGCGAACATGGCTGCGAGCCCGCTGTAGAACGCACAGACGGCGGCAAAGCCGGCGCAGGCCGACACGCCGATCACGCCGGGCTCGGCCAGCGGATTGCGCAGCCAGCCCTGCAGCACCCCGCCGCTGAGGCCCAGCACGCCGCCGATCAGCACGCCCAGGGTGGCGCGCGGCACGCGCAGCTCCCACACGATGGCCCAGCCGACATCGTTGCCCAGCCGCCACGGCCACCAGGCCGGACCGACCGCCAGCGACAGGAGATAGAGCGCCGCGACCAGCAGGAGGAGCCAGCGGTTCATCGCCTTGCCTCTGCGAGGCGTCGCATCACCTCGAAATTGTCCGGCCCGGCGCAGATCGAATATTTGGTCGGCACCGACGCGAGCTTCGCCTTGCCCGCCAGCGCGAGCAGCGCGTGATGGCCGACGAATTCGGTGGCGCGCGCGGGATTGTCGTTGGCGGTGCCGTCGAACACCAGCAGGTCGGGCTCGCCCGCGAGCACGGCTTCGAGCGACAGGCGGCCGAAGGAGCCGATGCCGAGATCGGCGGCGAGGTTGCGATAGCCGGAGAGACGCAGCAGCTCGTCCATCAGGCTGTCCTTCCCCGAGGTGCCGTGATTGGCCTCGAGATAGACCGCGGTGCCCAGCGGCGCGCCCGTCCAGGCGAGCTGGCGGCGCTGCTCGCGCATGCCGGCGACCAGGGTGCGGCCGACTTCCTCGCGACCGAGTGCGGCCGACATCTGTTCGATGACGGTCTCGGCCTGCTCGATCGACGTGGCCCAGGGCAGTTCAAGAACGCGCACCTCGGCGCCGCGCAGCAGGCGCTTGAGGGTGGCATGCGAGCCCTGGCCGAGGATCACGAGATCGGGCCGCAGGGTCAGGATGGATTCGAAGGAGTCGCGCACCGATGGGAGGGCGGCGGCGCGGTCGGCCAGCGCGGAGAGGCGCCGGTCCTGCGACAGGTAGCTCACGCCCACGAGCTGGCCCGGTGCCGCAAGGCGTATCGCCATCTGGTCGAGGCAGAGATTGAGCGTGACCACGCGGTGTGGCGCCTGCGCGGCTGCGGGGACCGTTGAGAGCAGGAGCATGAACCACATGAGAGTGCGTACGAGACTTCTAAACCCCCCGTCGTCTCGACCGGAGCGCGCAGCGCGGAGTGGAGAGACCTTCTCTCGACGATTTGCCGGCATTTTGTTGAGAGAAGGTCTCTCCACTCCGCACCTTCGGTGCTCCGGTCGAGACGACGGGTTCATTTTAACAGGCATCATCTCACGACGCGCCAGTTGGTGAGGCGACGCGTGCCGGCCGTCCACTCGACGAGCGCGATCCCCGGCTCGGGTGACGCATGCGAGAAGGCGATTGCACCGTCGACGGCGGCGACCGACTGGGCCGCGTCGAAGTCGAGGACGTCCTTGCCGGTGCGATTGCAGACAAGGACGGGCCGGCCGGTCGTCGCGGAGGTGCGCTCCCATTCGCCGTTTGGTCCGTGATGGCCCGGCGCCCAGGCGGCCGAGGACAGGAGCAGGTCGACGCCTTGGGCCGCGGTCTCGTCGACCAGGCGGGTCGAATACATGTCGGCGCAGACGAAGAAGCCGACCCGGCCAATGCCGTCGACCGCCAGCACCGTGGGTCGATCGCCGGGCGTCGACCAGGATTCCGAACCCATCCGCAGCGCGTTGATCTTGCGGTGCTGACCGGCGACCGATCCGCCCGGCGCGAACAGGACCATGCTGTTGAACAGCGCGCCCTTCTCCGGCACGGCCTCCGGGGTGCCGAGCACAAGCGATGCCCCGGTCTCCCTTGCGAGCGCGCCGGCCCAGGCGAACAGCGCGGGCTGCCCGCGCTCGATCCAGTCGGTGCCCACGAGGTCGCGAAAGCCGTAGCCGCTCACGGCAAGCTCCGGCGTCACGATCAGCCGCGCACCGTTCGCTGCGGCTTGGCGCACGGCTTGTTCGAGGGCACGCTTGTTGGCCTCGATCTTCCCGGGCCGGGGTGCGAGGTGAAGCAGGGCAATCGTGGCAGTCGAGGCGGCGGTCGCGGAGGTCACGGTAGCGAAAGCTACGCCACCGGCGAAGACTTGCAGCAAGTTTCGCCGGTGGTGCTGATGGGTCGTGCGCCTCAGAAGCGGGCCTTCACGCCGAAGAAGGCCTGGAAGTACGGCGCCTGGAAGCCTTCGGGCTCCTCGTACACGCGGTTCAGGACATTCTCGGCACGGGCGAAGAGCTGGACCGACTTGATCACGTCGTACTGGGCCGTGATGCGGACCAGGGTATAGGGCGACGGGTTCATGATCGCGCCGGTGATGGCGTTGGCGTCGTTGCGGCTGCTGACCTGCAGCACGCCGATGCCGAACAGGGTGTTCTCCCACGGCCGGAACTCGGCGCGGACGTTGAAGACGTCGCCGGGGCGGCGCAGCAGCGGCTGGTTGGCGTCGACGTTGCGCGCGATCAGGTAGGTGTAGTCGAAGTAGAAGTCGAACCACTTCACCGGGCTGATCTGCACCGACATCTCGAAGCCCTCGGTCTGGGCGTTCTGGACGTTCTGCATCAGGGCAAAGGTCGGCGGCGCGCACTGGATGAGGTTCGAGTAGGTGTTGAAGAAGTAGGTGATGCCGGCCTTCACCTTGCGGTCGAACAGGCCCTGCTCCACGCCGACTTCATAGCCGCGGCTGTATTCCGGCTGGAGTTGGGGGTTGCCGCCGCAGAAGGGTCCCGGACCGAACATTTCGATCAGCGCCGGTGCCTTGAAGGCCGTGCCGTACGACGCCTTGATCTTGGTGTCGGTCGGCGCCCACAGGTAGGACGCGCCGGCCCGCCAGGTGCCGACGGTGCCGAACATGTCGTTCATGTCGACACGGCCGCCGACGTTGAGGTTGAAACCCTCGAACGGGTTGAGTCGCAGCTGGCCGTAGATGCCGGTCTGGGACATCGTTCCCCAGCTCTGCGTGAACGGCGTGAACGGACCAATCGTATTCGTGTAGGACCACTGCCGGTCGTAATCGATACCGCCGATGACCTCGACCTGGTCGATGATCTTCACCAGGTTCTTGAAATCGGCCTGCAGGCGGCGGCCGTTGAACCAGCTGTCGGTGTTGAACGGGAACGGGTTCTGCAGGCTGGCATAGTCGAGATCGTGCCGCGTGATGGTGCTGTAGTTCACGCCGATGACGGGCTTCCAGCGCCCGTCGAAATACGAGCCTTCGAGCTCGGCGCGCGTGTAGAACTGCGAGGTGTAGGTGTTGGCGTTGGGATCTTCCTGTCCGACCTGGTCGTAGTTCACCTTGGCGTCGATGTAGCGGCCGTACCAGTTGAACTGGGTGTTCTCGTTGATCTCGTAGCCGAGGCGCGCGGCGAGCGTGATGTTGCGATAGGGATCGATATCGACGAAGCCGCCGTTCGGCGTGAACCGGGCCGGCACCGGCGTATCGTTCGGGCTGAACGTGCTGGCGAAGGTCAGGTTGTAATTGAATTTACCTTCGCTACCGCGGACATAGGCGCCGCTGTTGCTTGTCAGCCGCGTGCCGAGTTCGGTGAAGGCCGCGCCGTTCATCGGACCCTTGCCGGCCTTGGTCACCATGTTGATGACGCCGCCCATCGCCTGGCTGCCGTACATCGTGCTCATCGGGCCGCGCACGACTTCGATGCGGTCGAGGTTCTCGGTGAGGAAGTTGCCGAAGTCGACCGCGCCGTTGCCGCTCGAGGGATCGCTGACGTTGACGCCGTCGATCAGCACCAGAACGTGATTGGAATTGGAGCCGCGCACGAAGACCGAGGTCTGTGTGCCGACGCCGCCGGACTGCTGCACGGAGACGCCGGGGATGGTCCTCAGCACCTCGGCGGCATTGCGAAGCTGCCGGCGCTGCATCTCTTCCTGCATGACGACGGTGTAGCTGGCTGTGACTTTGTTCGGGTCGGTCGGGAAGCGATCGGCCGTCACGACCGTCGTGGGCATCATGGCGTCCGGTTCGGTCTGGGCGTGGGCCGCCAGGGGCGCCAAGGCAGACGATAGCAAGAAAAGGCCAGACAGGATTCTCTGGATCGGCGTCATCGACGGATCTCCCCAAAACAGAACACGCACAAGGCGCGTCACCGCTCGGTTGACCGTCCCGTTGGATTGTCCCGTCCATCGGAAGAGCGACGCTATCGCCGGCAGGTCTTCTGGCTCGCGGGTCGCAGCTCCTGCCCGTCTTCCCAGACTCATTGGTCCAGTGACGCTGGGGCAGTCGCTCGCCGCTTACAGCTGCGGGTACAGCTGCCGATTAGCCCCCGAAGGAGCGACACGGCATTCCCTGTTAGCCTCCGGTTAAGGAGGACCGTCGATGCACACTCGTTAGGCAACGGGGCGCCGTCCGTCAAGAATTTGGCGATCCTGTGGCTGCGATGGGCGGGCCCTGTGGCAGGCGTGCTACAGCGGAGCGGACTCGACCGGCGCAGGCTGGAAGCGTAAATGGCCCGCCATGCGGGCTTCTTCATATGATGTCATCGTGGTCGGTGGCGGCCATGCCGGCTGCGAAGCCGCAGCCGCGTCAGCGCGCCTTGGTGCGCGCACCCTGCTTTTAACCCACCGGGTCGAGACGATTGGCGAGATGTCGTGCAATCCGGCGATCGGCGGGCTCGGCAAGGGCCATCTGGTCCGCGAGATCGACGCGCTGGACGGGATCATGGGCCGGGCGATCGACCGCGGCGGCATCCAGTTCCGGACACTCAACCTCTCCAAGGGCCCGGCGGTACGCGGACCGCGCGCTCAGGCCGACCGGAAGCTTTACCGTCAGGCCATCCAGGCGTTGCTGGCGGAACAGGCGAATCTTGAGATCCGCGCCGACGCGGTTGCAGATATTATTATTGATACAACTGGCACGTGTGCGGGCGTTGTCACCGAGTCGGGCGCCGAGATCGGTGCCGGCCGTGTGATTCTGACCACGGGCACGTTCCTGCGCGGCCTGATTCATATGGGTGAGACAAAGATCCCGGCCGGCCGTGTGCGCGGCGATGGGGTCGAGGAGCCGTCGACGGCTCTTGCGCAAACGTTGAACCGGCTCGGGTTCAAGCTCGGCCGTCTCAAGACCGGGACGCCGGCGCGGCTCGACGGCCGCACGATCGACTATGCCGCGCTTGAGCAGCAGGACGGCGATGATCCGCCCCGCCCGTTCTCGTACCTGACGGACCGTATCACCACGCCGCAGGTCCCTTGTCACATCACGACGACCACAGCGGCGACGCACGAGATCATTCGCGCCAACCTTCACCGGGCGCCGATGTACTCGGGCCAGATCGAGAGTGTCGGGCCGCGCTACTGCCCCTCGATCGAGGACAAGGTCGTCCGGTTCGGCCAGCGCGACCGGCATCAGATCTTTCTGGAGCCCGAGGGGTTGGACGATTTCACCGTCTATCCCAACGGCATCTCGACCTCGCTCCCGAAGGACGTTCAGCTGGCGATGCTTCAGACCATTCCGGGGCTGGAGCGGACCGAGATGCTGCGGCCGGGTTACGCCATCGAGTACGACCATATCGATCCGCGGGAGCTGAACGCGACCCTGGAGACGCGCCGTGTGCCGGGTCTTTATATGGCCGGGCAGATCAACGGCACGACGGGGTACGAGGAAGCGGCCGCACAGGGTCTGATCGCCGGACTGAATGCAGCGCTGGCAAAGCCGTTCGTGGTCGACCGTGCCGATGGATACATCGGTGTCCTGATCGACGACCTCGTCTCCCTTGGGGTGACCGAGCCCTACCGGATGTTCACGTCGCGCGCGGAGTATCGGCTCTGGCTCCGCGCCGACAATGCCGACCAGCGTCTGACGCCGCGGGGCGTGGAGATCGGTTGCGTCGGGGCCGAGCGGATGGCGATGTTTCACGTGAAACATCAGTCGCTGGAAGCGGCTCGGGTTCTGGCCGCTGGTTTGAAGATCAGTCCTTCTGCCTTGGCCAAGCGTGGCATTGCCATCAATCAGGACGGTGTCGCCCGGTCGGCCCTGGATCTCTTGGCCTACCCCGAGATCGATTGGACCCGGCTCACCGGCCTCTGGCCGGAACTCGGAACCGTATCGGCCGAGGTCGCGGAACAGTTGACCATCGATTCCCGGTACGAGGGGTACCTCAGCCGCCAGCGGGGCGACATCGCCGCCTATCGCCGGGACGAGGCTTTGGCCCTACCTGGCGATCTGGACTACGGCGCCATCGGTAGCCTCTCGACGGAGGTCCGGCAGAAACTTGAGGCCAACCGGCCGGCCACCTTAGGTCAGGCCGCGAGAATCTCGGGAGTCACGCCGGCCGCATTGGTGGCCCTCCTGAAACACGTCCGACGTCGGGCGGCCTGATATGGCAGACCTGCTGGACGATGTTTCACGTGAAACACGCCGTCAGTTGGAAATCCTCGTCGAGACCCTGGAGAAATGGCAGAAGGCCATCAATCTGGTGGGAAAGACGACTTTGGACGGGGCGTGGAAGCGGCACATCCTCGATTCGGCCCAAGTGGTTCCCCTTATACCTGCCGAGGCGAAAGCGCTGGCCGATCTGGGAAGTGGCGGCGGATTCCCGGGGCTCGTCATCGCGGCGATGCGGCCAGATCTCGATGTTACCCTGATCGAATCCGATGCCCGGAAAGCGGCCTTCCTGGGGGAAGCCGGCCGCAAGATGGGGCTGGCGAAACAGCCGAAGCTTGTCATCAAGCGGATCGAGATGGCGCCCCCGGCAAATGCCGAGGTCGTCACCGCCCGGGCGCTGGCACCGCTAGCCCAGTTGCTGGAATGGTCCGACCGCCACAGGATGGATACCGCTATTTGTCTTTTCCACAAGGGGAAGGACTGGCAGGCCGAGGTGGACGAGGCCAAGAAGAAGTGGGACTTTTCCCCGGAAGCATTTGCGAGCGTAACCGACCGTGACGCCGTCCTCCTCAGAATCGGCCCCTATTCCGCCGCCGCAGATCTTCGCGATCGCCAACCAGAAGGGCGGCGTCGGTAAGACGACGACGGCGATCAACCTTGCCACGGCCCTGGCGGCCGTCGGCGAGAAGGTCCTTTTGATAGACCTTGATCCCCAAGGGAATGCCTCGACGGGCCTGGGCGTAGGCAGGAATGAGCGCTCACCCGGTTCGTACGAATTCCTGTTGGGCCTCAACCCGATGGATGCGTCGGTGCGTGCCACCCAGATCCCCGGCCTGGACATCATGCCGGCGGCGGGCCAGCTGGCCGGCGCCGAGATCGAGCTGATCGACCTGGAGCGCCGCGAGCATCGGCTGACCGATTCTCTGGCCGCTCCCGGCAATGACGCCCGCCAGCGCTGGACGATCGTCCTGATCGATTGCCCGCCCTCGCTCGGTCTCGTCACCCTGAACGCGCTGGTTGCGGTCGACGCCGTGCTGGTCCCGCTGCAAGCGGAGTTCCTGGCGCTCGAGGGCATTGGCGCGCTGGGCAACACGATCGAGCGGGTCAAGAAGAGACTCAACCCCAAGTTGCGCATCTTCGGAGTGGTCCTGACCATGGTCGACCGCCGCATGACCTTGAGCCAGCAGGTCGTGGCCGACGTGCGTGCGCATTACGGCGAGCTGGTCTTTGGCACAACCATCCCGCGCAACGTCCGCATCGCTGAAGCGCCCTCGCACGGCATGCCCGTGCTGATCTACGACAATGCCTGCGCCGGATCGCAGGCCTACATCCTGCTGGCGAGCGAGTTCATCCGCCGCCGGCGCACCGCCGCAGAACAGGCAGTTGTCCCATGAGCCAAGCACCCAAGCCGCGCGGCCTCGGCCGCGGCCTCTCCGCCCTGCTGGGGGACGACGAAGTCGCCTCGGCCGTGACGTCCGCCGCACCCGCTGCGTCGCCGCTACCGCCGGCGGTTGTACAGGCCGCGCCGACCGAAACTGAAAGCGCGCGTCCCTCGCCCGGCAAGCTGCCGCCGCTCACCCTGCCGATCGGCCAGCTCAGGCCCGGCAAGATGCAGCCGCGCACCAGCTTCGAGGGCATCGAGATGCTGGTCGAGTCGGTCAAGGAATACGGTCTTCTGCAACCCATCCTTGTACGTCCCCTGCGCGATGCCGCCGACAGCTACGAGATCATCGCCGGCGAACGGCGCTGGCGGGCGGCGCAAAAGGCCCAACTTCACGACGTACCCGTCGTCATCCGCACCATCGACGACCAGGATGCCCTGCAGATCGGCCTGGTCGAGAACCTGCAGCGTTCCGACCTCACGCCTATCGACGAGGCGCAGGGCTACCGGCGCCTGATCGACGAATACAGCCACACCCAAGAGGAGATCGCGCGCATGATGGGCCGAAGCCGGCCCCATGTCGCCAATACGATCCGCCTGCTCGACCTGCCGGCGGCGGTCCAGGACATGGTCCGCGAGGGCGAGCTCTCTGCGGGTCAGGCCCGTACACTGATCGGTGTACCTGACCCGCTCGCGATGGCGAAACGCGCCGTGTCCGAGAAGCTGACGGTGCGCGATCTCGAACGCCTCGCCGGCGATACGAAGAAGCCATCCAAGGTAGCTGGTGGCGCCAAGGCGAAGAGCGGGGCCGCGAGCGGCGGCGGACCGAAGAGCGCCGATACGCGGGCGTTGGAGAAGCGCCTCGAGGAGGCGCTCGGACTCAAGGTCGACCTCGCCCTGCGCGGCCTTGGCGAGCAGAGCGTCCTCACGCTCGAGATTCGCGACTTCGACCAGCTCGACACGGTCGTCGACAAGCTCACGCGGCGCTAGCACCCGCCCGATCTGGTCAGGTTCTTGCTGGCCTCTCCCGGAGCGGCCCCACGGCACCGGGAGATTTTGAGAGCATGACAAAGCCCGTCAGTTACTTTTCGCCCGACGATCCCGACGCACGCCTGCTCGAGGCGCGGCCGGAGCCGATGCTGATCAAGCCGTCGGAAACCGCGCTGATCATCGTCGACATGCAGAACGCCTATGCCTCGCCCGGCGGCTATCTCGACCTCGCGGGCTTCGACATTTCGGGCGCTGCGCCCGCCATCGAGAAGATCCGCGAGGCCGCCGCGGCGGCGCGCGCCGCCGGCATTCCCGTGATCTATTTCCAGAACGGCTGGGATCCCGACTATGTCGAAGCGGGCGGGCCGGGCTCGCCCAACTGGCACAAGTCGAATGCGATGAAGACGATGCGCGCCAAGCCGGAGCTGTACGGCAAGCTGCTGGCCAAGGGCGGCTGGGACTACGAGCTGGTCGAGGCGCTGCCGCCGCAAAAGGGCGACATCGTCATCTCCAAGCCGCGCTACAGCGCCTTCTACAACACCAACCTCGACAGTGTGCTGCGCGCCCGCGGCATACGCTCGCTGGTCTTTACCGGCGTCGCCACCAATGTCTGCGTGGAGTCGACTCTGCGCGACGGTTTCTTCCTCGAATATTTCGGCATCGTCCTGCACGACGCGACGCATCATGCCGGGCCCGACTACATCCAGAAGGCGTCGCTGTTCAACATCGAGAGCTTCTTCGGCTGGGTGTCATCGGTCGATGCGTTCCGCACCGCTCTGCAGGCCAATGCGTCTCCTGCTCTCAAGACGGAAGGATAAGACCGATGCCCATGAAGCCCGTGATCCCGCCCGGCACCGGCAAGACCCTGGCACCTTATTCGCCGGGCGTCGTGGCCGACGGCATCGTCTACGTTTCCGGCACGCTGCCGCTCGATGCCGAGACGAACGTCGTGCACGTCGGCGATCCGACGGCGCAGACGCATCATGTGCTGGAGACCATTCAGTCGGTGATCGAAGCCGCCGGCGGGACGATGGCCGACGTCACCTTCAACTCGATCTTCCTCACCGACTGGGCGCACTACGCCGCGATCAACGCGGTCTATGCGCAGTATTTCCCGGGCGACAAGCCGGCGCGCTACTGCATCCAGTGCGGCCTGGTTAAGAAGGACGCGCTGATCGAGATCGCCACCGTCGCGCATATCGGCAAGACGTGACCTTCGACGTTCACGCTTGCGAGCGGCCGGATGCCGAGACCGTATTGCTCTCGTCAGGCCTTGGCGGTGCGGCCGGCTACTGGGCGCCTCAACTCGCGGTCCTTACGACGCGCTATCGCGTCATCACCTACGATCAGCGCGGCACCGGACGCGCCCGCGCGACCCAGCTTCCAGCGGGCTATGCCATCTCCGACATGGCCGACGAGGTCCTAGAGATTCTCGATGCGACATCGACGAAGAGCTGTCACTTCGTCGGCCACGCGCTGGGCGGTCTCGCCGGCATCGACCTCGCTCTGCGCCATCCGGATCGCGTGCGTTCGCTGACTGTCATCAACGGATGGGCGACGGCCGATGCTCATACGCGGCGCTGCTTCGAGATTCGCGTCGCGTTGCTGAAGGGCGCCGGGCCCGAAGCCTATGTCCGCGCCCAGCCGATCTTCCTCTATCCCGCAACCTGGCTGGCGGCGAATGCCGAGCGCATGGTGGCGGAGGACGCCCATGCGCTGTCGGGCTTTCAAGGGAGCAACAACCTGCTGCGCCGCATCGAGGCGCTGTTGCGCTTCGACGCGACGCCGCATCTCGACGCGCTGCGATTGCCCATTCTCCTGTCGGCCGCGCGCGACGATATCCTGGTGCCCTGCAGCCAGTCCGAGGCGTTGGCCGCACGACTGTCCGACGCCACACTCGACGTGGCGCCCTATGGCGGCCACGGACTCAACGTCACCGAGCCCGCCGCCTTCAACGCCCTGTTGCTGGGATTTCTCGATCGACAGTCCGCGTCGACCTAGCTGCCCGATGCGATGGCGCGATTGCCGCCGGTGACGCCGGCGCGGCCCTGATCGGCCGACACCTCGGTCGCCTTGCAGCGCGGATTGAGCGGCAGCCCAGGCCACACATCGACTTCGAGATAGCGCGTCTCGCCCGGCGCCAGGTTGACGACGGCCGCCTGGGCCGGCGTCTGCGTCATCGGTGCGTAGCTGGGTGCGCTGCAGGTGATCACGTGCTGGCCGGGCGCGACCTCCACACGTATCCAGGTCTTGTCCGCCAGCGAGCCGATCGGCTGCTGATTGTCGGCAAGCGAGAAGGCGACCTCGGATCCCAGCAGGGAGCTTCGGTAAAGATAGAGAACGGCTTGACCCGGCGCCGGCGGATCGAAGCGCTTGCCCTCGGCGTCCGCCGCGGGACCGGCCATCGGCACGGAGGCGCATCCGGCGAGCAGGATCGAGGCGGTCAGCAGGTAACCCAGAGCGCGCACTTTTTCCTCCGTCGGATGTTCGGGGTAACAGGAACGCTTCGGGAAACCCGTCGTTGCGCCCGGATCGCTACTCGCACGCTGAGCTCACACTTCAGTTATTGATAATTATTCTCAATTAACCTAGCGTCGCAGACCTGAATGCGGAAGCCGCCGCCCGTTGAACGAGGGCGTGTGCGTTGGCTTTCAACGAAATCCTCCGTTGGTCCGGAAGTTTCGTGCTGGTGCTTTCGGCGCACTCGGCTTTGTTTGCGCTCGCTGTCGAGCCGCCGCCGCCCTCCCCGCCGACCCCGAGCGCCGAGCCGCCGGCTGCCATCCTGCTGGAACTGTCCCCGCTTGCGCCGGTGGCGGAGCCCGATGCCCTTCCCGTTCCCGACCTCAGCGAGATGATCCCCGAGCCGGAGCCACCGCCGCCCGTCGAGCTGCTGCCGCCTGCCCTGGCGTCGGTGACGGTACACCAACCCTCGCCCACGACGTCGACACGCCCTCAAACCCAGAAGAAGCCGCCCGACAAAAAGCCGGAGAAGCCACCACGCGAAGCGAAAGCCGCGCCGTCGCCCTCCTCCGATGAGGTTCCTGCCACCGCCGCGCCCACCTTGGGCATGTCCATGGACCGGCAGTCGGCTGCGCTCCCGACCTGGAAGTCCCAGCTCCTTCGCCATCTCGAAAAGCACAAGCGCTATCCACCGGACGAGCAACGCCATCGGCGAGAGGGCGTCACCTACGTTCTCTTCACGATGACCCGCGATGGAAGGATCCTGAACGCCCGCATCGAGCGCAGCGCCGGCAACGCCGCTCTCGACCGTGAGGGCCTGGAACTGCTGACGCGTGCCGAACCTCTGCCGCCTTTGCCGCAGGATCAGCCCGGCGAGACGCTGAGACTGGTCATACCGGTCCAGTTCTCGATGCGTCGGTGATCAGGTCAGCCTGATCCGCACGCCGCTTCCGCCACCGGATATGACCCGGCGCCGGAGCCGATGAGCGGCAAGCGCCGCCAATCCTGCGCCGAGCAATAACAGCAGATCCATGCCGGCGATGGCGTGCAGATGCGGCTGGGCAAGGCTGCGGCCGAGATGGTGCCCCGTCGTCAACCAGTTGAGCGCGACGGCGGAGACCGCAAACGCGGCGATCGCCCAGCATTGTTCGAGCCAGGCCCTGCCCGGCCGCAGCCAGGCATGGGCGAAGGTCGCGAGCCAGACGAGATAGAAGGTCCAGACCTCGAGGGCGGCACGCTCCTGCCCGAGCCATGTCGCATCGAGCGGCAGCAACCTGTTCGCGATGAAGAAGGCGAGCGTCGCGATGACGATGCCGGTCACCGAGCCAATGGCGAGGCCCTCGACCACGCGCACACCGCGCAGTCCCAACTGAGCGTGCTTCCTGCGTCGCGATTCCAGCCAGAACAGATAGCCCGTCGCGATCAGCAGGCAGCCCGTCAACCCCAGCCCGAAGTAGACCCAGCGCAAGGTCCAGTGGCGGAACTGGATGAAATGCAGGCCGGAGATGAAGCGCTGCGCGGTCAGGACCGGCGCGATCGAGGAGGCATACAGGAGTTCGCCGGTTGCGGAGTCGAAGAACAGGGCGTCGAGGATCATCGTGACCTGGTCGTCGAAAGCCCGGCGTATCTCGACGTAGGAATTGGCATCGCCCGGATGCCAGACCCGCAGGAAATAAGGCCTCCCGCCATCCCATCGGCGCGAGGCCTCCGCCAGCAGGCCATCCAGCGATACCGGCGCGGCAGCGGGTGCATTCGCTTTCGGGCGGCTGAAGTTTCCGAACGCTTCCTGGTTGAAGGCCCGCCGGTCGCCGCCATAGGCGAAATCCGTCGTCGCGGGAAAGTAGATGGAGAAGAAGATGATCAGGCCCGACAGGGTGATCATGAAATGAAAGGGCAGACCCAGGACACCGGCGACATTGTGGAGATCGAGCAGGAGCCGGCGCGGCTTCTTGTTGGCGCGGAACGTGAAGAATTCCGCGAAGATCTTGCGGTGGATCACCACGCCCGACACGCAAAGCGCCATCATGAACATCGCCGCGAGCCCGACGATCCAGTAGCCCAGCGACCAGAGGCTGATGTGGAGACTGTAGTGGAACGGGAAGATGAACCTGGTGCCGGCCAGCGTCCCGTCCTCGGGGAGCAGCGCCATGGTCGCCGGATCGGCGTTGCGCCGCATGAACGGTCCGCGGGCGCTGCGATAGCCGATTCGAATCATCGGCTCCCGCTCGGTCGGGAAGAAGATGAACCACTGAACCGCGCCGCCGACGAGGGGCTGCAGTTCGCGTGCAAGGCCATCGGCTGCGACGGGCCGGGACCCGTCCACGCGCGCCATCGGCTTCATCCAGAGGTCGATCTCGCGATCGAAGACCGACAAGGTGCCCATCCAGAAGATGGCGAACAACAGCCCGCCCAGGATCACGCCTGCCCATGTGTGCAGCCAGTTCATGGACGCTCGAAACGTCGGCTCCATGTCAGCTTACCGCCCAATATGCACACGTCCGCAAAGACCGCTCCCGGCACCGTCCTAGATAAGACGATTGGCAGGGCCGGTTTTCTCTACCCGCAGGCGGTTTTTTCGCTCGGTCCCCTAACCCGGAGGAACTTCCGCGTGCGCCATGCGTTGTCGCGCGCATGTCCAGTGAAACGCTACACGAAGACCCGGCCAAGCTTGGCCCCGAGGTCATCGATCGCCATCGCGCGATCGTCTCGCTCATGGAAGAGCTGGAGGCCGTCGACTGGTACGACCAGCGCGCCAAGGCCACCGCCAACACCGAATTGCGATCCATCCTCGAGCACAATCGCGACGAGGAGAAGGAACACGCCGCGATGGCCCTCGAATGGTTGCGGCGCAACGATCCGAAACTCGACGAGCATCTCCGGACGTTCCTGTTCAAGGAAGGCCCGATCACCGAGATCGAGGCCACCATGATCAAGGGCGGCGGTGAAGCCGAGTCGGCCTCTGAATCGGACGGCAGCCTCGGGATCGGCAGCCTGCGCAAGAAGTCGAGCCGGTGACACTATGAAGAACCATTTGTTTCGCGACCGCGCACCCATCACCGAAGCCGGCTGGGAAGAGATCGAGAAGGAAGCCAAGCGCACGCTGAGCGCGCTGCTGGCCGCGCGTCGTGTCGTCGATTTCCGGGGGCCTCTGGGTTGGGGCGCGTCCGATGTCGAGCTGGGCCGCGCCGATCCGATCGCATCGCCCCCCGGTGGCAGCAACGTGCGGGCGCTCCTGCGCCGCATTCAGCCGCTGGTCGAATTGCGCATTCCCTTCGAGGTGACCCGCGCCGAGCTCGACGCGATCGATCGCGGCGCGCGCGATCCCGACCTCGATTCGGTGACGGCAGCGGCGCGCGAGATCGCCATCGCCGAGGACCGCGCCATCTTCCACGGCTACAAGGCCGCCCAGATTACCGGCATCTGCGAGGCGCAGAAAGGTCAGTCGGTGGCGCTGGGCACCAGCCACGCCGACTATCCCGATGCCGTCGCCGCGGCGCTGAAGAAGCTGCGCGACGAAGGTGTCGACGGCCCGTTCGCCGTCGTGCTGAGTGAGCAGCTCTACAAGGATCTCCAGGCGCGCACCGACGGCGGCTATCCGATCCTGAGCCACGTGCAGCGCCTGATCGACGGCGACGTCTATGCCGCGCCCGGCCTCGACGGCGGCCTTGTGATCTCATTGCGCGGCGGCGACTTCGAGCTGACGGTCGGCCAGGATTTCTCGATCGGCTATCTCGAACACGACACCGAACGCGTGCGCCTCTACATCGAGGAAAGCTTCACCTTCCTCGTCCTGTCGCCACAGGCGGCCATTCCGCTCGTTCCGACCGGCAAGTAGAAGCCTAACGCCGCGCCTTTGACGAACGCGCGGCCTGGCTCAGGCGGAGACAGAGGCGACGCGCAATCGCCTCGTCAGGCAAGCCGGTGCGCTTGCATTCGATCTCGGCTTCCAGGATCGTCGATAATGCCGCGCTGAGGCGCGGCAACGGCCACGTCCGCAGATGCCGCTCGAAGCGCTGGCGCACCGGACCGCCGCGCGGCAGGCCGCGCGCCTTGAACATCGCCCCTTCGAGATTGCCGCCCTTGGCGGCGTGTCCAGATACGAGATGAAGCTGGTCGGCATGGCGCTGCAGCGAGCGCACGAGCTGCACCGGATTGCCGCCCTCGGCGAAGACGCGGTCGAGCGCGCGATCGAGCGCCACCAGCTCACCGTCGAAGGTCGCGGCGATCACGTCGTCGATGCCGATCGAGGCCGTGTCGCCCAGCACGGCCATCGCATCTTCCAGGGTGATGGTCTTGCCGGCGTCGGTGCCCTTGTAGAGCAGCAGCTTGTCGATCTCGCCGCGTGTCTGGCCGCGATCGCCGCCCAGCCGTTCGACGATCCATTCCAGCGCGTCCGGGTCGACGTTCATGCCCTGGGCGCGCGCCGAACTCTCGACGAGGCCTTCGAGTGCCGCCTCGTTGTCCATGTAGCAGGGCATGGCGGCCAGCGTCGCCTCGGTTTCGGCGAGGGTGCGGAGGTTGGAGCGCGGCGTCAGGTTGCCGGCCTCGACGATGATCAGCGCATCGCCGGCGACCGCCTCGACCAGGTTCTCGAGCGCGGCGACGGATTCCTCGCCGGCCGGCCGTACGCGGATCACGCGGCGGCCGCCCATCATCGACAGGGCGCCGAACTCGTCGGCCAGCCGCGCCGGATCCTGCTTCAGCGCGTCGCCCGAGATGTCGACGACGCGGAACGGATCCTTGAGGTCCTCGCAGATCGACTTGGCGAGCGCCACGGCACGCTCGGCGACCAGCCCGTCGTCATTGCCGTAGATGACCACGGCCCGGACCTTGGGGTCCGGCTTCTTCAGGAAGGCTTCGACCTGGCGGGCCTCGATCTTCACGCAGGCTTGCTCTCGTCCTCGGGCGTTTCACCGCCCTCGCTCAGCTTGGCGCGCTCGCGGGCAACACGCTTGGCTTCGGCCTTCTCGGCGACCTTGATGGCCTTGAGACGTTCGCGTTCGCGGCGTTCGAAGTCGTAGTTCGGCTTGCGTGCCATGTTGTCCGGCCTTCCTGGGTTTTGGGGAACCCTAAACCACGACGTTGACGATACGGTTCGGCACGACGATTACCCGCTTGGGCGTCTTGCCGTCGAGGCCGCGCACGAGTTCGGGCAGCGCCAGGGCCGCGGCTTCCGCCGCGTCCTTGGGTGCGTCCTTGGCGAGCGCGATGGTGCCGCGCAGCTTGCCGTTCAACTGCACCGCGACGGTGACCGTGTCGTCGACCAGCAGCGCGTCCTCGGGAAGCGGCCACGGCGCGTCGGCCAGCAGGCTCTTGTGGCCGAGCGAATGCCAGAGTTCTTCCGCGAGATGCGGCGTCATCGGGCCGATCAGGCGCACGAAGATCTCCAGCGCCTCGCGCAGTGCCCAGCGCGTCGAGTCGTCCTTGGCCTCGACCGAATCGATCGTGTTGGCCAACTCGTAGAGACGAGCGACGGCCTTGTTGAAGTGGAAGGCCTCGATGTCGGCCGAGAGGCCGGCGATCGACTTGTGCGCGGCGCGGCGCAGCGCGACGGCCGCGTCCGAGAAGGTCGCGGGCTTCGGCGTGCCGATCGCCGGCAGCACCTCGATCGCCTCCGAGGCGATGCGGAACAGGCGCTGCTGGAAACGCCAGGCGCCGGTGACGCCGGCCTCGGTCCATTCGAGGTCGCGCTCGGGCGGACTGTCGGACAGCATGAACCAGCGCGCGGTGTCGGCGCCGTAGTCGCGGATGATCTCGTCCGGGTCGACGACATTCTTCTTCGACTTGGACATCTTCTCCGAGCGGCCGACCTCGACCGGGCTCTTGTCGGAGAGGCGGACGACCTTGCCGCCGTCGCGCGCAATTTCCTCGGGCGTCAGCCAGGTCCCGTCGCTCGCGCGATAGGTCTCATGGCAGACCATGCCCTGGGTGAAGAGACCGTCGAACGGCTCGTCGCGGCTGGTCATCTGCACTTCTCGCATCGCGCGCGTCCAGAAGCGCGAATAGAGCAGGTGCAGGATCGCGTGCTCGACGCCGCCGATATATTGATCGACCGGCATCCAGTACTGGTTCTCCTCGCGATCGAACGGCGCCGTCTCGAGCTGCGGCGACGTAAAGCGATCGAAGTACCAGCTCGAATCGATGAAGGTGTCGAACGTGTCGGTCTCGCGCCGTCCCTTGCCGCCGCAGGTCGGGCAATCGACATGCTTCCAGGTCGGGTGGCGGTCGAGCGGATTGCCGGGACGATCGAACGTCACGTCATCCGGCAGCTTCACCGGCAGGTCCTTCTCCGGCACCGGCACGACGCCGCACTTTTCGCAATGGATCGCCGGGATCGGGCAGCCCCAATAGCGCTGGCGCGAGACCAGCCAGTCGCGCAGGCGATACTGCGTCGTGCCCTTGCCGACGCCCATCTCCTCCAGGCGCGCGATCACCTTGGCCTTCGCGTCCTCGACGCCCAGCCCATCGAGGAACTCGGAGTTCACGATGACGCCGTCCTCGACATAGGGCGCGGCGGCGATGTCGAGCGTCTTGCCATCGGCCGGCGCCACGACCTGGAGGATCGGCAGGCCGTACTTGGTCGCGAACTCATGGTCGCGCTCGTCGTGGCCCGGACAGCCGAAGATCGCGCCCGTGCCGTATTCCATCAGCACGAAGTTGGCGGCGAAGACCGGCACGGTCTTGCCCGGCATCAGCGGATGCTTCGCCAGCAGCGGCAGCTTGTAGCCCTGCTTCTCGGCGGTCTCGACCTCGGCGGCCGCGGTGCCGGTCTTGCGGCATTCGGCAACGAAGTGCTGCAGGCCGGGATCGCTCGCGGCGAGGCCCTGGACCAGCGGATGCTCGGCCGACAGCGCCATGAACGAGGCGCCGAACAGCGTGTCGGGACGCGTCGTGAAGATCTCGAGCTTGCCGTGATCGGCGCCCGAAGCGTCGGTCAGTTCCCAGAAGACGCGCGCGCCGCGGCTCTTGCCGATCCAGTTCGCCTGCATCAGGCGCACCTTCTCGGGCCAGCGGTCGAGCGTGTCGAGGCGGCTCAGCAGCTCGTCGGCGAAGTGCGTGATCTTGAGGTTCCACTGGGTGAGCTTGCGGCGCTCGACCGGCGCGCCGGTGCGCCAGCCCTTGCCCTCGATCACCTGCTCGTTGGCGAGCACCGTGTTGTCGACGGGATCCCAGTTGACCCAGGCCTCCTTGCGGTAGGCGAGACCGGCCTTCCAGAAGTCGAGGAACATCTTCTGCTGGTGGCGGTAGTAGGTCGGGTCGCAGGTCGCCAGCTCGCGGCTCCAGTCGAGGGACAGGCCCATCGACTTCAGCTGCTTCTTCATCGTGGCGATGTTCTCGTAGGTCCACTTCTTGGGATGGACCTTCTTCTCCATGGCGGCGTTCTCGGCCGGCAGGCCGAACGCGTCCCAGCCCATCGGATGCAGGACGTTGAAGCCCTTGGCGCGCTTGTAGCGGGCGATCACGTCGCCCTGCGTGTAGTTGCGCACGTGGCCCATGTGGATGCGCCCCGATGGATAGGGGAACATCTCGAGCACATAGTATTTCGGCCGCGCTCTATCCATCGCGGCCTTGAAGGTCTGGCGATCTTCCCAGACCTTCTGCCACTTGCTCTCGGTTTCGGTGAAATTGTAGCGCACGGTGGGTGCGGCTTGCGTCGACGACACGGAGATCTTCCCGAAAAAGGGTGTTCCCAGAAAAGACTGAGGCCGCAGCGGATGCCCGCTGCGGCCTCTCACGTCAAGCTTTTGACAGAGAGGAGAGCCGTCTCAGGACCCGCCGGCGATGCGAAGCTGGCGGGCGCGCGTGAGGATCGCGTTCTCGATGTCGATGTTGGTGCGCGGGTCGACCTGGGCGTCGACCCAGTTGCCGCCCTTGGGGCTGGTCTGTTGTTTGAAGACCGAGACACGCACGCCGTCGGCCCGCAGTTCGCGGTCGAGGATGGTGACCTGCACCTTCATGCGCTCGTTGGGCGTCTCCGACGGGGTGTACCAGTCGGTGATGATGACGCCGCCGAACGGATCGGCCGAGACCAGCGGGATGAAATTGATGGTGTCGAGCGACGCCCGCCACAGATAGGCGTTCACCGCCACGCCGGTGCCGGTGTCGTCCTTCTTGTCGCTCTTGGAGCCGAACAGGCCGCCGGGCCCGAACAGGCTGCCGGTCTCCTGGGTGCGGCCGCCGATGCCCTGGTTGAGGTCGCGCTTGCTGCGGTCGCCCGAGGGACCGCTCGCCGTCTCCCTCACGCCCGTACCCCCTTCGCTGCAGCCCGCAAGGGCAAGGCCAAAGGCAATGAAACCGGCAAGAAGGATGCGAGGGCGGATCAAATCTACAATCTTGTCCATGTCGGCGACCCTATTACACGGCGCGCGTGCCGTCGCAAATTTGGTTGGACTGCTCGTCGCCTTTCAAGCAGCTCCGGAAGCGGCGAAACCATATTCGGCACCTGGATTGATTACAAGAGTCTCGCGAGCAGGGGCACAAAGTCCTTAACAGAAACTATTATATCTTTATGAAAGTATCTCTTAAAGACTGATTAGGCTGAATCCCGCCGGATAATGTCGCGCGGGCCAAGAATGAATTGTGAATATGGGGTGCCAAATTGTGACAAAGGCGCCACACGTACGCAGAGAATGCAGCGGCGGGGCGACCATTTCTTGACCCTTCTTTTGGCGATGTGGTCTATTCCCATCGTCGAATTGGTGCGCCGTGAAAGCATTCTGGCGCACCTAATCGAGCAGGCCTTTGTCTAGGTTACGTACCAGTCTCTGAGCAATGAGAGGGAGAATGATGAAAAAGCTTCTATTGGGCTCGACCGCCTTGGTCGTCGGTGGGCTCGTGGCCGCTCCGGCCATGGCCGCTGACCCGATCAAGATCGGTGTGGGCGGTTACTACACCTTCTACGCGATCGCCGGTGGCATCGACTCGACCTACGCGACCAACGGCACTTGGACGCAGTACAAGGGTCTGAACCTGATCCAGGAAGGCGAAATCCACTTCATCGGTCAGACGAAGCTCGACAACGGCACGTCCGTCGGCGTGCACGTCGAACTCGAAGCCTGGAACGCCGCGCAGACCACGCCGAACGCCGCTGGTGCGGTGACCAACGGCGCCGCCTCTCAGTGGATCGACGAAGCCTTCCTGTTCGCCTTCGGCGACTGGGGCCGCATCGAACTGGGTTCGCGCGACCCCGCCACCTACCGCATGTACTATGGTATGCCGTCCGCCCTGATCGGCTTCGGCGCCATTCAGCACAACACCAACTTCACGTGGGCCAACGCCTCGGTCATCGCCAACAACAAGGCCTTCTTCAAGGTCACGGCGCAGACCAACGCAGCCCAGGTGCAGGACGGCAACCGTATCAACTACTTCACGCCCCGCTTCCAGGGCCTGCAGATCGGTATCGGTTACGCTCCGAAGTGGACCCCGGCCGGTACCGGCCCCGCGACGCTGGGCGCTGGCTTCTGCGGCTATAACAACGCCACGTCCGTCAACAACTGCCCGACCGCCGACTACTCCTACCAGGATCTGATCGACGTCGGCGCCAACTACCTGAACAAGTTCGGTGACGTCACCGTCGCTCTGTACGGCGCGTTCTTCTACGCCTCGTTCGTGCCCGGTAACCAGCCGTTCGCCGCTGCTGCCAACATGACGACCGGTGCCAACCTGACGTCGTGGAAGAACTGGGTTGTCGGCGCGCAGTTGGGCTTCAAGGGCTTCACGCTCGGCGGCTCGATCGGTATCGACAACAACGGTCTCGGCTCGAACTACTACACCGGCGGCAACAACGACACCCGCTACTACTCGGCAGGCCTCATGTACGAGACCGGCCCGTGGCAGCTGTCGGCTGGCTGGATGGGCGCCCGCAACAACAACGGCAACGGCTCTCAGACCGTTGGCGCGATTGCTCCGGGTACGAACCTGCAGACCCTGAACACCCCGGCCAGCACGTCCGCGGCGTTCTCGCAGAACCAGACCGGCGCCCTGCGCTTCGGTCAGGAGTCGGTCGACAAGTTCGAGATCGGCATCAACTACGCGCTTGGGCCGGGCGTGAAGGTCACCGGCGGTGGTCTGTATTACAACGCTACGGGTCCGAGCAATGCCGTCGCTGGCAACAGCTGGGGTCTGCTGCTCGGTATGGATCTGCGCTTCTAGTCGCAGGACAAACCGGAAATCGGAGAGAGCGGGCGAAAGCCCGCTCTTTTCTTTTGTGCGCCTGTTTTGTGCGTAGGGTTGCGTGTCGCTACTTGGAAGCGCGACGGCCCACCAGGTTGACGAACAGGCCGGGCAGGTAGGTCCGCGACACCGGCAGGCGCTCGGTCGCCTGGCGCGCCAGCACGGCGCGATTGTCCTCGTGGTCGAGGACGAGCTGGAAGAGGCCCTGTTCCACGGCGCCGGCGCGCGGATCGAGTTCAGGCTTGCCATCGCGCTCGACGCGATAGGCGACGTCGAGGCCGACATCGCCGCCGCTGTAGAACGACGAGGCGATCTCGAGCTGCCCGAACAGCAGCATCAGCCCGCGTGCCGAGAAGCGCCAGTAATCGTCGGGTGCGGCATGGAAGGCCTGCGACCAGGCGGCCGCCACATAGGCCAGCCCGCCGGGCCGCAGCGCCCGCTCGATGTTGCGCGCCGCGCGCGCGGGATGGCGCGTATGCTCCAGTACGTGGCAGCAGATCGCGAGGTCGAACGGCTCCTCGCCGAGCTTGCCTTTCAGCGTTCGCGGATCGCTGCAGATGTCGGCGACGCAGTCGACATTGCTGCCCTCGACGAGGTCGAGGCCGACGAAGCGCGCCTTGGTGCCGAAGCGCCTGGCGACGAGCTTGCGCCAGTTGCGTACGTTGCGGTCGGCCACGAGGGTACGCGATCCCACCTGCAGGACGCGGGGCGAGCGCTTGCCGACAGTCTGGGCCACCCGGTCCAGCAGCAGTTCGATTTCACGCGTCACGCTCGTGCCGACAACACGGAGTTCACCGGGGCGCAGCTCACCGGGGGTGGCTCCGCCGGCAGCCATCAGTCGTGCACCACCAGGATGTGCATGCGGCGCGGCCCGTGGGCGCCCAGTTCCATCGCCTGCTCGATGTCGCCGGTGCGCGACGGGCCGGTGATGGTGTTGACGGTGCGCGGCATCAGGTTTTTGCCGTAGCGTGCGCGCAGGCGGCCCCAGACATCCTCGTAGCCGCCCACGATGTCGCTCTCGCGCAGCACCACCACATGGGTGTCCGGCAACAGATTCAGCGACACCGGATGGTCGGGTCCGGACGCCATCACGACCGTGCCGGTCTCGGCGATGCCGGCAAAGGCGCCGGTGACCGAAACCTGGTCGCTGCCTTCGCCGCGGCCGCGCCGGATCGAAAGCATCTTCTGGCTCGCCCAGTCATAGCCTTCGAGGAGCGGCGAGGGCGCCATCGCGACGGTCGCCGGCAGGTTGTTGCGCGCGAGATATGAAGTCACTTCACCCGGCACGTCCGCTGCGTCCACCCTCGCCACGGTGGCGTTGAGGGTCTCGGCCCACTGGCAGAACAGCGCGACCTTCTCGGGCTGCGGCAACTGTGCGCGCGCCACCGAAGGTCCGCGCGGCGGCGCGGCGAGACGTGCATCGACGGCGTCACGGGCCTCGCCGGTCAGCTCACCACGGCGCAGAGAGCGGCGGATGTTGCCAAGAATCTGAGTGCGCGCGTCGCTCATGCCTTCCTCTTGGCCCAACGTGCGTGGAAGGTGCCGCCGGGCTGCGGTGCGGGGAAGTCGCGGAAGCGCGTCCAGCCACCGGCCAGCGGCAACGCTTGGTAGCGACCGTCGGCGCGGCCGAACAGCGCCAGCACGCGGTTGGCGATGCCGGTCAACCGCCGGTAGAGCGCGGGCCGGCGGGCGACGAAGCTCCACAAAGCGAGGCCCTGGCGGACGGCCTTGGGTGTCAGGTGCTTCTCGAACTCGCGTTCGCGCCAGTGGCGCATCAGCTTCGGCAGTGGGATGCGTACCGGGCAGACGCTCTCGCAGCGGCCGCAGAAGGTCGACGCATTGGGCAGGTTGCTTGCTTCCTCGACGCCCACGAGCTGCGGCGTCAGCACCGCGCCCATCGGACCGGGATAGACCCAGCCATAGGCGTGACCGCCGACGGCGCCGTAGACCGGGCAATGGTTCATGCAGGCGCCGCAGCGGATGCAGCGCAGGATGTCCTGCATCTCGGTGCCGAGCACCGAAGAGCGACCGTTGTCGAGCAGCACCACATGATACTGCTCGGGCCCGTCGAGATCCTCGCGCTTCTTCGGTCCGGTGTTCAAGGTCGTATAGGCCGAGGATTCCTGGCCGGTCGCCGAGCGTGCCAGCACGCGCAGCAGCACCGCCGCGTCCTCCAGCGTGGGGATCACCTTCTCGATGCTGGCCAGCACGATGTGCATCCTGGGCAGCGTGTTGGAGAGGTCGGCATTGCCTTCGTTGGTCACCAGCATCGACGAGCCGGTCTCGGCCACCAGGAAGTTGGCGCCGGTCAGCCCGACATCGGCATCGAGGAACTTTTGCCGGAGCACGTAGCGCGCCTCGGCGACGAGATCGTTACGCTCGGTCAGCCGCTTGTTGAAACCGAGCTTGGCGTGATGCTCCAGGAAGGTGTCGGCGACCTGGTCCTTGGTGAGATGGACGGCCGGCGCGATAATGTGGCTGGGCGGCTCGTTGCGCAGCTGGATGATGTACTCGCCGAGATCGGTCTCGATCGGCGCGATGCCCAGCGCCTCGAGATGCTCGTTGAGCGCGATCTCCTCGGCCACCATCGACTTCGATTTGGCGACGGTCTTAGCGTTCACGCTCTGGCAGAGCTCGGCGATGATGCGGCGCGCGTCGGCGGCCGTCGGCGCCCAATGCACCTTGCCGCCCAGCCCGACCACCTTGCGCTCGAATTCCTCGAGATAGAAATCGAGATGGGCCAGCGTGTGGTTCTTGATATCGCGCGCGCGGTCGCGCAGCGCCTCGAACTCGGGCAGGCGTTCGGCCGCCTGCCGGCGGCGCTCGGAGAAGCCGACCTTCAGCATGGCCAGCGAATCCTGCAGGTTGGGATCGGCCAGTGCGTGGCCGACATTCTCCTTGAAGGCGTGAGCGGTCGATTCCATCAGCCGCGCTCCGGTTCGCCGATCGCCGGCAGGTCGCCCATCCCGGCCAGCACTTCCGCGACGTGGCGCACCCGAACGGGGCTGCCTTCGCGTTGCAGCTTGCCCGCCATGTTCATCAGGCAGCCGAGATCGCCGGCCAGCAGCGTGTCCGCGCCGGTGGTGGCGATGTCGGCCGACTTCTCGCCGACCATGGCATTGGAGATTTCGGGATACTTCACGCAGAACGTGCCGCCGAAGCCGCAACAGATTTCAGGGGTCTTCATCTCGCGGATCTTCAGTCCCTGCACGGTGCCCAGAAGACCGCGCGGCTGTTCCTTGACGCCGAGTTCGCGCAGGCCCGAACAGGAATCGTGATAGGTGACGGCGCCGTCGTAGCGCGCGGCGACTTTCTTCACGCCCAGCACGTCGACCAAGAACGACATGAGCTCGAAGCTGCGGCCCGCGAGATTCTCCGCGCGCGCCTTCATGGCGGGATCGTCGTCGAACAGTCCGGGATAATGATGCGACAGCATCCCGCCGCAGGAGCCCGAGGGCGCCACGACCGCGTCGTAGCCCTCGAAGGCGTCGATGACCTGGGCCGCGATGGCGCGGGTCGTGGCGCGGTCGCCGGAATTGTAGGCCGGCTGGCCGCAACAGACCTGGAGCGGCGGCACGTCGACGGTGCAGCCGGCCTCCTCGAGGAGCTTCACCGCCGCGAAGCCGACCAACGGCCGGAACAGGTCGACGAGACAGGTGACGAAGAGCGCGACGCGGCGCGGGCGGGTGGCGGGAATGGCTGGCGAGCTGGACACGCAGCGACCATGGCAGCGGCTAAATTGGCGTGCAAGATGGTCGGGCAACGATTGCACCGGCCATGCCGTTGCCGGGCATGTTCCGCCGCTCGCTTCTTCTGTCGGCCCTTTCCGGATCGGTGCTGATCCCGGCGCCTGGCCGCGCCGCGGCACCCTCCCTGGTGCCGCCCTGCGGAGGCGCCCCATCGCCCGCCTATCCCGCCCCAGGGCAGCCGCCAGTCGCCCAAGTCTGGACGGAGGCCGACCTCAAGAGCCTTGGTTGGCAGCCGCCGGGCTGCCTGCCTTGGGCGCCCGTCCGGACACGGCTGGTCGCCGCCCTGGCTGGTCAGGTCCAGTCGGCCGTTTCCGCTGACCAACTCGCAGCCCGGCTGACCCGGATGTCGGCTCTGCCGTCGATCCGATACTGGTCGACCACCGACAAGGCGTGGAAGCCGCTGGCCTCACAGGCGGGGATGCTGGCGGGCGTCGACGGAGGACCCGCGCCCGATCCCACGCCCAGCGATCTGCAGGCCGGCCGCACCTTCCATTATTTCGAGACAGGCCGGGCCGGTCGGACGGTCCATCGTCTCTCCGTGGTCGAGCGTCGCCCCGACCGCATCGTGCTGGCGACGGAAAACGTGACAGCGATGAAGATCGCCATCGTCACCGCCTTCGAACCCGGCGCGCTGCAGTCCGCCTTCTTCCTGGAGCGACAGAGCGGCGGCGGCTGGGGCTATTACCAGGTGATGCGCGCGACCGAGGGCGCCAGCAGCCTGGCGCTGGGCAAGGACGCGTCCTACCTCAACCGTCTGGCGGCGCTCTATCGGCACACGGCCGGCATTCCGACCGACCAGGAACCGCCGCTGGCGCGCTGAGTCCGCTCAGCTCTTGTTGGGAACGAGAACGATGGCGCGGCCTTCGCTGTTCATGCGGCCGGCCCAGTCGGCGGCCTGCGCGCCGCCCCCGTAGAACACGTCGCCGCGCGCCGGGCCCTTGATGGCCGCACCCGTATCCTGCCCGATCATCAGGCGGCGATAGGACTCGGTGGCGCCGGGCTTGCGGTAGACGGGGCGGCGCGTGTCGATCCAGACCGGCGTGCCGTAAGGCGTGAACGTCGGGTCGACCGCCATGCTGCGCTGGGCCGTGAGCGGCACGCCCTGGGCGCCGATCGGCGCGGAGGTCTTGGTGTCCTTGAAGAAGATGTAGCGCTCGTTCTTGCGCATCACGTCGCGCGCCTGCTGCGGATTGCGCTTCAGCCAGTCACGGATCGCGGGCCAGGTCGCGTCTTCCTTCTTCATCACGCCCATCTCGACCAGCACGGCGCCGATGGCCGTGTAGGGACGGTTGTTGGACCCGTCGAAACCCAGGGTCATCGTTCCGCCCTCGGCGAGCTGGATGCGACCGCTGCCCTGGACCTGCACCTCGAACAGGCCGACCGGATCCTGCACGTAGGCGATCTCGAGGCCCTTGCCCTTCAACGCACCTGCTTCGATCTCGGCGCGCGTGAAATAGGGCTGGTCGGTGAGATCGGTTGGCTTGCGGTAGACCGGCACGGTGAACAGGCGCGACGGCACCTTGCTGCCGCGCAGCTCGGGCTCGAAATAGCCGGTGAACTTGCCCTGCACCTGGACGATCAGGGGGCGGAAATTCGATTCGAAGAAATTGCGCGCGCCGCGGGCGTCGCCGGCTTTCACTGCGGCGGCCGCCTCACAGATGCGGGCCCATTCGCCGGTGGTGATGGTCTTCTCGCCGCCGTCGGTCGCGATCTTGACGTCGGGGCCGGCGGTCAGCCTGGGACAGGAGCGGCGGAAGGCCGTGAGCGCCTCGGCGTGGCGATCCTCGGCCCAGCCGGCGATCTCGTTGTAGGAGGTCGGCTCCATCGAAACGCGCTGTTGGGGCGCGGAGCCGGGCGTCGAGGCGCAAGCAGAGAGGAGACCGGCGGCCAGCAAGGCCAGGCCACCGGCAAGGAGGCTCCGTCGCATTCCCGCAAACGCCTCCCTTTAGCCTTCGCTCTCGGTCTTCACGAGTTGCCAGTTGGGATCGCCCGACGTCGTGTCGCGCCGGAAGGTCCAAAGGTCGACGACCTTCTGCACTTCGTTGGGATTGCCATCGATGATCTGGCTGTCGGCATTGCGCACGACGTTGATCTGCTCGCTGACGAACCGCACCGTGACCGCGGCGTTCGTGCCCTGCATTTCGGCGGCGGCGATGTCGGACGCCTCGAAGCCGATCAGCGTGGTCTCGGCCTTCTCGTTGCGCTCGATGCGGCCGCGGATGGCAGCCTCGAAGCTTGTGTAGGTCGCGCTGTCGAGCAGCGGCTTCAGCGTTGCGGTGTCGCCCCGCGCGAAGGCCTCGACGATGGCGGTGAAGGCGGCACGCGCGCCGCCGGTGAAACCGATCGGCTCGAAGCTGGAATCTGCGGCGCGAATGGCCGCGACGCCCGCCGTGGCCGTCGGCATGACGGTCGCGCGAATGCCGCCGGGGCCGCTGGTCGGCGAGGATTGGCGCGGCGCCGGCGCATTGGCCGTCGGCAGCGGCACGACATTGTCGTTGCCTTGGGAGGAGTCACCCACGCGCGGTGTTGCCGGCGGAGGGGCGGGCGGCGTGAAAGGATCGCGGGCCGGCGGCTGTTCGTTGCCGGTGCGTTTGCCCAGCACAGACCGCAGCCGCAGGATCAAGAAGACCGCGACCAACCCGATCAGGATGATGTCGTAGTTATTTCCCACGATGGCGCTCCACTGTCCCAAATTACATAGGCCCCGAATGGGGAAAGGGCAAGGCAACCGCCTGCCCACCCCTCAGGCAGACCAGACCACTCAGGCAGACAAGACCACAATGTCGACGGATTCGGTGACGCCGGCGACCTTCCGGTCCTGACGGCGCTCGCGGACCATGGGCGCGCGATAGCCCTGGCGTTCGGCGAGGGCATAGGTGCCGCCATCGGTGAGGGCGCGGGTCCGCTCCTCCTTGTTGTGCTTCTCCAGCTTCGCCGCGAAATTTACCGCGTCACCGATCACCGTGAATTCGAGCCGCTCGCCGTCGCCCACGGCGCCGAACACGACGCGGCCCGACGCAACCGCCAGGCCGATCTCGAGTGGGGCCGCGCCTGCGGCCCGGCGTTCTGCCGCCCAGGAAACTGCAGCCTCTATCACCGCATCGGCGGCGCGGAGCGCGTCCGCCGCGGCCGTTGCGGAAGGCATCACCGCGCCGAACGAGGCCAGGATGCCGTCGCCCAGGAACTTGTCGATGCTGCCGCCGGCCGCCGCGATCAGTGGGCAGATGCGGCCCTGGTAATCCTGCAGGAGCTTCATCACCTCGGCAGGCGGCAGTTCCATCGACAGGCGCGTGAAGCCGCGCAGGTCGACGGTGAGGATGGCCACGTCGCGCAGTTCGCCTTCGCCCGCCTTGACCGACATCGCCGCCCCGCGGATGCGGGCGGCTACGCCGGGATCGAAGAAGCGCGACAGGTCCTGCGCCGCCGTGCTTTCGCTCACCGCCTGCACCAGCAGGTGTCGTGCCCGGGATATGGCGAGCGCCAGCACGAGCGTGGTCAGAAGGATGGCGATGATCTTGTCGACCTCGGCGTGAACCAGCAGCGCATTCGAGGTCATGTACTCGACGAAGTCGTCGGTCGGATTGGCCGGCCCGCCGCGACCGCCCACGGCGTAGAGGATGAGGCCGATCCAGCCGGCGATCGCCGTCAGGCCGGTGAAGATCACGAAGCGCGCCTCGAAGCGCAGTGCCCTGAGCGCGATGAACAGGAACACATAGAGGAGCGTCGGCACCTTCAGATAGAAGACGGCCGGCTGGGCGTACTTGTAATGGAACGAGTAGATCAGCCCCATCAGCAGGAGCATGTCGGCGATCACCGACAGATAGAGCATCCAGGGCCGCAGCAGGCGCGCATAGCCAAGGCCCAGGCGCACCAGGCAGAAGACGCCGTAGATGACCAGCACATCGAGCTCGAAGGAATAATCCTCCTGCACCACGCCGCCCGGCATGGAGCTCGATTCGTAGACCGTGGCGACCAGCACGACGATGACGAGCTGTACCCAGCCGATCAGGATCTCGCTCTGCTCCTGCTGGCGTTCGATCGCCGCGCGCACGCGCTCGGGAAGTTGGGCCGCCTCGCCGCCGCCGAACAACCAGTGGCGCAGGCGGCCGAGCATCAGCGCTTTTCCAGCCAGAGGCTGGCAGGCAGCGCATCCGGCGGTCGCGGCAGGCGCGAGATCACCGAGGCGGCCAGCCGGTCGGCCATCCGCCGCTCCGCCCAGACGCTGGAGAAGAGCGGCTTGAATGCGCCGCTGGTGAGCAGCGGCACCACGCCCTGCTGCTCGTTGTAGGCGCGCCAGCCCCAGATCGCGGGATAGTCGAACGGCAGGAAGATGTCGTGGATATGGACCAGCGCGCCCGACGGCAGCCGCGGCAGCACCCGGTTCAGCAGGATGTCGACGTCGCTGCCGGGCATCAGGATGTGGCTGGAATCGATGAACAGCATGTCGTGCTGCATCAGCCCGTCGAACACCGTGGCCGGCGCCGCCTGCAGGGTCGACGACTTCACGCGCACGCCCGGCAGGTCGGCGATGTCGGCGCGCGGCGCCGGGTCGATGGCCAGGATCTCGCCGACGCCGCCCACCGCCTTCGACAGGACGCGCGTCGAATGGCCGGAGCCGACCTCGATGATGTGGCGCGGCTTGCGCTCGCGCACCAGCGCGTAGGCGACGGCGGCGTCGAGCGAGGGGAACCATGACTGCTCGAACAGCGCCTTGCATTGTTCAAGAGCCTCGGCGCGTGCATCGACGGCATCGAGCACGGAAGCGAACTGCCCGGTATGCTCCTCGAACAGCCGCTCGATCGCGGGATAGGGCGGCTGCGCGCCGGGCGGCGGCAGCAGCGGCGCATAACGGTGCGGGATGAACCAGCCGCGCGGCTTCAGGCCGAGCACGGTCGGTAATCCCAAAGCGAACCGCCGCCAGCGGCCGCGCAGGGTGGACCTGGCACTCATCGGGACATGCTCACGGTGTCAGGGTCAGGCCTTCATGGGCGACGAGGGCGCGCGGCAATCCGCCTGCCGCGATGCCCGGCCGTGCGATGGCCGCGGCCCGCGCCACGCCGTCCATGAAGGCGTCGTCATGGCTGGGATCGTGATGGAAGATGACGAGCGTGCCGACGTCGGCTGCGTTGGCAACCCGGACGCCTTCCTGCCAGGTCGAATGACCCCAGCCGCGATAGCGGGCGTATTCCTCGTCGGTGTAGCTCGAATCGTAGATCATCACGTCGGCGCCGCGGCAGAGCTCGACGATCCTTGCATCGAGCTGGCCTTCGCGATGCTCGGTGTCGGTGATGTAGCAGATCGACTTGCCGAGATGGTTGATGCGGTAACCGGTGGCGCCGTTGGGATGGTTGAGCGGCGCCGTCTGCACGGCGACCGCGCCGCAAGACAGGTCCTCGCCGGCCTTGAATTCGGTGAACGCCACGCTTGCCTGGAAGATGTCGAGCGACACCGGATAGAGCGGCGGCTGCATCAGATGGCCGACGACCTTCTTCAGCGTATAGGGCTCCTCGAGATGACCGGCCCACATGCGCACGGAATTGCGCCGGTCGAACAGCGGCGCAAAGAAGGTGAGGCCGGAAATGTGATCGAGGTGCGTGTGCGTGAAATAGATGTCGATGTCGAGCGGCGCCTGGCGTGCGAGTTCTACGCCCAGCGTGCGAATACCCGTGCCGGCGTCGAAGATCAGCCGGCGGCCGCCGGCGGTGACTTCCAGGCACGACGTGTTGCCGCCATAGCGTGCGTATTCTGCGCCCGGGCACGAGATGGATCCCCGCACGCCCCAGAATCGGACTTTAAGACCGTCGACCAACAAACCCTTCCCGGTAAGTATGGCGCCAGAGTCCACAGGCGGGTGCGTCCCGTCAACCGACGCGCGAGGCTCCATCGTTCTGGCCACGTTCTTGCGTAGCGATCCGGACGGCTGTTTTTCACGTATTCTTGCAGTCGGCGGTCTAGTCCGGCGTCCCGACTGCGTTGCCTGCCGGCCCGTTCGGAGCAATACTTTGCCTATGGACCCTGTCAACCAAGCTTCTGCCCCGGCGCTCGCCGCGCCGCCCCTGCGTTGCGCCAAGTTCGCCATCGGCCAGGTGGTGAAGCACCGCGTCTACCCCTTTCGTGGCGTGATCTTCGACGTCGACCCGGTGTTCGCGAACACCGAGGAGTGGCTGTCGTCGATCCCGGAAGAGGTGCGGCCGCGGCGCGACCAGCCGTTCTACCACCTGCTCGCCGAGAACGCGCAGACCACCTACGTGGCCTATGTGTCGGAGCAGAACCTGCTGGCCGACGATACCGGCAAGCCGGTGTCGCACCCGCAGGTGCCGCAGTTCTTCAAGGAGCTGAAGCGCGGCCACTACGTCTCGCGCGAGCGCGCGCTGCACTAATTCAGCGGAGCGCGGCCGCCACCTGGTCGACGGTGGCGGTCCAGCCGACGATCGCGCCCTGGGCGCGGATCATGTCGAGCGCCGCCTTCTTGAATTCCGGGAAATAGCTTTCGGTCGCATCCTCGGCCAGCAGGCATTCGAAGCCGCGGTCGTTGGCTTCGCGCATGGTCGTCTGCACGCACACTTCGGTGGTGACGCCGGCGAACACGAGATGCGTGATCTTCTTTTCGGCCAGGATGTCGCCGAGCGGCGTCGCGTAGAACGCGCCCTTGCCCGGCTTGTCGAGCACGATCTCGCCGGGCTTCGCCGCCAGCTCCGGCACGATGTCGGCGCCGGGTTCTCCGGCGATCAGGATGCGGCCCATCGTGCCCGGATCGCCGATGCGCATCGACGGCTTGCCGCGCAGCCGCTTGGCCGGCGGGCAATCCGACAGGTCGGGCCTGTGGCATTCGCGGGTATGGATGATCGGAAGCCCAGCGCTACGGAAGGTGTCGAGCAGCCGGCCGACCGTCGGCACGATCGCCGAGAGCAGGCTGACATCGTTGCCCAGGGTCGCGCCGAACCCGCCCGGCTCGATGAAATCGCGCTGCATGTCGATCACGATCAGCGCCAGATGCGCGGGATCGAAGGTGAAGTCGAACGGCTGGGCGGCGATGGTTTTCACGGGCGCACCGTTTGAAATACGAAAGGGGTGTCATCCCGAGCGCAGCGAGGGATCCTTGCGCGGCAGAAGTTAAGGATCCCTCGCTGCGCTCGGGATGACACGAATGCTCGGGTCGGCATCTCGTGCCAATTCATCAATGCCCCGCCATGGCGCGGCCGATCGCGCCGACGTCGGCGGTGGCGGCATCGGTCTGCAGGGCCAGCTTGCCGTCGAACATGACGACGATGCGGTCGGAGAGCTGCAGGATCTCGTCGAGGTCTTCGCTGACCAGCAGCACGGCGGCACCGCGGTTGCGGGCCTGCACGATGCGGGCGCGGATTTCGGCGACGGCGGCGAAGTCGAGGCCGAAGCAGGGATTGGCCACGATCAGCAGGTCGCCCTCGCTCGACAGTTCGCGCGCCAGCACCGCGCGCTGCACGTTGCCGCCCGACAGGCCGCGGATGGCGGCGTCCGGTCCCGGCGTCTTCACCTTGTAGGCCTCGATCAGCTTGCGCGCCGTCTCGCGCATCGGGCTGCGCTTGAGCCAGATGCCGTTGGACGACGAGGGCGGCCGGTCGAAGGAGCGCAGCGCGATGTTCTCGGCCACCGACATGTCGGCGACGCAGGCGTTGCGCAGCGGCTCTTCCGGCAGGCAGGCGACCTTGTGGCGGACCATCTCGGGCCGGGTCGCGGTGTAGACCTCGCCATGCACCAGCATCTTGCCCGCTTCGACATCGCGCTGGCCCGCCAGGGCCTCGACGAGTTCGCGCTGGCCGTTGCCCGACACGCCGGCGACACCCACGATCTCGCCGGCGCGGATGTCGAGCGCCAGTTCCTCGACCGCGAGCTGGCCGACATTGTCGGCGACGCTCAGGCCTTCGAGCCTCAGCACCGCCTTGCCCGGCGCGCGGGCCTCGCGCTCCACGACGGTGCGCGTCTCGCGCCGGCCGACCATCATCTCGGCCATCATGTCGTTGTCGAGTTCGCTCGTCGGCCTGGTGCCGATGAGTTGGCCGCGGCGCAGCACCGTGACGGCGTCGCAATAGGTGTTCACCTCACGGAACTTGTGCGTGATGGTGACGATGGTGATCACCCGATCGTTGGTCAGCTTCTTAAGGGTGGTCAGCACCTCGTCGGCCTCATCCGGCGTCAGCACCGAGGTCGGCTCGTCGAGGATCAGCAGGTTGCGCTTCAGGTAGAGCTGGCGAAGGATCTCGCCCTTCTGCTTCTGCCCGGCCGCGAGGTCGGCGACGGGGGTGTCGATCGGCACCGTGAACGGCGTCGTCTCGAAGAACGATTTCAGCGCGCGACGCTCCGAGGCCCAATCGATCACCGCCGGCAGGTCGCCGCGCGACAGCACGAAGTTCTCCAGCACCGTCATGTTCGGCACCAGCGTGAAGTGCTGGTAGACCATGCCGAGGCCGAGATCGTGGGCCTGGCGCGGATGGGCGATTTCCACCTCGCGCCCGTTCAGCAGGATCTGGCCCTGGTCGGCGGCGTAATAGCCCATGGCGCACTTCACCAGGGTGCTCTTGCCGGCGCCATTCTCGCCCAGCAGCGCATGGAAGGCACCGGCCTCGATCTTCACCGAGACGTCGTCGAGCGCGGCCATTGCGCCGAAGCGCTTGGTGAAGCCGATCAGCTCGAGGGACGGCGCGGTCACGCGATCGCCTTCAGGATCGCGGCCGAGTGGGCGACGGCGCCGAACACGCCGCCCTGCATCTCGACCATCTTCAAGGCCGCGGCGTGATTGCCGAGGTCGGTGGCGCCGGTGCAATCCTCGAGGATCAGGCATTCGAAGCCGCGATCGTTGGCCTCGCGCATCGTGGTGTGGACGCAGACATCGGTGGTGATGCCGGTCAGCACCAGATTGTCGATGGCGCGCGTGCGCAGCATCAGCTCGAGGTCGGTGGCGCAGAACGAGCCCTTGCCGGGCTTATCGATGACCGGTTCGCCGGCGATCGGCGCGAGATCGGGAATGATCTCCCAGCCCGGCTCGCCGCGCACCAGGATGCGGCCGCAGGGACCGGGGTCGCCGATGCCGGCGCCGATCTGCTGTGAGCGCCAGCGCTTGTTGGGCGGCAGGTCGGAGAGATCGGGCCGATGGCCCTCGCGCGTATGGATCACCGTCCAGCCGGCCTTGCGCGCCGCGGCGAGCAGCGCCTTGATCGGCTCGATGGGCGCGCGCGTCAGCGACAGGTCGTAGCCCATCTTGTCGACATAGCCGCCGACGCCGCAGAAGTCGGTCTGCATGTCGATGATGACCAGGGCGGTATTGTCGGCGCGCAGCGCGCCGTTCCATGGCCAGGCATAGGGGCGGGAGTCGATATGGGTCTTGCTCATAGCGGCTCCTACTTGACGGCGCCCAGCTCGCCCGGCGCGCCGCGCAGGCTGCGCGCGGGCGAGCAGGTGGCGATCATCAGGGCGAGGGTGAGGACGTAGGGCGCGGCGCTGAACAGGTAGTAGCCCTGCGTGACGCCGACCGACTGCAAGGCCGGGCTGATCGCGCCGGCCGCACCGAACAGCAGCGAGGCCCACAGGCAGCGGATCGGGTCCCAGCGCGCGAAGATCACCAGCGCCACGGCCATCAGGCCCTGGCCGCTCGAAAGGCCCTCGTTCCAGCTTCCGGGATAGTAGAGCGACAGGAAGGCGCCGCCGATGCCGGCGAAGGCGCCGCCGACCGCCGTCGCCACCAGCCGCACTTGACCCACCGAGGCGCCGATGGCCAATGCGGCGTCGACGCTCTCGCCCGCGAGCCGCACGATCAGGCCCCAGCGCGTGTTCTTCAGCGCCCAGGCCAGCGCGAAGGCGAGCAAAATGCCGACGATGAACAGCGGATTGACCTGCAGCGCCTGCTGCACCTGTGGGATGCTGCTCCACGCCCCGAGGTCCAGCGCGCCGAGATTGGGCGCCTTGGGCTGGATGTAGGGCTTGCCCAGGAAGAAGGCGAGGCCGGTGCCGAACAGCATCAGGCCGATGCCGGTCGCGATGTCGTTGACCTTGGGGAGCTGGCAGAGCCCGGCATGCAGCGCACCCAAGAGGAGGCCGACGCCGGCCGCGACCAGCACGCCGAGCCACGGCGAGCCGCTCAGAAGCGCCGTGCCGTAGGCGCTCATCGCGCCCATCATCAGGGTGCCTTCGAGGCCCAGGTTGATGCGGCCGCTGCGCTCGGTCAGGCATTCGCCGAGGCTCACGAAGATGAAGGGCGTGCTGACGCGGATGGCGCCGGCCAGCATGGCCAGCGGCACGCCCCAGAGTCCGAGATCGCTGCCGTCCATGTTCAGCGTCCCTCCGTGTGCCTGAAGCGCCACAGCCAGTTCCACGAGCGGCCGTACAGCGTTTCGCTCGCCAGGATGCAGACGAAGATGATGCCCTGCAGTACGACCACCGCCGCGTCCGGCAGGTCGAGCCGGCGTTGCAAGAGCCCGCCGCTGGCGCCGATGCCGCCCAGCAGGATGGCGACGGGAATGATCGCCAGCGGATGATGGCGCGCAAGGAAGGAGACCAGGATGCCGGTGAAGCCGTAGCCGACGGCCAGCGACGCGTTGGCTTTGCCGTGCACCGCCGCGACCTCGACCATGCCGGCGAGGCCCGCCGCCGCGCCGCCGGCGGCGCAGGCGATCAGCACGTAGCGGCCGACATTGAGGCCCATCATGCGCGCGGTCTTCGGGTTGCCGCCGATCACCTGCATGGCGAAGCCGAAGGTCGTGAAGCGCTGCACGACGTAGCAGAGCAGGCAGGCCACGATGCCGAAGGCGAGGCCCCAATGCACGTCGCTGCCGCCGATCGTGCCCAGCATGTTGGCGTCGCCGATCGGCGGGGTCGACGGCTTGTTGAGGCTCGTCGGGTCGCGCAGCGGGCCCTCCACGAAATGGTTCATCAGGGCGATTGCGATATAGGTCAGCAGCAGGCTGGAGATCGTCTCGTTGACGCCGCGATACTGGCGCAGGCCGCCGGCCAGCGCGATCCAGGCGCCGCCCACGATCATCGCCGCCGCCGCCATGGTGAGGTGCACGATCAGCGGTCCGGAGCCTGAGAATGCGACGCCGGCCGCCGCCGCGGCGACGCCGCCCAGGACCAGCGCGCCCTCGTTGCCGATGATGATCAGCCCGAGCCGTGCCGGCAGCGCCGTGCACAGCGCCGTCAGGATCAGCGGCGCCGCGCGGGTCAGCGTGTTCTGGAAGGAGAACCAGCTGCCGAACGCGCCCTGGTACATGAGCGCATAGGCCTCGAACGGATCGACGCCGGCATAGAGGATCAGCAGCAGGCCGAAGATCACCGCCGACGCCAGCAGGGCCAGCGCCGAGACGGCGATTCGTTCGAGGGCGGTGCCTATGCCCGTACTCACACTGGGCTCCCAGTACGCGCGGCGCCCTTAGGACGTCGCGCCCAGAACGCCTTCGACCAGGTAGTTCATGCCCTCGAGCTTGGGCTCGGTCTGGGTGTAGGCCGTGCCGCCGTCGATGACGGTGTTGCCCTTGTTGTCCTTCAGCGGGCCCTTGAAGATCGCGAAGCTGCCGTCGATGATTCCCTTCTTCGCTTCCTCGACCTTGGCCTTGGCCGCGTCCGACACGGCCGGACCGAAGGGCGAGTTCTTGACGTAGCCTGCCTTGAGGCCGCCGCGCACGAAGTTGCCCGGAACGCCGCCCTTCTTCATCGTCTCGACGAAGTCGACGTAGATCTTCTCCCATTGCCACTCGGCGCCGGTGAGATAGCCCTTGGGCGCGAGCTTGGCCTGGTTGGTGTGATAGCCACAGGTGTAGATGCCGGCGCGCTCGGCGGTCTCGATCACCACCTTCGGGCTGTCGACATGGCAGGTCACGACATCGACGCCCTGCGCGATCATCGAGTTGGTCGCCTCGGCTTCCTTGACGGGCATCGACCAGTCGCCGGTGAAGATCGCCTGGCAGGTGACCTTGGGATTGACCGAACGCGCACCCAGGGTGAAGGCGTTGATGTTGCGCAGCACCTGGGGGATCGGCTTGGCGGCGACGAAGCCGATCTTGCCGCTCTTGGTGGTCGAGCCGGCGGCGATGCCGCTGAGATACTGGGCCTCGTCGATGTAGCCGAAGTAGCTGCCGGTGTTCATCGGGTTCTTGGCCTGGTTCCACAGGCCGCCGCAGTGGCGGAACTGGACCTTCGGGTACTTGGCGGCCATGCGCAGCATGTGCGGGTCGAAGTAGCCGAACGAGGTCGGGAACAGCAGCGTGGCGCCGTCCATGTTGATCATGCTCTCCATCGATTTCTCGACGGCGACGGTCTCGGGCACCTTCTCTTCCTCGACGACCTTCACGCCGGCCATCTTCTTCAGGACGGCCGCACCCTCGGCATGGGCCTGGTTGTAGCCGTAGTCGTCGCGCGGGCCGACATAGATGAAGCCGACCACCAAGGGCTTCTGCGCCATCGCGCCGCCCGCGAGACCGAGCGCCGCTGCGCTGGCTGCACCACCGAGAAGTGCCCGTCGGCCGATATTGAACTTGTCGATCATGGAACGTCCCCCTTGCTCGCGTGTCCGGGCGTCGCGGCCCGAAGGGAGAACAGCAAGCGGTGTGCCACGCCTCGGAGGCCCTAAAAGCGCGTGAATCCGCGCAGAAATCGCAGTTCGTCAGGTCAAATTGTATGCAATTTTAGTCAAATGCATTCTTTTTGATCATGATTGAGTGCACGATCTGCTTTGGCATCCATCTTGTATGCAAACCGGCATGAGCACCGACACCAACCCGACTCTGGCCGACAAGCTCGCCGCGGCGATCGCCGACGGCATCCTCAACGGCACCTTGCCGCCCGGCGAACGGCTCGATGAGGTGGGCCTGGCCGAACAGCATGGCGTCTCGCGCACCCCGGTCCGCGAGGCGCTGCGCCAGCTTGCGTTGAGCGGCCTGATCGACATGCGCCCGCGCAAGGGCGCGATCGTCTCCAAGGCGACACCCGAGGAGATCGAGAGCCTGTTCGTGGCGATGGCCGAGATCGAGGCGACCTGCGCCCGGCTCGCCGCCATGAGCATGACGCCGATCGAGCGGCGGCGGCTGCAGGCGCGGCACGAATCGATGATGGCGCTGGCCGCGGCGGGCGAGACCGAGGCCTATTCGGATGCCAACGTCGCCTTCCATTCGGCGATCTATGCCGGCGCGCACAATGCGCCGCTGGCCGACTATGCGATGAGCCTGCGCCGCCGCGTCGGCCCGTTCCGCCGCGCCCAGTTCCGCATGGACGGCCGCCTGCTGCGCTCCAACCAGGAACACGACGCCGTCGTCCGCGCCATCCTCTCCGGCGACGCCGCCGGCGCCCACGCCGCGATGATCCACCATGTCAGCCTGGTCGAGGACGCCTTCGAGGCTTTTGCTGCGATCAATGCGGCTTAGTCATTGCAGCGCGCCACTCCAGTGGCGCCTCATGAATCATGATTGCGCCACTGGAGTGGCGCGCTCCATTGATCAGTTCAGTGCGAACGGGAAATACTTCTCGTTGAGCTTCTTGTAGGTGCCGTCGGTCATCATCTCGCCGAAGGCCTTGTTGAGCGCCTCGCGCAGCTTGATGTCTTCCTTGCGCAGGCCCGCGGCGACGCCGACGCCGAGGGTCTGCGTGTCCTTGATGTCCTGGCCGACCAGTTCGCAGCATTTGCCTTCGGGTTTCTGGCTCCACAGCCAGAGCTGCGCCTTGTCGCCGAACACTGCGTCGAGCTCGTCGTTGGCGAGCGCGGTCATCGCTTGCTGGATCGTGTCGTAGCGCTTCAGCTGGGCGGAGCGGCGGAAGCTCTTGTCGGCCCAGTCGGCATGCATGGAATCGCGCTGGATGCCGATGCGCTTGTTGCGCAGCAGAGACGGCGGCCCGTCGAACGGCGCGCCCTTGGCGGCGATGAAAGCGCCGGGCGAGAGATAGTAGCGGCGCGACAGGCCCATGCGCTTGCGCCGCTCGCTGGTCACTTCCATCGACGACATGATGATGTCGAACTTCTTGTCGATCAGGCCGGGGATCAGCTCGTCCCACTTCAGCGCGACGAACTCGCACTCCGCCTTGATGCGCTGGCAGGCCTCCTGCGCCAGCTCCATCTCGAAGCCGGCGGGCATGCCCTTGCGGTCGAGATAGTTGAAGGGCGGGAAAGCCGCCTCGGTGGCGATGGTGATCTTGAAGGCGGGCGGCGTGAACGGCGACTTGGGTCCCGGCTTGGCGGCGGCCGGTGCCGCGGCGGGCTTGGCCGGCGGTTTCTGCGGTTGCGGCTGTGGCTGCTGCGCCGACGCGACGCCCGTCATGGCCAGCAGCGTGAGGAGACCGACCAGCAGCCTCATGCGACCAGCCGCTCCAGCAGGGCGTTGAGCCGCTGGCGTCCTTCGGAGGTGGCGCGCAGATGCGTGGCGTCGATCTCCAGGAAACCCGCGCGGACCAGTGGCGCGAGCCGTGCCTCGTCGAGCGCTTCCACCGGATCGACACCGGCGACGGACGCAAAGGTGGCGCGGTCGATGCCGTCGGCCAGCCTCAGTCCCATCATCAGCGCCTCCTCCACCAGGTCCTGCCCCTCGACCGTCGACGTCTCCGCCGTACCGTGGCCCGTCCGCTCGACCGCTTCCAGCCAGGCTTCCGGACCACTCGACCGCCGGGTTGCCCGCTTGGCAGCTCCCTCGGCGAAGCGGCCGTGCGCGCCCGGTCCGATGCCGACGTAATCCTGATACCGCCAATAGATCAAATTATGGCGGCAAGCAGCTCCCGGCCGCGCGTGGTTGGAAATCTCGTAGGCCGGCAGGCCGGCTTGTTCGAGCCGCGCCTGCGTCTGCTCGAACATGGCGGCCGACGCTTCCTCGTCGGGCAGCACGAAGTTCCCGCGCGCGTGATCGGTGAAGAAGCGCGTCCCGCGCTCGATGGTGAGCTGGTAGAGCGACAGATGCTCGCCGGCCAGAGCGAGCGCCCGCTCCAGCTCCTCGGCCCAGGCCTCCGGCGTCTGGCCGGGCCGCGCGTAGATCAGGTCGAAGGAATAACGCGAGAAGTGGCGGCGTGCGGTGGCCAGTGCCTCAAGCGCCTCGTCGCGCGAATGTTCGCGGCCGAGGAAATTCAAGGAGGCCGCGTCGAGCGCCTGCACGCCCAGCGACACGCGGTTGACGCCGGCTTCGGCCAAAGCGGCGAAGCGGCTGGCCTCGACCGAGGTCGGATTGGCCTCCAGGGTGATTTCGATCTCAGGCGCGCTGTCCCAGAGCTGCTTCGTGCGCGCGATCAACGCGGCGACGGTCTCGGGCTCCATCAGCGAGGGCGTGCCGCCGCCGAAGAACATCGTCTCGACGCGGCGTCCCGGCGCTTCGCGCGCGGCATGTTCCAGCTCGCGCAGCAGCGCCGCCCGCCACCGCGCCTGCTCGACGCCCTCGCGGACATGGCTGTTGAAATCGCAGTAGGGGCACTTCGACTTGCAGAAGGGCCAGTGGACATAGACGCCCAGGGGCGCCGCGCTCATCCGAAACAGGCCTCGACCATCATCCGGAAGGCCCGCCCGCGATGGCTGATGACGTTCTTCTCGGTGTCCGACATCTCCGCCGTCGTGCGCGTGTCACCGACGGGTTGAAAGCAGGGATCGTAGCCGTGACCGCCCGTCCCGCGCGGCGGCCAGACGATCGCGCCGTCGAGCGTGCCGTGGAACAGCTCGACATGCTCGTCGGGCCAGGCCAGCGCCAGCACGCAATGGAAGGTCGCAACGCGCGCCGCGTCGGTCTGCGGCACGCTGCGCGCGGCCAGCTCGTCCTGGATGCGGCGCATGCCGACCATGGCGTCGCGCGTCGGCCCTTCCCAGTCGGCGGTGTAGACGCCGGGCTGGTGACCCAGCGCGTGCACGCTGAGGCCGGAATCGTCGGCCAGCGCCGGCAGGCCGCAGCCGCGCGTCGCCGCCAGCGCCTTCAGCTTGGCGTTGTCCTCGAAGGTCGTGCCGGTCTCGTCGGGCGCCGGCAGGCCGAGATCGGCCGCCGAGACGATCTCGACGCCGAACGGCGCCAGCATGCTGCGGATCTCGCCCGCCTTGCCGCGATTGTGGGTCGCCACAACGAGCTTCGGCAGGACGAAGCGGCGCGCCATCAGTCGAGTCCGACCGCGGCGCGCTGCAGCTTGGTCAGCTCGCCGATGCCCGTCTTGGCGAGCTTCAGCAGGTCGAGGAACTGCGCCTCCGAGAACGGATCCTGCTCGGCCGTGCCCTGGATCTCGACGATGCCGCCGGTCCCCGTCAGCACGAAATTGGCGTCGGCGTCGGCCTTGGAATCCTCCGGATAGTCGAGGTCGAGCACGGGGGTGCCCTGCCAAAGTCCGCATGACACCGCCGCGACCGTGCCCGACAGCGGGCTGGCCGCCAGCTTGCCGTCCTTGACCAGGCGCTCATAGGCGAAATGCAGCGCCACCCAGGCACCGGTGATGCTGGCGGTGCGCGTGCCGCCATCGGCCTGCAGCACGTCGCAGTCGATGTTGATCTGGCGCTCGCCCATGGCCTGCAGGTTCACGACGGCGCGCAGCGAGCGGCCGATCAGGCGCTGGATTTCCTGCGTACGTCCCGACTGCTTGCCGCGCGCGGCCTCACGGTCCGTGCGGGTATGGGTCGAGCGCGGCAGCATGCCGTATTCGGCGGTCACCCAGCCCTTGCCGCTGTTGCGCATCCACGGCGGCACCTTTTCGTCCACCGAGGCCGTGCAGAGCACGTGCGTGTCGCCGAACTTCACCAGGCACGACCCCTCGGCGTGACGGGAAAAGCCGGGTTCGAGCGAAACCGGGCGAAGCTGGTCGGGGGCGCGGCCTGATGGGCGCATTTAAATTACTCCTGAGGGGCGGGCGGGCGGTGTGTACCGCTGGGAAGGGGGCGAATCCAGCCGCCATCCCGCATTCCAGACGGCGTTCATTGACCCTGCGGTCCGCACTACCTACATTTTTTCCATGGCGATCCACCGCATCGGCATGCCCGGGGGCGCCCTTGCCGATACCCCGACAGGACGACAGGCCGCCTCCGTGGCGGAACTGAACGAGCGCGCGCGCGAGGTGCTGCGCCATGTCGTGGAGGGCTATGTCGAGACCGGCGAGCCCGTGGGCTCGCGCGCGCTGACCCGCAAGCTCACCGAGACCCTGTCGCCGGCCACCATCCGCAACATCATGGCAGACCTGCAGGATGCCGGCCTGCTCTATGCGCCGCACACCTCTGCGGGCCGCCTGCCGACCGATGCCGGGCTGAAGCTGTTCGTGAACGGCCTGCTCGAGGTCGGCAATGTCTCCGAGGAGGAGCGCGAATCGATCGAGGCGCGCTGCGCTCCGTCGGGCCGCAGCGTTACCGAGGCGCTGGAGCAGGCGACCGCGATGCTGTCGGGCCTGTCGCGCTGCGCCGGCCTGGTGATGGCGCCCAAGACCGAGCAGCCATTGAAGCATATCGAGTTCGTCAATCTCGGCCCCGGCCGCGCGCTGGTCGTCACGGTGACGCAGTCGGGCCATGTCGAGAACCGCGTGATCGACACGCCCATCGGCATGCCGCCCTCGGCGTTGACCGAGGCGACCAACTATCTCAACGCACGGCTGAGTGGCCGCACCTTCGACGAGGCGCGGCGGCTGATCCTGGAAGACATCAAGCTGAAGCGCGCCGAGCTGAACGACCTCACCGCACGCGTGATCGAATCGGGACTGGCGACCTGGTCCGGCGAGCCGGGCGGCGGCGCGCTGATCGTGCGCGGCCAGGCGCGCCTGCTCGAGGACATCACGGCGATCGAGGACCTGGAGCGGGTGCGGATCCTGTTCGACGCGCTGGAGCGCGGCGAGAGCTTCGTGCGCCTGCTCGAACTCGCCAACACCGCGTCGGGCGTTCAGATCTTCATCGGCGCCGACAATCCGCTGTTCGCCAACACCGGCTGCTCGATGGTGGTCGCCCCGTTCCGCGATTCGCAGGAGCGCATCCTGGGCGCGATCGGCGTGATCGGCCCCACGCGACTCAACTACGCGCGGATCATTCCGCTGGTCGACTACACCGCGCGAGCGATTGGGCGGGTGGTTGGTTAAGGCATCATTGTCATCCCGAGCGTAAGCGAGGGACCTTTGCGCTGAAGCAGTTAAAGGTCCCTCGCTTACGCTCGGGATGACAAATTTGCCTGCAATTGCAGTCAGCGCTTCACCAATCCTTTTCGTCGAAATCCTCGAACTGTTTCAGACGCTCGTCTTCCTCCGAGCGCGGTTGCGCCTCTTCGTTGGCGGCGTGTGAGAGCACGCGCAGGCGGGTGTCGCGGGTGATGAGCGGCAGCAGTTCCAGAAGATCCTCGCGTGAGAAGGCGACGCAACCTTGCGTGCCGGCGTAATCGTCGCGCGCGATGTGGAGGAAGATGGCGCTGCCCCATTCGCCTTCCGGCGGATCGTCGTTGTAGCCGACCACGACGACGAGATCGTAGAGCCCGTCCTCGCGCCACATCTTCTCGGCGCTCCACTCGTTGGGGATGTTGACCAGGCGATTGTAGGTCGGCGAGCGCGGGTCGTCGCACCAGCCGTCATGCTCGCTGATCGGCCGCGCTGGCAGGGCGACCTTGGGCAGGACCACCAGGTCGTTGCGATAATAGATGCGGCGCAGCGGAAACTCGCCGACCGGCGTCGCCGAATCGCCCTCGACCTTGTCTTCGCGCACGCCGCCTGCGCCCACGCAGCAGCGCCAGCGTCGCTCGCCCAGGGTGGCCCAGCCCAGCGCGGTATCGGCCGAATCGGCCTGCACGATCAGCACATTTTCGTCGGTCATGTTCTGGAACTCCGGCGGCCTTCATAGAGGGTTGGACGCCGGGGCGAAAGCGAGGGTCAGGTCCGAAGCCGCGGATTGAGCGCGTCGTTCAGCCCGTCGCCGGTCAGGTTGAGGGCCAGGGTGGTCGCGAACAGAGCGAGGCCCGGAAAGGCCGCCATCCACCAGGCGCGATTGAAGTATTCCTGTGCGTTGTGGAGCATGATGCCCCAGCTCATGGCGTCGGGATCGCCGAGGCCCAGGAAGCTGAGACTGGCCTCGAGCAGGATGGCGCCCGAGATCTGCAGGCTGGCATTGACGATGATCGGCGGCAGCGCGTTGGGCAGGATCTCACGCACGATCAGGTCGAAGTCCGACATGCCGAGCGCCCGGGCGGCATCGACGAACTCGCGCTTGCGCAGGGAGAGGAACTCCGCGCGCAGCAACCGTGCCGTCACCGGCCAGGTCAGGATGCCGATCACGAACACGATGTTCCAGATGCTCGACCCGAACAGCGCGACGACGATAATGGCCAGGAAGAACTGCGGCAGGATCTGGAACATCTCGGTGACGCGCATCAGGATATTGTCGGTGCGGCCGCCGAAATAGCCGGCGATGGCGCCGACCGTGAGGCCGATGGCGTTCGACGTGAGGACGGCGCAGAGGCCCACGATGAGCGACGTGCGCGTGCCCAGGATCATGTTGCTCAGCACGTCGCTGCCCAGGCTGTCGGTGCCGAGAATGTGCCCCGCGCTGGGGGGCTGGAACGCCGGGCCCATGTCCATCATGCCGTAGGGCGCCAGCAGCGGCGCGAAGACCGCGATGGCGACGAACAGCGCCGCGCCGGCCAGCCCGAACAGTGCCGTCTTCTTGCGCCGGAAGCGCATCCAGACCTGGTACGACGGGCGGACTCGTGCGGGCACCATGGCGGCCGGCGCTTCCCTATTGGTAGCGGATGCGGGGATCGAGGAGGGCATAGAGCAGGTCGGTCACGAGGTTGCCGATCGCCACCAGCAGGGAGATGAAGATGAACATCCCCATGAGCAGCGGATAGTCGCGCGCATTGATCGCGTCGAAGGTGAGCCGCCCGAGGCCCGGCCAGGCGAAGACGGTCTCGGTCAGCACGGCGCCGGCGATCAGCGCGCGGAACTCGAGGCCGATCACGGTGACGACCGGCAGCAGCGCGTTGCGCAGCGCGTGCCGGATCATCACCCTGTTCTCGGAGAGGCCCTTGGAACGCGCGACCTTGATGTATTCCTGGCCGACCACCTCGAGCAGGCTGCCGCGCGTCAGGCGCAGGATCAGCGCGAGATTGTAGAGGGTGAGGGTCAGCACCGGCAGGATCATGTGGTGGGCGACGTCGAGCACGTGGTCGAAGCCCGTGTAGCCGGCACGCAGGTTGACCATGCCCTGGATGGGCAGCCAGTCGAGGTAGTAGCCGAAACCCAGGATCAGCAGCTGGCCCAGCCAGAAGACCGGGATGGCGAAGCTCGCCAGCGAGAAGACGGTGATCGTGTTGTCGAGCAGCGAGTTGGGCCGCCGCGCCGACAGGACACCCAGCGTGATGCCGAGCGAGATCGAGAAGACGAGCTGGCTGCCCATCAGCAGCAGGGTCGCCGGCAGCCGGTCGAGGATCAGTTCGAGCACCGGCGTGTTCGACGCGAACGAATAGCCGAGATTGCCGCTCGCGACCTGGCCGAGATAGCGCAGGAGCTGGATGTAGAGCGGCCGGTCGAGCCCCATCTCGGCCGTCATGCGCGCGATCATCTCCTTGTCGGCGCCGGATTCGCCGATGATGTAATCGACCGGATTGCCCGGCGCGAGATGCACGAGCACGAAGACGATGGTCACCGCGCCCAGCAGCAGCGGGACCGTGTAGAGCAGCCTCTGCAGCAGATAGAAGCCGACGGTCATGCGCTACTTGATCCAGCGCGTCTGGTCGAACGGACCGTAGCCTGTCGGATCGCCCGGCAGGCCGGTGAGGTTGGCGTTGAAGGCCACCGGATAATAGCGATCCCACAGCCAGAAATGCGGCAGGTCCTCGGTCAGGATCTTCGTCGCTTCATGGTAGAGCGTGACGCGCTTCTTCTCGTCGAGCTCCTGTCCCGCGGCGGCGAACAATTCGTCGACCTTGGGATTGCAGTAGCCCGAGGCGTTGCGGCCGGGGATCTTCTCGATGCGCTTGCAGATATAGAAAGTCTCCGCGCCGATCGCCGGATCAGGCCCCGTCGCGTAGGTGCCCATGGTGAGATCGAAGTCCCAGTTGCGGAACGCCGAATCGCGCCAGGCCGCCGGGTCCATGCCCATGACCTTGAGGTCGACGCCGATCTTGGCGAAATAGGTGCGCATCAGGCGCGCCACGTTGTTCAGCGGTCCCTCGGATTGCGAGAAGCTGACGCGGAGCGAGAAGCGGTTGCCGTTCGCGCCGCGCGGAAAGCCGGCCTCGTCCAGCATCTTCTCGGCGCGCGCCGGATCGTAGGGATAGGGCCGGCCGTCTGCCGTGTAGAAGATCGGCTGTTCCGACGAGATCGGCCCGGCCGACACCTTGCCGAAGCCGAAGCCCGCCTTGGCCAGCATCTCGTCGCGGTTCATCGCGTAGAACAGCGCCTGGCGCACTTCCTTCTTGTTCAGCGGGGCGTTGCGCGTGTTGATGAAGGCCATGTACTCGCCGGCGATCTGGCGCTTGGCGATGGCAATCTTGATCTTCGGGTTGCCCTTCAGGCGTTCCACCTCGGCGAGCGACATCGAGTAGTAGGGGATGAAATCGATGTCGCCCTTCTCCAGCGCCAGCGCCCGCGCGGCCTCATTGGGAATGACCTGGAACACCAGCCGGTCGAGCAAGGGGCGGTTCTCGAGGTGGAACTTCGGATTGCGCAGGAAGGTGACGTGGCTGCCCTTGCGGTATTCCTGGAAGATGAACGGGCCGGTGCCCACCGGCCTGAGGTTCGCCGGATTCTTCCGCGGGTCCTCGCCGGTGTCGAAGATGTGCTTGGGAATGATCGTCGAGCTGTTGAAGTAGGCCAGCCCGCGCAGCAGCGGCGGATAGGGATACTTCAGCTTGAACACGGCGGTGAGCTTGTCGGTCGCCGTCATCGATTCGACCGCCTCGAACAGGCCCGAGGCGGGGCCGTTGTACTTGCGGTTGACGTTCCAGAGACCCCAGGTCACGTCCTCCGCGGTGAACGGCTTGCCGTCGTGCCAGGTGATGTTGTCGAAGAAGCGGAACGTGTAGGTCAGGCCGTCGGGCGAGATTTCCCACTGCTTCGCGAGATAGGGCTGCACGTTGCCATCGTCATCGAGGCGGACGACCGTGCTGTAGACCTGCCCGCACATGTTGCTCGACGCGATGTCGGTCGTGATCGAGGAGTTGATGACCTCGACGTCGCCGGGAAGTGCCACGACCATGGTGCCGCCCTTCTTGCCGGCCTGCGCATGGGCGCGCGGGACGATGGCCGATGTTGCGCCGGCGCCCACGGCGGCAAGGCCGAACATCGCGAGGATCTGGCGTCTCGAGGCGGGCAGGCGGTGCGACGGCATCGTCATCTCCTCAGATGGGGCAGGACACGGCAGGTCAGTGCGCTGCGGCGGGCGTTGCCGCCGCGAGGGTGAGCGGGAAGTGGCAGGCGACCGCGCGTTCCGGCGCGATCTCCTGCAGCGGTGGCGTTTCGCGGGAGCAGACGTCCTGGCGGTGCGGGCAGCGCGGATGGAAGGCGCAGCCCGACGGTGGACGCAGCGGCGACGGCGGATCGCCCGCGAGGATGATGCGCTTGCTGGCGGCCCCGACGCTGGGTCGCGGCACGGCCGACAGCAGGGCCTCGGTGTAGGGATGCGCGGGGGCGGCAAACAGCTCTGCGGTCGGCGCCAGCTCGACGATGCGGCCGAGATACATCACGCCGACCCGGTCGCTGACGTGACGGACGACGCCCAGATTGTGCGAGATGAAGATGTAGGTGAGGCCGAGGCGCCGCTGCAGCGACACCAGCAGATTGAGGATCTGCGCCTGGATCGAGACGTCGAGCGCCGACACGGCTTCATCGGCCACGATGAACTTGGGATCGAGAGCCAGGGCGCGCGCGATGCCGATGCGCTGGCGCTGGCCGCCGCTGAACTCGTGCGGGAAGCGGTCGTAATGCTCGGGCCGCAGCCCGACCAGCGACAGCAGCTCCTCGACCTTGCGCCGTCGCTCCGCACCCTTGTGCAGGCCATGCACGCGGAAGGCATCGCCGATGATCGCGCCCACGGCCTTGCGCGGATTGAGCGAGGAATAGGGATCCTGGAAGATGATCTGCATGTCGCGGCGCAGGCGGCGCATCGCCGGCTTGCCGAGGGTCAGCAGATCCTGCCCGTCGAACACGATCCGGCCGCCCGTCGGCTCCTCGAGCCGGAGCAGGCAGCGGCCGAGCGTGCTCTTGCCGCAACCTGATTCGCCCACCAGGCCCAAGGTCTCGCCCTTGCGCACGCTGAGGCTCACGCCGTCGACGGCCTTGACCGAATCGTTGGAGCGGTTGAACAGCCGCCCGCGCACGGGAAAGTGCTTCTTCAGCCCTTCGATCGTGAGCAGCGCGTCAGGCGACATGGAGCCAGCACCTCACATCGTGCGTGGTCCCGACGGGGCTGAGCGGCGGCTCTTCGAGGCGGCAGCGCTCATGGACCTTGGGGCAACGATCCTGGAAGGCGCAGCCCACGGGGAGGTCGTGGATGTTCGGCACCATGCCGGCGATGGCCGGCAGCATCCGGTCCGGCGACGGCGGCTCGTCCATGCGCGGGATCGAGGCCATCAGCCCTTCGGTGTAGGGATGCAGCGGCTGTTCGAACAGTGACGCCACGTCGGCATGCTCGACGATCTGGCCGGCGTACATGACCGCCACGCGCTGGGCCATTTCCGCCACGACGCCGAGATCGTGGGTGATCAGCAGGATCGAGATGCCCGAATCGCGCTGCAGGCCGCGCATCAGTTCGAGGATCTGCGCCTGGATGGTGACGTCGAGCGCCGTCGTGGGCTCGTCGGCGATCAGCATGCGCGGCCCGCAGGCGAGCGCGATGGCGATCATCACCCTCTGGCGCATGCCGCCGGAAAGTTCGTGAGGAAACTGGGAGATGCGCCGGCCCGGCTCGGCGATCCCGACCTTCGCCAGCATGTCCGTCGCATAGGCCAGCGCCTCGCGCGGCGGCAGGCCACGATGCAGGCGGACGACCTCGGCAATCTGTTCGCCGATCCGGAGGACGGGATTGAGCGAGGTCATCGGCTCCTGAAAGATCATGGAGATGCGGTTGCCGCGAATGCGGCGCATCTCCTCTTCCCCGGCCGAGGCAAGATCCGTTCCCTCGAAGACGATCCGGCCCTGCACGATGCGGCCGGCCGGCTGCTGGATCAGGCGCAGGATCGACTGCGCCGTCACGCTCTTGCCCGATCCCGATTCGCCGACGAGGCCCAGCGTCTCGCCCCTGCCGATCGACAGGTCCACGCCCCTGACCGACTTCGCGACCTTGTCGTCGACGAAGAAGTAGGTGTGCAGATCCTCGATGTTCAGCAGGACGTCGCTCACGGGCGTCTCGTCGGTCGGATTTACGGGCCGTCCTAGCTGCGGCCGGGTTCGGGCTCGCCGCGCTCGGAGTCGCTCAGCTGCAGGCGCCAGCCGTCGGGATCGCGCAGCAGGGCGTTCTTGCGGCCGGTGGCGCGCGACGGGTGGACGTCCTTGTGGAATTTGATGCCCTTGGAGACGAGGTCGGCGTGGGTCTTGTCGATGTCGATGACCTTGAAGGAGATGTGATTGATGCCGGGATTCTCCTCGGTCATGCACGAGTGAATCTCGAAGATCGGCGAATTCTCGCCCGGCATCTGCAGCTCGGCCGAGCCGCCATGATGGTCGGTCCAGGTCAGAAGCTTGAAGCCAAGCTTTTGATAAAACTCAACAAATTCCTTCACGTCGTTCACGACGAGTTCGATGTGGTCGATGCCGACAATCATGCGTTACTCCCTCGATGTGCGATTGCGCATTGTCGACAATCTATAATTTACCAATTGGTGTCAATCGACTAGTGTGCCGCCCGAAATGACTGCGTTGAAAATCGCCAAGCGGCCTTCCCTCGTCTCGCTCGTCTTCGACGAACTCGAGCGCATGATCATGGACGGCACCCTGAAGCCGGGTGATCCGATCAACGAAAAGGCCCTCAGCGACACCAATGGCCTGAGCCGCGCGCCGATCCGCGAGGCCTGCCGGCGGCTGGAGCAGGCCGGGCTGGTGGAGATCATCACCAACCGCGGCGTCTTCGTGCGCAAGATCTCGCGGCGTTCGGCGGAGGAGCTGTGCGAGATCAAGCTCGTGCTGAACCGCCACATCAACAGGCTGATCCTGGAGCGCATCAAGCCGGCGCAGGTCACGGCGTTGCGTGCGCTCGTGGACAAGATCGAGCAGCAGGCGAGGGTCGGAAACCTGTCGCGCTACTACGCGCTGAACGAGGAATTCCATCACAGCCTGATCGACATCGCGGGCAACGAACGCCTGTCGGAAATCTACAAGGGCCTGAACAAGGAGCTGAACCTGTTCCGCTGGCGCGCCTTCCGCGAGGCGCCGGCGCTGGAGGATTCCATGTCGGCGCACCAGGAGATCATCAACGCGCTGGCCGCCGGCGACGAGGAGACCTTCTGCCGTGTGGTCGAAGAGCATCTCGTCGCGACCAACCGGCGGATCCTGTCGCGGGATCTCGCCGACGATGTGCCGGATACCGCGCCGCGGCGTATCGCGGCCAGCGGCTGACGCGTTCCACGAGTTTCCGGTCCACGCATTTCAATGGGAGAGTGAAGAAATGGCTTATGTCGTTACGCCGCCGGCCACGGTCGGCGTGCCGGTCCACGGTACCGGCGACCTGTTCCCGGTGCGCCGCATCTTCTGCGTCGGCCGCAACTACGCCGCCCACGCGCGCGAGATGGGACACGATCCCGATCGCGAGCCGCCCTTCTTCTTCACCAAGCCGGCCGACGCGATCGTGATCTGCGCCGATCCGAAGAACCCGACCAAGGTCGCCTATCCGCCGGCCACCAAGAACCTGCACCACGAGATGGAGCTGGTCGTTGCGATGAAGTCGGGCGGCGCGAACATCCCGGTCGAGAAGGCGCTGGAGCACGTCTATGGCTACGGCGTCGGCCTCGACATGACGCGCCGTGACCTGCAGAACCAAGCCAAGGACATGGGCCGCCCCTGGGACATGGGCAAGGGCTTCGACCAGTCCGCGCCGATCGGCGAGATCTATCCCGCCGCCACGATCGGCCATCCCGCCAAGGGCACCATCCAGCTCGACGTGAACGGCAAGACCCGCCAGAAGTCGGACCTCAACGCGCTCATCTGGAGCGTCCCCGAGACGATCTCCTACCTGTCGGGCCTCGTCGAACTGGCCACCGGCGACCTGATCTACACCGGCACGCCCGACGGCGTGGCCGCGGTGGTGAAGGGCGACACGCTGTCCGGCTTCGTCGACGGCTGCGGCACGGTGACGTGCGTTTTGGTCTAGTGCTGGGGGCGCGCCACTGCGAGCGGAGTAACCTCCGCTCTTAAGTGGCGCGTTCTTGTCTTTTCTGCACGGCGCGGGCTCTCGCGCTTATGAAAGCGCTGCCGCCCGCCAACAGCTTTAGCTTCGCTAAAGCTGTTAGAGCTGCTGCGCGCGAAAAGTATCGCACTGACGCGGATCGCCGCTGTCCAACCCCTTCCGGAACCAGCGCGCGCGCTGCGCACTGGTGCCGTGCGTAAAGCTATCGGGCACCACACGGCCCTGGCTCTGCTTCTGCAGCGCGTCGTCGCCGATCGCGGTGGCGGCGGCCAGCGCCTGGTCGACGTCCTTGTCGTCGATCATCTTGCCGCCGCGCTGCTTGTCGGCGCGGTTGGCCCAGACGCCGGCGAAGCAGTCGGCCTGCAGCTCGACGCGCACCGACAGCGCGTTGGCGTCGCGCTTGCTCATGCTCTGCTGCATCTGCTGCGCCTTGGCCGAGATGCCGAGCTGGTTCTGCACGTGATGGCCGACCTCGTGGGCGATCACATAGGCCTGCGGGAACTGGCCGGGCGCGCGGAAGCGGCGCGCCAGCTCGTCGAAGAAGCCGAGGTCGAGATAGACCCGCTGGTCGGCCGGGCAATAGAACGGCCCCATCGCCGCCTGGCCGACGCCGCATTGGGTGCGCGTGGCGTCGCGGAACAGCACCAGCTTGGGGTCCTGATACTGGCGGCCCATGCCCTGGAAGATCTCGTGCCAGACATCCTCGGTGCTCTTCAGCACGCGCGAGACGAACTGGGTCTCGGCGTCGCCGGCAGGCGCCTGCGTGCCGGGCGAGCGGCTGGCTGAAGAGGACGGGGGCGCCGGCGTATAGCTCGACGTGCCGCCGCCGCCACCCGCTATGTCGCTCAGGATGGCGCCGGGGTCGGCGCCCATGATCATGGCGATGACGACGAAGGCCACCAAGCCGAAGCCGCCCTTGAACAGGCCGCCGCCGCCGCCGCCCATCGGGATGGGAAAGCCGCCACCACCGAATCCACCCCCGCCGAAGCCGCCGCCGTCGCTGCGGCGATCCTCGATGTTGCTGCTCTGGTCGCCATCCATCTGCATGGCTCGGTCTCCTTGTCGAGATGTCCCCGGCGAGATCGTCTCCGGATCGTCTATACTGCCCGACGATGAGTCTCACCATTGCGACCTGGAACATAAACTCGGTCCGGCTGCGGATCGGAAACGTCGAACGGTACCTGAAGTTGCGCCAGCCCGATGTGCTGTGCCTCCAGGAGACCAAGTGCCCGGACGAGTTCTTCCCGCACGAGGCCTTCGAGCGCATGGGCTACACCCACCGCTTCGTGCAGGGCATGAAGGCCTATAACGGCGTGGCGATCCTGTCGAAGGTGCCGTTCGCCGCCGGGAACATCCACCACCGTTGCGGCAAGGAGGATTGCCGTCACGTCGAGGTCGCGCTCGATGTCGGGGGCGATCCGATCCTGCTCGACAATCTCTACATCCCGGCTGGTGGCGACATTCCCGACCCCGACCTCAACGTGAAGTTCGCGCACAAGCTCGATTTCTATCGCGAGATGGCGGACTGGTATGCCGCGCGCAAGCCCGGCCCGCGCGCGCGCAAGGGCCTGCGCCGCATCACCGTGGGCGACCTCAACGTGGCGCCGCTGGAGCACGATGTGTGGAGCCACAAGCAGCTCCTCAAGATCGTCTCGCACACGCCGGTCGAGGTGGAGCTGTTCGGCAAGCTGCAGGCCTCGCTCGACTGGATCGACGTGCCGCGCAAGTTCGTGCCCGAGAGCGAGAAGCTCTATTCGTGGTGGAGCTACCGCAACAACGACTGGCGCGTCTCCAACCGCGGCCGCCGGCTCGACCATATCCTGGCGAGCCCCGCCCTTGCCGGTGCGATTCGCAGCCACCACATCGACGTCGACCTGCGCGATTGGGAAAAGGCATCGGATCATGTGCCGGTGTCGGCGACGTTCGAGGTCTAGGGGAGAACGGCAATGACGATTTTGTGGATCCTGTTCATCGGCCTGGTGGTCGGTCTGATCGCGCGCTTCCTGACGCCGGGCCCCAACCCGCGCGGCATCATCGTCACCATCGTGATCGGCATCGTGGGCGCCGTGATCGCGACCTATGGCGGCCAGGCCCTCGGCCTCTATCAGGTCGGCGAAGCGGCTGGCTTCTTCGGGTCCGTCCTCGGCGCCGTCGTGCTGCTGGTGCTGTTGCGGCTGATCGGCCGCTAGCTCACGCGATAAAGAAAATACCGGTCCTTCGGCACGCCCGAAGGCTCCGGCAGGCGCTGCCAGCGTGCGACCTCGAGCGGCTGGTTGGCCAGCACATAGCCGCCTGACGCGGCCAGCCGGTCGAGCGCCGGGCCGAGCCATTTGCCCATCGCCATGTTCGCTTCGTGATCGCCGGTGCCGAGATCGGTGTGGATCAGCGCGGCCGTCGGCCCAAGCTTTCGCGCGGCCTCGATGATCGTCTTGTCGGCATCGCCGAGGAACAGCCGGTCGTCGGGCGGCACGCAGTCGGGATGGGCCGCGACCTGGCGTTCGAACACATAGATGTCGCGGCCGGGAAACAGCTCGCGCAGATGATCGTAGGTGCGGCCGTTGCCCAGGCCGACCTCGAGGATCGGACCCGGGACGGCCGCGAGGGCGGGCTTCAGGAAATTCAGGCAGTCGCGCTGCGCCTGCATGCGCGCGATGAAACTGTCGAGACGGCTCATGATGATGCGATTGACTCTTGGGGGCGACTCTACAAACCGCTCAGGCGGCCTTGGTGGCGGCGCGCAGCTTCTGGTTGGTGTCCTCGAGGCGGTGCGCCAGCTCGCGCATGATCTCGATCGCCATCTCCGGGAACTCCGCGACCAGGCGATAGAACATGTCCTTGGTGATCTTGAGCGTGGCGAGCGGCTCCTTGGCCTTGATGGTCGCGGTGCGCGGCACGTCGCACAGGATGGCGATCTCGCCGAAGAAGCTGTTGCGTTTCATCTCGGCGACGGCGATCTGGCCGCTCGGCGTGTCGATCAGCACGTCGGCCGTGCCGCCCAGGATGACGTACATCGTGTCGCCGGGATCGCCCTGGTGGCAGACCTCCTGGCCGATGCCGAAGTTCACCCGCTCGCTGGTGAAGGCCAGCAGCTTCAGCCTCGCCTGCTCGACCTTCGCGAAGATCGGCACGCCCTTCAGAAGCTCTACTTCTTCGTTGAGGTTCATCGTGTCCTCCTCGGTGCGCTAAACCGACGCCATCAGCTCGGTGTAGAGCCCGCCTCTTGCCGCCAGGTCCGACGGCGATCCCTGGGCGACCACGCGGCCACCCTTCATAACGACGATCTGTTCGAACGGCTGCGCCTGGCTCGGCCGGTTGGCGATCCATACGACGCCGCGACTGCCCTCGGATACCTCCGCCAGGATATTGTCGCGAATGCGGTCCTGGGTACGGCCATCGAACATGGCGACCGCCTCGTTGACGACGATGAGCTGCGGCCGCTTCATCAGCGCGCGCGCGATGCCGAGTTTCTGGCGCTGCGTCGCGGGCAGTCGCTTGCCCCCGACGCCGACATTGTACTCCAGGCCGACCTCGATCACCGAATCGCGCAGGCCGAGCTCGTCGAACACCTGGGCGATCAGCGCGCCGATGCGTTCGCCGGCCTGTGCCTGGCCGTAGACCAGGCGGCCGAACAGGACATTGTCCTGCAGGGTGGCGGCGCTGTTGTAGCGCTCGAAATCGTAGAACTCGACGGCGTCGCGCAGGCTGTCCGGCAGGCCGTCGGCGAAGGCGCGGCGGGCGGCGAGGATGCGTTCCTCCATGTCCGTATCGATCAGCCCGAGGCGATGGCGCGCCTCGATGTAACGGAACGGCAGTGTCATCAGCCGGATGCGGTCGGCCTCGGGCACGGCCTCGATGCCCTTGCCGCCGAGGCGCTGCAGCAGCAGGCGGACGTTGGGCAGCTCGTCGGCGGAGATGAAGCTGTACTGCTCGAACAGCGGATTGTCGGGCGACAGGCCGGAGAACAGTTCCACCATCGTTTCGGCGATGGTGAGGCCCATGCGCTGCAGGTCGCGGTCGAGGCCGGTCTTCTGCAGCACCGACATCACGTAGGGATCGGCCGCGAGATTGTCGCCGTCGAACTGCTTGCCGAGCGCGGTGCCGAACAGCAGGTTTTCGGCGACCGAGAGGTTCTGGTTGTAGTGGTCCTTGTTGAAGGGCTCGACTAGGCCGGCATAGCTCGCGTCCTGCAGGTGCTGGTGCAGCGAATGACGGGCCTTCAGGATCTTCTCGGCGAGATCGGGCCGCAGCGCCGCGTCGAGGGTGCCTTGCAAGCCCAGAGAATAGATGTCCTCGTCGAGATCGACCTGCTTCAGCACGCGCACCATGCAGGGCAGCAGATCGGCCGGGCCGGTGGCGCCGGCCAGCTCGTAGTCGACCCAGTCGGCATTGGGGTCGAAGGCCGGATTGCCGGCGCGCTCCGATTCCTGCCAGAAGGTCTCGCGCACGGCCTTTGTCGCCTCGTCGTAGGTCGCCGGCGCCACGGGGCGCAGCTTCAGGCCGAACAGCAGGTTGTCACGCACCGACAGCGGGAAGAGGTAGGTGTCCTGCCCGACATAGGCCAGCCGCGCGCCGATGACGTATTCCGGCAACTGGAAGAAATCCTTGCCGTCGATGCGGACCGAGCCGCTGGCCGGCAGCACCTGGCGCGCCAGCACCTGGCCCAGCACTTCCTTGCCCGAGCCCGAGCCGCCGATCACCGCCACCCGGCCGGTGGTCGGCAGGGTGAGCGAGAGGCTGTCGAGTTGTTTCACGCGACCGTCCTCGGTCACGACGACGCCCGCGATCATCAGCTCCTTGCCGAGCGGCGGCGGCGGCCCGTCGGGGATGGCCTGCAGCTCCGGCGGCATCATGCCCTCGGGCTGGAACTGGTCGATCACCTGCTCGTACTTGATCTGCACGTCCTGGCGCTGCTGGTCCCAGTCGATCAGCTCCTTGATCGGCGACGGCAGGTCCTTGTAGGCGAGCAGCACGCCGACCACCGCGCCGACGTCCATATGGCCCTTGATCGCGAAGTAGCCGCCGATGAGATAGATGGCGAACGGCGTCGCCTGCGACAGGATGTTGTTCCAGAACTTGGCGACGAACTTCTTCTGGTAGAGGTCGAAGCGGATCTTGAAGATGCGGCCGAGCCGCTCGGAAATGTCGGCGCGCTCGTAGTTGGCGGCGCCGTGAATGTGTATCTCGTGGACGCCGTCGGCGGTCTCGGCGATGCGGCCGGCCAGCTGGCGGGCCGAGATCTGGCGCAGGCGGCCCAGCACCAGCACCGGCTTCCGCAAGCGCGGGATGATGGCCATCTGTGCCGCCAGCAGCACGACCACGATGATCCCGAGCAGCCAGTTCTGCATCATGATGAAGATGATGGCCGTGAGCGCCTGGCCGCCCAGGAACATCGGCTGGACGAAGGCGTCGCCGATGAAGCCGCCCAGCGGTTCGACTTCGTCCTTCACCATGGTGGCCAGCTCGGCCTGCTTCACCTTGCGGAAGTGGGCCGGCGGGAAGCGCAGGATGCGGTCGTAGAGCTCGTAGCGCAGGCGGCGCAGCATGCGCTCGCCCATGCGACCCTTCTGGGTGTTGATCGTCTTCTTGAACAGGCCGTTCACGATGACGGCGGCCAGGAAGACGAAGCTCATGACCACGAGGTACTGGAGCTGGTCGACCTGGAAGCCGTCGAAGAAGCGGATGACCCTGCCCGGAAAGACGGCCGAGAGGTCCAATTCCCAGACCAGGAACGGGATGGTCTTGGTGTCCTTGAACGCGTTGCCCTGGATGCCGTTGTTGATGACCGATTTCGGCACCGTCAGCGACATGAAGTAGAAAACCTGGGCCAGGACCACCAGCAGTAGGATCACGATCTGCTCGGGCCGGCTATGCCGCCAGATATAGGAGAAGAGGTTGCGTTCCATGAATCCTGCGTTACCGCAATCCCGCCTCTCCCTATAGGCGATCAGTGCCTTGATTACATTCGATATTTTCCAGATCGCCCTACTGGGGGTGGGGGGTTCGCGGAACCATCGGTCTGTGGCATAGTCCCGGCGTCGTTCACCGGTCGGGGCAGTAGCCGCTTCGGCGAGGGAGAGGCCAAATGCCTGCCAGCACCCGGTCCAAGCGTGTGCTTCTCTACAGCCACGACTCGTTCGGCCTCGGCCATGTGAGCCGCTGCCGCACGATCGCCAACGCCATCGTCGAGGCCGACCATTCGGTGTCGGTGCTGATCATTTCCGGCTCGCCGGTCGTCGGCTCCTACGAGTTCCGCTCCGGCGTCGACTTCGTGCGTATCCCCGGCGTCGTGAAGAGCGACACCGGCGACTACGACTCGGCCAACCTGCGCATGAATGTCGAGCACACGCTCGAGATGCGCACCCGCATCATCCGCGACACCGCCGACATCTTCCGGCCCGACCTTTTCATCGTCGACAAGGAGCCGCTCGGCCTGCGCGGCGAAGTCGGTCCCGCCCTGCGGCTCCTGAAGGAGCGCGGCACGCCCCTGGTCCTCGGCCTGCGTGACGTGATGGACGATCCCGCCCAGCTCGCCAAGGAATGGGAGCGCAAGAATGTCGTGCCGGCGCTGCGTGACCTCTACGACGAGATCTGGGTCTATGGCCTGCCGCAGGTCAACAAGCCGCTGACCGGCATCGATGTGCCGCCCTCGGTGCGCCACAAGATGGTCTACACCGGCTACCTGCGGCGCGAACTGCCGCTGCATGGCGACGTGCCGCACGAGATGGAGGAGATCGACGGTCCCTTCATCCTGGTCACGCCGGGCGGCGGCGGCGACGGCGTCGAGCTGGTCGACTGGGTGCTGAGCGCCTACGAAACCGACTCGAATATCCCTTATGGGGCGGTCATCGTGTTCGGTCCGTTCATGCCGGCCACGGCGCGCGAGGCCTTCAAGGAACGCGCCGCGAAGTTCCCCAACATCCGCACGCTCACCTTCACGAACAATCTCGGCGCCTTGATGCACAAGGCCGCCGGCGTCGTCGCCATGGGCGGCTACAACACGTTCTGCGAAATCCTGTCGTTCGACAAACGGGCGATCATCGTGCCGCGCACCCATCCGCGCCTCGAACAGTTCATCCGCGCCCGCGCCGCCCGCAACATCGGCCTGATCGAGATGCTCGATCCGAACCGCGGCTACGACCCGCAGATGATGGCCACGGCGCTGCGCCAGCTGCCGCAACAGGGCCTGCCGAGCGACGTCGTCGTGCCGGGCCTGCTCGACGGTCTCGGCAGCGTGTGGCGGCTCGTTTCCAAGCAGCTCTCCCATCCGCATCGCGGCCCGGCCTCGCTCGAGGTCGCGGATGCGGGCGGCGAGCTTGCCTCGGCGGACCCGGTGACGTTGCCGGGACGCGTCCGCACCTGATTTCAGTTCGCTGATGCTGCGGAACGACGGGGCAAAAGTCGCGGTCATCCTGAAGGGCTGGCCGCGCCTTTCCGAGACCTTCATCGCCCAGGAGATCGCCGGCCTCGAGGCGCGCGGGGTCTCGCTGGAACTGTGGTCGATGCGCCATCCGACCGACAAGGCGCGCCATCCCGTCCACGATCGCGTCGCGGCCAGGGTCGTCTATCTGCCCGAGTATCTTGAGGACGACCGACGCCGCGTACTATCGGCCTGGCTGAAGGCCCGCCATTTGCCCGGCTACGCCGCGGCGCGCGCCAAGTTCCTCGCCGACTACCGGCGCGATCGCACGGCCAATCGCCTACGGCGCTGGGGCCAGGCGCTGGTGCTGGCGGTCGAATTGCCGGACTCGATCGAGCGGCTCTACGCGCATTTCCTGCACACGCCCGCCTCGGTGACGCGCTATGCCGCGACGATGCGCGGCCTGCCCTGGAGCGTGTCGGCGCACGCCAAGGATATCTGGACCAGCGAGCCCTGGGACGTCAGCGAAAAGCTGGCGGACTGCGCCTGGCTGGTGACCTGCACTAGTGTCGGCCTGCAGCGGCTGAAGGAGCTGGCACCGGACCCAGGCAAGCTGCGCCTCGTCTATCATGGCCTCGACTTCGCTCATCTGCCGCCGCCGCCGCCCGCGCGGCCGCCGCGCGATGGATCTGATCCGGCCGATCCGGTCGTGATCCTCTCGGTCGGCCGCAAGGTCGAGAAGAAGGGTTACGACGACCTGCTGGAGGCGCTGGCGTCGCTGCCGGCCGATCTGCACTGGCGCTTCGAGCATGTCGGTGATGGCGACCTGTCCGATGCGCTGAAGGCGCAGGCCGCGTCGCTCGGCATCGCCGACCGCTGCGTCTGGTGGGGCGGCCAACCACAGAAGGCGGTGTTCGCGGCCCTCGCCAGCGCCGATCTGTTCGTGCTGGCGAGCAAGAGAGCCGCCGACGGCGACCAGGATGGATTGCCCAACGTGCTGATGGAAGCCGCGCACCAGGGGCTGCCGCTGGTGTCGACGCAGGCGGCGGCCATCGGCGAGTTCGTCGAGGATGGGGTGAGCGGCCTGCTCGTGCCGCCGGCCGCGCCGCGTGAGCTGGGCGTCGCGCTCGGCCGCATGATCGCCGATCCGGCGCTGCGGGAGAGGCTGGCGCGCCGCGCCGGCGAGGTCGTGCGCACGCGCTTTTCCTACGAGGCCGGCGTCGAATGGATCGCCTCGGCGCTGCAGGGCCGGCATCGCGAAAGCACCGTCATCGCGCGCGCCGCGGAGTAAGCATGCGCGTGCTGCTGCACACGCCGTTGAAGGCGCCCGACAGTCCTGTGCCTTCGGGCGATCGCGAGATGGCGCGCGGCCTGGTGCGCCTGCTCGACCGTCTCGGCCACAAGGTCCTGATGCCGGCAGCGACCCGCGTCGCGCCGGGCGTGCCGCCGATGGATACCCATCTCGCCCTGGAGCGGCGTGCGCGGGCCCAGGCGGCGCGGCTGATCGCGCGCTGGCGGGCGCTGCCGGCGCATCATCCCGGGCGCTTCGATCTCTGGTTCACCTATCACTGCTACTATCGCAAGCCCGACTGGCTGGGCCCTGTGGTGACGCAGGCGCTGGGTATTCCCTACGTTATCGCTGAAGCCTCGCACGCGCCGCGCCGTGCCCAGGGACCGACGCGCCTCGGCCATCGTGCCGTCGAGCGCGCGCTGGCCGCGGCCGATCTCGTGCTGACCGTCAATCCGCGCGATGTGGCAGGGGTGAAGGCGCGGCTGCGGCCCGGCGCCCGCCAGCTCTGGCTGCCGCCGTTCATCGATGTCGCGCCATTCCGTGTTTCTTCGCGCCGCGATCCTGTCCAGCCGCCCTTGCTGATGAGCGTCGGCATGATGCGCACGCGCGACAAGCTCGAGTCCTATCGTGTGCTGGCCCAGGCCTTCACCCTTCTGAAGGACAAAGCGTGGCGCGCGCTGCTGGTCGGCGACGGTCCCGCGCGCGCCGAGATCGAGGCGCTGATGGCGCCGTTTGGATCCCGCGTGCGTTTTGCCGGTGCGGTACCGCATGCGGACCTTTCGGCGCTGTACGCCTCTGCGGACCTTTACCTTTGGCCCGCAATCAACGAAGCCTACGGCATGGCCTTTCTCGAAGCCCAGGCGGCCGGCTTGCCCGTGGTCGCCGGCTGCACCGGCGGCGTGCCCGCGGTCGTGGCCGATGGCGTCACGGGGTTGCTGACCCCGATCGGCGACGCAGCGGCTTTCGCGGCAGCGGTGACGCGCCTGCTGGAATCACCGGCCGAGCGGGCGCGTCTTGGCACGGCTGCCGCGGCGCGGGTGGCCGCCCATCACGACGAACGCGCTGCCGCCCATGCGCTCGCCTCGGCGCTCGCGACCTTGCCAGGCGCGCGGCGATGAGGGAGGTCTCCTTCGCCCTGCTGCGTCATGCGCCCACCGTCTGGAATGGCGAGGGCCGGCTGCAGGGACTGACCGACACCTGCTTGAGCCCGGAGGGCGAGGCAAAGGCGCGGCAGTGGCGTCTGCCTCCGCCCGCCGATGGCTGGAAGCGGATGAGCAGCCCACTGCAACGGGCGCGCCGCACCGCCGAACTCGTGCAGCCGTCGGTGCCGGTCACCCTCGATTCCAGCCTGCGCGAGATGAGCTTCGGCATCTGGGAAGGCTTTACGGTGAAGGAACTGCGCGCGACCGGCGGCGAGCAGTTTGCGGCGGCGGAAGCGGCGGGCCTCGACTTCCATCCGCCGGGCGGCGAGTCGCCGCGCATGGCGATGACGCGCCTGTCGCACTGGAGTTCGACCCTCACCGAGCCCGTGGTCGCCGTATCACACAAGGCCGCGATCCGCGCGCTGCTGGCGCTGGCGACCGGCTGGAACATGCTGGGCCGGCCGCCGCACAAGCTCGACTGGAGCTGCCTGCATTTCTTCGTGGCCCAGGATGAGGGTCGCGTGTCGATCGAGCGCCTGAACGTGCCGCTCACATCATGACCGCGCGCGTCTTCTTCTATGTGCAGCACCTGCTGGGCATCGGCCATTTACGGCGCGCCGCGACCCTGGCGCGTGCGCTGGCGGCGGGCGGCTTTGACGTACTGCTGGTATCCGGTGGCGCGCCGGTCGACGGGCTGGCGCTGGGCGGCGCCCGGCTGCACCAATTGCCGCCGGTGCGCGCCGCCGATGCGCGGCTGAAGGAACTGGCGCGGCTCGACGGCACGCCGGTCGACGAGGCCTTTCGTGCGACGCGCACGCAGCAACTGCTCGACCTGTTCGAGACCGAGGCGCCCGACATCCTGCTCACCGAGCAGTTCCCTTTCGGCCGCACGCAGCTTCGCTTCGAGCTGATGCCACTGCTCGACGCGGCACAGGACAGGGCCTCGCCGCCCTGGATCGTCTCGTCCATCCGCGACGTGCTGCGCCGCACCGCCTCGCCGGCGAGGGTCGACGAGATGGTCCAGACCTTCGAGGCTTTCGACGCGGTGCTGGTCCATGCCGATCCCGCCCTGGTACAGCTCGACGAGAGTTTCCCGGCCTGGCCCGACATCCAGGCGCGCGCGCTCTATACCGGCTACGTCGCGGACTCCGAGGCGGCGGTTCCCGACATCGCCGTCGGCAAGGGCGAGGTGATCGTGTCGGCCGGCGGCGGCGCCGTCGGCGCGCCCTTGCTGCACGCCGCCGTCGCCGCGCGGCCCTCGAGTGCACTGGCCGATCGCCGGTGGCGTCTTCTGGTCGGACCGAACATGCCGGACGCAGAACGCGCGGCCCTCGCGGCGTCGGCGGGCGAGGGCATCATCGTCGAGCCGGTGCGCGCCGACTTCCCGTCGCTGCTGCGCAACGCGGCGCTGTCGATCTCGCAGGCCGGCTACAACACGGTGGTCGAGACGCTCTGCCTTGGCGACCGTGCCGTGCTGGTGCCATTCGGCACGGCGCGCGAGACCGAGCAGGCCGATCGCGCGCGCGTGCTGGTCGCGCGTGGCATGGTGGCCTCCGTCGCGCCCGACGATGTCACGCCGGCCAGCCTGGTGGCCGCCATCGCGCGCGCCTGCGCGGGTCCCTCGATCCGCAGCTTCCCGCCGGTCGATGCAAGGGGCACCGCCGCCACGGTCGCGGCACTGAAGCAGATGGTATCGCCATGAGCGGGTGGCAGGCGCTTGCCGAAGAGGCCGCACGCTGGCGCGACGCCGGCCGCATCGCCGAACTATGGTGGCGCGACGACGATGCCGTCGATGCCGGCGCCTCGCTCGACCGGCTGCTCGCGATCGCCCGGGACACGTCGACGCCGTTGGCGCTGGCCGTCGTGCCGGCCCACGCAACACCGGCGCTGGCTGCGCGCCTCGCAGATGAGTCGCTCGTCGACGTGCTGCAGCACGGCTATGCCCACACCAATCACGCGATCGCGCCGGAGAAGAAGATCGAGCTCGGCCTGCAGCGGCCCGCCATGCTGACCCTGGGCGAGCTCGGTACCGGTTGGATGGCGCTTGAAACCCTGTTCGGGGCGCGGGCGCTTCCCGTCATGGTGCCGCCCTGGAACCGCATCGCGCCGGTTCTCGTGCCGACCCTGCCGGAGATCGGCTATCGCGGCCTCTCGACCTTCGGACCGCGTGCGCGTGTCCATCCGGTGCGCGGGCTACTGCAGGTCAACACTCATGTCGACCTGATCGACTGGAAAGGCGGCCGCGTCTTCGCGGGTGAAGAGGCGGTCCTGGCCGGACTCGTGGCCGCGCTCGCACATGCACGCACGGGCGGCGGCGGCGAGCCGGTCGGCGTGCTCAGCCATCATCTTGCGATGGACGCCGGGGCGTGGGATTTCCTAAGGTCGTTATGGGAAAGAATGACAAAGCTGGAGAACATCCTCGTACGTCCGGCGCGCGCGCTGTTCGCCCATAATGCCCAGAGCTGAGGGAGGGCGCGGATGAATTCCGCTGATCTGCGCTATCCGCAGCAGACGCTGGTGGCGGACTATATGCGTGCCGCGACGGGCGTGGTGTTGTGCGGTGCACCACTCCTGCTGCTCGACGTCAACCGCTGGCTGGCCGTGCTTCTCCTCGCCGGGTTCGGACTTTTCACGCTCTTTCTGATACGCACGGTCCTGCGTCACCGGACACGCTATGTGCTGGGTCCCGATACGCTGTGCGCCGACGGCCCGATCGGCACGTTGGTGGAATGGAGCCGGCTGGATCGAATGAAGCTCAGTTATTTCTCGACCAAGCGCGACCGCTCGGACGGCTGGATGCAGCTCAGCGTCGGTTCGACAGGCGGCAGGCTCGTAAAGGTCGATTCCGCGCTCGAGGGCTTTCACGATATCGTCGCACGCGCAGCCGAAGCTGCCGAGGCGACCGGTGTGGCGCTGAGCGATGCGACGCGCGCGAACTTGAGGTCCATGGGCATCGTGGTGGTGGGTCAGGAAGAAACGGTATGAAGGATCTGCTGCGCGTCGAGGACCTGACCGTCGAATTCGGCGTACATGAGGGCGTTCTGCGCGCCGTCGACAAGGTGTCGTTCTCCATCCCGCCCGGCGGCACCGTGGCGCTGGTGGGCGAATCGGGCTCGGGCAAGTCGGTCTGCAGCCAGGCGATCATGGGCCTGCTGCCGCGCACCGCCACCATCGCCTCCGGCTCGATCCTGTTCCAGGATCCGAGGGTCAATCAGGGCATCGTCGACATTGCCAAGATCGACCGCTCGGGTCCGGCGATGCGGCGCATCCGCGGCGGCCAGATCTCGATCATCTTCCAGGAGCCGATGACCTCGCTGTCGGCCCTCCATACGGTGGGCGACCAGATCGGCGAGGCGGTCGAACTGCACGGTGCGCAGCCCGGCGGCCCCTTGGGCGGCAAGAACGGCCGCAAGCTCAGCCGCGCCGAGATCGACGGTCTCACGATCGACATGCTGCGCATGGTCGGCTTCCCCGACCCGAAGCGCGCGCTCAGGACCTATCCGTTCGAACTGTCCGGCGGTCTTCGCCAGCGCGCCATGATCGCCATGGCGCTGGTCTGCCGCCCGGCCCTGCTGATCGCCGACGAGCCCACGACCGCGCTCGATGTCACCATCCAGGCCCAGATCCTCCGCCTCATGAAGGACCTGCAGTCCGAGCTGGGCATGGCGCTGCTGATGATCACCCACGATCTCGGCGTCGTCGCCAACGTCGCCGACGACGTGGTGGTCATGTATCGCGGCAAGGTCGTCGAATCGGGCGACCTGCACGACATCTTCCGCGATCCCCAGCATCCCTACCTCAAGGCTCTGCTGCACGCGGTGCCGCGCTTCGACATGGAGCCCGGCGAGCGGCTGCAGCCGATCCGCGAGATCAAGGGCACGACCGGCCATCTGCTGAAGGAGAAGCCGGTCTCGGCGCCGACCTCGACCTTCAATCCCGAGGCGCCGGTCCTCAAGGTGCGCCACGTCACCAAGACCTTCACCATCCGCAAGGCCGATACGCTGATGGAACAGCTGGTGGGCGGCGGCACGACGCGCGCCATCCGCGCCGTCAACGATGTGAGCTTCGACGTCGAGCGTGGCGAGTGCCTGGGCCTGGTGGGCGAATCGGGCTGCGGCAAGACCACGCTCAGCAAGATGCTGATGCGCGGCATCTCGGCCGATTCAGGCCAGGGCGGCCGCGTGATCTTCGACGACTGGGGCCGCAAGATCGACGTGATGAGCCTCGAGGGCGAGGAGCTGAACCGCTTCCGCACCAAGCTGCAGTTCATCTTCCAGGACCCGTTCGGCTCGCTGAACCCGCGCATGACCGTGTTCGACATCCTGGTCGAGCCGCTGGTCATCCATAAGATCGGCGACGATGCCTATCGGCGCGAGATGGTGGCCGAACTGATGGAGATGGTCGGCCTCGACCGCCGGCACCTCAGCCGCTACCCGCACTCCTTCTCCGGCGGCCAGCGCCAGCGCATCGGCATCGCCCGCGCGCTCGCGCTGCGCCCCGACATGGTGATCTGCGACGAGCCGGTCTCGGCGCTCGACGTTTCGATCCAGGCGCAGATCCTGAACCTGCTCAAGGACCTGCAGAAGCAGCTCGGCCTCACCTACCTGTTCATCAGCCACAATCTCGCGGTGGTCGACTACATCGCCGACCGCATCGCCGTGATGTGCGCCGGCCGCCTGGTCGAGCTGGCGCCGGCCGGCGAGCTGTTCAAGAATCCCATGCATCCCTATACCAAGGCGCTTCTCTCGGCCGTGCCGATGCCCGACCCCGACGCCCGCCTCGATCTCGGGGCGCTGATGGAAGGCAAGGCCTCCGATCCCTCGGTCTGGCCCGAACCGTTCCGCGACGACGGCAGGACGCCGCTCCTGTGGACCGAGGTCGAGCCCGGCCACTATGTCCGCATCTCGCGGGCGGCCAATGAACAAGCTGGCGGGCGAGAGGTGGTCTGACATGCTGCAGTTCATTATCCGCCGCATCCTGCTGATGATCCCGACCTTGTTCGTGATCAGTGCGCTCGTCTATTTCATCATCGACCTGCCGCCCGGCGACTGCGTGACCTCGCAGATCGAGGAGCTGCTGGCGCGCGGCGATCCCGATGCCCATGCCCGCGCCGCCGAGCTGCGCGATCTCTACGGCCTCAATCTCCCGCTGTGGCACCGCTATCTCGACTGGGTGGCCGGCATCTTCCGCTGGGACTTCGGTCTTTCCTGCCAGGACACGGTGCCGGTCGCCGACCTGATCAGCGAAAGGATGATGCTGACCATCATCATGGAGACCAGCACGATCGCCTTCATCTGGATCGTGTCGTTCGTCATCGGCGTCTATGCCGCGACGCATCAGTACAGGTGGGGCGACTACGTCGCGTCGTTCATCGGCTTCATCGGCCTGTCGATCCCGAACTTCCTGCTGGCGCTGGTGCTGCTCTATGTCGGCAAGGTCTATTTCGGCCTGTCGATCGGCGGCCTGATGGACCCCGAGTACATCGACAAGCCGCTGAGCTGGGGCAAGGTCCTGTCGGTGCTGCAGCATCTCATCATCCCGGTGATCGTGATCGGCATGTCGGGCACCGCCGGCATGATCCGCCGGCTGCGCGCCAACCTGCTGGACGAGCTGCAGAAACAGTATGTCGTCACCGGCCGAGCCAAGGGCCTGCCGCCGATGAGGCTGCTGGTGAAGTATCCGCTGCGGCATGCCATCAACCCGTTCGTCGCCGACATCGGCGGTCTCTTGCCGGACGTCATCTCGGGCTCGGTCATCGTCTCGGTCGTGCTGTCGCTGCCGACCACCGGCCCGATGCTGCTGAGCGCGCTCAAGACCCAGGACGTGAACCTGGCCGCGACCTTCCTGCTGTTCGTGGCGGTCCTCACCGTCATCGGCATGCTGATCTCGGACCTGGCGCTGGCCGCGCTCGATCCGCGCATCCGCTTCGGCAGCTCGGAAAAGTGAGGGCGCCATGACCGATACGACACCCACTGGCGTCACGCCCGATCCCCGCCGCCGCGCGCCGCACTTCGTCTCGCAGGAGCCGTGGGACCCCTACGTCGCCGACAAGCTGACCGCCGAGCAGGAACGCTACTACATGGCGGGCCAGTGGAAGCTCATGTGGTGGCGCTTCCGCCGCCACAAGCCGGCCGTCGTCTCGCTGGTCTTCCTGCTGCTGATGTACTTCTCGACGCTCGTCAGCGAGTTCATCGCACCCTACGACCTGCACACGCGGCACTCGCGCTACATCTTCGCGGCGCCGCAGTCGGTCCATCTGTTCCACGAGGGCTCCTTCCTCGGGCCGTTCGTCTACGGCCTCAAGATGGAGCGCGACCCGGCGACCCTGCAGCGCGTCTACAGCCCCGACACGACCAAGCCGCAGCCGCTGCGCTTCTTCTGCCTGGGCGAGAGCTACGAGTTCTGGGGCCTGATCGAAGGCAGCTTCCACTTTATCTGTCCGCCCAAGGACGGGACCTTCTTCCTGCTCGGGACCGACCGATTGGGACGGGACATGTTCAGTCGCATCGTCTACGCGGCGCGAATATCCCTCACCATCGGCATCATCGGCATCGCGCTGTCCTTCACGCTCGCCCTGATCCTGGGCGGCCTTGCGGGCTACTACGGCGGCTGGATCGACAGCGTCGTCCAGCGGCTGACCGAGATCATCAAGAGCTTCCCGCACCTGCCGCTGTGGCTGGCGCTCTCCGCCGCGCTGCCGGTCACCTGGTCGCCGCTGCTGGTCTATTTCGGCATCACCATCATCCTGGCGCTGCTCGACTGGCCGGGCCTGGGCCGCGCCGTCCGCTCCAAGCTCCTGTCCCTGCGCGAGGAGGACTACGCGGCCGCCGCCCAGATGATGGGCGCCAAGCCCGCCCGCATCATCGGCCGCCATCTGCTGCCTGGCTTCATGAGCCACTTGATCGCCTCGGCCACCCTGTCGATCCCGTCGATGATCCTGGCCGAGACGGCCTTGTCGTTCCTCGGACTGGGTCTTCGTCCTCCCATCACCTCGTGGGGCGTGCTGTTGAACGAGGCGACGGATATCAATGTCGTGGCGGTGAACTGGTGGCTGATGTTGCCGGTGGTGCCGGTGATTCTCGTGATCCTCGCCTATCAGTTCATGGGCGACGGGATGCGCGACGCTGCAGATCCCTACGCGTAAGCGCGCAGCGCTTACGCGTGGCGGGCGGCAGGGCCTGTAATCAGGCCCGGGAGCCCGCACGGCTCAGAACGGATGAGGGTGGTGCAACACCCTCAAGCCTCTGAAATCCTTATCTATTCTGCACCGAGCCGGCTCTCGGGCCTTAGAAGGCCCTGCCGCCGGCCAGTGCGCCGCGAGCGGCGCACTTCGCTCCTGCAGGCCCTGCCGCTCGCCAATCGGGGAGTTTAGGCCGCTTGCGGCCTAAATTCCCCGATTTTGCCCCATTTGGGTCTAGCGACAGCCACCCGTCCTTTCCATCTTCCTCTTGTATCTCCCCCGAACGTGGTCCCCCCAAAGCCACGTTCTAGCCTCTTCGGAGGCGCTTAGGCCGTCATCTCACCTCCCCCGAGATGGCGGCCTTTTTCTTTGCCTGCGGCCGGCATGCTAGACCGGCGCCCCATGGCGCCCCCGCTTCTCGACGTGAAAGACCTCGCCTGCCGCCGCGGCGGCAGGCTGGTGTTCGACCGCCTGTCCTTCGCGCTGGGCGAGGGCGAATTGCTGGCGCTGACCGGCCGCAACGGCAGCGGCAAGACCAGCCTGCTGCGGGCGCTCGCCGGGCTGACCCCGCCCGACGCCGGCACGATCGCCTGGCAGGGCGCCGACATCGCCGAGGACCGCGAGACCTGGCGCGGGCGCCTCGCCTGGCTCGGCCACCTCGAAGGTCTGAAGGGCGACCTTACGGTGATCGAGAACCTGCTGATCGCCGAGCGGCTGCGCGGCGGCGAGGCGGGCGACCGGCTGGAGGGCGCGCTGCTCGCCTTCGATCTCATCGGGCTTGCCGCACGGGAAGTGCGCACTTTGTCGGCCGGCCAGCGCCGCCGCACCGCCCTCGCCCGCGTGGTCCTCTCGCAGGCCACGCTCTGGCTGCTCGACGAGCCGCTGAACGCGCTCGATGCGCCGGCCCAGGCCGCGTTCCGGACGGCACTCCAGGCCCATCTCGCGCGCGGCGGGCTCGCCATCGCCGCGACCCATGCCGAGCTCGGCATCGACGGCGCGCAGCGGCTCGACCTGCGCGCCGGCGGGCTTAGGGAAGAAGCATGAGCGGCTTCACGACCCTGCTGGTGCGCGACCTGCGCCTGGTGCTGCGGCGGCCGGGCGATGTCGGCGTCGTGCTGGCCTTCTTCGTGGTGGCGACGGTGCTGTTCCCGCTGGGCATCGGCCCCGAGACCAACGTGCTCTCGCGCATCGCGGCCGGCGTCCTGTGGTGCGCCGCGCTGTTCGCCGCGCTGCTGTCGCTGGAGCGGCTGTTCGCCGCCGACTACGAGGACGGCACGCTCGACCTGCTGCTGCTGGCGCCGTGGCCGCTCGAGCTGGCGGCACTGGCCAAGTGCCTGGCTCACTGGATCGTGACCGGCCTGCCGCTCAGCCTGCTCGCGCCGGTGCTGGGCATCGCCTTCGGTCTCGACGGGCCGAGCCTGCTGGCGCTGGGCGCGACCCTGCTGGTCGGCACGCCCACTTTGTCGCTGATCGGCGGGCTCGCGGCCGCACTCACGCTCGGGGCGCGCAAGTCGGGCGCGTTGCTGGCGCTGCTCGCGCTGCCGCTCTGCGTGCCGACGCTCATCTTCGGCGCCGGCGCGATCGAGACCCTGGCGGCGGGCGAGGGCATCGTGACACATGTCGCGATCCTCGCCGCTCTTGCATTGGTCGCCCTGGCCACGACGCCTTGGGCGATTGCCGCAGCCTTGCGGCAAGCCGGCGAATAGGGAGGATGGGGCCGATGGCCGACCTGCATTTTCTCGCCAATCCTGCACGTTTCCGGCGCTTCTCGCAGAGGGTGCTGCCGGGCCTCGGCTTCGCGACGGCGCTGATGATCGCGGTCGGCTTCTACATGGCCTTCTTCGTGGCGCCCGAGGATTACCAGCAGGGCAAGACGGTGCGGATCATGTTCGTGCACGTGCCGTCGGCCTGGCTGTCGATGGCCGGCTACGCGCTGCTGGCGGCGCTCGGCGCCTCGCTGCTGGTGTGGCGGCATCCCTTGGCGGCGCTGATGGCGCGCGCGGCCGCACCCGTGGGCGCGAGCTTCGCGGCGGTGTGCCTGCTGACGGGTTCGCTGTGGGGCCGGCCGATGTGGGGCACCTACTGGGTGTGGGACGCGCGGCTCACCTCGATGCTGCTGCTGTTCTTCCTCTATCTCGGCCACATCGCCTTGAGCCGCGCCTACGATTCGCCCGAGCGCGGCGATCGCGCGGCGGCGATCCTGGCGCTGATCGGCGTGATCAACCTGCCGATCATCAAGTTCTCGGTCGACTGGTGGAACACGCTCCATCAACCGGCATCGATCACGCGGCTCGATGCGCCGGCGATCCACAATTCGATCCTGGTGCCGCTGCTCTGGATGGCGGTCTCCTTGCTGTTCCTGTTCGTGTTCCTGGTGCTGCTGCGCACCGAGACCGAGATCGACCGTCGCCGGCTCGAGAATGCCGAGGCCGCGGCATGAGCAACCATGCGGCCTATATCCTGGGCGCCTATCTCGCGGCGGCCGTGATCCTCGGCGGACTGGTGATCGCGTCGCTCGGCGCGCGCCGGAAGGTGCGACGCGAGCTTGCGGCGCGGGGCCTGGACAGACGCCGATGACCCCGAAGCGCCGCCGCCTTTGGTTGCTGCTGGGATCGCTGGGCACGCTCGGCGTCGCGGCCGCGCTCGTGCTCACGGCGCTCAATGACAATCTCGTCTTCTTCTATTCGCCGACTCAGGTGGCGGAGAAGAGCATCGGTGCGGACCGCCGCTTCCGCCTGGGCGGGCTGGTCGAGCAGGGCAGCGTCGTGAAGGACGGGCAGACCGTGCGGTTCACCGTCACCGATACGAACAAGACGCTGAAGGTTTCCTATCGCGGCATCCTTCCCGATCTGTTTCGCGAAGGTCAGGGCGTGATCGCCGAGGGTTCGATCGGCCCGGACGGAGTCTTCGTGGCGCGCGAGATCCTGGCGAAGCACGACGAGAACTACATGCCGCCGGAGGTCGCCAAGGCGATCAAAGAGTCGGGTCAATGGAAAGACAAGAAGTGAGCATCGCCGTCTACGGTGCAGGGCGGGCGCCTGTGACTCAAAGGTCCCTCGCTGCGCTCGGGATGACAATTTTGTTGAGACTGGCGCAGTGCGTTAATTCAAAAAATGCTGTCATCCCGAGCGCAGCGAGGGACCTTTCGCTTCCCTTGGAGGCGTCGTGATCCCCGAACTCGGACACTTCGCTCTCATCCTCGCGCTGGCTGTCGCGCTGGTTCAGGGCACGTTGCCCTTGATCGGCGCATCCCGTAACGACCTGAGACTGATGACGCTCGGCCGCACGGCCGCGCTCACGCAGGCCTTCCTCGTGCTGCTCGCGTTTGGCGCACTCACGCAGGCCTATGTGACGTCCGACTTCTCCGTCCTCAACGTCGTCGACAACTCGCATTCGGCCAAGCCGCTGCTCTACAAGATCAGCGGCGTGTGGGGGAACCACGAAGGGTCGATGCTGCTCTGGGCGCTGATCCTCGCGCTGTTCGGCGCGGCGGTCGCGATCTTCGGCAACAACCTGCCCGACACGTTGCGCAGCCGCGTGCTGGCGATCCAGGCGCTGATCGGCGTCGGGTTCCTGGCCTTCCTGCTCTTCACCTCGAACCCGTTCGAGCGCGTGTTCCCGGCGCCGCCGGACGGCAACGGGCTCAACCCGCTGCTGCAGGACCCCGGCCTCGCCTTCCACCCGCCGCTTCTCTACCTGGGCTATGTCGGCTTCTCGGTGACCTATGCCTTCGCCGTCGCCGCCTTGCTCGAAGGAAGAGTCGATGCCGCCTGGGCGCGCTGGGTGCGGCCGTGGGCGCTCGCGGCCTGGTGCTTCCTCACGCTCGGCATCGCGCTGGGCTCGTGGTGGGCCTATTACATCCTGGGCTGGGGCGGCTTCTGGTTCTGGGATCCCGTCGAGAACGCCTCGCTGATGCCGTGGCTCGCCGGCACCGCGCTGCTGCACTCGGCCATCGTCGTGGAGAAGCGCGACGCGCTGAAGAGCTGGACGGTGCTGCTGGCGCTGCTGGCCTTCTCGCTGTCGCTGCTCGGCACCTTCCTGGTGCGCTCGGGCGTGCTGACCTCGGTGCATGCCTTCGCGCAGGATCCGGCGCGCGGCCTGTTCATCCTGGCCTTCCTGCTGCTGGTCACCGGCGGCGGCCTGGCGCTCTACGCCTGGCGCGCGCCGCAACTGCAGGGTGGTGGGCTGTTCCAGCCGGTCAGCCGCGAGGGCGCGCTGATCCTGAACAACCTGCTGCTGTGCACCTTGGCGGCGACGGTGCTGCTGGGCACGCTCTATCCGTTGTTCCTCGACCTGCTGACCGGCAACAAGGTCTCGGTCGGCCCGCCGTTCTTCAACGCGACCTTCGTGCCGCTGTGCGCGCCGCTGTTCGCCGCCCTCTGCGTCGGGCCGTTCCTCGGCTGGAAGCGCGCCGAACTGTGGCCCGCCCTCATGAGATTGCGCCTCGCGCTCACCGTGTCGCTGGCGGCGATCCTGGTCGCCATGACGATGATCGACAGCCGCTCGACGCTCGCAGCCTTGGCCTTCGGCTTCGGCGTCTGGCTGATCGTCGGCAGCCTCGCCTCGCTCGGCGACCGCGTCCGCACCGGCACGCTCCGCACCATCCCGCGCTCGACCCTGGGCATGGTGATCAGCCACGCCTCGCTCGGCGTCGTCGTGCTGGGCTCGGTCGCGACCTCGTCGTGGAACACCGAGCTGATGCACACGATGAAGCCCGGCGACAAGGTCGCCTTCGCGGGCTACGCCGTGCAGCTCGAGCGGATGGACGAGGTGCAGGGCCCGAACTACATCGCCGAGCGCGCGACCCTGAACGTCACCGTCGGCGGCAAGCCCTACACGGTGCTGCAGCCCGAGCGGCGTCTCTTCACCGTGCAGCGCCGACAAGTGGCCGAGACCGCGATCCAGACCAACCTGCTGCGCGACTTCTACGCCACGCTGGGCGAGGGCGATCCGCAGCAGGGCTGGGTGATCCGCCTCTATCTCAACCCGCTGGCGCCATGGATCTGGCTGGGCGCGGCGCTGTGCGCGCTGGGCGGCTTCGTCTCGCTGTCGGACCGCCGCCTGCGCATCGGTGCGCCATCGCGCAAGCCCCTCTCTCAAGCGCCGCCCCTGCAGCTGGCCGAATAGCATGCGCCGCCTCCTCTTCATCCTGCCGCTGCTGACGCTCGCGCTGATGGCGGGCTTCTTCGCCTGGTCGCTGACCAGCGGCCGCGACCCCGCCTCGATCGGCTCGGTGGTGGTGGGACGGCCGGCGCCCAGGCTCGACCTGCCGGCGCTGCGCCCGGGCGAACCGCCGCTCACCGACGAATCCTTGCGCACCGGCAAGCCGGTGATCGTGAATTTCTTCGCGAGCTGGTGCACGCCCTGCCTCGCCGAGCATCCGCTGTTCACGCGGCTCAGCGAACGCGAGGGCGCGACCATCATCGGCATCGCGTGGAAGAACAAGCGCGACGACGCGCTGCCTTGGCTGAAGAAGCTCGGCGATCCCTTCAGGCTGGCGGGCCTCGACCTCGACGGCAAGACCGGCCTCGACTGGGGGCTGTCGGGCGTGCCCGAGACCTACCTGATCGACGGCGCCGGCATCGTGCGCCGGCACTATCGCGGCCCGATCACCGAGCGGGATCTGAACGAGACGATCCTGCCATTCCTTAAGGGGGCGGTGAAGTGAGCCCCCGCCCCCTTTGTCATCCCGAGCGCAGCGAGGGACCTTTAGGGCCACAGCAAAGGTCCCTCGGCCTCTGGCCTCGGGATGACATCAAACGCGTGCTTCTGGCGTGCGTCCTAGTGCTCGCGGCTCTCATGAGCCCCGCCCTCGCCGTCGAACCGTCCGAAGTCCTCCCCGACCCCGCGCTCGAATCCCGCGCCCGCGAGATCGGCCGCGCGTTGCGCTGCGTCGTCTGCCAGAACCAGTCGATCGACGATTCCTCGGCCGAGGTGGCGCGCGACATGCGCCGGGCCGTGCGCGAGCGGCTGACCGCCGGCGACGCCGACTCCGACGTCTTCGCCTTCATGGTGGCGCGCTACGGCGACTACGTGCTGCTGAAGCCGCCCTTCAAGGCCGGCACGCTCGTGCTGTGGCTGGGCGCGCCGCTGGTGCTGCTGGTCGCGGGCGGCGCCCTCCTGATCGCCGCGCGCCGCCGCCGCGCGCAGCCCGTCGTCGTGCCAGAACCGCTCGACGAGGAGGAGCGCCGCCGCCTCGACGCGCTCCTCAAGGGCTGACGGCGATGCTGGAATTCCTGCTCGCGCTGCTCACCACCGCGACGGTCGGCGCCCTGCTGTGGCCGCTGCTGGCGCGGCGCCTCGACCGGCACGACCGGCTGCAGGCCGAGCTCGCGATCTACCGAGACCAGCTGGCCGAGCTGGAGCGCGAGCGCGCCGCCGGCAGCCTGCCGCCGTCCGAGGCCGCCGCCGCCCGCACCGAGATCGAGCGCCGCATGCTGGCCGCCGGCGACGCCGCCGCGCAGGCCCGGGCGTCCACGCCCTCCGACGCCTGGCACAAGTGGCTGCCGCCCGCGCTCTCGCTCTTCGTGCCGCTACTGGCGCTCGGCCTCTACCTGCAGACCGGCCGGCCGGGCCTGCCCGCCGCGCCGTTTGCGGACAGGGGCACAGAACGCCCCGCCCCGTCGCAGCAGATCGACGTCGCCGGCCTGCTGGCCGAGGCGCGGGCGCGGCTGAAGGAAAATCCCGACGACCCCGAGGCGCTTGCCGCCCTGGGCGAGGGCCTGACCCTGGAGGCCGGCGGCACCGTGACCCGGCCCGCCGTCGAGGCGCTGCAGCGCGCGCTGAAGGCGCGGCCCGACGATGCGCGCACGCTCTACTATCTCGGCCTGCACGAGGCGCAGAGCGGCGACTCCAGGGCCGCGATCGCGCGCTGGCGCGAGCTCGAGGCGAAGAGCCCGGCCGACGCGCCGTATCTCGGCATGCTGCGCGCCGAGATCGCTCGGGTGGCCCGCGCCGCCGGGATCGAGACGCCGCCCTCACCGACCCAGACCGCGCCCGACTCCACCATGCCGACGCCCAGCCGCGAGCAGCAGGAGGCGATGGCCGCGCTCCCGCCTGAGCAGCGCCAGCAGGCGATCCGCACCATGGTCGAGGGGCTGGCCGCGCGCCTCGCCGACGCGCCGCAGGACCGCGCCGGCTGGCTGCGCCTGGCCAATGCCTGGAAGGTGCTGGGCGAGAACGCCAACGCCGCCGACGCCTATGCCCGCGCCGACACGCTGGCCCCCGTCGACGCGCGCATCCTGGCCGACTGGGCCGAGGCGCATGTCCGCCAGCTCAGCGCGGGCGCCGTCCCCTCGGCCCAGGCCGTTGCCGTGCTGGAGCGGCTGGAGAAGGCCGAGCCGCGCAACGCGCTGGCCCTGTTCTACCTGGGCGTCGCCGCCGAGGCCGCGGGCAACAAGCCGGCGGCGCTGCAGCGCTGGAAGACGCTGCTGGCCCTGCTGCCGGCGGATGCGCCGATCCGGGGGATGCTGGAGGAGAGGATCAAGGCGGCGGGGGGTTAAGTCACGGACAGAGAGAGCTTTGCGGCTAGAGAATTTCCTAAAATGTTTTTAGTCAGTCATTGACTAATTAATCATCCCCCTCTACCTTGCCATTGCCCGCAAATGGAGGTGGCATTGAAGCATAGCAAGCATATCGCCGGGAGAATGAGCCAGAGGGGCATCGGTAAGGCCATGATCGATTTGGCCTTGGCGCACGGCCGCTGCGAGTTGGATGGGTATATTCTTGATAGGCGAGAGGTAGATCGCCGGCTCGATGAGATCCGTCAGGAGCGCAGTCTTCTTCTGAAGGTGCGCGATAAAGGTGGCGTTATCGTTGTCGCAAACGACAACACCCTCATCACCACCTACAACTGCAGCTAAGGATCGACCCCACGCTAATGGATAACCAAGCAGTCTCGGTCCTGATGGATACTGTGCGGCGCATGCCACACCTGCCCATCTTTGCAGCCACGCCACTGGCTCTTATGTTGCTCTGGTCGCAAGTATCGGCCGCCAAACTGAACGGGCTCCCCTCTTTCGAGGACGCCTCCGCCGATTTCACGTCGAAGCAGCCGACCAAGATTGCAAACATCCTATGTCCCGCAATTTCGGCCGAGGTGGCAGCGGCTCTGCAGCGGCTTCAGCCTAGCGAGATCGAGCATCTGCGCCGTGCTGTTGTTGTTGCCCTCGACAACCAAAGCAAAGAGGAGTTCGCGGAGGCCATTCTCCAAGTGTGTGTACCCGATGCCTGGATTCAGGCGAGTACATCAAACCTCCTTCAGCGTGCGCTCGACGCTACAGAGAATTCGAGCGTCTACTGCTCGTTCTCCTATGCGGTCCGTCCCGCTTGGAGTCTGTCAACGTGCTGTGATGTCGACCTGGACGTCGAGTCTCCCGAATTGATGCGCATCTTGACACTCCTTGCATCGGCGTGTCGCCGGCGCCTCACAGTTCGAGCAAACACATTGACTTCCGTCACCAGCGAGGTCCGCACACTCAAGCCAGCCCACGCCCTCATCTTCCCACCCATCGGAATGCGATTGAGCCCGGCATACTCCTCGCCGTTGGCTCTCGATGTTGGAGGTCCTGGACCCATTAGTTCCGAAGCTCTCGGCGCCATCTGGGGAGCTCAACTCGGCCGTGGACGCGCCATTGTCGTCGTTGGCAACGGCTTTCTGTTTCGGACGTCGAGCAAGGACGCTGCAATCAAGCAACGACTAGTCAACAATTACGGCTTGGAAGCGGTCGTCGCCTTGCCCCGCGGTACATTTCCGAGCAGCGCTATCGCCGCGTCAGCGCTTGTCTTCGGCGGAGAGACATACTCGCAATTTCGAAAAGACCATCTACGCTTCATCGACGCGACCGAGGCAGACACAGTCGAGGTTGCACAGCTTATCGATGCCGCAGCGCCGCGTGGTCGCTATAGAGACGCCTCCATTGGAGAAGTTGAAGCTGGCGACTTCAACCTGTTGGTTGATCGTTACATCTTAGATCCCGATACCATAAAGAACCGCGATTTCATCGAGACGCAGACAACCGCCGCTCTCTCCGATCTCGCCGAAATTCGCCGCTCACAAGCACTTCCGCGAAAGTCCGGCAACGAGGAGGGCGTCAGAGTCCGCGAGGCGCTGCTAGCTGATATCGATCATGCTCGGCTTTTCTTGCCTGAGAAGCTAAGCGAAATACCTCGTACGGCTTTCCCAAAGATTGAAGCCTCGATCCTACAGCCCGGCGACATATTGCTTTCCATTAAGGGCACCATTGGAAAGACGGCGCTGGTGACGGACGCACCAATTGCCCAGAGCAAGCCCTTGCCCATTGTGCCGGGGCAGTCTTTCGTAATTATCCGGCTACGCAAGGGCGGCCCTATTCGAGAGCCGGCGGTTCTTGCTACCTATCTCCGAACACCGATTGCACAATCTCTACTTGAAAGAATGGCCGGTGGCACGACTATCTCTAACGTCGCGATGGGCCAATTGAAGAATATGCCGGTTATAATCCCGAGTGCCGAAACTCAGGCAAAGCTCATTGCGCGCTTTGAGGAGTGGGAAGAAATCCAGTTCGAGATGGATCGACAGCGGGAGCTAATGAGCTTCGTAGAGGGAGAACTGTTCGCCCTGGCGACGGGGCGGGGCGGGCAGGAAGGCCAGACAAATGAACACTGATCATCTCAAGGGCATCGAGAAATTCGAGGCCGGCTTGTGGAAGATTGCCGACAATCTGCGGGCGAACTCCAACTTGGCCTCGAACGAATACTTCATGCCCATCCTGGGCTTGATCTTCCTGCGCCATGCCACGAACCGCTTCTATGAGGCGCAGGCGGCGATCGAAGCTGACAAGAAGGCCGGGAAGATGCCGGATCGGCCGCTTGTAGAGGCGGACTTCACGCGCCGCCGCGCACTCAATCTGCCGGAATCAGCACGCTTCGACGTGATTCTGAAGACGCCAAAGGACGGCAACCTTGGTGCGGCACTCACGGCGGCGATGGAAGCGATCGAGGCGGCATTTCCGCCGCTTGCAGGCCAGCTACCCAAGGACTACGGGCGCTTCGAGGGCAGCGTCCTTGAGGAAATGATGCGCATGTTCGACTCCGAGGGCCTGCGCAGCGCCTCGGGCGACGTCTTCGGACGCATCTACGAGTACTTCCTCGCCGAGTTCTCGAAGCAGGGCGCGCATGATGGCGGCGAGTTCTTCACGCCGCCCTCGATCGTCCAGACCATCGTCAACGTGATCGAGCCGGACCATGGGATCATCCTCGACCCTGCCTGCGGCTCGGGCGGCATGTTCGTGCAGTCGAGCCATTTCATCGAGGATGCCGGCCAGGACACGATGAAGCGTGTCACCTTCTACGGCCACGAGAAGAACGAGACGACCGCCAGGCTCGCGCAGATCAATCTCGCGGTGCACGGCCTGCAGGGGACGATCCGGGCCGGCAACGAAGCGATCACCTATTACAAGGACCCGCACGAACTGGTCGGCAAGTGCGACTTCGTGATGGCCAATCCGCCCTTCAACGTGGACGAGGTGGACGCCGAAAAGGTGAAGGGCGACAAGCGCCTGCCGTTCGGCCTGCCGGGCGTGAACAAGGGAAAGAAGGTCTCGAACGCCAACTATCTCTGGATGTCTTATTTCTACAGCTACCTTAACGACAAGGGCCGAGCGGGCGTGGTCATGTCCTCGCAGGCGTCGAGCGCAGGTCGCGACGAAGCAACCGTGCGCCAGAAGCTGGTGGAGACCGGCGCAGTCGATGTGATGATCGATATTCGCGGCAACTTCTTCTACACGCGCACAGTACCTTGCCAGCTCTGGTTTTTCGACCGGGCGAAGGAGAAGAACGCAAGCCGCGCCGACCATGTTCTGATGCTCGATGCGCGGCAGATCTTCCGAAAGGTCTCGCGCTCGGTCTGCGATTTCTCGCCCGAGCAGCAAAAGAACATCGCGGCCGTCGTCTGGCTCTATCGCGGGCAGCAGGACCGCTTCCTGAAGCTGGTCGAAAGCTATCTTGGGGAAGCCGTGGCGCTGGGCACGAAGGCGCAGAAGCCATTGGAGGCTTACGAAGACGCGCTCGGCAAACTTGCCTATCTGCTGAAGCCCTTTGCGACGGCGAAGCGTGAAGGCGATCCGCTGGCCGGGACATGGGACGAACTCACCAGCGCGCAGGCCACCCTAAGCTCGGATATCGAAGCCTTCGGCAAGGAAGCAGAGGAGCAAGCCAAGGCATGGGTCAAGGCGGCACGCGACAATGCCGGGCTGCATGCGGCGCGGGCGGCTTTTCACCCGGTGGCGGATCGCTGCCGCGACCTGACCAAGCAGATCGACCTCGCCGTAAAGCTCTCGGGCCGGGTGATCGACATCGCGGTGAAAGATCTGGCGGCGCGCGATGCCGAAGCCTGGAACAATGCCGACGTGAACAAGGCTCGTAAGGCGCTGGATGAGGCGCGGGCGAGGGCGGTGGAGGCGCTACGGCAGGCGCGATATTTTGTGAAGCAGGCGGAGTGGTTGCAGGAGCGCTTCCCCGAGGCCTGCTTGCGCGATGTCGAGGGGCTGGTGAAGCGTGTCGATCGCGCCACCGTTGCCGCCCATGACTGGAGCCTCACGCCGGGCCGCTATGTCGGCGTCGCGCCGGAAGAAACGGACGAGGATTTCGACTTCGAGGAGGCGCTGCGTTCCATCCATATCGACCTCAAGGGCCTGAACGAAGAAGCGGCGGACCTGGCGGCGCGCATAGCCAAGAACTTCGAGGAGCTAGGCGCGTGACGGCTTTCTATCTCGGCTCGAAACATTGGAAGCCTTCGGTTCTTCAAGATCTTGTGTTTTTGCAGCGTGGCTTTGACATCACGAAGGCTGAACAAAAGGATGGCGACGTTCCGGTTATCTCTTCATCTGGTCTTGGCAGTTGGCACAATGAAGCCATGGTCGAAGGGCCGGGCGTTGTAATTGGCCGCAAGGGTTCTCTGGGTACCGTCCACTTCTCCGAAATCGACTACTGGCCACATGACACAACGCTTTGGAGTAAATCACTCAATGGTAACAATCCGCGATTCGTCTATTACGCACTGAAGTGTCTGGGCCTTGAGCGGTTTAACGTTGGAGGAGCGAACCCGACCCTCAACAGGAACCATATTCACAGCCTTCCGATCTATCTTGCCGATCGAAAGACGCAGGACAACGTCGCCTCGGTGGTCGTTGCCTACGACGATCTGATCGAAAACAACCAGCGGCGGATAGCGCTGTTGGAAGAGGCGGCGCGGATGCTCTACCGCGAATGGTTCGTTCACTTCCGCTTCCCCGGCCACGAACACGTCAAGATCATCGACGGCTTGCCCAAGGGGTGGGCCCGCTTTGCTCTGTCAGACTTGGCAGATTTTGTGAATGGCTATCCATTCAAGCCGTCTGAGCTTAGCGAGGAAGGAGTGCCGATCGTAAAAATCCCCGAACTGAAGTTGGGAGTGACGGACAAGACGCCAAGAAATTCAGGAGAAGAGATACCGAAACGATATCACATCAATGATGGCGATCTGATTTTCTCTTGGTCGGGCACGCTTGCAGTCAACATTTGGTCCGGCGGACCAGCGCTATTGAACCAGCATTTGTTTTTGGTCTTACCGACTGGCCGAGTAAGTGCTGCATTCATGTTGCTTGCATTGCGGGAAGCGCTACCTGCATTTGAAAATCATACCGTTGGTGCGACGATGAAGCATATCAGACGTTCGGCACTTGATCGGGTCTTTGTTTGTTTGCCCGAGAGCACGATGATGTCGGTCGTGGAGGACAATTTCCAACTGATCTACAGGCAATTGACTATCCTCAACCAACAAAACCAAAAACTCGCCCAAGCCCGTGACCTTCTTCTGCCGCGCTTGATGAGCGGGGAGATCGCCGTATGACTCTCGCGAGAAAGGCAGCGTGACATGGCGGTGACGGGCGTCAACAGCGAGGACCGGCTGGTGCAGGCGACCTTCGCCGCCCATCTGAAGGATCGGCTCGGCTGGGAAACCGTCATTGCGTGGAACGAGGAGACCTTCGGGCAGGGCGGCACCTTGGGCCGCGCCAGCACGAGTGAGGCGGTGCTTACCCGCGATCTGCGCGCCGCTCTGCAACGCCTGAACCCCGAACTGCCGCCCACGGCCATCGACGATGCGGTGCGGGCACTCACCGTCCATGATTTCAGCCACTCGATAGTGCAGCACAATCAGGATTTCGCAAGATTGATCCGCAACGGCGTGCCTGTCTCGTGGCGGGACGGGCACGGCCAGCGCTGTGATGCGCATGCTCGCGTGATCGATTTTGACAATGCGCCGGGAGCCAACCGCTTCCTCGCCGTCCGCGAACTGAAGCTTACCGGCCTGCGCACGCCAAATTACAACCGCCGCGCAGATGTTGTTTGTTTCGTCAACGGCCTGCCGCTGGTCTTCATCGAGTTGAAGGCGGTCTACAAGAACATCCGTGCTGGGTTCGATGGTAATCTGCGCGACTACATGGACGAGAACGTCATCGCCCATGCCTTCCACCACAACGCGTTCCTGATCGTGAGCAATGGCCACCGCGCCCGCTACGGCTCGATCACCAGCGCCTGGGATCACTTCGCCGAATGGAAGCGGCAGGAGGAGACCGACAAAGGTAAACTGGACGCCGAGGCTCTGCTCGATGGCATGCTGGCACATGACCGGCTACTCGATATCGTCGAGAACTTCATCCTGTTCGACGAAAGCAAAGCGGGAAAAACGCGTAAAATCGTGGCGCGAAATCATCAGGTTCTTGGTGTCAATCGCGCCGTGGCGTCCGTCGCGCGCCAGGAAGAATTGAAACGCGAGTTCCCGCCCGACAAGCGGCTCCAACATCGCGTCATCGAACTGCCGCTGGAGAGGCGCGCCTCGGCGGTGAAAAAGCGGCTCGCCCTTGCCGAACAGTCTGCAAAGTTTCTTCCCGCGTTGCCCTCGTTCATCCCCGAAGGGCCGATCAATATCATCGAGCGGGCGCACCCGGATCTCGGGCGGCTCGGCGTGTTTTGGCACACGCAGGGCAGTGGGAAGAGCTATTCCATGGCTTTCTTCGCCGAGAAGGTACGCCGCAAGGTGGAGGGCAACTTCACCTTTCTGCTGATGACCGACCGGCAGGATTTAGACAGCCAAATTTACAAGACCTTCGTTGGCTGCAATGTGGTCGAGAAGGATACGCCTCGTGCTGCCTCGGGCGCGGCCCTCGAAAAGCTGCTGAAGGAGAACCATCGCTACATCTTCAGCCTGATTCACAAATTTAATCAGGATGTGGATCCGAAGAAGCCTTACAGCGAGCGCGACGATATCATTGTGATTTCGGACGAGGCGCATCGCACGCAATCGGGCAGGCTCGCCCGCAATATGCGCCTGGCGCTGCCGAACGCGGCCTTCATCGGCTTTACGGGAACGCCGCTCTTCAAGCAGGACGAGATCACCAAGCGCATCTTCGGTGGCTATGTCTCTCAGTATAATTTCAAGCGCTCCGAGGAAGACGGCGCGACCGTCAGGTTGGTCTACCAGAACCGGGGCGAGAAGCTCGGCTTTGTGCACTCGGATCTAAACGAGCGCATGGCCGAAAAGATCGAACAGGCCGAGCTCGATCCGGATCAAGCTGCTCTACTGGATAAGCTGCTGGGTAAGGACTACGAGATCATCACGGCGGATGAGCGCCTCGACAAGATCGCAGCGGATTTCGTTGAGCATTGCGCAACGCGGTGGGAATCCGGGAAGTCCCTGTTCGTCTGCATCGACAAGATCACCTGTGCCCGCATCTTTCAGCGCATTGAGCCTCTTTGGAAGGCGAAGGCCATGGCTGTGCGCTCTGCCTTCGCGGCCAAGCAGGCCGAAGCAGCGGCGGAGATGGATGAAGCGGTTCGCGCCGCCCTTGCCGATCAGGCGGTGAAGCTGGAAAAGCAGGCGAAATGGCTCGATGAAACCATCATCGAAATCATCATCAGCGAGGCGCAGAACGAGGTCGGCGACTTCAAGAAGTGGGATTTCGATATCATCCCGCATCGAGAGCGGATGAAGAAGGGGTTCGAGGTAGCGGGCGGCGAGCGCGTCGATGTCGAGACGGCCTTCAAAGACCCGCAGCACCAGTTCCGGGTGGCCATTGTCTGCGCTATGTGGCTTACCGGCTTTGACGTGGAGTGCCTTTCGACGCTCTACATCGACAAGCCGATGAAGGCGCACACGTTGATGCAGGCCATCGCGCGGGCGAACCGCGTCTATCCCGGCAAGGATCATGGCCTGATCGTTGATTACAATGGCATGCTTAAGAGCTTGCGCGCGGCGCTCGCGCAATATGCCTTGGGCGATGATGACGCGGGTGGAACGGATATCGCCACGCCGATCGAGGAACGAGTACAGGCGCTTATCGAAGCGATCGAGGCCACCGAGGCGCATTTGCGCGCGCTCGGCTTCGATCCGGCAGTCCTGCATGGGGCGAAGGGCTTTGCGCGGATCAAGGGGCTCGCCGATGCGGTTGAAGCCGTCTATTCCAGCGACGAGTCAAAGCGCCGCTTCGAGATCATGGCGCGGGAGGTCTTCAACCGGTTCAAGGCGCTCTTGGTGGAGCAGAGCGCCTGGGTTTATGCTGAACGTCACGACAACATTGAGGCGGTCTACAAGAAGCTCAGCGAGCGGCGCGATACCGCTGATGTAACCGAGTTGCTCAAGGAGCTGCACCGTATCGTAAATGAGGCCATTCGCACGCAGGCACCGGGTGACGATCAGGCCGCAGGGCTGACTTTCGATCTCAGCAGAATCGACCTCGACAAGCTTCGCGACGAGTTCGCGAAGAAGGTGCGGCGGAAGGCTACGGTCCTTCAGGACATCCGCGACATTGTCGAGCAGAAGCTAGCTGACATGCTTGCCCGCAATCCGATGCGAATGGACTATCAACTGAGGTACGATGGCATCATCGCGGACTACAACAGCGAAAAGGATCGCACGACGATCGAAGAGACCTTCAGACGGCTGGTTGAACTGGTGCGAAGCCTTGATGAGGAGCAGGAACGGGCGGCGCGCGAAAGCCTTTCCGACGAGGAGTTGGCCGTGTTCGACTTGCTGAAGCGGGAAGATTTGACCAAGGCCGACCGCGAGCGCGTGAAGCAGGCAAGCCGGGACATGCTAGCCTCGATCAAGACGCGATTGGCCGAACTCGATCGCTTCTGGGAGAAGGAGCAGACCAAGGGCGAAGTCGAGGCGTTCATCCTCGACGAAATCTTTACCAAACTGCCCTCACCACCCTTCACCCCCGAAGAGAAGAAGCTGGTTGCCGACAGCGTGTATGCGCATGTCTGGCAGCAAGCACTGCAAGGAAACTTTGCTCCCGCCTAACAAGAGAGCATCATTACCTCCCAGACAATCGCCGCCTCGCCCGTGCTGGCCTATCTCCCGCGTGGATCAACCATCCGCAGGAGGAAGCCATGTCCCATCCCACCGCCACGCCGGACGCCGTCGTCGAGGCCTACGTCGCCACCTGGAACGAGACCGATCCCTCGCGCCGCCGCGCCGGCCTTGCCGCGGCCTGGACCGAGACGGGGATCTACCGCGATCCGGTGATGGCGAGCGACGGGCCTGCCGGGATCGACGCCATGCTGGCGGGCGTGCAGGCGAAGTTCCCGGGCTTCGTGCTCAAGCGCACCTCGAAGGTCGACGCTCATGGTGGTTCCCTGGGCGGTCCCTCGGGCGGCCCCTCTGGCAGTTCGGGGGGGCTCTATCTGCGCTTCACCTGGTCGCTGGGTCCGGCCGACGGGCCCTCGGTCGTCGAGGGTGTCGATTTCTGCACCCTGGCGTCGGATGGGCGGCTGGCGTCCGTGGTGGGCTTCATCGACAAGATGCCGGGTTGAGATTGCTCGTATAGGTTGCTGTACGTATGAGAATAGCAATCTATCATCCCGTCTGATGGGTTGTTTGAATAACCCGTCAGATGGGTTATCCTCATGCGACCGTCCATCGCGCTGGAAATCTGCGCTTCGTCGTCTTTCTCGACGATCACGGGCCGCCCCATGTCCACGTCTTCTCGGGGCGTGCCGAGGCGAAGATTCTCCTCGGATCGGACGATGGCGGGCCGGAGGGGGACGGGCCGGAGCTGGAGTGGGCGCGCGGCTTCGATCGCGCCGGCCTGCGCCGGGTGCTCGTCGAGGCTGGGCTGAGTCGGGTGAAGCTGCGGGCTGCGTGGCGTCGGGTTCACGGCGCCGAACGATGAGGAAGGTCGAGATGGCGGGTGATCGATCGAAGGCCGAGATGGGTCGCGAGATCGACCGCGCCCTGGCGCGCGGTCGGCGACGCGCCGTGACCGAGCCGCAGGCCGAACGCGCGCACTATGAACGCCGGACCGGCCGGGTCGTGGTCGATCTGACCAATGGCTGCAGCTTCGTCTTTCCGGCGCGGTCGCTGCAGGGGCTGGCGCAGGCGACCGACGCGGAGCTGGCCGACGTCGAGATCCTCGGGGCGGGCCATGGGCTGCACTGGCCCGCGCTCGATGTCGACTTCACCGTGCCCGGCCTGCTGATGGGCGTGTTCGGGACCCGCGCCTGGATGATCTCGGAGCTGGCGCGCCGCGCCGGCCAGACCAAATCCAAGGCCAAGGCGGCCGCCGCGCGCGCCAACGGTCGCAAGGGCGGCCGCCCGCGACGGGTGGCTTAAGCGGGCCGAATAAACGCAATATACGAAATAAACGAAACAACTGAAACGGAGGGGGCCCTCCCCTGCGCGCGACTCAGTCGCATATGAAGTGAAGGTCCCTCCCTGCGTTCGGGATGACAATTCTGTCGGGATCGCCGACCAAGCAAACGGTGTCATCCCGAACGCAGGGAGGGACCTTTCACCTCGCCCCGGGAGCGAGTCCCGGGGTTCTGGTGGCCGGATATCAGGCCGCTTCCTTCACTTCGACCGGCGTGCTGCGGATCAGGTGGTCGAACGCCGACAGCGCGGCCTTCGCGCCCTCGCCCATGGCGATGACGATCTGCTTGTAGGGCACGGTCGTGGCGTCGCCGGCGGCGAAGATGCCGGGGACCGAGGTCTGGCCGCGGGCGTCGATCTCGATCTCGCCGCGCGGGCTGAGCGCGATCGCGCCCTTCAGCCATTCGGTGTTGGGCACCAAGCCGATCTGCACGAAGATGCCCTCGAGCTCGATCGTCTTCTGCTCGCCTGTGGTGCGGTCCTTGTAGGCGAGGCCCGTCACCTTGGCACCGTCGCCGTGCACCTCGGTCGACAGCGCCGAGACGATCACCGTCGCGTTGGGCAGCGAGCGGAGCTTGGCCTGCAGCACCGCGTCGGCGCGCAGCTGGCCGTCGAACTCGATCAGCGTGACGTGGCTCACCAGACCGGCGAGGTCGATCGCCGCCTCGACGCCGGAATTGCCGCCGCCGATCACCGCCACCCGCTTGCCCTTGAACAGCGGGCCGTCGCAGTGCGGGCAGTAGGCCACGCCCTTGTTGCGATACTCGGCTTCGCCGGGGACGTTCATCTGCCGCCAGCGCGCGCCGGGCGAGAGCACGATGGTCTTGGCCTTCAGGGTCGCGCCGTTCTGCAGCTCGACCGTGGCCAGGCCGCCCGGCTGCGTCGCCGGGATCAGCTTGGTGGCGGTCTGCAGGTCCATCACGTCGACCTCGTAGTCCTTCACGTGCGCGGCCAGCTCCGCGGCCATCTTCGGGCCCTCGGTGTGGGAGACCGAGATGAAGTTCTCGATGCCCATCGTGTCCAGCACCTGGCCGCCGAAGCGCTCGGCGGCGATGCCGGTGCGGATGCCTTTTCTTGCGGCATAGATCGCCGCGGCCGCGCCGGCGGGGCCGCCGCCGACCACCAGCACGTCGTAGGGCTTCCTGGCCGCGATCTCCTCGGCCGCGCGTTCGCTGGCGCCGGTGTCGAGCTTGGCCAGGATCTGCTCCAGGCTCATGCGGCCCTGGCCGAACGGTAGGCTGTTCAGGAAGATCGACGGGACGGCCATCACGCCGCGCTTCTCGACCTCGTCCTGGAACAGGGCGCCGTCGATCGCGGTGTGGCGGATGCGCGGGTTCAGCACGCTCATCAGGTTCAGCGCCTGCACCACGTCGGGGCAGTTCTGGCACGAGAGCGAGAAATAGGTCTCGAACGTGTAGTCGCCGTCGAGGCCCTTCACGCGCTCGATCGTCTCCTGCGCCTCCTTGCTCGGGTGGCCGCCGACCTGCAGCAGCGCCAGCACCAGCGAGGTGAATTCATGGCCCATCGGGATGCCGGCGAAGCGCACCGAGATGTCGGTGCCGGCGCGCACGATGGCGAAGGAGGGCTTGCGCATGTCCTCGTCGGCCTCGGCGAAGCTCACCTTGTCCGACAGGCTCGCGATCTCCTGCAGCAGCTCCCGCAGCTCGGCCGACTTCGCTGAGTCGTCGAGCGACGCCACCAGCTCGACCGGCATGGTCAGGCGCTCGAGATAGCCCTTCAACTGCGTCTTGAGGTTGGCGTCCAACATGGGAGGTACTCCTTACTGAAATTGACTCTTGTCATCCCGACCGGAGCGAAGCGGAGTGGAGGGACCTTTGAAGGTCTCTCCACCCCTTCGTCATCCTTAAATCTTGCCGACCAGGTCGAGGCTGGGGGCGAGGGTCTTCTCGCCTTCCTTCCAGGCGGCCGGGCAGACTTCGCCGGGATGCGAGGCGACGTACTGGGCGGCCTTGACCTTGCGCAGCAGCTCCGAGGCGTCGCGGCCGATGCCACCGGCGGTGATCTCGACGATCTGGATCTTGCCGTCCGGGTCGACGACGAAGGTGCCGCGGTCGGCCAGGCCGGCTTCCTCGATCATCACGCCGAAGTTGCGGGTGATGGCGCCGGTCGGGTCACCGACCATGACGTACTCGATCTTCTTGATGGCTTCCGACGTGTCGTGCCACGCCTTGTGGCTGAAGTGCGTGTCGGTCGAGACGCTGTAGATCTCGACGCCCAGCTTCTTGAACTCGGCGTAGTTCGTGGCCAGATCCTCGAGCTCGGTCGGGCACACGAAGGTGAAGTCGGCCGGGTAGAAGAAAACGACCGACCACTTGCCCTTGCCCTTCAGGTCGGCATCGGTGACGTCGATGAACTTGCCCTTCTGGAAGGCGGTGGCCTTGAACGGCTTGATCTCGGTGTTGATGAGGGACATTGGCTTGAAACTCCTTGAGTAATTGGTCGCAACGCTACTTAGGGGCATTCTAAGATCGTTTAAAGCGCAAAATACCGAATTGAATAATCGGCAAAAGCGATTAAATGACAGCCCATGAAGCCTATCCCGACACTGCGACAGCTCCGCTACCTCGTGGCCGTCGTGGACCGTTGCCATTTCGGGCAGGCGGCGACGGCCTGCAGCGTCAGCCAGTCGACCCTGAGTGCCAGCATCCAGGAGCTGGAGGAGCTTCTAGGGGCGCCCTTGCTGGAGCGGACCAAACGGTCGGTCGTGCCGACGGCGCTGGGCCGCAGCCTCGCCGAGCGGGCGCGCGGCCTGCTGAAGGGCGCGGAGGACCTGACGGAGCTGGCCCAGGCATCGCGCGATCCACTGTCCGGACCGCTTCACCTCGGCGTCATCCCGACCATCGGCCCGTTCCTGCTGCCCAAGGCCATGCCCAAGTTGCGGGAAAACTTCCCCAAGCTGCAGCTCTACCTGCGCGAGGACCAGACTGCGCGCCTGCTGGAGCGGCTGGAGGCCGGCGAGCTCGACGCGGTGCTGCTGGCGCTGCCCTACGCGCTGGGCGATCTCGAGGTGATGGATCTCGGGGAGGACCGGTTCTCGATCGTCCAACCGGCCGGCCATATGCCAGCGGCGAACATCGCCGACGAGAACCTGCTGCTGCTGGAGGACGGCCACTGCCTGCGCGACCAAGCGCTGGCGGCCTGCGAGCTGGAAGGCGCGCGGCGCAATGCCGGCTTCAACGGCACCAGCCTCCACACGCTGGCGCAGATGGTGGCCAACGGGTTGGGCGTGACCCTGATGCCGCAGATGGCCCTGGACGCCGGCATCCTCCGCGGCCTCGACGTGACCGTGCGGCCGCTGGCTGGCGCTGCCCCGCACAGGCGCATCGGCCTCGTCTGGCGGCGCTCGTCGGCGCGCACCGAAACCTTCCGCGCGCTCGGCGAGGCGCTGAAGAGTTAATCCGCGATGTAATGAAGAAGTAGCAGGCCAGCCCTGCAGGATTGACTCGACAACTCCCACAGGAAGCTGTGCTACGTCGGGAACTGCAGAGAATAAAGGCCTGTGCGCCCGACCGCGGAACTCGCGGCCGGGCTCTTTTTTTGCGCAGGCGCTTGGCCGTTACGGCTGCTGCTGAGCCGGGGCGGCCGGTGCCGTCTCGGGCGTCGGGGTGGCCGGGATCGGCGTGATCCGTGGCACCTCCGGTGTCCTCGTCTCGTTGGTCGGCGCGTTGATGTTCGCCGGGTCCGGGACACGGGCCATTTCCGCCCGGTCCGACTTGTCGCCGGAGAAGAACATCAGGCCGGCGGCCGCTACGATCGCGGCCACCACGCCCACCACAAGGTAAAGTCCGCGGCTCGGGGCCTTCGGCTCGAAGGTCGCGTCGTCATAGGCGACGGGCCTGTCGAGCTTGGGATCGTAGTCGCTCATCTTTTACTCCTGCGGCGGCGGGCGATCCGGGTTACGCGGACCCGCCGGGTTTGCTGGAAGCGGGACTGCGGCCGGGCTATCGGCGCCCGGGGCCGGGGTCACGGTCGGGCTGGCCGGCGTGTCGGTCACCGTCCGCTCGATGGGCGCCGGCGCCTGGGCCTGCTCGGGGCCGGACGCGTTCTGCGGGTTGCCGAAGTACAGGAAGCCACCCACCAGGGCGACACCCGCCAAGATGGCGAGCAGGGTGTAGCCGGGGCTGGCACCGTCGTTCGGCGCGCGGTAGGGGTCCTTGGGGTCGTAGCCGAGTCGGCCCGGACCCAAGTTGGGATCGTAATCGCTCATCTGGTCCTCCTCTTGCTTCGTGACTGCACAACCAACGACTCCCCGCGCCGAATGGTTTCCTCGGTGGGGGGTGCCTGCTACCCTGCCTTGCAGATTCCGGAGGTCTCCAAGATGCCTGATTCTGTGACTTTTTCCGCTCCCCCGACGCAACCCGAATTGCTCGACGCCGCCGGCGCGACCGCCCTGGTCGCCTCCTATGCGCCGGTGAGCGCGACGGCCGCCATCAAGGATATCGGCCGCATCGATGGGCACATGGGGCGCTTCATTGCCCTGTCGCCGATCTGCCTGATCTCGACGGCCGATGCGTCGGGCAAGCAGGACGTGACCCCGCGCGGCGATCCGCCTGGCTCGTTCAAGGTCCTCGACGAGAAGACGATCGCGCTGGCCGACCGGCCGGGCAACAACCGGCTCGATACGCTGCGCAATCTGCTGGAGAACCCCGAGGTCGCGCTGATCTTCCTGCTGCCCGGCGTCAACGAGACGGTGCGGGTGGCAGGCACGGCGCGCCTGTCGGTCGATCCGGCCTTGCTCGACTCGATGGCGGTGCAGGGCAAGGCGCCGAAATGCGCCATCGTCGTCTCGGTGCGCCAGGCCTATCTCCATTGCGCCAAGGCGCTGCTGCGCTCGCGCCTGTGGTCGCCGGACTACCTCCAGCCCAAGGGCACCTTCCCCTCGATCTCGCGCATGGTCGGCGACCAGATCGGCCTCAGCGAGGACGAGAAGAAGAAGCGCGAGGCGGCGACCGAACACGCGTACAAGGAGGGCCTATGGGCGCCTATATCGTAACCGGCCAGCGCGCCCGCCAGATGCGGGTGGTACCGGCCGAGGTGCTGAAGCGGCTCTATGCCCGCGACGACACCAAGGGCCTGATCCAGACCGGCGCGCACCTGGCGCTGCTGGTCCTGGGCGGCTGGCTGGTGCTGGAGACACGCGGCACCTGGTGGGTGCTGCCGGCCCTGCTGCTGCAGGGCATCTTCGTGAACGCGCTGTTCGGCGCGATGCACGAGTCGGTGCATTATGGCTCGTTCAAGACGCGCTGGATGGCCGACCTGCTGGCCTTCTTCTCGGGCGCGGCGATCCTGAACAATGCCGGCTTCTACCGGCACTACCATCTCGCCCATCACCGCTACACCCAGGACCCGGAGCGCGATCCCGAGCTCATCACCTCCGGGACCCCGCGGACCTGGAAGAACTATCTCTTCCGCATAAGCTCGATCCCGTTCCTGATGATCCGCGCGCGCGACATCCTCCTGTTCCCCTTCGGCTTCCGCGGCGACGTCACCTACATCCATGAGTCGGCCTGGCCCGAGGTACGGCGCTGGGGCCGCTGGCTGCTCGCCCTCTATGCCGTGCTGATCGTGGGCTCGATCCTGCTCGGGACCGACGTCGTGCTCTGGGTCTGGTTCTTCCCGCTGCTGGTCGGCCTGCCCTTGCTGCGGCTCTACCTGCTGACCGAGCACACGCTCTGTCCCAACAGCGACGACGGCTTCGCCAACACCCGCACGACGATCTCCAATCCCCTCGTGCGCTTCCTGATGTGGAACCTGCCCTACCACGCCGAGCATCACCTGCTGCCCAACATCCCCTTCCATCACCTGCCCGAGGCACACCGGCACCTGCGGCCGCACCTGAAGTACGTGGCAAAGAGCTATGCTCAGACGCACGGCGAGATCATCCGCAGCTTCGGCTAATATCGAGCGATGCGGACGAAGGAAGGTATCTGGTCGGCAGACAATGTCCGGCTGCAGCGCGGCGGCACGCTGAAGCAGGCCCGCATCGTCTGGAAGACCTACGGCACGCTGTCGCCCAGGCGCGACAACGTCATCCTCTATCCGACCAGCTACGGCGCCCATCACACCGACATCGAATGGCTGGTCGACGTGCGGCGCTGCCTCGATCCCAGCCGCTACTTCATCGTCATCCCCAACATGATGACGAACGGCCTGTCCTCGTCGCCGTCCAACACGCCGGAATTCCCCGAGGTCACGACCTACGACAATGTCATGCTGCAGCGGCAGATGCTGGTGGAGCTGTTCGGCATCGACCGGCTGAAGCTGGTCTATGGCTGGTCGATGGGTGCGCAGCAGGCCTATCACTGGGGCGCCCTGTTCGGCGAGGCTGTCGAGCGCATCGTGGTCAATTGCGGCTCGGCGAAGACCGCGCCGCACAACTTCGTCTTCCTCGAAGGCATCCGCACGACCTTGCAGGCCGCCGCGACGCCGCAGCAGGGATTGCGCGCCATGGGCCGCATCTATGCCGGCTGGGCGCTCAGCCAGACCTTCTATCGCAGGGAGATGTGGCGCGGCCTGGGCTTCAACAGCCTCGAGGATTTCCTCGTGCGGTCCTGGGAGGCGAATTTTCTGCGTCGCGATATGAACGACCTGCTGGCGCAGCTTTTTACCTGGCAGCACGGCGACATATCGGCCAACGATCTCTATCGTGGCGACCTGCAGATGGCGCTGGCCGGCATCAAGGCCAAGGTCCTGCTGATGCCGTCGGCGACCGATCTCTATTTCCAGACGGACGACAACAGGGAAGAGTTGCCGTATCTCAAATATGGAAAGCTGGTGGAGATCCCGTCCGTATGGGGTCATCGCGCCGGCAATCCGCGCGACAATCCCGAGGATGCCGCGTTCATCGATGCCCAGGTGGAGGCTCTGCTGAATGATTGAGGTCTTGCCCGCGGACGGGCTGGTGATCGTCGCCAAGCACGAGTGCCATACCTGCGTGCTGGTCGAGCCGGTGATGCAGAGCCTCGATCGTGCCGGCCCACTCACCGTCATCACCCAGGACGATCCGGCCTTTCCGTCCGGCGTTTCGCGCGTGCTCGACGACCAGCAGCTCGAGCGCTCCTTCCATCTCAAGGTCGAGGCCGTGCCGACCCTGATCCGCTACGAAGGCGGCCGCGAGGTCGGCCGCACCGTCGGCTGGGATCGCGCCGAGTGGACCCGCATTGCCGGTGCCGCGGCAGCGGGCGAGGGCCTGCCGGCCTGGCAGCCGGGCTGCGGCTCGCGCAGCGTCGAGCCCGGCGTGCAGGAAGCGCTGATCGCGCGCTACGGCGATCCCGGTCTCGCGTCGCGCGAGATCCCGGTCGGCGAATGGGACGATCCCATCGAAGCCTGCTTCGAGCGCGGCTGGAGCGACGGCCTGCCCGTCGTGCCGCCGACCGACGAACGCATCCTGCGCATGCTGGGCGGCACCGACCGCAAGCCCGACGAGGTGGTGGGCCTGATCCCGCCCAACCTGGCGCCCTGCACGGTCGAGAAGGTCGCGATCAACGCCGTGATGGCGGGCTGCAAGCCGGAATACATGCCCGTCGTGCTGGGCGTGCTCGAAGCCGCGCTCGATCCGCTGTTTGTGCTGCATGGCCTGCTCTGCACGACGCATTTCTCCGGTCCGCTGGTCATCATCAACGGACCGGCGGCCAAGGCGGTCGGCATGAATTCCGGCGTCAATGCGCTGGGCCAGGGCAACCGCGCCAACGCCACGATCGGCCGGGCGCTGCAGCTTATCGTGCGCAATGTCGGCGGCGGCCTGCCCGGTGGCATGGACCGCGCGACCTTGGGGAATCCCGGCAAGTACACCTTCTGTTTCGCCGAGGACGAATCCGATCCCGACTGGGAGCCGCTGGCGCAGCGCCGCGGCATCGCGGCCGGCAAGAGCGCCGTCACCTTGTTCCATGCCGAGGGCGTGCATGGCTTCATCGACCAGAAGTCGCGCACGCCGGAGGAGCTGACCCGCTCACTGGCGATGGGCCTGTTCGGCGTCGGTCACCCGAAGCTCTGCAACTCGGGCAATGCGGTGCTGGTGCTGTCGCCCGAGCACTATCACATCTTCAAGGAAGGCGGCTGGAACCGCCGTCGCATCGAGGACGAACTCTACCAGGCGCTGAAGCGGCCCGGCCGCGACCTGATTCACGGCGCGCAGAACGTGCCGGAAGGCTTACCCGCTTCGATGGCCGACCAGATGGTCGACAAGTTCCAGCCCGACGGGCTGCTGATCGTTCGCGCCGGCGGTCCCGCCGGTCTATTCTCCGCCATCATCGGCGGCTGGCCCGGGCAACGCGTGAGCGACGAGTGCCAGGCCGTCACCCACGAGATTCGCTGAAGGACATCGCCCCCCATGAATCAGGCAATGAATTATTCGAGCAAGCTGCGCGACCCGACGTCCGAGACTTCGCCGACGCGGCGCGCCCGCCTTGCCCCGCCGGCCTCGCTCGACGGCAAGGTCGTGGCGCTGATGGATATCGGCAAGTCGCGCGGCGCGGAGTTCCTCGACCGGCTCGAAGGCCACTTCAAGGCGGCCGGCGTGGCGACCAAGCGCTATCGCAAGCCCACCAACACCAAGGTGGCGCCGGCCTCGGTCATGCAGACCATCGCCGCCGAAGCGCAGCTCGCCGTGATCGCCTTAAGCGATTGAGGCTCCTGCACATCGTGCAGTCTGCACGACCTTCATAATCTCGACGGACGCGGCCTTCCCGGCGTCAACATCGTGACCACCGAATTCGTGGACGGCGTCACCGCGCAAAGCGATGCGCTGGGCTTCGAACCGGCGGTCGTCTACGTCCCTCATCCGATCCAGAACCGCACCAAGGACGAGATCACCGAAATCGCCGACCGCGCCTTCGCGCAGGTGATGGCGTTGTTGAAGAGCGCTTAGCAGGGCTCTTCGGTGATAGCGAGCGGCGCTGCCCGCACCGTGTCATCCCGAGCGCAGCGAGGGATCCTTAGCGATCTCTGATCAAGGATCCCTCGCTGCGCTCGGGATGACACCTCGTACTCAGATCGCTGACCTGTATTTGATCGTACAGAAGGACGCTAATCCTTCTCCGGCACGACAGCGGGCTGGACCGCATTGTCGCTGGCCGCATCCGCGTCGGGTTCCACCGGCGCAGCCGTCTGCGGCGGCAGCGGGGCGTTGGCGATGAAGGCGGCGACCACCGCGGCGGTGGCGCGCGGCGCCTCCTCCATCGGGTTGTGGCCCAGGTTCTCGAAGATCTCGAGCTTGGCGCCCTTGATGTCCTCCTGGAAGCGGAAGGCGTCGGCTACCGGCACCCAGCGGTCCTTGGCGCCCCAGATGATCAGAGTCGGCACGTCCATGCGCTTGAGCGGCGTGGGATCGAGCGGCTCCTGGGTGCGGGCGCGCTGCAGGGTCGCTTCGCGGTTGCCGGGGAAACGCTGCAGCTCGGCGTAGCGCTTGATGCGCTCGGGCGTCACCATCGCCGGGTTGGCGTAAACTTCGTTGAGCGAGCGGCGGACCAGCCCCTCCGGCTTGAAGTAGATGCCGATATCGCCGACGACCGGGGTGCGCGCCAACCGGGTCGGCAACGGCGCCTCGCCGCCCTGGCGCGGATAGCCCGCGGCATCGACCAGCACGAGCTGGATGACCCTGTCGGGCCGCGTCGCCGCGAAGGTCCAGGCGACGGCGGCACCCAGCGAATGGCCGGCCACGACGACCTTGTCGAGACCGAGCGTGTCGATCAGCACCTCGATGAAGTCGGCATAGGCCTCGACGGTATATTCGTCGCGCGGCCAGGCGCCGGTCAGGCCATGGCCCGGCAGGTCGACGGAGATGACCCGCGCTTCCTTGCCCAGCTCGCGCGCCCAGCCCTCCCACATGTGCAGCGAGCCGTTCGAGCCGTGGATCAGCAGGATGGGCACGCCATCGGGATTGCCCTGCTCGCGGACATGGGCGTTGACGCCGCCGACATCGACGAAGCGCGAGCGGTCGTTGGCGTATCGCGCGATCAGCTGCTCGGGCGGCAGCGACGGCGCGTAGGCCCACATCGCAACACCCGCGAACACGGCGGCACCAAACAGCAGGTAGAGCGGCCAGCGCCGTCGCGGCGCTTCGTCCCTACGGCGCCGCGGCGGCATCGCCCGGCCTTTCCCCCCCGCCTTGCTTCATCTCCGGCGAAGGGTCCGCGTGCAGCGAGAAGTTCAGCCTGTCGAGGCCGCGCACCTTGAACTCGGGCACAGGGCTGGGATCGATGATCTTGTTTTCGATCACCTTTGCCAGAATCGCGCGGTTGAGGTCGTTGGTGACGATCAGGCGGTCCTCGAGACGGGCCACGAACACGAACAGCTCGAATTCGAGTCCGTCAGAGCCGACCTTGACGAAGCGCACGATCGGTCCCGGCACGCGCAGCGCGCGGGCATGGCCCAGCGCCGCCTCGCGCAGGATACCCTCCATGAGGTCCACGTCGGTGCCGACCGGAACGGTGAGCTTGATCTCGATGCGGCTCGACGTGTCGGAATAGGTGCGGTTCACGACCGGGTTCTGCAGGAAAAGGCTGTTGGGCACGATGACATGCGTGCGCTGGAAGGTCTCGATCTCGGTGGCGCGGATGTTGATGCGCCGCACGAAGCCCTCGTGGCCGCTCACCGTCACCCAGTCGCCGGCCTTGATCGGCCGCTCGACCAGCAGGATGACGCCGGAGATCACGTTGTTGGCGATGTTCTGCAGCCCCAGGCCAATGCCGACCGACAGCGCGCCCAGCACGATGGCGAGGTTGGTGAAGTCGACGCCCAGCGCGCCGATCCCCACCAGGATGGCGATCATCACGCCGGCATAGTTGAGGCCGGCATCGATCGACTGGCGCAGCGGCATCGGCGCGTCGACGGTCGGCATCACCCGGTCGCGCACGACACCGCGCACCAGCCGCGCCAGCAGCATGCAGACGAAGAACGCCACGATCGCCATGCCGACATTGCCCAGCGAGATAGTGACGCCGCCCACCTTCACGCCGCGCAGGAGCTGGCCGAAGCCGTCCATGATCGCTTCCGTGTCGACGCTCCAGGCGGCGGGAATGGCGATCGACAGAAGCGCGACCAGGAGCGCGTCGAACAGCAGCAGCACGAGATACTGGCCGCGCAGATCGGTGTCGGCTGCGAGGCCGAGGTTGCGGCGCAGCCAGGCGCCGGACGGCGAGCCCGGCGCGGCGGCCGCGTCCAGGAGATCGGCCGCGAGGCGATGCAGCAGCAGGGCGATGGCGATCAGCAGGCAGGTCGTCGATATCGCCGAATGCAGATGCGCGCCCAGGGTCGCATAGCCGATCAGCGAGAAGAGGATCGACGACATCACGGTGACGACCAGCGCGAGGCGGGCGAACGTCCACCAGCTGCCGCCGATCATCGGCGGCAGCTCGGAGCCTTCGGGCCGGGCCGCCTGCCAGGCGCGGTTCGAGAGGGCCGGCAGGCTGAGTACCGCCACCACGCTCGTCAGCACGACGGCGCCGATCGCGGCCACGGCGTCGCGGCCCTCGCCCCGGCTCAGCGCCAGGTAGACGAATTCGAGCGGCAGGCTGACCGAGAACAGGCGCCGCAGCGCCTGCGACAGATACTGGGCGCTGTCGTCGGTGAGCGGCAGCACGCGCCATTCGGGTCGCGCCGGCGAGAGGCCGGCCGCGGTCAATCCGAAAACCAGGAACAGCACCACGAGGCGCCCGACGGCTTCGGGGATCAGCGTGTCGATCGGCGACGGCGGATGACTGGCCAGCAGCAGCTTTCCGAACAGCCATACCGCCAGTATGGGCACCAGCACGCGGCCCAGCCCGTCAATGGCGGTCGTGATGGTCTGGTCGCGCTGCGCGTCGATGTGGGTGCCGCCGCGGCCGAAGCGGCGACGCAGGGCGCGGCCGACCCACCACAGGACGATGGTGATCGCCGCCCACAGGCCGAGCGGCACCAGCTCGGGGCTTCCCGATCCCAGGGTGAGGAAGCCGTCGCGGCTCCAGGTCGCCATGGCCTTGGTCAGCGTTTCAACGGACGCCACGAATTGCGGGCCGACCTTGCGCCAGACGCCGGGCGAGAGCGGCGAGGGATCGCGGCGCAGCAGGGTCCGCAGCACCAGCTCGCCGCGCAGCTTGGTCAGGCGCTCGAGAAGCTGGTCGGCCCGGGCGATCACCACCTCGCATTGCTTGGCCCGGCTTTCGGCGACCGTCGCCTGCTCGGTCAGCCGCTCGCGCTCGGCCTTCACCGCATCGGTCTCGGGCGGCGCGTCCGCGCCCGGCTTCAATTCGAGCGGCGCCAGCAGCCTCTTGGTATCGGCAAGGTCGGTGCGCGCCAGCGCGGCGGCGGCCATCGCTGCCGACCGCACGTCGGTCGCTTGCTCGCGCAGGCCGTCGATCTCGACCGGCAGCAGGTCGGCCTGCTCCGTGCGCGCCGAGATACGGTCGAGCTGGCGGCCCCACAATTCGATGAGCTGGCCGAACGGGCGCTGCGGCGGCGGCACGGTCTGGGCCGAGGCCGCAACGCTGGCGAACAGCAGCACGAGCCACGCGAGGCGGGCTAAAGATCGCATTCGGTGCGCGATTCCCGGAAACGATGAAAGGGTTTGGTCCACTACCACGGCCGGCCCGGACCGGGCCACGCCGCTGACCGTGTCTGGCCGCGCACAAGGGCGAAATCAGGGCGTCTTCCGGCCCGCCCCCCTTTGGCGGTCAGATGGCGGTCGGGAGCGGCTGTAACCGCTTCGTCGTTGACAGACACGTGACGACGCGGAACCTTGCCGCCCGAAAAGTAAAGGGGAGAAAAGCTATGGCCGAGGGCCAAGGTTCCGTGGGCGAAGTTCGTATCCAGCCCGACCGCCTGCACGGTTTCACCATGGCGATCTGCCGGGCCGACGGAAGCTCCGACGAGGAAGCGAAGCTCGTCGCCGACCATCTCGTCCTCGCCAACCTGTACGGTCACGACAGCCACGGCGTCGGCATGATGCCATCCTATATCCAGAACACCATCAACGGCGCCTGCAAGCGCAACCATCACGCCAAGATCGATCGCGACAACGGTGCGGTGATCGTGGTCGAGGGCGGCGCGGGCTATGGCCAGGTCATCGCCAAGGAGGCGATGGATATCGGCATCGAGCGCGCGAAGAAGCACGGTGTCTGCGTCGTCGGCCTGAAGAACTCCCATCACATCGGCCGCATCGGCCATTGGGGCGAGCAATGTGCGCGCGCCGGCATGGTGAGCACGCACTGGGTGAACGTGCACGGCCACAAGTCGCTGGTCGCGCCATTCGGCGGCGCCGAAGCGCGCTTCACCACCAACCCCTACTGCACGGCCATTCCGCGCAAGGGCCAAGAGCCGATCGTGCTCGACTTCGCGACCAGCCAGGTGGCGATGGGCAAGGTGAGGGTCGCCAACAACAAGAAGATCCAGATGGAGGAAGGCCTCCTGATCGATGCCGCCGGCAACGCGACCACCGAACCGGGCGTGATGTACAACCCTCCCTACGGCGCCATCCTGCCGTTCGGCCTGCACAAGGGCGGCGGGCTGGCCGTGATCTGCGACCTGCTGGCCGGCGCACTGACCGGCGGCCGCACGCACAGCCCGCGCACGATCAAGAAGAACGGCACCGACATCATCAACAACATGCTGTCGATCATCATCGATCCCGATGCGATGGGCGGCACCGCGTTCTTCGAGGACGAGGTCGACACCTTCATCGGCTGGGTGAAGTCGGCCAGGCCGCAGCCCGGCGTCGCCGAGGTGCTGGTGCCGGGCGAGCCCGAGCGGGCGCGCAAGCTCGACCGCGAGAAGAACGGCGTGCCGATCGACACCACCACCTGGCAGCAGCTCGTCGACACGGCCCGCAAGGTGCGTTTGAACGACACCGATATCCCGCAGATGGCCGGCGCCTGACGCGACCGGAAGACGACAGGAGAGAGACCGACCATGGCCAAGATGAAGCTCTACTACTCGCCGTCGTCGCCCTATGCCCGCAAGGTCCGGGTGCTGGCGATCGAGACCGGCCTCGACAAGAAGATGGACCTGGTGAACGTGGCGCTGACGCCGGTGGCGCCCAACGCCGATGTCGACAAGCACAATCCGGTCGGCAAGATCCCGGCCCTGTCGATCAAGAACATGGACCTCTTCGACTCGCCGGTGATCTGCGAGTATCTCGACAGCCAGCACAAGGGCCGCAAGCTGTTCCCGCGCAAGGGCCGCGACCGCTGGATGGCGCTGCGCCAGCAGGCGATGGCCGATGGCCTGCTCGATGCCGCGCTGCTCGCCCGCTACGAAGGCTTCCTGCGGCCGGAGGAGAAGCGCTGGCCCGACTGGTCGAAGGGCCAGATGAAAAAGATCGACGGCGTGCTCGACCAGCTCGAGGCCGAATCCAAGGCGCTGAAGGGCAAGCCGAGCATCGGCACCGTCTCGATCGCCTGCGCGCTGGGCTATCTCGACTTCCGCTTCGGCCATCACGACTGGCGCAGCAAGCGGCCGAAGCTCGCCAAGTGGTTCACCGCCTTCGCCAAGACGCCGTCGATGAAGGCCACTGTTCCGCCGCCGGCCTGATTCTCGTGACCGCTGACGAGATCATCGCCCGCCTCGGCCTGCAGCCGCATCCCGAGGGCGGACATTATCGCGAGACGTTCCGCGCCGCCGACCCCTCGGGCGAAGGCGGTCGCGGCGCCAGCACGGCGATCTTCTTCCTGCTGAAGGCGGGCGAGCGTTCGCACTGGCACCGGGTCGATGCCGACGAGGCCTGGCATCATTATGCCGGCGCACCGATCGAACTATCGTTGAGCGACGATGGCCGCACCGCCCGCCATCTGCGCCTGGGCAGCGACTTCGGCCTGGACGAGACACCGCAAATCGTCGTCCCGCGTGGCGTCTGGCAGGCCGCTCGCTCGCTCGGCAACTGGACCCTGGTCGGCTGCACCGTGGCCCCGGCCTTCGAGTTCGCCGGCTTCGAGATGGCTCCGCCGGGCTGGCAGCCGGGCAAATAGTGCAATGGAGCGCGCCCACTCCAGTGGCGCTCATGTCTTTGCCAATCGATGAAGCATGAGCGCCACTGGAGTGGCGCGCTCCAATGTGGCCGCTTCGTCTAACGCTTCCAGAGGTCGCGCGAAGCCAGCACGGCGCCGACGGTGACCAGCAGCGCGGCGGCGATCAGCGTGCCGGTCGGTTCGGCCAGTCCGAAGGCGACCAGGATCGCCGTCGACAGGATGGGCGTGGCGTAGGAAAGCGCGCCCAGCGCGCGGATGTCGCCGCGCTTCACGGCATGGTCCCAGAAATAGAAGGCCGAGCCGGCCGGGCCCAGACCCAGCGCCAGGACCGCGAACCAGGCTGTGCCGGTGGCAGGCCACACCGTGTGCTCGAAGGCGAGATGGCAGACGAGCGACAGGAGCGCCGAGGCGGCACAGAAGGCGGCAATGGCATCGGTCGGCGTTTCACCGAAGCGGCGCGACAGCACGGAATAGATCGACCAGGCGAAGGCGCAGCCCAGCGCCAGCAGGTAGCCCAGCGCGTGGCTGTCGGCGAAGGTGAGGCCGCGGCCGAAGGCCAGCAGCACGACGCCGGCGAAGCCCAGGGCCGCGCCCGCGAGGTGCGGCCAGCCCAACCGCTCGCCCGCCAATGGTGCGGAGAGCAGCACGATCAGCAGCGGCCATAGATAATTGATAAGATTGGCCTCGGCCGGCGGTGCGAGCTGCAGGGCGGCGAAGTAGAGTGCGTGGTAGCCGAACAGGCCGCCGATCCCCAGCAGCCAGACGCGCATTGGCCAGCCGACCAGCCCGGCCCAGCCGACGCCGTTCGCCCGGGCGCGGACGATGCCGATGGCTGCACCGACCGCGAATGTCATGGCGACCATCTGGAACGGCGGGATCGGCCCGGCCAGCACCGAGAGCAGGGCGAGCGAACTCCACAGGCCGATCGAGATCAGACCCGCCGCCATGGCGCGGCGGCGGACGGTATCGGTTGTCGTCATCGCCGCCGCATAGAGAATGAAGCGCGGATTGTCGAGAAGATGCGCCGGTTTCGTTTCACGGTTACGATGCGATTGTAGCGGAGCCTGGATGTTCGTTAGGCCGACCAATCCGATCAGTCATCGACTGGCGCGTATCTCATTCATTCTCGCGACCGTCGGGTCGCTGATCGTAGCCGTTTCCGGACCGCTGCACCGCTATCTCGGCCTCGACATCGAGGCGGCGATCGCCGTCTTCCGCTATGGCTTCTATCTGACGGTCGCCGGCATCGCCCTGGGCCTCGCGACGATCCTGCCGTCCCGTCCCGGTGACCGGCGTCGCGGATTCGTCGCCGCGTTCCTGGCGATCGTGATCGGCCTCGCCGGCGCCTGGGTACCCCTGCACTGGTTCCTGGAAGCGCAGTACCGGCCCGCCATCAACGACATCACGACAGACACCGCCAATCCGCCGCCGCTCGTGGCGACGGCGCAGTTGCGGCGCGGCGCGCTCAATCCGCCCGCCTATCCGAAGGAAAGCGGGCCGATCCAGCGCGCGGCCTTCCCCGACATCGAACCGGTCGTGCTGGCCGTGCCGCCCGACGAAGCCTTCAGGCGCGTCGACCGCGCGGCCACGGCGCTCGGTTGGGAGATCGTCGCGCGTGTTCCCGCCGATGGCCGCCTCGAAGCGATCGCGACCAGCCCGTGGTTCGGCTTCCGCGACGACATCGTGGTCCGCATCCGCCCGCAGGGCACCGGCAGCCGCGTCGATATCCGCTCCAAGAGCCGCATCGGCGAGGCCGATCTCGGCGGCAACGCCGACCGCGTCCGCGCCTTCATTGCGAAGCTGAAGAGCGAGAGTTGATGGCTACGTAAGCGGCAGGGTGAAGCAGAAGAGCGTGCCCTGGGCGTTCGATTCGATCAGGGCGATGTCGCCGCCGTGCAGGCGCACGAGATCACGCGAGATGGCGAGGCCCAAGCCGGTGCCGCCCTGGCGACCGCCGGTGGTGAAGGGCCGGAAGAGCTGGGTGGCCACGGCCGGCGGAATGCCCGGTCCGTTGTCCGAGATTTCGAGAAGCAGGAAGCCGCCGTTGCGCCGCGCGCGGACGGTGACGCTGGTCGCGCCGGCCTCGAAGGCGTTGCGCCCGAGATTGATGAACACGCGGTAGAGCACGTCACGGTCGCAGCGCGCCAGGCCGCCATTGCCGATCTCGTTGACCCAGCTGCGCAGCTGGTTGGGATCCTTCTCCTCGCCCTGCTCCTGCAGCGCGATGCCGACCTCGTCGACCAGGTCGGCGAGATCCACGTTTGCAAGCTTGGGTGATGGTTTCTCGCGGACATATTCGATGGCGTCGCTGGCCAGGCGGGCGGCGCGGTCGATCGTGTTGAGGATGGTCGGCGCCAGCGCGCGCGTGCGCGCGTCGTCGCTGCGCGCCAGGCGGTCCGACAGCAGGCGCGCCGTCGAGAGCATGTTGCGCAGGTCGTGGTTGATCTTGTTGGTCGCGGCGCCGATCTCGGCGAGGCGCGACTTCTGACGCAGCGAGATGCGCAGCTCGCGCTGCAGGATCTGGAACTCGCGGTCGACGACGCCGATCTCGTCGTTGCGCCGCACCGGCCCGCGCTCGGCATCGGCCTCTTCCGGCGCGCGGCGGAAGGCGATCATGGCGCGGGACAGATCCTGCAGCGGCCGCACGACCAGCCAGCGCAGCGCCAGGTAAAGCAAGGCGGCCGTGAACAGCGCGATGATGATCGACAGGATGAGGATGCGGCTCGTGTAGCCGTACATGGCGGCGCGCATCGGCGCTTCGTCGACGACGATCCAGACCATGGCGCCGGGCAGGCGCATCGATTCGCCGCCCACCCGGATGAGATGCGAACCGTCCCGCGCCATCGCTTCCAGCGCGTCCCAGATCAAGCCGAGGGCGCCGCGGTCCTTGAGGTTGAAGCCCAGCATCTCCGGCCGCGGCTCGATGTTCATCAGCGCGCGCTTGGGCTTGTTCGGCTCGACCAGCACGACGGCCTCGACGCGGGCATGCGCCAGCAGCGAGCCCTTCACCTGTTCCGTCACCATATTGTCGGGCGTGGCATCGAGGGCGAGCGCCGCCAGGGTGCCGCTCTCGATCAGCTGCTCGAGATAGACCAGGCGGAAGCGCGCGATCGAGGGCAGGAAGATCGCGACCTCGGCCGTCATCACGGCCACGATCACGAGACCCAGGATCCGCCACGACAGGCCGAAGGTCGCGGTTCGCCGGCGCGCGGGGCGGGCGGTTTGGGCCGGCAGGGTGACGTCGGCGCTCATCCGGCAATCCTACCAGACCGGCAATCGGGCGAGAAATCGCACGAGGCCGCGGGTGCGCGGGCCGAACAGCGTCTCGGTGTAGTAGCTGCCGGCGGCCCGCTTGGCGGTCTCGCCGAGCGTCGGATAGGGCGGCACGAAGCTCGCCAGGGCCGAGATCTTCAGGCGGCCGGAGAGGGCGAGGCACCAGCTCTGGATCAGTTCGCCGGCCTGCGGCCCGGCGATCCCCGCGCCCAGCACGCGGCCGCGCCCATCGGTGACGACCTTGACCAGCCCGTCCGTCTCGCGCTCGGCCTGTGCGCGATCGTTCTCGGCAAATTTCCAGCGCAGGACCTTGATGCCGTCGCCGTGCTTCGCGCGCGCGTCGCGCTCGTTGAGGCCGGCCTGCGCCAGTTCGGGATCGGTATAGGTCGCCCAGGGCACGATGCCGGCATCGAGCTTCGCCGGCGCTCGGAATAGTGCACCGCGGATGAACAGCGAGGCCTCGTAGCCCGCCATGTGCGTGAAGGCATAACGGCCGTTGCAGTCGCCGATCGCCCAGACGTTGCGGTTGGAGGTGCGCAGCGAATCGTCGACCGTGATGCCGCGCCTGTCGTGGGCGACGCCCGCCTTGTCGAGATCGAGGCCGTCGACCGTGGGCGTGCGGCCCGTCGCGACCAGTAGATGCGAGCCCTCGATGCGGTCGCCGCTTTCCAGCACGGCGGCGATCCCGTTGGCCGTGCGCTCGACCTTCGCCGCTCGCGTCTTCTCCTGCAGGTCGATGCCTTCCCCGCGCAGGCGGGTGATTACGATGGCGGCGAGTTCGGGATCGTCCTTGGCCAGGCAGGTCGCCGCTTCCAGCACCGTGACCTTCGACCCAAGACGCCGGAAGGCCTGCGCCATCTCCAGCCCGATCGGGCCGCCACCCAGCACCACGAGATGCGAGGGCAACGTGCGGTTGGCGAAGATCGTCTCGTTGGTGAAGTGCGGCACCTCGTCGAGACCAGAGACCGGTGGCAGCGCCGGCCGCGACCCCGTCGCCAGCACGATGCGCTTGCTGCGGATGCGATGGGGGCCTGCCTGCACTTCGGTGCGGCCGGTGAAGCGCGCCTCCTCCTGCAGCACGCGCACGCCGAGCTTCTCGAAGCGCTCGACCGAGTCGTTGGGGGCGATGGCCGCAATCACGCCGGCGACATGATCCATCACCTTGCCGAAATCGACGATGGGCTCGACCGGCGCGATGCCGAAGGCCGCACCGCTGCGTTGTGCGTGCGCCGCCTTCGCCGCGGCGATCAACGCCTTCGACGGCACGCAGCCGAAGTTGAGACAGTCGCCACCCATCAGCGCGCGCTCGATCAGCACGACGTCGAGGCCGAGTTGCGCCGCGCCCGCCGCCGCCACCAGACCGGCCGAGCCGCCGCCGACGATGCAGACGTCCGGGGTGAGCAGGCTGCTCATCTCAGGCGGAGGGTTGCCGGCGGAAACGGGCGAAGACGACCGGCAGCAGCGCCAGCACGGCAAGTCCCAGCAGCGGCAGCAGGATGTGCCATTCGAAGATGATGCCGAGATTGGGCTGCTCGCCCCGCTTCAGCATGGCGCCGAGGCCGGCGCCCAGGCCCGAATAGATGATCGCGGCCGGCACGATGCCCAGCATCGTCGCGATCACATAGCGCCTGAGCGGCATGCCGAGCAGCGCCGGCACGATGTTGACCAGCCAGAAGGGAAACACCGGCACGAGCCGCAGGAAGAGAAGGTAACTGAAATCGTTGTGTCGGAACCCTTCTTCCAGGCGCGCCAGCGTCGCGCCGGCACGCGCCCGGAAGAGACCGCGAAAGGCGTAGCGTGCGGCGAGGAAAACCGCGATCGAGCCCAGGGTCGCGCCGACGACCGACAGGCCGGCCCCTGGCCAGGTGCCGAACAGGAAGCCGCCCACCGGCGTCGCCACCATGGCGATGGGCAGCGAGAAGGCGACCATGACCGCGTAGGCCAATAGGAAAGTGAGCGCCGCCAGCAGGCGATGATCGGCAACCCATGCCGTCAGCGTCGCCTTGTGGCGGGCCAGCATGTCGAAGGAGAAATAGCGCTCGAGTCCGAGCAGCAGGAAGATGGCCAGCCCCGCCAGCAGGATCGCCACTGGCAGCAGCCGGCGCAGTGTCGATGGAATCATTTGGCCTTTCGTCTCGCCCCGCCGAGATATTGACGCTGCCGGGCCGATCCTCAAAGCACATGCTGTCACGCCTGAGTGACTATTGAGTTGGAATTGGCAGGCCGGGCTCCGTTGCGGCGAAGCTCGGGCGTGCGCCGAGTTGCCGCCACCATGCCGAGAGTCGCGGCCGTGCGGCCAGCAGCTCCATCCCGCGCGCTGACTGCGCGAAGTAGGCGATCATCGCGCCGAGATGAAAGTCGGCGAGGGAGATGTCGGGGCCGGTCAGCCAGGGACCCGCATCGGCCAGGGCTTCCAGCGCATCGAGCACCTTGGCGGAGGCGTCGAGTCCCTTCTGCAGTTCGGCGGCATCGCCCGCCATGCCCATATGAGGTCGAACGACATCGTGGACGAAGACCTGTCGCACCAGCGGCCAGTAGGCGTAGGCATCGACCACGCCGATGATCTGGTCCATGCGCGCCAGCCGCTTCGGGTCCGCGGGTTGGAGGCCGGGACCGGGAAAGGCCCGGTCGAGATAACGGGTGATCGCGCCGGTCTCGTAGAGGGCGAAGCCGTCGTGCACGAGGGTGGGCACCCGGCCGAACGGATGCAGCGCCAGATAGGCGGCCGGCACGTCGGCGGCGAACGGGTTCACCTCGGCCCGCTCATAGGCCACGCCCTTTTCCGCGAGGACCAGGCGGGCGATCCGGACGTAGACGCTGTAGCGGTAGCCGTGAAGGAAGAGGGTCATTTGGGATCCGAGGTCGAAACTGTGTCATCCCGAGCGTAAGCGAGGGATCCTTCACTATTGCAGCACAAGGATCCCTCGCTGCGCTCGGGATGACACTATCTACTAAGGTGCGTTTGTGTCGTTGAGCCCTCGTTGACTCTGAAGGGTCATACGCTTATTACCCTCGCCTTCGGAATTTGCCCCCGGCGCACCGCGCGGGGGCCTTGTTGTGTTTTAAGGAGTTGCGTCATGAAACGCACCTATCAGCCGAGCAAGCTGGTGCGCGCTCGCCGTCACGGCTTCCGGTCCCGTATGGCGACCGTCGGTGGCCGCAAGGTCATCGCCAACCGTCGCCGGTCCGGCCGCAAGCGTCTGTCGGCCTAGTTCTATTGGCCGCGGCGCGCCTCGGGCGTCTGCCGAACCGTAGCGATTTTCTACGCGTCCAGGCCGGGCGGCGATGTGCCATGCCCGGCTTCGTGCTGCAAACGGCCCCCGTTCCTCCCGAACTCGACTTTCCCGCCATCCGGGTCGGTTTCACCGTCACCCGCAAGGTCGGCAATGCCGTAGTCCGCAACCGGGTCCGCCGCCGCCTGCGCGAGATCGCCCGGCAGGTGATCCCGGACACGGCGCGGGCCGACCACGACTATGTGCTGGTGGGCCGCCAGGGCGCCCTCGGCCGCGACTTCCTCGCGATGCGGGCCGAGCTGCAGGAGGCACTTCGGCGTCTAAAGGTGCTTGCGACGCCCGTAGCGACGCCATGACGTGCATTGGCAGCTTGCGCCGGACCGCTTAAATCGCCAGTTTCCGGGCCGCATGATGTCCCAGGTCCTGCGCGGCGCGATTCGCTTCTACCAACTCACGCTCGCCTACTTCTTTGTCGGAGCCTGCCGCTACGAGCCCTCGTGCTCGGCTTACGCGGTCGAGGCCCTGTCGAAGCATGGCGCGGCGCGGGGAAGCTGGCTCGCCGCCCATCGACTGTGCCGCTGCGGCCCCTGGGGCGCCGGCGGCTATGACCCTGTTCCGCCGGCCGCCGCCCGTTCGCGCGCGCCGCTTTCCTGTCACCCCGCCCGGCGCTCCTGACGCGCCACGAAAGATCGCCGACAAATGGATCAGAAGAATTTCATCGTCGCCATCGTCCTCTCGGTGCTGATCATCGTGGGCTGGCAGGCGGCGTTTCCGCCGGCCAAGCCGCCGGTCAATGGTGCCCAGCAACAGGCGACGACGCAGTCCGGCGCGCCTGCAACTCCGGCGGGACAGAGCGGCACGCCCGGCGCCCCCGGCACGCAGCCCGGTCCGGGCGGCGCGCCGGCGCAGCAGCCGGTCGTGAGCCGCACCGAGGCCGTCGCGCTGACGCCGCGCGTCACCTTCAGCACCGCCGAGCTCACCGGCTCGATCTCGCTCAAGGGCGCGCGCATCGACGACGTGCAGCTCGTGAAGTATCGCGAGACCATCGATCCCAAGAGCCCGCCGGTGCCGGTCCTGTCGCCGGTCGGCAGCGAGCATCCCTATTATGCCGAGTTCGGCTGGTCCTCGTCCGATCCCGCGCTCAAGGTGCCGGGCCCGGAAACGGTGTGGACGTCCGATGCGCCGACCGTGGCGCCCGGCAAGCCGGTCAAGCTCACCTGGGACAATGGCGAGGGCCTGGTGTTCGGCCTCACCGTCTCGATCGACGAATTCTTCATGTTCGACGTGAAGCAGAGCGTCGACAACAAGACCGACAAGCCGGTGACCCTGTTCCCGTGGAGCTTGGTCGTTCGCTACGGCGAGCCGAAATACGAGGGCATGTACATCCTTCATGAGGGTCCGTACGGCGTCTTCAACGGAACGCTGAAGGAATTCAGCTACTCCGACTTCAAGGGCAACAAGCAGCAGAAGATGGCCACCACGGGCGGCTGGGTGGGCATCACCGACAAGTACTGGATGTCCGTGCTGGTGCCCGACCAGAAGTCGAAGGTCGACGTCTCGATCAAGCAGACCGGCGCAGGCGCCGACGTGAAGTACCAGGTCGACTATGTGGCGAACGGAGTCACGGTCGCCCCCGGTGCCAGTACCGTGACGGATGCCAAGCTGTTCGCCGGCGCGAAGATCGTGCGGGTGATTTCCGACTACGAAAGCAGGTACGGCATCGAGAAGTTCGACCTCACGATCGACTGGGGCTGGTTCTGGTTCTTCACCAAGCCGCTGTTCTGGCTGCTCGAGTGGCTCTACGTGCATCTCGGCAATTTCGGCCTGTCGATCCTGGTTCTCACCGTGGCCGTGAAGGCCGTGTTCTTCCCGCTGGCCAACAAGTCCTACGCGGCGATGAGCAAGATGAAGCGGCTCCAGCCGGAAATGGAGAAGCTCAAGGAGCGCTACGGCGAGGACCGCCAGCGCATGAACCAGGAGCTGATGCAGCTCTATCGGCGCGAGAAGGTGAACCCGGCGGCGGGCTGCCTGCCCATCCTCGTGCAGATCCCGGTGTTCTTCGCGCTCTACAAGGTGCTCTACACCACCATCGAGATGCGCCATCAGCCATTCTACGGCTGGATCAAGGATCTGTCCGCGCCGGATCCGCTCACCATCCTGACCGGCTTCGGCCTGTTCCCGTGGGACGTCCCGCCGTTCCTGCACTTCTTCAACATCGGCATCTGGCCCATGATCATGGGCGTCACGATGTACCTGCAGCAGAAGCTGAACCCGCAGCCGACCGATCCGGTGCAGGCGCGCGTGTTCCAGTTCCTGCCGATCCTGTTCACCTTCATGCTGGCGCCCTTCGCCGCCGGCCTGGTGATCTACTGGGCGTGGAGCAACACGCTCTCGATCGCGCAGCAGTACATGATCATGCGCCGCCACGGCGCGCCGATCGGCGGCAAGGCCGTCGCCGCGACGCCGGCTCCGGCACCCGCTGCCCCCACGAACGACAAGAAGGGCGGCAAGGGCTCGGGTAAGAAGGGCTGATGCCGGACAAGTCACCCGACGAAATTGACGAAGGCCGTACGCCGGAAGAGATCGAGGCGGCCCGCAAGCTGTTTGCGGGCCCCTGCGACTTCGTCTCGGGCGCCGCGTCGATCGAATCGCTGCCCGGCATCTCGCTGCCGGAAGTGGCCTTCGCCGGCCGCTCCAATGTCGGCAAGTCGAGCCTGGTCAATGCGCTCACCGGCCGCCGCACCCTGGCGCGCGTCTCGGCCAATCCCGGCCACACGCGGCAGGTCAATTTCTTCAACCTGGCCGACCGGCTGATGCTGGTCGACCTGCCGGGCTATGGTTTCGCCAAGGTCTCGCGCTCGATGAAGGAGACCTGGCAGGATCTCGCCTCGGCCTACCTGCGCGGGCGGCCGACCCTGATGCGCATCTTCGTGCTGATCGACGGCCGTCACGGCGTGAAGGAGAGCGACCGCGAGACGATGCGCAACCTCGACAGCGCCGCCGTCTCCTACCAGCTCCTGCTCACCAAGACCGACTATCTGCGCGCCGCCGACGTGCCGCGCGCCGTCGCGGCCGCCGAGGCGGTGGCCCGCAAGCACGGCGCCGCCCACCCCGAAGTCCTGCCGACCAGCAGCGAGACCGGCTTCGGCATTCCCGAACTGCGCGCCGACATCGTGGCGGTCGCACAGGTTTAGGCGTCCTACGCCGCGTCGTGGAAGATCACGCCGAGGGTGAAACGCTCGCCGGTGCGCAGGCTCGAGACGCCGTGGCGCATGGCGGTGCGGTGCCAGCCGCGGACGCCCTTCGAGGGCCGCTCGTTCACGGCGAAGATCGCGGCGTCGCCCTGCTCCAGCGGCACGACCTCGCCGCGTGACTGCAGGCGCGGGCGCTGCTCGACCAGCATGAACTCGCCGCCGGTGAAGTCGCGGCCCGGCGCGCTCAGCAGCACGACGACCTGCAGCGGGAAGACCATCTCGCCGTAGAGGTCGCGGTGCAGGCAGTTGTAGTCGCCGGTACCGTAGCGCAGCAGCAGCGGCGTCGGCCGGGTCTGGCCGGCCGCGTGGCATTCGCTCAGCCAGGCCTCCAGCGTCTCGGGAAAGCGCCTGGGCTTTCCGAGCTGCTCGTTCCATCGGTTGGCGACCTCGGCCAGCGCCGGATAGAGCGCCTGGCGCAGCCGCTCGACCGGCTTGGGCAGGTCGTAGGCGAAATACTGATATTCGCCCTGCCCATAGCCGTGGCGCTGCATGACAATATGTTTACGGAATCGCGCTTGGTCGGACCACAATGCGGCCAGCGCCCGGCATTCGTCGGCGCCGATCAGGTTCTTCGCCACGGTGAAGCCGCGATTTGCCAGGGTTTCCCTGTCGAAAACGGGTGTAGCTGCCATCTGGACATCCTGACGCGGCGGGCCCGGTTCTTCTATCCGTAAGCCGCCTGATATATTATGCGCCTTGGCCCTCCCGCCGCGCGCGGAGAGGGCTTTCGTTCAACTGGGGATGCTGGAAATGGCCGAGGCTGTTCAACCGGACAAAGAGCAGAAGCGTCTCATCCGCATGGCGGAGACCATTTCCAAGGCGCTGCCCTACATGCGCCGGCACAACGACGCGACCTTCGTGGTGAAGTATGGCGGCCACGCCATGACCGACCCGAAGCTCGGCGACCTGGTCGCGCGCGACGTGGTGCTGATGAAGCAGGTCGGCATGAACCCGATCGTGGTCCATGGCGGCGGCCCGCAGATCAACAAGATGCTGGAGCGGGTCGGCATCAAGAGCACGTTCGTGAACGGGCTGCGCGTCACCGACGCCCAGACGATGGAGATCGTCGAGATGGTCCTGGCCGGCTCGATCAACAAGGCGATCGTGGCCGACATCAACGAATGCGGCGGCATCGCCGTCGGCATCTGCGGCAAGGACGGCAACCTGATCCTGGCCAGGAAGGTCACCGAGACGCGCGATCCCAAGACCGGCGAGCTCCTCAAGGTCGACCTGAAGCAGGTCGGCGAGCCCGCCAAGATCAACGTCATGGTGCTGGAGCAGCTGCGCCGCGCCGACGTCATTCCGGTCGTGGCTCCGATCGGGTTCGGCGTCGACGACGAGCTGACCTACAACATCAATGCCGACACCTCCGCGGGCGCCATCGCCGGCGCGATGAAGGCCAAGCGGCTGCTGTTCCTGACCGACGTGCCGGGCGTCCTCGACAAGGAGGGCAAGGTGATCCCCGACATGACGATCGAGCAGGCGCGCGCGCTGATCGCCGACGGCACGATTTCCGGCGGCATGATCCCCAAGGTCGAGAACTGCATCGATGCCGTGAATTCGGGCGTCGAAGCGGCGGTCATCATGGACGGCCGCGTGCCCCATGCGCTCCTGCTGGAGGTCTTCACCGAGGCCGGCGTGGGGACCATGGTGCGCCGCAGCTGACCTTGAAAAGCCCGATTTCACCGCATATTTAGGCCCAATGGCTCTCCTGCCCATCCTGACCGCGCCCGATCCGCGCCTGAAGAAGAAGTCCCTGCCCGTCGAAACGGTCGACGCCGGCGTGCGCCAGCTCATGGATGACATGCTGGAGACGATGTACGACGCGCCGGGAATCGGCCTCGCCGCGCCGCAGGTCGGCGTGCTGAAGCGCGTCATCGTGCTCGATATCGACCGCGAGGACACCAAGATCGGCCCGCTGTTCATGGCCAATCCCGAGATCGTCGAGGCCTCGGACGAGGACGTCTCCTACGAGGAAGGCTGCCTCTCGGTGCCGGACCATTATTCCGACGTGGTCCGTCCGGCGACGGTGACGGTCCGCTACCTGGACCGCGACGGCAAGACCCAGAAACTGGCCTGCGACGGCCTGTTGGCGACCTGCGTGCAGCACGAGATCGACCATCTCGACGGCATCCTGTTCATCGACCACATCTCGGCCCTGAAGCGGAACATGATCCTCCGCAAGCTCCTCAAGACCCGCAAGGAACAGGAACGCGACGCGGCCGAGGGCCGGCCCGCGAAGGCGAAAGCCAAGGACGCGGAACCGGCGATCTAGGCGGTGTCGTTCTGACGCGAAGCGTCGAAAACAACCAAAATTGTCATCCCGAGCGCAGCGAGGGACCTTTGATCGGACGCCGCTAGAGGTCCCTCGCTGCGCTCGGGATGACAACGGGTTTGGCCCCGAACATCTCCCGCATCTTCTGCAGGTAGTGCTCCTCCGACGTCGACCAGCGCAGCTCGGCGAGGAGCTTCGAGTCGGCGCCGGCGGGATAGCGGATCCGGCTGCCCTCTTCCGTCGCGGCCGCGAAGGTCGCTTCGGCGACCTCCGCCTCGGTGCAGTAGCGCGTCGGATAGTTGGCCATATTGGCGAAGCAGGATTGCGTGAAGGCGCCGTATTCTTCCGGGAACAGGCCCTGCATGCGGGCGCTGCCGTTGGCCGTGAGGTTGGTGGTCGGTGCGTAGCCGGGCTCCACCAGGCGCGCCTTGATGTCGAAGGCACCCAGCTCGTACGAGAGCGATTCCGTGAAACCTTCGACGGCGCATTTGCTGGCGGCATAGACCGCGACCAGCGGCATGACGCCCAGGGTGACGCTCGACGTGACGTTGACGATGGTGCCGTGTCCCTGCCGGCGCAGGTGCGGGATGAGGGCGCGGCAGGTCGCGATGACGCCGAACGTGTTGGTCTCGAAGATCTCGCGCACCATGCTGTCGGGCGTCGCCTCGACGATCGAGCCGAGGCCGATGCCGGCATTGTTCACCAGCACGTCGATGGCGCCGAAGGCGGCGATGCCGTCGGCAATGGCTGCCTCGATGCTGGCGGCGCTCGTGACGTCGAGCGGCAGCAGCTTCAGCCGGTCCGAGGGCTTGGCGAACACCGCCGGATCGGGTCGCCGCATCGTGGCCAGGACGTTCCAGCCGCGGTCGAGGAAGAACTCGGCCATCGCCTTGCCGTAGCCGGATGAGGTGCCGGTGATGAGGACTGTCTGGGCCATGTGATGCTCCGTTGGCTGGTCGATGTGCCCAGGATAGCCATCCCTCGGGGATGATATATAATCAGGACACCTGTTCTGATTATGGATCGTCCAAAATGGACCCGTTCAGCGACGTCATCGGCCTGCTGCGCCCCTACGCCGCCCTGTCGAAACCGATCACCGGCCGGGGACGCTGGGGCGTGCGCTACGACGCCTACGAACAGCCGGGCTTTGCCCTCGTCCTGGCCGGCCAATGCTGGCTCGCCCTCGACGGCGAGGAGCCGGTCCTGCTGGAGCGCGGCGACTTCGTGCTGCTGCCCGCGACGCCCGCTTTCGCGCTGTTCAGCCATCCCGGTGTCGCGTGCGCGCGGGTCGAGCCATCGGACAAGCCCGTCCGGCACGGCGATCCGGACGGCGAGCCCGACGTGCAGATGTTGGGCGGCGCCTTCCGGATCGAGCCGGTCAACGCCGCGCTGCTGACCGGCCTGCTGCCGCGCATCATCCATGTCCGCGCGGCCGAGAGCGACACGTCCCGCCTCGCGCGCCTTGTCCACCTGCTGCGCGAGGAATGCGAGGCCGACCGGCCCGGCCGCGAGATGATCCTGCCGCGCCTGCTCGAGGTCATGCTGGTGGAGTGCCTGCGGCAACCCGGCATCGGCCAGGAAGCATTGCCGGCGGGCCTGCTGGCGGGACTGCGCGACCCGTCCCTGGTCGGCGCCTTGCGCGCGATGCACGACAATGTTCGCGCCGGCTGGACGGTGGCGGGACTGGCGCGGCTCGCTAGCATGTCGCGCTCGGCCTTCGCTGCCCGCTTCTCCGAAACGCTTGGCTGCGCGCCGATGGAATATCTTTCGCGCTGGCGAATGGCGCTCGCGCAGGATGCCCTCAGCCGCGGCGGTAAACCGCTCGACCGGCTCGCCGAGGAGATCGGCTACGAATCCGCCAGCGCCTTCAGCACGGCCTTTCGCCGACGGGTCGGCATCTCGCCCGGTGCCTTCGCACGGGCCCGTGTTCAGTCGATGAGCTTGCCGTCGGGACCGAAGAACGGGTACGGCCCGTCATAGTCGCCGATGACGGCGGTGTGGGTCACCAGCTGACCGCCGTTCCACCAGTGCAGCATGTAGCCCGGCGGCTCCATGCGGAAGCAGCTCGGTGCATCGGGACGGATGTCGAGCGCGACCTGATGGGCCGGGCTGGGGCAGGTCAGCGCCGGGCGGCCGCCGACCTGGGCGCGGATCGTGCGATGGAGATGGCCGCACAGGATGAGTTCGACCTGGCGATGGCGCTCCATGATGGCGGCGAAGGCATCGCGGCCCGAAAGGCCGAGCTTGTCCATGTGGCCGATGCCGGTGACGAAGGGCGGATGATGCATCAGCACGAGCGTGGGGGCATATCGCTTCTCGAGCAGGGCCCTGTCCAGCCAGTCGAGTCGCGCGGCGCACAGCTCACCGCCACCCTCGCCAGGAATCAACGTGTCCAGGCCGACGATGCGCAGCGGATAGTCGTCGAGGACGAACTGCAGGAACGGGCCCTGCTCCGGCAGGTAGCCTTCGCTGCGGAAGGCCTCGCGCATCGCCTCCCGGTCGTCGTGATTGCCGGGAATGGCAATGATGCGCTGTTTGATCGGCACCAGGATCGACTTCAGATGCGCGTATTCCTCCGGTCGACCGAGATCGACGAGGTCGCCGGTCAGCAGGATGAGGTCGGGCTGCGGCGCCAGCGCCAGCAGCTCCTGCACACAGCGCCTCAGCATCGCAGCCGTGTCGACCTTCCCGTAGGCGAGTTTGCCGGGCAGCTTGATATGGGTGTCGGTGATCTGTGCAATCAACATGTCCACGTCCTTACAGAACCAGCAGGCCGCGCGGGTCGACGGCTAGACCCACCGCGTCGCCATGGCTGAAATCGCGCCGCGCCGTGCTCTCCATCACCAGCGGCTGTGCTTCGCCCACGTCCACGAACAGCCGCGTGTGATCGCCGAGGAAGAAGGCCGCCGCCACCTTGCCCTGCAGGGCCGCCGTCTCGTGTCCCTCGACGACGCGGATATCCTCCGGCCGGAACAGGATCTCGGTCGCGGTCGCCGGCGCCTCGGGCCAGGCGATATGGCCCGCCTTGCAGGTGAAGGTGCCATTGCTCACCGAGCCGGTCAGGCGATTCATCGTGCCGATGAACTCGGCGACGAAGCGCGTGGCCGGGCGCTGGTAGATCTCGCGCGGCTTGCCGATCTGCGCGACCCGGCCATGCTCCATGACGACGATGCGATCACCGAGGGCCATCGCCTCGGCCTGGTCGTGGGTGACGTAGATCGCCGTGATGCCGAGCGAGCGCAGCAGCGAATCGATCTCCAGGCGCAGCGTGTCGCGCAGCTTGGCATCCAGCGCCGTCAGCGGCTCGTCGAGGAGCAGTGCGCGCGGGCGTACGGCGATGGCGCGGGCCAGTGCCACGCGCTGGCGCTGGCCGCCCGAGAGCTGGTCGATGCGGCGGTCGGCGAGCCGCGTGATCTGCATCATCGCCAGCATCTCGGAGACGCGCGCCTTGATCTGCGGTTCGGGCACCCTCCGGATTCGCAGGCCGTAGCCGATGTTGCCGGCCACCGTCATGTTGGGGAACAGGGCGTAGGACTGGAACACCATGCCGACATTGCGCTGCTCGATCGGCAGGTGCGTGACGTCGACGCCGTCGAACAGCACCTTGCCGCCGGCATCCGGCTCTTCGAGGCCCGCAATGATGCGCAGGGTCGTGGTCTTGCCGCAGCCCGAGGGACCCAGGAAAACGACGGTCTCGCCGGCATGGATGGCGAGGTCGAGCGGCTCCAGCGCCTTGGTGCCGTCGGGGAAAGTCTTGGCGCAGTTCGTCAGAGCAATGGAAACGGGTTTGTTGCCGGCGTCGGTCATTCAGCGTCCTCTGCCACGAACTTCGCGGGGCGCGGCTTGGCGAAGGCCTGCAGCGCCAGCAGCAGCGGCATGATCATCAGGAAGAACACGAGCGTGTAGGCGCTGCCCACTTCCAGCCGCAGCGAGGCGTAAGCGTCGGCGAGGCCCACCGGCAGCGTCTTGGTGAAGGGCGTGTGCAGCAGCCAGGTCATGTTGAATTCGCCCATGGAGAGCGTCACCACCATCAGCGAGCCCGCGAGGATGCCCTGCCGGCAGTTCGGCAGCACGATGTCGCGGAAGCGCGGCCAGAAGCCGGCGCCCAGCGAGGCCGCGCCTTCCTCGAGCGTCTTGAGGTCGATGGCGCTCAGCACCGCCAGCACGCTGCGCACCATGAAGGGCAGGGTGAAGAGCACGTGGCCCACCAGGATGAAGGCCCATGAGGTCCGGAAGCCCGACAGGCTGCCATAGGTGACGATCAATGCCAGCGCGGTCGCCAGCCCCGGCACCGCCACCGGCAGCACCAGCATCTCCTCCAGCGCGCGGGTCAGCGCGTTCTGCCGCTTGGCCAGTACATAGGCGGCCGGGACGCCGATCACCAAAGTGACCGCGAGGCAGGCGAGCGACAGGCCGATCGAGAGGAAGATCGTGTCGCGATAGCCGTTCCACACTTCCATCACCCAGCGCAGGGTGAGGCCGCTCTCGATGCCGACGAAGTAGTTCACGGTGAGGCCGGCCATGATCGACAGGATCACCGGCACGACCAGGAAGGCGCAGACCAGCAAGGTGAAACCAAGCTGCAGATAGAAGAGGCCGCGGCGCTTCATGTCAGCCCGCCGCCGCGACGCTGGAGCCGGCGGCCGTGCGCGCCACCGCCAGCACCAGCCAAGTGACGATGCCCAGTACGAAGCTCAGCGCCGCCGCCATGGCGATGTTCGCCGACAAAGTGAACTCGGTGTAGATCACCATCGGCAGCACGTTGATCTTGGCGGCCAAGGTAAAGGCGGTGCCGAACGCGCCGACCGCCGTCGCAAAGCAGATCGCGCCGGCCGAGATGAAGGCAGGCTTCAGGCCGGGGATGATCACATCGAGCAGCACGCGCCACGGCGAGGCGCCGAGTGACCGCGCCGCCTCCTCGAGCTTCGGGTCGAGCTTCTCGGCGGCGGCCATCACGGTGAGGATGGTGCGCGGGATGGAGAAGTAGACGTAGCCCATGAACAGGCCGGAGAGCGTGTAGGCAAAGACCAGCTTTTCGCCGGTCAGGGCCTGCGTGACGGTGCCGATCAGCCCCTGACGGCCGGCCAGCATGATCACCATGAAGCCGATCACCACGCCCGGGAAGGCGAGCGGGAAGGTCAGCATCGACACGAGAAGGGCGTTGCCGGGAAACTTGTGGCGCTGCAGGAACAGGCCGGAGATGCCGCTGATCACCAGCGTCGCTGCTGTCGTTGCCGCTGCAACGGCGAGCGTCGAGGCGAGACTGCTGAGATAGAGCGAGTCGGTGAGGATCGCGGCATAGGCCGCCCAGCCGGTCTTGCCGCTGCCGCCGATGAAGAACAGCCGCGCCATCGGCAGCAGGAAGAACGCCGCGAAGACGATGCCAGCCGGCAGCAGCAGAAGGATCAGTCGGCGGACTTCGTGCCGCATGGTTGGCGGGTTCCTCAAACGAGCGGAAACGGGGCGGCCATGAGGCCGCCCCGCTGCGTTGTCGCTGGCTTGGCGAGCGTCAGTTCACTTCCTTGCGGTAGCGCTCGACGATCTGCGGCTGCGCCTTGGCGAGGCTCTTCAGGTCGACGGCCTTGGCGCGGGCATATTCCGCGTCGGGCAGGAACTTGGCCTTGGCCTCGGCCGAGAGCCGGTCGGCGAAGACCGGGCGCAGATAGGCATTGCCCCACATCGCCTGACTCTCGTCGGACAGGACGAAGTCGAGGACCTTCTTGCCGTTCTCCGCGTTCGGGCTCTTGTTCACCAGCGCCATCACGTAGGGGAACACCAGCGTGCCTTCCTTCGGGATGACGAACTGCACCGGCGCCTTGTCGGTGTACTGGCCGCGATAGGCGTTGAAGTCGTAGTCGAGCAGGATCGGGATCTCGCCCGAGATCACGCGGGCATACGAAGTCTGCTTCGGCACGATCGGCTGGTTCTTGGCCAGTTCCTTGAAGAACTTGATGGCCGGATCGAGATTGTCGTAGGTGCCGCCCAGCGCGAGGTTGATCGCCATCACGCCGAGCTGGCCGACGGCCGCCGACGTCGGATCGAGGTAGCCCACCATGCCCTTGTATTCGGGCTTCAGCAGGTCGGCCCAGCTCTGCGGCACCGGCTTGTTGCCGAGCGCGGCCTTGTTCACGAACAGGCCCAAGGTGCCGGAATGAATGGTGAACCAGTTGCCGTCGGCATCCTTGAGGTCGGCCGGGATCTTCTCCCAGTTCTTCGGCTTGTAGGGCGTCAGCACGCCGGCATCCTTGGCCGGGTCGGCCGCGATGCCGCCGAGATAGGTGACGTCGGCCACCGGGCTGCCCTTCTCCGCGATCAGCGCGGCGATGGCCTGGCCGGAATTCTTGTTGTCCGGCGGCACCTGGATGCCGAGCTTGGACTGAATGGCCTTGAGCTGCGAGCCCCAGTCGGCCCATTCCGGCGGGCAGTTGTAGCAGATGGCCCGCTGCTGGGCGGCGGCGCCCGAGATGTTCGTGACGACGGCGATGCCCAGGGCGGCCGCAAAGGCCAGTTGTTTCAACATGAGATCAACCCTTCCTTGTTTGACTTGTCGACTCGTTGGACGCGGTTTCATCGGACCAGGTGACGAGACGGACGCCGGCATCGCGCAGCTTTCCAGCAATGGCATCGGGCACCGGGCGATCGGTGAAGACGGCGCTCGCCTCGGTGATGGTGCCGCCGCGCACGGTGGCGCCGCGGCCGAACTTGGAATGATCGAGGACCAGGAAACGCTGACGGCAATACTGCGCCAAGGCGCTGCGCATCGTCACCTCGTCGGTGCTGAAATCGAGCAGCGTGCCGTCCTCGGCGACTCCGCCGACGCCGTAGATGCCGATGTCGGCGGCGAACTGGCCGAAGAAGCCGTGCGCCTCGCCCGCCACCACGTCGCGGTCGAGGTTGCGCAGGCGGCCGCCGGCGACCGTGATCTCGCAGGAGGCGCTGCGGCTCAGCGCCAGCGCGACGTTGAGGTTGTTGGTCATAACGCGCAGGCCGGCATGGTCGGCCAGCGCCAGCGCACATTGCTCGGGCGTGGTGCCGATGCCGAAGAACAGCGAGGCGCCATCGGGCACTTCGCGGGCCACGAGCCGGGCGATGCGGCGCTTGGCGTCGATGTTCAGGACCTGGCGGGCGGGATAGGCGAGGTTCTCACCGTCGGGCGGCAACTCGACGCCGCCATGGCGCCGGCGCAGCAGGCCGCGGTCGCAGAGCAGGTTCACGTCGCGCCGGATCGTCTGCGGCGTGACACCGAACTGGAGGGCCAGCGCCTCGATGGCCTGGAAACCGTCGCGGTGGACCAGCTCCACGATGGCCCGCGCGCGATCGTCGGCCAGAAGGGCCGTATCGAGGGGTTTCTTGCTGTCGCGTTCGGTCTGCATGTTCGAATGAACATTGCAGACCACCTTTTTCGTTCAGATGGATTTCATATGAAAGTTATATGACGGCGAATGAAAGCGTGGAGCGCTTCCTTCCCCATTCAAATGGGGAAGTGCCCCGTCCTACGGGGCAATGGGGTCATGGGAGCCGCAAGGCCATGAGCCCTCCGTCGGCGTAAGACGCCGCCACCTCCCCCGCTGACGGGGGAGGAAAGCTTTTATTGTGCCGCGATCTTCGACGCGGCCGGCGCGAAGTCGCGCTCCATCTCGCGGCGCAGCTTCACGGCGGTCAGCGACTCGTCCATCACGACGTCGGCGTAGGTCAGCGACTGGCCGGCCTTGATCGGCTTCACCAGCTTGACGTTGTGCGCGAGGCCGAGCGGCAGGCTGCCGAGGCCGGTCGACTTCTCCGACGGGAAGAGCTTGCCGTAGACCGTGTAGCCGCCCTCGCCGTCCAGGATCTCGCCGGGCTTCAGGTCGCGCTTGGCGGTCGCGATGACGTCGGCGTGGAAGCCGATCGGCGTGCCGGTCGGCTCCTTGCGCAGGCCGATCGAGGCGACCGACATGCCGACCTCGAGGCCGATCAGGTGCCAGCGCTTGTACATGACGGAATACCGGCCGCTCGGGTCGGTGCAGAGCATGTATTCCTCGAAGCAGTTCCTCTGGTACTCGGTGGCCGCCTCGAACACGACCCACACACCCTTGCGGATCTCGTAGGGGATGGCGCGCCCGTCCTTCTCCAGCGACGAGGCCACTTCGACCTGGCCCTTGTGGTGGAGCTGGCCGCCCTCGGAGACCGGTCGCATCACGAAGGGCAGGTCCTCCACGGAACACGGCGGGAAGGCGAGGCCGTCCGGCGCCGGCGTGAGGCCGGTCGCATTGGCGACGGCGGTGCTCTCGATGGCGGGCTTGGAGCCGTCGAGGAAGGAGTTGAACATCTTGGGGTTCAGGCCGCCGCGCTTGGCCTGTTCCTCGTTGAGGCCCCAGTATTTCCATACGGTCTCGGGCGTCGACTGCGCGAAGTGCGGCAGCCACTTGTGGCCGCGGCCGGCCGCGGTCACCTCGAAGCCCGAGGTGCGCGCCCAGTCGACCAGCTCGCAGATCAGCGCCGGCTGGTCGCCGTACGCCAGCGAGTAGATCACGCCGGCGGCAGCGGCGCGCTTGGCCAGCAGCGGGCCGCAGAAGGCGTCGGCCTCCACGGTCACCATGACGACGCTCTTGCCGTGCCTGAAGGCTTCGAGCGCATGCTCGACGGCGGCGATCGGATCGCCGGTCGATTCGACGATGATGTCGATCTCGGGATGGCTGACCAGCGCGCGCCAGTCGTCGGTGAGGTAGGTGCTGCCGTGCTTGCGCGCGTCGGCGAACGAGCTGGCCGACGTCACGTCGGGCTTCCAGCCCAGTCGCGCCAGGTTCTCGCGGGCGCGGTCGGGCGAGAGGTCGGCGATGCCCAGCAGATGGATGCCCGGCGTCGTCGGGATCTGCGACAGGTACATCGAGCCGAACTTGCCGGCGCCGATGACGCCGATGCGCAGCGGATTGGCTTCGGCCGCGCGGGCCTGAAGCATGCGATGGAGACTCATTGTTTCCTCCGAAGTTTCTTAATCTATTCCGCCGCGACCTTGCGGTTGACGGCGCGGATCACCGCATCGTCTTCCCAGGCATCGATCGGCGTGAAGTCGCGGTGCGCGATGTAGTCCGGCCGCTTGAAGCGGCGGATCGCGTTGCTCACCGAATTGTAGGTCACATAGATGATCTGGCGATCCCAGGGCGACATGTTGGGCCCGCTGCCATGGACCAGCGTGCCGTGGAAGAAGATCGCCGAGCCCGGCCCGCCCTTGGGCGCGACGATGCCGCCCTGGTCGACCAGCTTGGCGATGGTGTCGTTGTCGATCGTCCACAGCGGATACGACGTCGTGGTGAGGTCGTGGCTGGCCTCGATCGCGCCCTTCTTGTGGCTCTTGGGAATGAACCACAGAGGACCGTTGAACTCGTTCACCTCGTCGATGAACACCGCAAGGTTCATGGCACGGGCCTCGGGCATGTCGTCGTCGGCCTTCCAGGTGCCGTAGTCCTGGTGCCACTGCCAGACATCGCCGTCGAAGGCGGCCTTACCGTTGATCTTGAACTGGTGGATGTAGGTCTTGTCCTTCAGGAGCTGCTCGGCCGGCTCCACGAAGCGCGGATGATGGATCAGCGCCTCGAACACCGGATGATAGGTGTGGACCGCGAAGGCGGTGCGCACCACATCGCCGGACTTCTCGCGGATGTTCTCGGGGCGGCGCTGAGCGAAGACCTCGGGCACCGAGGATTTCAGGATCTTGGTCTCTTCCGGCGAGAAATACTCGGGGAAGAAGAGATAGCCCTCTTCGTCGAATTGCTTCAGCTGCTCAGAGGTGAGCTTCATGGCGGTTCCTCCTTGGCTTCTCAGTCTTTGCTTGTAGTGAGCGCCGTCTTCAGGCGGCGCGGGAAATCACGACTTTCAATCGTCCCGTGAGAATGTCGGCCATCTGCTCGGCATGACCGCGGCAGAGCGCTTCGGCCTCGGCGGCCTGGCCCGCTTCGAGCGCGCGCAGGATGCCCTCGTGTTCGTCCCATACACTGACTCTCAGATCCTCTTCGCTCAAGGCCGCCGCCATCACCCGGCGCAGATGCTGCCAGTGCTGCTGGGCGGTCTCGCCGATCACGGGATTGCCTGAGGCCTCGTAGACGAAAAGATGAAAATCGATGTCGGCTTCGATGACCGACGGCACATAGCGGCTCGCCACGGCGCGCCGGCCGACATCGAGCAGGGCGCGGCCGCGTTGCACGAGGTGTGGCGTGTAGTTCGAGGCGGCGAGGCGTGCGGCGGCGCCGTCGAGGGCGGCGCGGACCACGTAGAGATTGCGGGCCTGCTGCACGTCGAGCGGGGCGACGCAGACGCCCTTGCGGCCGGCATCGATCAGGAAGCCCTCGCGGCGCAGCAGCATCATGGCCTGCAGGACCGGCTGGCGGGACACGCCGAACTGTTGGGCGATCTCTTCCTGCGTGATTCGGGCGCCCGATTTCAGCTCGCCGGAGCAGATCGCCTCCAGCACCGAATCGTGGATACGCTCGGAAAGATCAGGTTCGGGAAGGATCGGCCGCATGTCTGTATACAGAACACAGGGCGGCCGGAGTCAACCGCCTAGCGGGCTTTTAGCCCTTTAGAGCTGAGAATCTGCGCCCCACGGTCGGGGTAGTCCGTGATCAGCCCGTCGACACCCAGGTCGATCAGGCGTGTCATCTCGGCCGGCGCGTTCACGGTCCAGGGCACGACTATGAGGCCGATCGCCTGGGCTTCCTTCACGTTCTCCGCGGTGACGTTGCGCCAGAAGGGCGACCAGGTCGTGCAACCGGCTTCCTTGGCCAGCTTGGGGACCGACCCGCCCTGAGCCGCCAGGTCGAGCCCGCCCAACCAGGGCGAGGGCCGGCCGCTGGCGCGCTGCACCGTGTCGAAGTTGGTGCTCTCGATGGTGAGGCAGGCCGTCGCGATCTCCGGGGCCAGCTTCCTTGCCTCGATCAGGCCGCGCCAGTCGAACGATTGCAGCGTCGTGCGCGCTTCCGCCTTCCCCTTGCGGATGCCCTCAACGGCGACCGCCGCGAAGGCCGCCGGGTCGAGCGTCAGGTCGGGCTTGGCCGGGTCGGTCTTGAGCTCGATATTGAAACGGACCTCGGGCGAGGCCTGCGCGAAGAACTCGGCGAGGGTCGGGAAGCGCTGGCCGTCGACCGGCTTCTGGTCGGGGAACTGCTGGGCGTACTTGCTGGCCGGGTTCACGCGGCCGATGTCGTAGCGCTTCAGCTCGTCCAACGTGAGCGTGCGGATGGCCGGGCCCGGTGCCGCGAGCCACTGCCCGTCCGGTCCGCGCGTCAGGTCGGGATTGAGGACCGGATCGTGGCTGAGGACGACGACCCCGTCGCGCGTCACCGCGAGGTCGGTCTCGAGCGTCGTGACGCCGAGATCCTGCGCGACCTTGAAACCGGCCAGCGTATTCTCGGGCGCCAGCCCGCGGGCGCCGCGATGGCCCTGCAGGTCGAAGGCCGCCGCGAGACCGGTGTTAAGCGCCCAGATTGCGCAGGCGAGCGATGCGATCCTCGATATCGGGATGCGTGGCAAGAAGCGCCGGCGTCTTCGAAGTGAACTGCTGGATCGGGTTGACGATGAAGAGATGCTGCGTGGCACGACTCACTCCGGGAAAGGGCGCCGCCTTCTCCGCCAGCTTGCCCAGCGCGGAGATGAGGCCGTTGGGATTGCGCGTGAACTGCACGGAGGTCGCATCGGCAAGATACTCGCGCTGCCGCGACACCGCCATCTGCACCGCCTTGGCCGCGAGCGGCGCCAGGATCGCGACCACCAGCAGGACGATGATCAGGATGCCGCCGCCGGAATTGCCCTTGCGGTCGCTGCTGCGCATCGAGCCCCAGTTCATCGTGCGCAGCGCCATGTCGCAGACCAGCGCGATCAGGCCGACGGTGACGCCGACCACGACCATGTAGCGTGTGTCGAGATTGCGGAGATGCGCCATCTCGTGCGCCACTACGCCCTGCAGCTCGTCGCGGCTGAGCGTGTCCAGCAGGCCGCGCGTCACGGCAATGGTGCCGCTGCCGATCCGGTTGCCGGTGGCGAAGGCGTTCAGCGCATCGGTCTCCAGCACCATAACCCGGGGCATCGGCACGCCGGCGGCGATCGAGATCTCCTCGACCACGTTGTAGAGCTGCGGCGCGTCCTGCTTCTCGATCACCTTCGCGCCGGCCATCGACAGCACCATCCTGTCGCCGACCGCCAGCGAGATTGCGCTCCAGCCGATGCTGACGGCTGCCATCAACCCGGCACCCGCGATGCCGACCTGGCTGACCGCCGGCAAGGCGCCGGAGGATTCGCCTTCGAGCAGCGCGCCGACCAGATAGCCGATGCCAGCGGCCAGCACGGTCAGGACCGCCAGCAGCACCATCGTGTTGCGGCGGTTCTGCTCCTGCGCGGCGACGAAGTCGGTGGTGGCGCTCATGCGCCTTGCCCAATCAGCGTAGCGCGACCTTCGGCACTTCGCGCTCGCTCTCCGGCATGTTGAACAGGTCCATCGGCCCGAAGCCCAGCGATGCGGCGGCCAGCACGGCGGGGAAGCTCTGGCGGCGGGTGTTATAGGTGTTCACCGAGTCGTTGTAGAACTGGCGCGCGAAGGCGATCTTGTTCTCGGTGGTCGTGAGCTCTTCCTGGAGCTGCATGACATTGTCGTTGGCCTTGAGCTGCGGATAGTTCTCCATCAGCGCGAACAGGCCGTGCGTCGCCTGGCTGAGCGCCGCCTCGGCCGGCCCGGACTGTGCCGCGTTGCCGCTCGCCGTAACGGCGTTGTTGCGGGCCTGGATCACCTTGGTGAGCGTCTCCTGCTCGTAGCCCATGGCGTCCTTCACCACCTGCACCAGGTTGGGAATGAGATCGTGCCGACGCTTCAGCTGCACGTCGATCTGGCTCCACGCCGTCTGCGCCTGGTTGCGGCCGCCGACGAGGCCGTTATAGACGGCGATCAGCCACAGGCCGATGGCGACGACGATGCCGAGGAAGATCCATGAGCTCATGCCAGTTCTCCTTTGCCGCGGCCGCCAGTCTAGTCATGATTATGGCCGTACGGGAGGAATAAGCATGGATACGTCAGAACTGCTGAAATCGTTCTGCTCGGCCGTGGAGCGCCGCGACGGCAAGGGACTCGCGAGCCTCTTCACCGACGACGGCGTCTATCACGACGTGTTCTACGGCGACTTCAAGGGCCACGGGCGGATCGCCGAATTGATCGACGACTGGTTCTATCGCACTGCCCACGAGTTCCGCTGGGAGATGCACCGGCCGGTCAGCGACGGCAAGATGCTCTACGCCTATTACACGTTCAGCTACGTCTCGAAGCTGCCCGGTGCCGAAGGCAAGCGCGTCGGTTTCGAGGGCTGCTCGATGATGAAATTGCGAGACGGCAAGATCGCCGAGTATCGCGAGGTGGCCAATGTCGGCCCCGCCTTCGTCGAACTGGGCTTCGCGCCCGAACGCACGTCGAAGATCCTCGCCAAGGAGGGCGCGCATCTGCGGGCCCAGCCGGAGTGGAAGCGCCACGCCGGCTGACGCCCGTCGCGCGGGCTAGTCGCGCAGCAGTTCGTTGATCGAGGTCTTCGAACGCGTACGCTCGTCGACGGTCTTCACGATCACGGCGCAGTAGGTCGAGGGACGGTCCGGGCCGCCGCCGATGTTGCCGGGCACGACGACGGAGTACGGCGGCACCTTGCCGATGTGGATCTGGCCGGTCGAGCGATCGACCACCTTGGTGGTGGCGCTGATGAACACGCCCATCGAGAGCACCGCGCCGGTACCGACGATCACGCCCTCGACGACCTCGGAGCGGGCGCCGATGAAGCAATTGTCTTCGATGATGACCGGGTTGGCCTGCAGCGGCTCGAGCACGCCGCCGATGCCGACGCCGCCCGACAGGTGGCAGTTCTTGCCGATCTGGGCGCAGGAGCCGACCGTCGCCCAGGTGTCGACCATGGTGCCGGTATCGACATAGGCGCCGAGGTTCACGAAGGACGGCATCAGCACGACCGACGGGGCGATGTAGGAGCCGCGGCGCACGACCGAGCCGGGGACCGAGCGGTAGTTCGCCTTGGCGAAGCGGGCGGCATCCCAGCCGGTGGTCTTGAGCGGCACCTTGTCGAACCACGGTGCGGCGCCCATGCCCGGGAAGCTAGCGCCGCCGTCCATCGGGACCGAATCGTAGAGGCGGAAGGAGAGCAGCACGGCCTTCTTCAGCCACTGGTGCACGACCCACTCGTCGCCAAACTTCTCGGCGGTGCGGTAGGTGCCGTCGTCGAGGCCGGCGATCGCCGCCTCGACCGCGTCACGGACCTCGCCCTTGGTGGCGCTGTTGATGCCGTCACGCGCTTCCCATGCCGCGTCGATCGCGGTCTGCAGCTGCTTGCTCATCGAAAATCCCTCGAAAAATGCCGCCGGACCATAGCGTTGGGAGGCCCGGAGTCAATGTTCCGGCTATGCTGCTTCATGGCCTTCAAGATCCCCGAATCGGTGTTGGTGGTGGTCCATACGCCCCGGCTGGACGTGCTCTTGCTGGAGCGCACGGGGACGGGGCTATGGCAGTCCGTGACCGGCTCGCGCGAGCTGGACGACCCGGACCTCGAGGCGACGGCCCGCCGCGAGCTGCTGGAAGAGACCGGCCTCGCGGTCGGCACGCTCACGGATTGGCGACAGACCAACCGCTACGAGATCTGGGCGCAGTGGCGGGCGCGCTATGCGCCGGACGTCACCCACAATGTCGAGCACGTGTTCGGCTTCCAGGTCTCCGAGCAGACCGTGGCGACCCTCGATCCGGCCGAACATGTCGCCCAGCTCTGGCTGCCCTGGCAGGAGGCCATGAAGAAGGTCTTCTCGCCGACCAACCGGGACGCGATCTGGCAGCTCCAGCGGCGCGTCCCTGTTCGTTGACATGTGATGCACATGTGATTAGCGTTTTCGCATGTCGACAATGATCCAGATTCGCAACGTGCCCGACACGCTGCATCGCCGCCTCAAGTCGCGAGCGGCATTGGCCGGCATGTCCCTGTCCGACTATCTGCTGCAGCAGATCCGGGAAGTGGCTGAACAGCCGACGATCGAGGAACTACGTGCGCGGTTGGCACGTCGGTCGACCGTCGCGTTGCCTGTCGATACGGCGGATGCCGTGCGGGCCGAACGCGACAGCAGGTGATTGTCGTCGACGCTTCGGCCTTGCTCGAGGTCCTCTTGCGAACTCCCTTGGGTATTGCAGTAGAGGCCCGCTTGCTGAGCACGCCTGAGGCACTGCACGCACCACATCTCCTCGATGCGGAGATCGCGCAGGTCATTCGCCGATTTGCCTTGTCGGGGCATATCGATGAGGCGCGGGGACAGGCCGCCCTGGAAGACTTCATGGCGTTTCCCATTCGCCGGCATCGGCACGATTTCCTCTTGCCGCGCGTCTGGATGCTGCGAAACAACTTCAGCGCTTACGATGCGATGTATGTCGCCTTGGCCGAGGTGCTCGATGCTTCTCTCATCACCCATGATCGACGCCTGGCCGTTGGAGCTCGTCGGTACACACAAGTCGAACTCGTATGAGTATCCAGCCAATGAATGATTCTGGCCGTGAAGCCTCGAAGCTCGGCCAGTTCAGCTGGGCGTTGTTCGACTGGGCCAACCAGCCCTTCTTCACCATCATCACCACCTTCATCTTCGCGCCCTACTTCGCCAACGTGCTGGTGGGCGATCCGGTGAAGGGGCAATCGGCCTGGGCCTTCACGCAGTCGGCCTCGGGCATCCTGATCGCGCTGATGAGCCCCTTCCTCGGCGCCATGGCCGATGCCGGCGGCCGACGGAAGCCCTACATCTTCTTCTTCCAGCTCCTGCTCATGGTGGGATGCGCGGGCCTGTGGTTCGCCTATCCCAACCGGCCCGACCTCATCCTGCCGGTCAGCTGGGCCGTCATCCTGGCCACGATCGGCGCCGAGATGTCGATCGTGTTCAACAATTCCCAGCTCCCCAACATCGTGCGGCCCGAGCGCATGGGCTGGCTGAGCGGCTTCGGCTGGGGCCTGGGCTATTGCGGCGGCCTGGTCTCGCTGTTCGTGGTGCTCGCCGTGTCCATGCCCGCGATGTTCGGGCTCGCGGCATCGAACGACCGGCCGCTGTTCGGCCTCGATCCGGCGAGCCACGAGCTCGAGCGCCTGGTCGGTCCGGCATCGGCGCTGTGGATCATGATCTTCGTGCTGCCGATGTTCCTGTTCACGCCGGATTCCGCCGGTGCGCGCCGACAGCCGCTGCTCGTCGCCGCGCGCGAAGGCGGCCGCTCGCTCGTGTCGACGCTGAAACGCGTCCCGCGCTTCGGCAACGTGCTGCGCTATCTCATTTCCTTCATGCTCTACAATGACGGGCTCGCCGCCATCATCGCCTTCGGTGGCGTCTATGCCGCCGCGACCTTCGGCTGGAGCACGGTGACCCTAGGCATCTTCGGCATCATCCTGACCGTCTTCGCGATCCCCGGCGCCTTTCTCGGCGGCAAGCTCGACGACTGGATCGGCAGCAAGCGCACGGTGCAGTTCGCCATCGCCGGCGTGATCTTGGCGACGCTGGGCATCGTCGGCGTTACGGCCACGCATGTTCTTTTCTTCATACAGGTCGATCCGATCAGCCCGACACGCGGCCTGTTCGGGTCGGTGCAGGAGAAGACGCTGATGGGCTTCGCGCTGCTCCTCGGCTTCTGCATGGGGCCGATGCAGGCGGCCAGCCGCACCATGGTCGGCCGCATCGCGCCGCCCGGCATGACCGGCGAGTTCTACGGGCTGTTCGCGCTGTCGGGCCGCGCCACCGCGTGGATGGCGCCGCTCGCCATCGGCATCGTCACCACGGCGACCGACTCGACCCGCATCGGCATGGCCAGCGTGCTGTTCTTCCTGGTGCTCGGCTTCATCCTGCTGTGGAAGGTCCGCGAGGAGCGCGCCCAGGTTTGAGTTAGGCGATTGCTGGGGGCGCGCCACTCCAGTGGCGCGATCTTCCTGTGCAAGTGAATGACGCGCGACTGGGGTCGCGCGCCCCCAGCGAGTTCAGCCCTTCCGCGCCGCGTCGATCTTGGCGACGTCGATCTTCCGCATGTCCATCATCGCCTCGAAGGCACGCCTGGCCTCGTCGCCGCCGGCGGCCATCGCCTCGGTGAGCGTGCGCGGCGTAATCTGCCACGACAGGCCCCATTTATCCTTGCACCAGCCGCAGGCACTTTCCTGGCCGCCATTGCCCACGATGGCGTTCCAGTAGCGGTCGGTCTCTTCCTGGTTATCGGTCGCGATCTGGAACGAGAAGGCCTCCGTCTGCTTGAACACCGGCCCACCGTTGAGGCCGATGCAGGGGATGCCGCAGACCGTGAACTGGACGGTCAGCACGTCGCCCTTCTTGCCGGACGGGTAGTCGCTCGGCGCGCGGTGGACGGCGCTCACCTTGGTGTCGGGGAAGGTCTTTTCGTAGAAGCGGGCGGCTTCTTCCGCGTCCTTGTCGAACCAGATGCAGATCGTGTTCTTCGCGATGGCCATTACATCACCCCTTATACGTCGAGGATCGGGGAGAAGCCGCCGTAGATCATCCGCTTGCCGTCGAACGGCATCTGGTGGTTCTTCATGCGCTCGTCTTCCATCATCTTCTTCCAGCCTTCGTCGCGCACCTGCTTGGACGGCCATTCGACCCACGAATAGACGATCTTCTCGTCTTGCGTCGCCTTCACCGCGCCCTTGTAGTCGGTGACCTTGCCGTCGGGCACGCTGTCACCCCAGGTCTCGACGACGCGGACCGCGCCGCAATCCTTGAACACCGAAGCGGCCTTCTTCGCCATGTCGAGATAGGCCTGCTTGTTGCCGGCCGGCACCGCCGCGATGAAGCCGTCGACATAGCCGGTCTTGCCGCCCTTCGTGCCGGCCTCGTCGAGGATCGGCTGGAAGCCGGCGACGATCATGCGCTGGCCGTCGAAGGGCATGTCCATGTCATGCATGCGCGGATCGACCATGATCTTCTGATGGGCCGCCTCGGCCACTTCCTTGCTGGGAAACTCGATCCACGAGAAGACGACGATCTCGTCGGGCTTGGCTTTCACCGCGCCCTTGAAGTCGGTGAGCTTGCCGTCCGGCACGTCATCGCCCCAGGCCTCGACCTGGCGCGTCGCGCCGAATTCCTTGGCGATGGGCGAGAAGTCCGCGGCGGCCTTGCGATAGGCTTCCTTCTTGTCGGCTGGCACCGGCAGCACGAATCCTTGCACGTAGGTCATGATCGTTCCTCCTGGCTATGCCTTGACGAGATGGGTTGGTATCAACACAATTACCGCATGTCAAAGAATTTAACCGTTCGGTTAGATACAACGCTACACGTATACGATCGTTGCCTGTGCTTCGCCGCGCAGCGGACGGCGCGCGTGCTGGCGCGCCATTTCGACGATCTGCTCCGGCCGCTCGACCTCACCAACGGCCAGTTCTCGCTGCTGATGTCGCTCAACCGGCCTGAACCGGCGTCCATAGGGGCGATTGCGGATTTTCTGGCGATGGACCGCACGACGCTGACCGCGGCGCTGAAGCCGCTCGAGCGTCGTGACCTTGTGGAGACAAGAGTCGATCCGAAGGACCGCCGCGGCCGCCGGCTCGTGCTGACGCCCGCCGGCCATCGCCTGCTCCTCGCCGCGCTGCCCATCTGGCGGCGCGCGCACGCGAAGGTCGAGAAGCTGGTCGACGATCCCGATGCGCTGCGTGCCGGCCTGCGGGCCCTTGCATGAGGATGGGCGCATGACGCTCCTCGCCTGTTCCTGCGGCAAGGTCGAGTACGAAGCGACCGAGCCCGCGATCCTGTCCGTCGTCTGCTACTGCGACGATTGCCAGGAGGCCGGCCAACGTATCGAGGCGCTGCCCAACGCGCCGCCGGTGCTCGAGGCCGATGGTGGTACCGCCTGCGTCCTCTATCGCAAGGATCGCGTCCGCTGCACGCGCGGCGCCGAACTCGTGACGAAGCTCAAGCTGCGCGACAAGACGGCGACGAACCGGCTGGTCGCCACCTGCTGCAATTCGGCGCTGGCGATGAGTTTCGACGATTCGAAGCACTGGATGCCGCTGTTTCGCGCCCGTCTGCGCGGCGCCGTGCGCCCGCTCGACATGCGCATCTGCACCAAGTTCGCCCCCCACCCGGACAAGATCCCGAAGGACGTGCCGGCCCACAAGAGCTTCGCCTTCAGCTTCATCGCGAAGCTATTGGGCGCCCGGCTCGCGATGCTGTTCGGACGCTAGCGCCTTACGCGGCGACGGTCTTGCCCTTGAAGGTGCAGAGGTCGTTCACGACACAGGCGGGACAGAGCGGCGTGCGTGCCTTGCAGGTGTAGCGGCCATGCAGGATCAGCCAGTGATGCGCGTGCAGCCGGTATTCCTCGGGCACGCGCTTCAGCAGCTTGAGTTCGACCTGCAGCGGGTTCTTGCCCGGCGCCAGGCCGGTGCGGTTGCCGACGCGGAAGATGTGCGTGTCGACGGCGATGGTCGCCTCGCCATAGGCCACGTTCATTACCACGTTGGCGGTCTTGCGGCCGACGCCCGGCAGCGCCTCCAGCTCCTCATGGGTGCGCGGCACCTCGCCGCCGTGCCGCTCCAGCAGCAGGTGGCTGAGCGCGATCACGTTCTTGGCCTTGTTGCGGAACAGGCCGATCGTCTTGATGTGGTCGATCAGCTTCTGCTCGCCGAGTGCGACCATTTCCGCCGGCGTCTTGATGAACTTGAACAGCGGCCCGGTGGCGCGGTTCACGCCGACATCGGTGGCTTGCGCGGAGAGCACGACGGCCACCAGGAGCTGGTAGACATTGTCGTATTCCAGTTCCGTCTCGGGTTCCGGCATCGCCTTCTTGAGACGTGCAAAGAACTCGGGGATGACGGCGGTCTTCATCAGGGCCATATAGCTTCTTACCATGACCGAAGGGCCTCTTCCGGCGGTTCATTTCGCCACCTCGCTGAGCCCGCACCGCAGCCTGTCTGCGGAGGGCTTCCGCTTTGTCATGCTGGGCGCCGTCGCCGCCAACCTGGTGATCGGCCTGCCCCTGTTCATCATGGGCGCCTGGCCGGTCTTCGGCTTCATGGGCCTCGACGTCTTCCTCCTGTGGTGGCTGTTCAAGCGCAGCTATCTCGACGCGCGGCGCAGCGAGACCCTGCTGCTGACCGACCGCGAGCTGGTCGTGGTGAGGGTCGCGCCCGATGGCGAACGTGAGGAGCTGCGGCTCGACGCCTATTGGCTGAAGGTCGAGGCGACCGAGGAGCGCCTGGTGGTAACCTCCAGAGGTAACCGCGCCGTGATCGGCCGCTTCCTCGGCCCCGAGGAACGCCTGCGCGTGACGGAGCAACTCAAGGCGGCCATCGCCGACATGCGCGCGCCGCGTTACGACCACGCCTGGGACGAGTAGGTTTCGCTCACTCCCCTGACCATGCCCTCTCCGCCCGCTGCGCGGCGGAGAGGACTTAGGAGGCGGTTGAAAACGTCGAAGTTCCGGCGAGCAAACGCAATAAACGAAACAAACGAAACGAACGAATCGAAGGAGGCAGCTCCCGAATCGCGGTAACCCGGTAACGGATCAAAGCCCCAGCACGTCCTTCATGCCGTACAGCCCGGGCTTCCTGCCCTCCAGCCACTTGGCCGACGTCACCGCGCCCGCCGCATAGGTTTCGCGACTGAAGGAGCGGTGGTTGAGTTCGAGCCGTTCGCCGGCGGCCGCGAAGTAGACCGTGTGCACGCCCACCTCCTCGCCGCCGCGCAGGGTCGCGAAGCCGATCTCGCCGGTCGGCCGCGCGCCGGTATGGCCGTCGCGGCTCTTGCGCCAGACCTCTTCGAGCTGGACCTTGCGGCCCGCCGCCGCCGCGCGGCCGAGCGCCAGTGCAGTCCCTGAGGGCGCGTCGATCTTGTGGCGATGGTGCATCTCCAGCACCTCGATGTCGTAGCTGGGGTCGAGCATCGACGCGGTCTTCTCGACCAGCGCCAGCAGGATGTTGACGCCCAGCGCCATATTGGCCGCCCACATGATCGGCACCTTCTTCGCCGCGTCCTGGATCAGCTTGGTCTGGATCGGATCGAGGCCGGTCGTGCCGATCACCATGGCGACGCCGTTCTCGCTGGCGACCTTGGCATGAGCGACGGTCGCCTCCGGCACGGTGAAGTCGATCACGCAGTCGGCGGCGATGATGGCGGCGGCGCTGTCGTCGCCGATCAGCACGCCGTTGGGTTCCAGCCCCGCGACTTCGCCCGCATCCTTGCCCAGCGCCTTGCTGCCCGGCCTCTCACTGGCGGCGGCCAGCGACACGCCCTCGGTGCGTGCGATCTGGCGGACCAGCATCTGGCCCATGCGCCCCGAGGCGCCGACGACGGCGATCTTCATTTCGTTCCCCATAAAATTACTTAGCGTAAACTAACGATTTCAAGGCGAAGGGGAATACATGCTCTTCATGGTCGTCGAGAAGTTCAAGAACCAGGACGGCAAGGCCGTCTATCGCAAGCTCCAGAAGGGCCGCGGCCTGCCCGACGGTCTCGAATTCGTCGCGAGCTACGTGACCGCCGATCTCGGCCGCTGCTTCCAGCTCATGCGCACCGACGACATCACCACCTTCCAGCGCTGGATCGCCGACTGGCAGGAGGTCGTCGAGTTCGAGGTCGTGCCTGTCGTCGAAGGCAAAACGACCCGCGAGGCGCTGGAGCCGCTGCTCTGATCAGGATGGCGTACTGTCCGTCGTGTCCAGGAACAGCGCCAGTACGATCAAAGCGACGGCCAGGACGATGAAGCAGGATACCAGCAGCCAGATGACGAAGCCGAGGGACCATTTCCGCAGCGTGCCCGCTTTCCACGCCCGATACTTGTAACGCGTGCTGTTGACGTAGGCGCCTGCCACGATCGGCAGGTAGAGAAGGAACCCGCCGAAGGCCATCAGCAGCATCACGCCCTGCAGCGCATTGGCGAAGGCTTCGAGGACGGGGTTCGAGCACCTGACATAGGTCCCGTCGAGCTGGCTGCAATCGAACATCAGCCCGATGAGGGTGATCGGAGGCAGGACGACCAGGAAACCCAGGATGCTGTCCGACAGGATTTCGCATCGCCGGGGTGTCAGATTGAGCATCGGGTCTCCGCTACTTCCAGGGATCCGCCACCTTGGGCCAGAACGGCGTCTTGCGCTTGGTGTAAGGCCAGCGGGTGACGTCGGGGTCGGCGGCGCCGGGGGTGGCGACGTAGAGGATCTCCTTCGCGACGCCGACGAAGCCGTTATAGAAATGCTGCGCCGACTTCACGATGACGACGCGGTAGTCGGCCGGTTCGGCGCCGACCGCGCGGAAGGCATCGGCGTGGAAGGTCTGGTTGCGGCGCGTGCAGATCGCGATGTCGACATGCTCCGACGACAGCAGCGCCATGTCGCCCAGCGGCGACATCACCGGCCCGTAGGGCTGGAAGACGTTGCGGGCGATCTTTTTCACCGTGACGTCGAGGTCGACCGGATCGCCGCTCACCGCGCCCGACTTGCCGCCCAGCCGCATGCGGATGCGCGCGCCCTCGCCCGCCTCCTCGGCGATCTGGAAGGCCATCGGGTCCCACATCACGCCGAACAAAGCCGGGCCGATCTCGCGCTCGATCAGCGCCTTCAGCACGAAGGTCGAATCGCCCGGCGCGCCGGAGCCGGGATTGTCGGCGCGGTCGGCCAGCACGAGCGGGCCCTGGTTGTGCGAGGCGGCGCGGTCCATCGCCTCGGCGACGGTCAGGTACTTGGTGGCGTAGCGCTCGCGATTGTCCCACAGCTCGCCGGCGAGCTGCTTTGCCAGCGCCTCGGCCTTTTCCATGTCGCCGTCGGCCACCACGAGCGTGCGCGTGCCGACATCCTCCACGTCGGCGAAGGAGAAGCCGTGGCTCAGCGACACCGAGAGGATGCCGTCCTTGCCTTCGAGGCTCTTCATGCGCACCACGAATTCGCTGATCGGCGGCACGGAGGTGCGGTACTGCGCGATCATGCGGCAGTCGTAGCGCGCCATGACCGGCTTCACCTTGCCCTCCACCGTGTCGGCGATGATGGCGAACAGTTCGGCGGCGCGCTCCATCGTGTCGGTGTGCGGGTATTCCTTGTAGCCGACCAGCACGTCGGCGCTCTCGAGCATCAGGGCGCTCAGATGACAGTGCAGGTCGAACTCGGCGCCGATCGCGACCTTGGGTCCGACGATGGCGCGGATGCGCGCCAGCAGATCGCCCTCGCAGTCGTCATAGCCGTCGGCCACCATGGCGCCGTGCACGTTGATCAACACGGCATCGAGCGGCATTGCGGCCTTCACGCCCTCCAGGATCTCGTCGCGGAAATCCTCGTAGACCTTGCGCACGGTTGTCCCTGACGGTGCTGCAAAGGTCGAGAGGCCCTCGATCACCGTCCAGCCGCGCTTCTCCGTCTCCTTGCGCCAGACATGCACCGGTGCGGTGAAGTTGGTCGGCTCATGCTTGGTGGCGTCGCCGTGCCAGATGCCATGCTCCTGGTAGCCGCGCCGGCCAGTCGGGAAGGGCACGAACTGGTTGGTCTCGGTCCCGAGGGCCGCGATGTAGACACGCTTGGTCACGATTACTCCTTGGCGCAGTGGCAGCCCACGACATGGTCGTCGACCATGCCCGAGGCTTGCATGAAGGCGTAGCAGATGGTGGAGCCGACGAACTTGAAGCCGGCCTTCTGCAGGGCCTTCGACATGGCGTCGCTTTCGGCGGAACGGGCGGGAACGCCCTTGAGGGTCTTCGGGCGGTTCTTCTTCGGCTTGCCGCCGACGAAGCTCCACAGGAACTTCGAGAAGGAGCCCTCGCGCTCCTTCAGCGCGAGATAGGCCTGGGCGTTGCTCACACTGGCTGCGATCTTGCCCTTGTGGCGGATGATGCCGGGATCGAGCAGCAGCTTCTCCAGCTTCGCAGGGCGATACCGCGCGATCTTCTCCGGATCGAACCCATCATAGACCTTGCGATAGTGCTCGCGCTTGCGAAGCACCGTGATCCACGAAAGCCCGGCCTGGCAGCCTTCCAGGGTCAGGAGCTCGAACAAAGCGCGATCGTCTCGGATCGGCCGGCCCCATTCCGTGTCGTGGTATTCCTGGTAGAGCGGATCGTCGGACACCCAGCCGCATCTTGGCTTGCCGTCCGCGCCGCTCACTCTATCGTGCTTCCAAACCATGTGAGGAAGCTACCCAATGTCCAACGTCCCCGCCAATCTGAAGGTCTGCATTTTCGATGTCTTCGGCACCGTCGTCGATTGGCGCGGCAGCCTGATCCAGGATCTGCCCGCGCTCGGCAAGAAATACGGCATCGACACCGACTGGACGAGCTTCGCTGACGACTGGCGCGGCCTCTACCAGCCGCAGATGACGCGGGTGCGCAAGAAGGAGATCCCCTGGACGCGCATCGACGACCTGCACAAGGAAGCTTTCGAGATGCTCCTGAAGAACCGCGGCCTCAAGCATCCCGGCGAGGAAGGCGCGTGGGAGTTCACGCATCTCTGGCACAGACTGCGGCCGTGGCCCGATTCGGTCGAGGGCATCGGCATGATGAAGAAGAAGTACGTCGTGGCCACGCTCAGCAACGGCAATGTCGCGCTGCTGATCAACATGGCCAAGAATGGCGGCATTCCCTGGGACCACTGCTTCTCGGGCGAGACCTTCCATCACTACAAGCCCGACCCCGAGGCCTATCTCGGCGTCGTCGACAGCATGTACGTGAAGCCCGAGCAGGTGATGTTGGTCGCCGCGCACAACAACGACCTGGCGGCGGCGCAGAAGAGCGGCCTGTCGACCGGCTTCGTCCTGCGACCCAACGAGCACGGCCCGAACCAGAAGCGCGACCTCAAGGCCGAGGGCGACTGGAACGCCGTCGGCACCTCGATGATCGATCTCGCGAAGAAGCTTGGGTGCTGAGGAAAGGTCCCTCGCTGTGCTCGGGATGACACCATCTTTGTCATCCCGAGGCCGAAGGCCGAGGGACCTTGGGTCTCAAACCCCGATCGTCGTCAAATCCTGGAACCAGTGCTGGGCCTGGATGTAGGACTTGATCTTGGGCGACAGCGCGTGCGGGTTGGTGTCGTGGACGACCCAGATCAGGACCGCGTCGTCGACCACCTTCTCGTGGACCTTGGCCATGATCGCGTCCTGCTTGGCCGGGTCGAACTCCGCCAGCGCCTGGTCGATCAGCTTGTCCACCTCCGGGCTGGCATAGTTGCTCCAGTTCACGCCGACGGGTGCCGCCTGGTTGGAGGCGAAGAAGCGCGTGAAGGCGTAGAGCGGATCCGACGTCACATAGGCGATGTTGTTGGCGGTGACGTCCTTGTTCATCTCGGCCTTGGCACCGGCGCGCCATGCCGTGTAGAGCGCCTCGAGCTCGACGACCTTGAAGTCGAGGTCGATGTAGACGTCCTTGAACATCTGCTGGATCGCCTCGTTCATCGGCAGCGACAGCATCTGGCCGCTGCCGCCCGAGGCCACCACGAACTTGGTCTTGAGCGGCTGGGCCTTGCTGAAACCGGCATCGCTCATCAGCTTGCGCGCATCATCCGGCGCGAACTTGATCTCGAAGCTCGGTTTGCCGAACCACGGGCTCGACTTGTCGACCTGGCCGAAGGCTGGCTGGGCAAGGCCGCCCAGCAGCTGCACGATGGCGTTGCGGTCGATCGCGAGGTTGGCGGCCTTGCGCAGGCGGATGTCGGTCCACGGCGAGCCCGGCAGCATCGACGGGTGATAGTTCCAGACGTGCGGCGTCACGTTCTGCACGATCTTCATGCCGGCCTTGGTCAGGCGATCGACCGTGTCGGGCGTCGGCGTCTCGATCAGGTCGACCTGGCCCGACAGCAGCGCCGCCGTGCGCGTCGAGCCTTCGGGCGCGACCACCAGGATCATGCGGTCTGCCTTGGGAATGCGCTTGGGGTTCCAATACGCCTCGTTCTTGACCAGCTCGGCGCGCTCGCGCGGCACCAGGCGCGCGAGCTTGAACGGACCGGTGCCCGACGGCTCGGACGCGAACTTGTTCCAGTCCTTGCCGAGCTTCTCGAACTGCGCCGGGCTCGACACCAGGAACCAGAGCATCTGATAGGGGAAGAGCGCGTCGACCACCTTGGTCTTCACCTCGACGGTCATGTCGTCGATCTTCCTGTAGCTCGCGACCGACGGCAGGCGCGGCCGCACCTGCGAGGCCTGGCGCTGGTCGAACTGCGGGGACTTGGTGTCGAACACCTTGTCGAAGTTCCAGATCACGGCGTCGGCGTTGAAGGCGGAGCCGTCATGGAACTTCACGCCGTCGCGCAGCTTGAAGGTCCACAGGGTCTTGTCGGCGTCGCTGACCTTCCACTCGGTGGCGAGGCCGGGGATCAGCTTGCCCGGCCGGTCGGAGATGTCCATCTCCCAGGCGACCAGCGGATCGTAGAGCGTATAGCCGGTGAACTTGTAGGCACCGGCGCCGCGGTCGGGCTGGCCCGTGGTGAGCGGCACGTCGGCCATCGAGATGCCGAAGCGCACGACCTTCTCCTGCGCGAAGGCAGGGATCGGCAAGGCGGTCAGGGCGCCAGCGGCGATGAAGGTACGACGGGTCACGCTCATTGTAGGGCTCCTGTCAGAGTTTCGGTCGGTGCGAACGCCACGGCGTGGCGCGTTCGTAGGCAGCACCGGCGGCGAGGACGCTGGCCTCGTCGAAGGGACGGCCGGCCAGCTGGAAGGCGAGCGGCATGCCGTCGGCGCCAAAGCCGCAGCACACGGCGGCAGCGGGCTGGCCGGTGACGTTGAACGGCATGCTGAGCGAGGGCTTGCCGAGGAAGTGGAAGACCGGCGCCGGCTCTTCGAAGATCTCCGGCGCGCCCCACTGGTTGGCCGTCATCACGAGGTCGTAGCCGCGCATCGCCTCGCGCGTGTCCTGCTGCAGCTTGCGGCGGAAGCGCAACGCCGACATGTACTGCTCGGCCGAGAGGAAGGCGCCGAGCTGGAAGCGCCGCCGCGTCGTGTAGCCGAACTTCTCCGGCCGCTCGATGACGTCGCGGCGATGGATGGCGTGCGCCTCGGCCGTGATGATGACGCGGCCGCAGATGTGATAGTCGCGGATGTCGGGGAAGATCACCTCGTCGACCGTGGCGCCGAGGTCGCGCATCACGCGCACGGCCTCTTCCATGCCCTTGGCCATGTCTTCCGAGAGTTTGCCGTCGGGGCCTTCGTACCAGCTCCGCGCCAGCGCGATGCGCAGGCCCTTGATCGGGCGTTGCGCCGCCGCGCCGTAATCGACCCTGGGCGCGCGCGCCGAGGCCTGATCGTTGGGATCGTGGCCCGCCAGCACGTCGAGCATCAGCGCGCAGTCCTCGGTCGTCCAGGCCATGGGCCCGGCCGTGTCGAGGCTGAAGGAGAGCGGGAAGATTCCGCAGCGGCTGACCAGGCCATAAGTCGGCTTGATGCCGGCCGTGGCGCAGTAGCCCGCCGGATTGCGGATCGAGCCGCCGGTATCGGAGCCCATGGCGCCCATGCACAGCGCCGCCGCGATCGCGGCGCCCGAGCCGCTGGAGGAGCCGCCGGGCTGGAAGGCGGTGTTCCACGGGTTGCGCACCGGCGGGAACGGCTGGTCTTGCGTCATCGCGCCGTTGGCAAATTCGTGCGTGCCGAGCTTGCCCAGGATGACCGCGCCGCCGGCCTTCAGGCGCCGCACCGTCTCGGCGTCGATCGCCGGCACATAGTCGATCTTGAGATGCGAATGGCCGGTCGTCTTGATGCCGGCCGTCTCGTAGATGTCCTTCAGCCCGATCGGGATGCCGTGCATCGGCCCGCGCCTGAGGCCGCCGCTCATCTCCATGTCGGCCTGGCGCGCGGCGTTCAGCGCGACGTCGGCGGTGACGAGGACGTAGCTGGAGAGGGTGCGATCGACGGTTGCGATGCGCGCGAGGAAGGCTTCGGTGAGCTTCGTGGAGGTGAGTTCGCCGCGCGCCATCAGGCGGCCGGCCTCGGCAATACCGAGCGTCGTGAGATCAGTCATGGGATGGGTACTACTCGTCGGCGCGGAAAACTTGCGGCGGTTCGGCGGCCCAGGCCCAACGCTCGGGAATGCGCTCCATCAGGCCGAGCAGGCCCACATAGCCCTTGTGCAGGTGGCCGATATCTTCCTCGGTCAGAGTGAGACCGGTCAGCGCGGCGCGTGCCCGAAACTCATCGAGCGTCGGCGCCTTGGTCGACGATGTCATGAAATCCCTCCGCGACGCTTGCGCATGCAATCGACATGCCGCGTCGCCCGTTTGCGCCCTCGCCGTGCGTTGGCTTGGCCCTTGCATGACCGGGAGGGCAAGCGTCTCGCGTTGGGGTTGCCGACGGGATCGCCAAATCGGGGAGTAGTGAATGTTCAAGCGCCTTCGCGTCGCCGTCGCCGGCCTGGGTATCCTCGCAGCGACTGCAACGCCTGCCTTCTCGCAGGGCACTCTGCGCATCGGCATGACAGCCGCCGACATCCCGCTGACGACGGGCCAGCCCGATCAAGGATTCGAGGGTTTCCGCTTCGCCGGCTACACGATCTATGACGCACTCGTGAACTGGGACCTGTCGAAGTCGGACACGATCGCCGACATCCGGCCCGGCCTCGCTCTGTCCTGGGCGCCGGTCGAGGGCGAGCCCACCAAGTGGATCTTCAAGCTGCGCGAAGGCGTGAAGTTCCACGACGGGTCGGACTTCGATGCCGACGCCGTGATCTGGAACCTCGACAAGATCCTGAACGACAAGTCGCCGCAGTTCGACAGCAAGCAGCTGGCGCAGGTGCGGGCGCGCATTCCGACTTTGGTCGGATACAAGAAGATCGACAAGAACACGGTCGAGCTCACGACCCGCATCGTGAACTCGCTGTTCCCCTACGACATGTCCTACGTCTTCTATTCGAGCCCGGCCAACTGGGAGAAGCAGGGCAAGGACTGGAACAAGGTCGCGCTGAACCCGTCGGGCACCGGCCCGTTCAAGGTCGACAGGGTCGTGCCGCGCGAGCGCATGGAACTGTCGCGCAACGCCGACTACTGGGAAAAGGCGCGCGTGCCGAAGCTCGACAAGGTGATCCTGTTCCCGATGCCGGAGGCAGCGACCCGCACGGCGGCGCTGCTGGCCGGCCAGGTCGACTGGATCGAGGTGCCCGCCCCTGACGCCATTCCGCGCCTCAAGCAGGGCGGCATGGCCATCGTGACCAACAAGTATCCGCACAACTGGGCCTACCAGCCCAGCATGATCGAAGGCTCGCCGTGGACCGACATCCGCGTGCGCAAGGCGGCCAACCTCGCCATCGACCGTGCCGGCATCAACAAGCTGCTGGGCGGGCTGATGATCGAGTCCAAGGGCCATGTCTATCCGGGCCATCCGTGGTTCGGTTCGCCCACCTTCGACATCAAGTACGATCCGGCCGCGGCCAAGAAGCTGCTGGCCGAGGCGGGCTACAGCGCCACCAAGAAGCCCAAGATCAAGATCGCGATCTCGACCTCGGGCTCGGGCCAGATGCTGCCGCTGCCGATGAACGAATACGTGCAGGAGAACCTGAACGCCGCCGGCTTCGACACCTCGTTCGAGGTCATGGAGTGGAACGCACTGGTCACCTTCGCCTTCCAGCCGGTCACCGGCGAGGCGGCCAAGAAGGCCGGCGTCAACGGCGTCAACATCAGCCGCGCCCTGGTCGATCCCTATTCGGCCTTCACGCGCCTGATGAACAGCAACTTCGTGCCGCCGGTCGGTGCCAACTGGGGCATCCTGAAGGACGAGAAGCTCGATGCCATGATCAACAAGGCGCACACGAGCTTCGACAAGGCCGAGCAGACCAAGGCGCTGGCCGACGCGCACAGCTACATCGTCGACCAGTCCTACTGGATCTGGATCGCGCACGATCTCAATCCGCGCGCCATGAGCCCCAAGGTGAAGGGCTTCGTGCAGGCGCAGAGCTGGTTCCAGGACCTGACGCCGATCGAAATCAAATAACTCGATAGCAAAGAAGAGAGAGGCGGGCCGCAATGCTCCTGTATGCCCTACGCCGCCTGATCTACCTGGTCCCTGTCGCGTTCGGCGTGTCGCTGCTCGTCTTCGCGCTGGTGCACCTCGCGCCGGGCGATCCGATCTCGGCGATCGTGCCGCCGGATGCGCCGAAGGAAGTCGTCGACAAGCTCAAGGAGTATTACGGCTTCGACCAGCCGCTGCCGGTGCAATACCTGCGCTGGCTCGGCGTCACCTTGACCGGCGATCTCGGCACCTCGATCGGTACCGGCCGTTCGGTCGCGTCCGAGGTCGGCAGCGCCTTCGGCAACACCATCATCCTGGCCATCGCCGCGACACTGCTCGCTTTCACCCTGGCGGTGATCCTGGGAACGGCAGCGGCCTACGCCAAGTCGCGCATCGTCGACCGGCTGGTGACCCTGATCTCGCTGATCGGCGTCAGCGTGCCCCATTTCTGGCTGGCGATCGTGCTGGTCATCATCTTCGCCGTCGAGCTGGGCGTGCTGCCGCCGATGGGCATCGGGCCGGAGAACTCCACCGGCTGGCGCTTCGATCGCGCCCATCTCGCCCACATGGTGCTGCCGACCATCGCGCTCTCGGTGATCCCGCTCGGCGTCGTGACCCGCACGGTGCGTTCCACCGTCAAGGAAACGCTCAGCATGGAGTTCGTGACGGCGCTGCAGGCCAAGGGCATGCGCGACAGCCGGATCCTGTTCCATGTGCTGAAGAACGCCGCCCCGACCTGCCTCGCCGTCATGGGCCTGCAGGCCGGCAACCTGATCGGCGGCTCGATCCTGATCGAGACGGTGTTCGCCTGGCCGGGCACCGGCTTCCTGCTGAACAGCGCCATCTTCCGCCGCGACCTGCCGATCCTGCAGGGCACGACTCTGGTGCTGGCCGGCTTCTTCATGCTGCTCAACCTGACCGTGGACATCATCCAGACCATGGTCGATCCCCGAATCAAGCGAGGCTGAACCCATGGCCCTGCAAAGCCCTTCGCTCGACGTTGGCGGCGCCGTCCTGGTGGCGCCGAAGCCCACCGCGGCCGGCCGCGGCTACTGGCAATCGGTCGGCCGGCGCCTGCGCCGCGATCCGGTCACGCTGGCCTGCGCAGCCGTCCTGATCCTGCTGGTGCTGGCCTCGATCGCCGCGCCGTATCTCAATCTGGCCGATCCCTACAAGACGTCGATGCTGCGCCGCCTCAATCCGATCGGCTCGCCCAACAACTGGCTGGGCACGGATGAGCTGGGGCGCGACATGTTTGCCCGCCTGATCTATGGCGGCCGGCTGTCGCTGTTCATGGGCGTGACGCCGGTCGTATTCGCCCTGCTGATCGGCGGCAGCCTGGGCATTCTCGCCGGCTTCGTCGGCGGCAAGACCAACATGGCGATCATGCGCGTCATGGACGTGTTCTATGCCTTCCCGTCGGTGCTGCTGGCGATCTCGCTGTCGGGCGCCATGGGCGCGGGCACCGAAAACACGCTGCTATCGCTCACTTTGGTGTTCATCCCGCCGATCTGCCGGGTCTCGGAGAGTGTCACCACTCAGGTGCGCGGCTTCGACTTCGTCGACGCCGCCAAGGCGAGCGGCGCCTCGGCCTTCACCATCGTGCGGGTCCATGTGCTGGGCAACGTGCTGGGCCCGATCCTGGTCTATGCGACGTCGCTGATCAGCGTGGCGATCATCCTGGCCGCGGGCCTGAGCTTCCTCGGCCTCGGCGTGAAGCCGCCGGAGCCGGAATGGGGCCTGATGCTGAACACGCTGCGCCAGGCGATCTACGTCAACCCGGTCCTCGCGGCGCTGCCCGGCGTGATGATCTTCATCACCTCGATCTGCTTCAACCTGATGAGCGATGGCCTGCGCGCGGCCATGGACGTGAAGGCCTGACATGGACACGCTGGTTCCCATCGAGGATCGCGGCGGCCCGGCCCAGCCGCTGCTGCTGGCCACCGGCCTGCGCAAGCACTTCCCGGTCGCCGGCGGGCTTCTGGGACGAACCACCAAGGTCGTGCGCGCCGTCGACGATCTCACCCTCTCGGTCGCCAAGGGCGAGACCCTGGGCGTGGTGGGAGAGTCGGGCTGCGGCAAGTCGACGGTGGCGCGCCTGCTGATCCGCCTGATCAAGCCGGACAAGGGCACGATGGTGCTCGACGGCGATCCGGTCGACGAGCCGCACGGCATCACGGTGAACGAGCTGCGCCGCCAGGTGCAGATGGTGTTCCAGGATTCCTATGCCTCGCTCAACCCGCGGCTCACCATCGCCGAGACCTTGGCCTTCGCGCCACGCGCGCACGGGCTGCCGGCGGCCGAGGCGCGCGAGAGGGTGCGCGACCTTTTGAGCAAGGTCGGTCTCGATCCGGCCAACTACGCCACCCGCTATCCGCACGAACTGTCGGGCGGCCAGCGCCAGAGGGTGAACATCGCGCGCGCCCTGGCACTCAGGCCGCGGCTGATCATCCTCGACGAGGCGGTGTCGGCGCTCGACAAGTCGGTCGAGGCGCAGGTGCTGAACATGCTGGTCGACCTCAAGACCGAGCTCGACCTCACCTATGTGTTCATCAGCCACGACCTCAACGTCGTGCAGTATCTCAGCGACCGCGTGCTGGTCATGTATCTCGGCAAGATCGTCGAGCTGGGTCCGGTCGAGGCGATCTACGGCAATCCGCAGCATCCCTATACGCGCGCGCTCCTGTCGGCGCGGCCGTCGATGGATCCGCGCAAGCGAACCAAGGAGGCGCCGATCCAGGGCGATCCGCCCAATCCGATCGATCCGCCCTCGGGCTGCCGGTTCCGCACGCGCTGCCCCTTCGCCGAGGACGTCTGCGCCCGCACCGAGCCGCTGCTGGCCGATACCGGACACCAGGCCGTGGCCTGCCATATGCGCGTGTCGGGTTCGGGACATTCAAAGGCGATGGCGGCATGACGAATATGCTCGAGGTCCGGGATCTTCACGTCACCTTCGTCACGCCCGACCGAACAGTGCATGCCGTCAACGGCGTCAGCTTCGACCTGGCGCGCGGCGAGACGCTGGGCATCCTGGGCGAATCCGGCTCGGGCAAGAGCGTCACCCTGCGCTCGATCCTGCGGCTGCATCCCGAGCATCGCACGCGCTGGTCCGGCAGCATCAAGCTCGAGGGCGACGAAGTCCTCGACATGGGCGCCAAGGCGCTGTCGGACCTGCGAGGGCAACGGGTCTCGATGATCTTCCAGGAGCCGGCGACGGCCTTCGATCCGGTCTTCACCATCGGCCAGCAGATCGCCGAGACGGTCCGCCGTCACACCGGCAAGAGCGAGACCGAGGCGATGAAGCGCGCCAAGGACCTGCTGGAGATGGTGCGCATTCCCTCGCCGGCGCAGCGGCTCAAGGCCTACCCGCACGAGATGTCGGGCGGCATGCGCCAGCGCGCCATGATCGCGCTCGCGCTGTCCTGCAATCCGACGCTTCTGCTGGCCGACGAGCCGACCACGGCGCTCGACGCCACGGTGCAGATCCAGGTGCTGCTGCTGATTCGCGAGCTGCAGCGTGAGTTCAATCTCGGCGTCATCTTCGTCACCCACGATATCGGGGTGGCCGTCGAGGTCTCCGACCGGATCGGCGTCATGTATGCCGGCAAGCTGGTGGAGATGGCCCCGGTCGAGCGCATGGTCGATGCACCCCAGCACCCCTACAGCCGCGGCCTGCTGGCCTCGACGGTGCACGACGGCATGCGCGGGCAGCGTCTCGAATCCATTCCCGGCGCGCCGCCCGATCTCGCGGAAGTCCCGGCCGGCTGCAGCTTCGCGCCGCGCTGCAAGTTCGTGCGCCCCGATTGCACGACGGCGGTGCCGTCCCTGCGCGACGTCGAGGCCGCGCACGCGGTGCGCTGCGTGCTGGCGGCGTGAAGCCTATGATTTAAGGCTGCTCAACACGTTGCCCAGGGAAGCCTTGGGCTCGTGCGGGATGAAGTTCTGGAACGGCGAATCGAAGACCGCCGCGAAGGCCAGGCACACGCTGAAGGCGATCGTGAACAGGCTAATGGAAACCCGCATCGCCCGCCGCGGGCCGCCGACATGGACGAGCATCAGAGCGATCTGCGTCAGCGCGCCGAAGATCACCATCGCGAGCCTCTTGATCGGCAGGGTACCGTCGTCTGCGAGGTGTGCCCGATCGTCGCGCGCTTTCATCATGTCGCGAGCCTCGTTGATCAGCAGCGCGCGTGACGCAGGGTCGAGGCGTGGCTCGCGCACGATGGCGGTGACAAGCTCGGCAAAGGCCTGCTCGGTCCGGGCGCTGGCCGCCGCGATCATCGTCCCGCGATTCATCTCGGTGCTGGACGACTCGAGATAGGCTCTCAGCTTCGGCACCACGGTCATCTCGACGTCCATCGCATTCGCGGTGTGGGCAATGAGCTGGGCGGCGTTGGTTTCGTCGCTGACCAGGCGCCGCGCGTGGACGTCCTTTTCCCAGGCATCGCTGGCCAGCAGGGCGGCATACAGGCTGAACAGGATCGCGACAGCGCCGAAATAGGGCGCCACGATCCCCTTGCAGGACTGGATCGGCGCCGCCAGCGGGCCACGCGCTTCCGCCGCCAGGATGATGATCGCCAACAGGACCGGGATGGCAACCGCCAGCGCGAGTTGCCAGCCGAAGCCCAGTCCCAGTTGGCTCATCCGCCGAACATCTCCTTCACCTTGCTGAAGAAGCCTTCGGATTCGGGACTGGTCTTGCCGGCCTTCTCGAATTCCTTGAGCAGTTCCTTCTGCTTCGAGGTGAGGTTGGTCGGCGTCTCGACGTTGATCTCGATGTACATGTCGCCGCGCTGGCTGGAGCGCACGATCGGCATGCCCTTGCCGCGCATGCGGAACTGGTGGCCGCCCTGCGCTCCGGCCGGGATGTTGATGCGCGCCATCTTGCCGTCGAGCGTCGGCACCTCGATGTTGCCGCCCAAGGTCGCCTGCACCATCGAGATCGGCACGCGGCAATGCACGTCGGCACCCTCGCGTTCGAACAGCTGGTGGCGGCGTACCGACAGGAACACGTAGAGATCGCCGGCAGGGCCGCCGCGCGCGCCCGCTTCGCCTTCGCCGGTCAGGCGAATGCGCGTACCGTCCTCGACGCCGACCGGAATGTTGACCTTGAGCGTCTTCTCGCGACGCACGCGGCCCTGGCCCGCGCAGTTCTTGCACGGCTTGTCGATGATCTGGCCCGCGCCATGGCAGGTATGGCAGGTGCGCTCGACGGTGAAGACGCCCTGGCGGGCCCTGATCCGGCCCTGGCCCTGGCAGGTCGGGCATTGCTGCGGCTTGGACCCGGCCTCGGCACCGCTGCCGTGGCAGACGTCGCAGGAAACGGAGCTCGGCACGCGCACCGTGGCCTCGGTGCCGCCATAGGCCTGTTCCAGCGTGATCTCGAGATTGAAGCGCAGGTCCTGGCCGCGCATGTCGGCGCGCCCGCCGCGTCCGCGCGCACCGTTGGCGCCGAACATCTCCTCGAAGATGTCGCCGAATACCGAGCCGAAATCGAAACCCTGTCCGCCCTGGAACGGACCGCCGGGACCCGCGCCGCCCTCGAAGGCGGCGGGTCCATAGCGGTCGTAGGCGGCACGCTTCTCCGGATCCTTCAGGATGTCGTAGGCGTGGTTGATTTCCTTGAACTTCCGTTCCGCCTCGGCGTTACCGTCATTGCGGTCCGGATGAAACTGCATGGCGAGCTTGCGATACGCCTTCTTGATGTCGTCGGCACTGGTCGTGCGACTGACTCCAAGCAGCTCGTAAAAGTCCTGCGACATAGTTTTCTACGCAGCCCCCACTGGCCCCTTACAGATCGGCCTCCCGCTCGCGCGGGAGGCCGTGTCGTTCAGCCCGTGGTCCCTGTTCAGGACCCGGTCTTCTTGTTCTTGTCGGTGACGTCCTCGAACTCGGCGTCGACGACCTTCTCGCCCTTGGCGTCGGTCGCGCCGCCGCCGGGCGCACCGCCCGCGGCCCCTGCACCGGCCTGCGCCTCAGCCTGCTGGGCCTTGTACATGGCCTCGCCGAGCTTCATCGCGGCCTGGGTCAGGTCGTTGGTCTTGCCCTTGATCGCCTCGACGTCCTCGCCCGCCAGGGCGGTCTTGAGGCCCTCGAGCGCACCTTCGATCTCGGCCTTCTCGGTGGGGCTCACCTTCTCGCCGTACTCCGCCAGGTGCTTGGTCGTGGAGTGGACCAGCGCCTCGCCCTGATTGCGGGCGTCGATCAGCTCGCGCTTCTTCTTGTCTTCCTCGGCATGCAGCTCGGCGTCCTTCACCATCTTCTGGATGTCGGCCTCGCTGAGGCCGCCCGAAGCCTGGATGCGGATCTGCTGCTCCTTGCCGGTGGCCTTGTCCTTGGCCGAGACCTGCACGATGCCGTTGGCGTCGATGTCGAACGTGACCTCGACCTGAGGCACGCCGCGCGGCGCCGGCGGGATGCCGACCAGGTCGAACTGGCCCAGCATCTTGTTCTGGGCGGCGATCTCGCGCTCGCCCTGGAACACGCGGATGGTCACCGCGGTCTGGTTGTCGTCGGCCGTCGAGAAGGTCTGGCTCTTCTTGGTCGGGATCGTCGTGTTGCGCTCGATGAGGCGCGTGAACACGCCGCCCAGCGTCTCGATGCCGAGTGACAGCGGCGTCACGTCGAGCAGCAGGACGTCCTTGACCTCGCCCTTCAGCACGGCGGCCTGGACGGCCGCGCCGACCGCGACGACTTCGTCGGGATTGACGTTGCGGGCCGGCTCCTTGCCGAAGAACTGCTTAACGACCTCGATGACCTTCGGCATGCGCGTCATGCCGCCGACCAGGATGACCTCGTCGATCTGGCCGGCCTGCAGGCCGGAGTCCTTCAACGCCGCCTTGCAGGGTTCGAGCGTCCGCTGCACCAGGTCCTCGACCAGCGCCTCGAGCTTGGCGCGCGAGAGCTTGATGACGAGATGCTTCGGGCCCGACGCATCCGCCGTGATGAACGGCAGGTTGATCTCGGTCTCCTTGGAATTGGAGAGCTCGATCTTGGCCTTCTCGGCGGCTTCCTTCAGGCGCTGCAGGGCGAGCTTGTCGTTGCGCAGGTCGATGCCCTGCTCCTTCTTGAACTCGTCCGCCAGGTAGCTGATGACCCGCTGGTCGAAGTCCTCGCCGCCCAGGAAGGTGTCGCCGTTGGTCGCCTTGACCTCGAACACGCCGTCGCCGATCTCGAGGATCGACACGTCGAACGTGCCGCCACCAAGGTCATAGACCGCGATCGTGCCGGACTTGCGCTTGTCCATGCCGTAGGCAAGGGCCGCCGCGGTCGGCTCGTTGATGATGCGCAGCACTTCGAGGCCGGCAATGCGGCCGGCGTCCTTGGTCGCCTGGCGCTGGGCGTCGTTGAAGTAGGCCGGGACGGTGATGACCGCCTGGTCGACCTTCTCGCCGAGATAGGCCTCGGCGGTCTCCTTCATCTTGCCCAGGATGAACGCCGAGATCTGGCTCGGGCTGTACTGCTCGCCGTTCACCTCGACCCACGCGTCGCCGCTCGGCGCCTTGTCGATCTTGAACGGGACCAGCGACTTCTCCTTCGCGACCATGGGGTCGTCGAAGCGGCGGCCGATCAGGCGCTTCACGGAATAAAGGGTCTTCAGCGGATTGGTAACCGCCTGGCGCTTGGCCGACTGACCGACCAGGCGCTCACCACCGTCGGTGAAGGCGACCATGGACGGCGTGGTGCGCGCGCCCTCGGAATTCTCGATGACCTTGGTGTCGCCGCCTTCCATGACCGCGACGCACGAGTTGGTCGTACCCAAATCGATGCCAATGACTTTCGCCATGATTTCTACTCTCTTCCCTCGGCAGATCGGCCGGACCCCGCAGGCACCCGATCGACCCCCGTATAATGGTTACCTGCCGGAAAACCCGGATCAGGACAGGGGCTATATAGGTCCTGCGCGGCTGCCTACAATGGACTTAAGGCTCAAAATCTCCGCTGGAAAGTGACGTTTGGCGCACTACCTGCGGAATCCGAACGGAAGGCCGGGAATGCCGGCCCTTCGCTAGTTTTCGTTGCTGGCCGCCGGGCTGGCGGACGGGCCGCCCTTGGACACCGCGACCATGGCCGCCCGCAGCAGGCGGCCGGCGATCAGGTATCCCGGGATCAGCTCCTGGACGACCGTGCCGGACGGCATGTCGGGGTTCTCGACCTCCATCATGGCCTGATGGAATTCGGCGTTGAACGGCTTGCCCAGGCTCTCGATGCGGGTGACGCCGTGGCGCTCCAGCACCGACTGCAGCTCGCGGTCGGTCGCCTGGATGCCGACGATCACGTTGCGCAGCGCCGGATCCAGCGAGCCGAGGTCCGCCGGCAGGGCCGACAAAGCGCGGCCGAAATTGTCGGCCACCGAAAGCACGTCGCGGGCAAAGCGCTCGACCCCGAACTTGCGCTCCTTCTCGACATCCTGCTGGGCCCGGCGGCGCACGTTCTGCGCCTCGGCAAGTGCCCGGAGCTGCTTGTCCTGGAGATCGGCCTTCTCGGCCTGGAGCTGCTCGACGAGACGCTGCCATTCGGCGGCGCTTTCCGGACGAGGCGGAATGTCGAGATTGTCGGGGTCGACCGGCATATCCGCCGGGGCGCCGCCCGCGGTTGGATCGCTGGCCATGTGTTGTCCCTTTTGTTGGTCTCTTGAAGCGGCCTTCACTTAGGGACGACCCCGCTCCGGGTCAACTGCGGTCAGACAGCCCCCCGCAGCGGAGCTGCGATCAAACAGCCTGAAGGGGCGCCTGCAGCCTGGTGCCGCGCACGATGATGCCGCCGCGGTCGCCGATCGTCACCTGGCCGTAGCGCTGGGCGAAGATCTCGGGCAGCGGCCGGGCGGCATCGGCCGCCAGCCACAGGCGCAGCAGGTGGCGACGACGCTCCGGCTCCGGCCAGTCGTCGAAACCCGTGCGGTCGTGCAGCATCGTGTGGTTGTGAACCAGCTGCACGTCGCCCGGCTTGAATTCCATGAAGGTGTTGAGCGCCGGATCGTTGGCGAGTGAATCGAACAGGTCGAGCGCCTCGACCAGTTCGGGCGTGAGCCGCGGCGCCTCGGGGAAGCGCTGGGCCGAGTCGATGTACTGGCGCTGGTAGATCGCGGTCAGATAGCCCTGGTGCCAGTTGAACACCGGGATCTCGAAGAACGGCTTCTGGCCCTCCGGCACCTCGCCGCGCCGGTCGGTGGCGATCGGCTGGAACAGCAGCTTCAGGAGATCGGGCCGGCGGCGGCGCATCTCGTTGAAGATCGTGGTCGAGCTCACCAGCGCCGACAGGCCGCCCGACTTCGCGGTCTTGAGGCAGAGCAGCCCGACGATGTCACAGGAATCGGTGTGATAGGTCTGCCGGACATGCGTCTGGTAGATGCGGACGTTGGGATCGTTCACGTCCATGCCCAGGTCCTGGACGTGGCCCAGCACATGGCCCTTGCCGTTCTGCGAGCGGGCGCTGCCGAGATGAGCGCCGAGGCCGAAGAAGGCCGTCGCCGATTCGCGCATCGACCAGCGCTCGACCGGCAGGCCGCGCAGCAGCAGGAAGCCGCGGCCATTCAGCACCTCGTCGTCGACCCTCGACCTGAGCTTGGGCCCGAGCGTCGGCAGCGGGAAATCCTGCGGCGTCAGCACCGCGATGTCGGCGTCGCGCGCGACCAGCGCGCGGGTCGCGGCCTCGACCTCGGCGACCTCGGCGGCCGAGAGCGGCATCTGCCAATCGTCACGCCTGGCGATCTCGGGTCCGTACCAGGCGGCGGCGCCGGTCTGCTCCGGCGGCAGTTCGAAGCTCATGTCGTTTCGCCCCTCGAATTGGTTCAAGTCGGGGCCTCGACCCCGCTTGCGTTGCAAGGTCCTTCCACCCGTTGCGGCCGGTCGTCAAGAAGCCCGCTAGGCCGCGTGCTCCAGCCGCTCGACGGCCCCGCCCAGCAGGCAGCCGATGGCCCGGCCGCCGGCAAATCCCAGGCGCACGCCGATTTCCGACAGGGCACCCATGGCGCGCCCCTGGAAGATCCTGATGGGCTTGTCGTCGGCATCGACGAGGCCGTTGGCCAGCAGGCCGAACGACAGGGCGGCGGCGGCAATGCCCGTTGCCGCATCCTCAGGGTAACCGGAGGATCGGGGAAATTGGCGCGCCTCGAAAGCCTGCGTCTGGCGATCCTGCACCGCGTAGGGGTAGAGGCCGGTCGACCCGATGCGATGGCAGACAGCCTCGACGGAAGGCATGTCGCTCTTCAGCGCGTTCAACCGATCGACGTCCTTGATCGGGACCAGCGTCTTCACGCGCGACGTGACCGCGTTCTGGATCGGCAGGTCGAGCAGGTCGTGCCGCTCGATACCCAGCACCGTGAGAACGTCCTGCGTCTGCGACGCCGTGAGGGCGGCCACTCTGCCCGCGGGTTGGGTGATTTCGACCGACGGCTTGTTGGCTGTGCCATACCGCACGAAGCCCGTAACCGGTCCGCTGCGTGTCTCGATCCGGACCGTGTCGCCCGGCAGCACGCCTGTCGAGGCGAGCAGCCACAACGCACCGATGGTCGCGTGGCCGCACATTTCCATCTCGTGATTGGGTACCCAGAACCGAAGGCTGAGATCGTAATCCTGGTTGGCGGGCGGCAGCACGAAACCCGATTCATGCCCGTGCTGTCGCGCGACGGCCTGCATGTCCTCCGGCGCGAGGCCTTGGCCGTCGACCACGATCGGGCAGGGATTGCCGCCGCTTCCGTCGAAGGTGAAGACGCTGACGAGATCGACGTCCGGCTTCATGGTCGACGACTCAGGCGTCCCACGGAAACCGGGGCGCGAAGAGCTCGGTGTCGCTGGTCGACAGACGATAGCTCTCGGTGGCGTTGACGAGCGCCGCCCGGATGCCGGGCTCCAGCGCGCTGTGGCCGGCATCGGGCACGACGACGTAGCGTGCCTCGGGCCAGGCGCGGGCCAGGGCATCGGCCGTCACCGGCGGGCAGACGATGTCGTAGCGGCCCTGCACGATGGTACCGGGCAGGTGGCGGATGCGACCGAGATCGGCCCACGGCCAGCCTTCCGGCACGAAGGTGCCGTTGGCGAAGTAGTGCGCCTCGATGCGCGAGAGGGCGAGCGCGAAGCCGCCATGGTCGGTCTCGAACGGCGCCCGCACCGTCGGATAGAGCGTCGAGCAGGCCGCCTCGTAGCGGCTCCAGGCGCGCGCCGCCGGACGGTGCAGGTCGGGATTGCGATCGATCAGCCGGCGATAGTAGTTGCCCAGCAGGTCGCCGCGTTCTTCCGGCGGCAGGTGCTCGGTGAAGTCGCGCCACGCCTCGGGGAAGATCGTGCGCATGCCGTGGAGGAACCAGTCGATCTCGGGCCGGGCGCCGAGGAAGATGCCGCGCAGGATGAAGCCGGTCGCGCGCTCGGGGTGGGTGAGGCCGTAGGCCAGCGCGAGCGTGCTGCCCCAGGAGCCGCCGAACAGCAGCCAGCTCGGGATGCCGAGATGGGTCCGGAGCTTCTCCATGTCGGCCACGAGGGCGGATGTGGTGTTGTCCTGCAGCTCACCCAGCGGCATCGAGCGGCCGCAGCCGCGCTGGTCGAACACGACGATGCGGTAGAACTGCGGATCGAAGAAGCGGCGATGCACGGGCGCTGAACCGGCGCCCGGCCCGCCATGCAGGAAGACGACCGGCACGCCCTCCGGATTGCCGCTCTGCTCCCAATAGATCGTGTGTCGGCCATCGACCGCCAGCATGCCGCTGGCATAGGGCGATATCTCGGGGAACAGGTCGGAACGGAGCGGAGTCTCTGAACGCGGCATGCGATTGTCCTTGAGGCATCACTGCCATAGCAGCGGCTTTCGTGCCAGCCTTGCGGGCGATTGCCGCTTCGTCCACCCAGCGTCTAAGGTCGAGCCGTCCCAGGAGGATCCGTGGAAATTCGCCGTATTCTGGCGCTGGCTGCGTTGTTGGCCGGTGTCGTCGCCTGCACGCCGTCTGCCGAGCCGCCGTCCACGTCCGCGGCTGCGGCGACCGGACGCGGCACCACAGCCCTGCCGCGCGACATCGAGAAGCTCGTCGGCCGGCCCGACCAGGATCCCGCGCTGCAGGCCTATGTCGACCGGGTGGGCCAGCGTGTGGTCGCGGCCGCGGGGGTCACCGGCTTCCGCTTCGTCGTGCTCGATTCGCCGGTCGCCAACGCGCACGCGGTCCAGTCCTACATCTTCGTCACGCGCGGCCTGCTGGCCCTGCTCGAGAACGAGGCCGAACTCGCCGCCGCGGTCGGCCACGAGCTCGGCCATCTGGTGCAGCGCCACGCCGCCCAGCGCGCGCGCGTCCGCCAGGGCGTGCTCGACGCGGCGGTCGACGCCGCCGCCACCAGCGGCTCGGTCACCGTCGGCCGCGCGGTGGCGCAGGACGGGCTGCTGGCGCTCCGGCGCTATTCGCGCGAACAGGAACTCGAAGCCGACCGGCTCGCTCTCGGCTACATCGTCAAGGCCGGCTACCGCGGCGATGCGATGGCCGCGCTGATCGACCGCCTGCGCCGGCAGAGCGCGCTCGAGGCGCAGCTCCTGGGCGAGTCACCCGACATCGGCGACCGGCCGAGTGCGGCGTCGACCCATCCGGTCCCGCTCGAACGCACCTCGGCGATCGCGGCCCTGCCGCTCGCCAACGCGCCCGGCGAATCCAACGAGAAGGGCTACTTCGCTTCCATCGACGGCATGTCGGTCGACGATCCGCCGAGCGAGGGCTTCATCCGCGGCCGCTCGTTCTTCCATCCGACCCTGAGCCTCACCTTCACCGCCCCGCCCGGCTTCCGGCTGTTCAACGACACTGACGGCGTGCTGGCGGTCAACCGCGACCGTTCGCTGATGCTGTTCTCCTGCCTGCCTGCGCCGGTGTCGGGCCCGCTCGACGACTGGATGCGCAACAAGTTGAAGCCCACGCCCACCGATATCCAGGCCATCGAGATCAACGGCAACGAGGCGGCGATGGGGGCGCGGCCGCGCGGCTCCGACACCGGGCTCGGCCAGGCGCGCTACGTCGTCATTCGGACGGGCGACCGGGTGTGCAACTTTGCCCTGGTGAGCGAAGGCGCCGACCAGGACCGGCAGATCGAGGCGATGATCCGGGCCGCGCGGACCTTTCGCACCCTCACGCAGTCCGAGGCCGCTGCGCTGCAACCCTACCGGCTGCGCATCGTCTCGCCGGCGGGATCGACCCCGGCGCAGCTCGCAGCCCGCATGCCCTATCCCGATTTCAAGATGGAACGCCTGCTGGTGCTCAACGCGGCGCAGGTGCCAACCGATCTGAGCGGCCGGTCCGAGATCAAGATCGTCCAGCCGTAGGACGGGACGATTATCATCAGCTTTCCTCTCCCGTCATACGGGGGAGGTGAAAGAATTGGAGCCTTAAGGTTCGATCCGCTCCAGCACCGCGCCGTCGGCGTCGAGCGCCACCAGGGCCGGTGTCCCGCGCGTGACGGTGAGCACGCGTCCTGCATCCTGCGCGACGTTCTTCGACGGGGCGGTGCCGCGCACCACGCGCGTGATGGCGGGCCAGCCGCCGTCGGCTGCCTTGCCCAGCGCCTCGTCGAGCACCGTATCGGTCTGGGTGCTCCACCAGAAGGCGTCGGCCTGCCCGTCGAGGGGACGGCCGGGATCGACGCCGGTGGCGGCGAAGACGAGGCTTCTGTCGGCACTGAGCGCGGCGCGCGACAGGGCGTTCAGGAGATCGCTGTGGCCGGGCCGGGCGGCCTGGCGCTCCCGCAGGCCCGAGGTCCAGCGCGCGATGGCGAGCGAGCCGTTGCGGCTGGCGATGCGGCCCTCGGCGATCGAGTAGCCATAGGCCTCGATGATGGCGTCCAGTCCGCGCGACAGCATCCAGTCGAGCACGTCGAGCGGTGCCAGGGCGAACTGCAGCTGCAGGACCTTGTGCCAGATCTCTTCCTGCGGCCCGCGCAGGAAGACGAAATCCTCGACCTCGGCGCCGGGCCGGGCCAGCAGGCGGCGGCGCAGCAGCAGCATGAGGTCGACGGTGCGCGGCGTGTTGCCGGCAGCGCCCAGCATGTTGCCCAGCACGACCAGCCGGTCGCCGGGCTGCCAGCGCTGCATCAGCGCGCCGCCCAGCCGCTCCAGGGCGGTGTCGTCGCCCTTCAGGGCCCCCAGCGCCCAGGTGGTACCGCCGTCACGCAGGCGGGCGATCGAGGCGACTTTGCTCATGAATCAGGAAAAGGGCTCAAAGCTCGGACATAAAAAAGGCGGCGCGACACTTTTGTGTCGGCCGCCTTTTATCTCATTCCGTGACAGAACCGCCTAGGCGACCTTCTGCAGAACGCTGTTGAGCTTTTGGGTCGCAAGGTCCTTGTCGATACGCTCGACGGCGGCCAGCTCGCGGGCCAGCCGGTCCAGCGCCGCTTCGTAGATCTGCCGTTCGCTGTAGGACTGGTCGGGCTGGCCGGCATTGCGATGCAGGTCGCGCACGACTTCGGCGATCGACACCGGATCGCCCGAGTTGATCTTGGCTTCGTATTCCTGGGCGCGGCGGTTCCACATGGCGCGGCTCACGCGGCTGCGGCCCTTCAGGGTCACCAGAGCGCTTTCCATGATCTTGCGCGAGCTGAGCTTGCGCAGGCCCGAGATCTTCGCCTTCGCCACCGGAACGCGCAGCATCATGCGCTCCTGCTCGAACGAGATGACGAACAGGTCGAGCTTGTGACCGGCGATTTCCTTGGCCTCGATATCGATTACGCGGCCGACGCCATGCGTCGGGTACACAACAAAATCACCCTTCTCGAAGGCGAATTCCTTCGCCTTGGCGGGCGCCGACTTCTTCGGCTTGGTCATGTCCTCAAGTCCCTTCACAACAGCCCCGCTTTCTGCGATACCGCGACCCACCGCATACGCTCCCCTGCGTATTCGGCCCAATGCCCCGTTATCGGTAGGTTTCTTTCGGATACCGACACGGACACCGAGCCAGCGGCGGACCGACATGGACCGCTTCCAGCCACAACCTTATAACAGAGATTTAGCGCGGAGTCGCGTTTTATGTTGCATTTCAGCAACGGTTGAGCCATGCGGAAACCGCATGGCTATTGCAAAAGGTACAATTGTGTACTTGCGGCGGTAAAATCTAGCGCGCGGCGGGCTTGTCGCTGAAATACTTTTCGAACTTGTCCTTCTCGTCGCGGAACTGTTCCGCGTCGGCCGGGGCTTCCCCCTTGCGGGTAATGTTCGGCCAAGAAACCGACAGGCTGCGGTTCAGCTCCAGCCACTTCTCCAGGCCTTTCTCGGTGTCCGGCAGGATGGCATTGGGCGGGCACTCGGGTTCGCACACGCCGCAGTCGATGCATTCGTCTGGATTGATGACCAGCATGTTCTCGCCCTCGTAGAAGCAATCCACGGGGCACACTTCAACGCAATCCATGAACTTGCACTTGATGCAAGCTTCTGTAACGACATAGGTCATAAAGGCTCCAGGAACGAGCGGCGGCTGCTTAACGTGCGAGCCCCGTCGACGCAAGGCTGGCAATTCACGGCGAGTCTATTTCCTCATACAATGTGCGGGCTTCCGGCGCCGGACCGCGCCGCTCCCCGAGCGCCACGATGCGCACGACCTTGACGTGGGGGCCGAGCGCGAAGGTCAGTACCATGCCCGGCGCGACGGTCGCATGCGGCTTCTCGACGGCGCGGCCGTCGATCCGGCAGCGCGACTTCTCCACGTAGCGCGCGGCCAGCGTGCGGGTCTTGAAGAAGCGCGCGTGCCAGAGCCACTTGTCGAGCCGCATCGCGCGTCAGCGCTTCACGGGTGGCTACTTCTTTCCACCGAGCTTGAGCTCGAGCAACTTGGCGAACGGCGAATCGGATGCCGCATCGCCCTTCGTCTCGGTGGTCGCGTAGAGGCGCAAGGCCGGGCCGCCGCTGTCGCGCCGCGGCGGACGCGGGCCGCGCCGGTCGTCGCGACCGCGATTGTCGTTCGGCGGGCGCCCTTCCTTGTTGCCGCCCGGGCCGCGATCCTGTCGCTGCCCATCCTGCCGCTGGCCTTCGGGCCGCTGGCCCTCGGGCCTCGATCCTTCGGGCCGCGGTCCGCGCGGCGCGTCGCTGCGCGGGCGCTGGTCGTTGCCGCGCGGCGGACGTGGCGTGTCGGCGAAGAACTGGCGCTCGTTCGGCCGTTCCGGCCGGTCGCGGCGGCGCTGGTCGCGCTGCTCCCGTTGCTCTCGCTGCTCGCGATACTGCTGGCGCTGGCGCTCGCGCTGCTCCTCCCGCTCGCGCACGAAGCGCGGCTTGATCGAGAAGGCGTAGAGCGGCCCGTTCTCCTCCGACGGCGGATGCACGCGATAGCCGAGGCCGCGCAGCACGTCGGCCATCTCGGGCTCGGAGCAACCGACCAGGGACATCATCTGCGGCGTGGCGCGGAACCAGCCCGGCGGCAACGGCCGCGGCTCCTTCTTCGCGGGCTTGCTCTCTGCCGGAGGGGTGGCGCTTTCGACCGGCGGGGCTGTGTCTTCGGACGATGGGGCCGTCTCTTCCGCCGGTGCCGCTTCCATCGCAGCTTCAACTGCCGGCGGCTCGGTGGCGGATTCCTCGGTCAGGACCGTTTCGGCGACGGGCGCAGCCTCGGCAGGTGCCTCGGCGGCGGGCTCTGCCGCAGGTTCGGCGGCCGGCTCGGCGGCGACGACAGGCTCGGCAGCGGCCGTTTCTGGTGCCGTTTCTGGCGCAGCTTCCGGCTCCGGCGCGGATACCGGTTCGCTTTCGCCGAACGCAGCGGCGACGATCGCCCATTCGCTGATCTCGTCGACCGTTGCAGGGGCGGGGATCGCGGGCGCGGCAGCGGCAGCCTCAGCGACCGGCTTCTTCTCCTGCTTTTCCTGCTGCTGCGACCGGCGCGAAGATTCGCGGCTGTCGCGCACGGCGGCGCGCGCCATGGCGGCCAGGCGTTCGACCATGTCGGCGCGGATGGCGTGGTCGCCCAGCGGCAGGTAGCCGATGACGGCGTAGAAATCGCGCTCGGCATCGCGCGGCAGGTCCATCGACGTGCGGCCCTCGGCCGGCAGCGTCGGGATCGTTTCGCGGTTCTTGGCGATCATCCAGAGGCCGGCGCGCAGGCGGATCGGCACCGGCTTCAGCATGCTGGGGAAGTAGAGCGAGAAGATGCCGATGCGCACGCCGAGGCGCGCCAGTGCCTTGCGGTCCTCCTCGCTGAGCTGCGCGAGCTGTTCCTCGACCGGGCGGCGCGGCAGGACGCCGAGGCTCTCGCAGAGCTGGAAGACGACGCCGCGCGCGCCCGCCGGCAGTTCGGTGGTGGCGCGTGCGTCCATCAATTCGCTGAGGCCGAGACGGATGCGGGTTTCGACCCAGGTCGCGGCGCGCTTGCGCACTTCCTCGCGCGACGGGCCGTCGAGTAGATCGGACGCGATGGCCTCGACCTTGGGCGCCAGCACGTCGCCCGACGGCAACAGCCGCGCAACGGGACCACCGCCCCAGCAGACGCGCAATTGTCCGTCGAAGACGATCTCGCCGTCGGGACTGTTCACGAAAGCCTGCAGGCGATCGGGCAGATCCTGGCGCAGTGCGCGCAGAGCCGCGCTCAGCACCGCCTTCTGGTCGGTCTGTCCTTCGGTCGCATCCGGCACAAAACGGAATCCCTCGATGCGCCCGAGATGCTCGCCTTCAACGATGACTTCGCCTGCAGCGGCGACTGTCGAGTTCATTTCACCCTCATCGCGCAATCTTCGTACAAGCAAGGCCGCCCGTCTATCGACAAACCGTTGCGTGAGACGTTGATGCAATACGTCGGAAAGCCGGTCCTCTATGGCACGCGCGCGTTCCTGCCAATGGGTCGCGCGCTGAATCCAGTCGGGTCGATGTGAAATATAGGTCCAGGTCCGGACATGCGCGATGCGTGTCATCAACGTGTCGATGTCGCCATCGAACCGTTCCAGGCGCTTCACATGGCTGTCGATCCAGTCTTCGGGCAGCCTTTCGCCACCCTGCGTCAGATGCCCGAAAATCTGGCCGAGCAGGCTCGTGTGCTCTTCCGTCATCGTCTTGCGGAAGTCGGGCACCTGGCAGACTTCCCATAAAAGCTTGACCCTCTTGGGCGAATGCAGCCGCGGTAAAAACGTCGAGTGCACGGCCAGAGTCTGCAGAGCGAGCTGATCGTCCTGCTCGCGGACGCGCTGGAGCGCGGCATGCGGCGGACCGGCGTTCAATGCGCCGATCAGCGTCTGCACCGAGCGGAAATCGAGTTCGCTGTTGCGCCACTGCAGGTCGCGCAGCGGATCGAAGCGATGATTCTCGATCGCTTCCACCACATCGGGATCGAGGCCGCTGATGCCGGCGGTCGTGCCGAAGGTGCCGTCGTTCATGTGGCGCCCGGCGCGTCCGGCGATCTGCGCCAACTCACCGGTCCGCAGCGGCCGCGAGCTGCGACCGTCATATTTGCGCAATGACGCGAACCACACATGGTTCACGTCCATGTTGAGGCCCATGCCGATCGCGTCGGTCGCCACGAGGTAGTCGACCTCGCCCGACTGGAACATGTCGACCTGCGCATTGCGCGTGCGCGGACTCATCGCGCCCATCACGACCGCCGTGCCGCCGCGCTGGCGGCGGATCAGCTCGGCGATCTCGTAGACCTCGTTGGCCGAGAAGCCGACGACCGCGGACCGCCGCGGCAGGCGCGTCGCCTTCTTCGAGCCGACATAGGAGAGGCTGGAGAAGCGCGGCCGCGCCACCACGTCGATGTCGGGCAGCAGCCTGTTCAGCACCGGACGGATCGTGTCGGCGCCCAGCAGCATGGTTTCGTTCAGGCCGCGCGCGTAAAGCAGCCGATCGGTGAAGAAGTGGCCGCGTTCCGGATCGGCCGCCATCTGCACTTCGTCGACGGCAAGGAAGGAGACCGGCCGGTCGAGCGGCATCGATTCGACGGTGCAGACGAAGTAGCGCGCCCCCGGCGGTGCGATCTTCTCTTCGCCGGTGATCAGCGCGACCTGGGCGGCGCCCTTCAACTTGACGATACGGTCGTAGTTCTCGCGCGCCAGCAGCCGCAGCGGGAAACCGATCATGCCTGAGTCGTGGCCGAGCATGCGCTCGATCGCGAGATAGGTCTTGCCGGTGTTGGTGGGGCCGAGGACGGCGGTCAGGCGGCCGGAGGCGCCGTAAAACGACATGGCCTCACCTTCGCGCGCGGCCGCGGCGGAAGCAAGGCGGAGCTCAGCCCGAGTAGGACGGTTCCAGCTTGTTGCAGCCGATCATCGGGCCGTGATCGGTCTGCTGCACCAGGACGGCCACACCTTGCGTGGGGCCAATGCGATCGCCTGGAATCGTCCAGCTCTTCACCGCGCCGTCCCAGCGGTCGATCGTCTCGACCTGCCGTACGATGTTGAAGTTCTCGATCATGCGGCCCTGGTTCTCGCCGCTCTTCACCGGCGTGGTGTGCCGGCGGTCGTAGACGGCGAGCGTCACGTCGGCGATGCGGCCCTCGAGCGGGAAGGCAGCCAGCTTGATGGTGAGGGGACCGTTGATGGTCCGTGAAAGTTCAGGCGTCGCGCGCTTGGGCGAGCGGGTCTGTGCCTTGGTCAGCAAGGCTTCGATGGGGCTGAGCTCGCGGCCCGTGTCGTGGCCGATGCCGTCGACGACCATCTCGGGCGTGTAGACGTAGCGTTGCTTCAGCACGCGGGCATAGGCGCGCTGGCGCTCTGTCGTGTCGCGCGAGGCGAAGGGATCCTTCCAGCCGATATAGTCCCAATAGTCGACATGGAAGGCGAGGGCGACGATGTCGGGCCGCATCGACAGGCGGCCGAGAAGGGCATCGGCCGGCGGACAGGAACTGCAGCCCTGCGAGGTGAAGAGTTCGATCGCCCACGGACCCTCGCTCGCCGGCCGCGCAGACACCGGGTCTGACAGGCCAGCTGCGAAGGCGGCGGCGCCGATCAACAAGGATCTCCGGCCGGGAAGGGAGGGCAGCGACATGGGCGACAAGATGCGCGCGCACGCCCTGCCCTGCCAATCAACAATCGATCACTGGCTGGTGACGTCGCGATGTCGATGCCTGTCCGGCTGGACTCAACTGGACTCAAGGTGGGTAATATTATAACAATCTATTATCATGCACCGGCCCGTCTCTCCCGGCACGACCCTGCTCGCCATGAGCGCTCCGACCCGCATCGCGGCGGCGCTCGGCGTCTCGGCCGTGCTGTGGCTCTGCGCTTGGTGGGCGCTGTAGGTCCGCCATGGATGCCGCACTGCGCCTCACCAACCTGACCGTGAGCTACGACCGTCACCCGGCGGTCCATCACGTGTCGGCGGAGATTCCGGCCGGCGAGATCACGGCCATCGTCGGCCCCAACGGCGCCGGCAAGAGCACCTTGCTGAAGGCGCTGCTGGGCCTGGCGCCGCGCATAGAGGGCCGCATCGAGTGCACGGCCAAGCGCATCGCCTATCTGCCGCAGCAGGCCGAGATCGATCGCTCCTTCCCGATCTCGGTGCTCGACACCGTGCTGCTCGGCCGCTGGTCGCGCTTCGGCGGTTTTGGCGCGGCCAAGCCGGTCGACCTGCACGATGCCCAGCACGCCATCGAGGCGGTCGGGCTTTCGGGCTTCGAGCGCCGGCCGATCGACACGCTGTCGGTGGGCCAGTTCCAGCGCGTGCTGTTCGCGCGCCTGCTGCTGCAGGACGCCGACCTCGTCCTGCTTGATGAGCCGTTCGCGGCCATCGACAGCAAGACCGTGGCCGACCTGATGGCGGTGATCCGCCGCTGGCGCGAGGAGAAGCGCACCGTGGTCGCGGTGCTGCACGATTTCGACCAGGTCCGCCGCGACTTCCCGCATACGCTTCTGCTGGCGCGCGAGCTGGTCGATGCCGGCCCGACCGCGCGCGTGCTGTCGTCGGAGAACCTGCTGCGCGCCCGCGCCATGGCCGAGGCCTGGGACGAACATGCCGGCGCCTGCGACGTGCCGATGCGGCTCAGCGCCTGATCGAAGGCGTCGCGTCATGGTCTACGAGTATGTGATCGCGCCCTTCGCCGATTTCGGCTTCATGCGCCGCGCCCTGGTCGCGAGCCTCGCTCTGTCGGTCGGCGGCTCGGCGATCGGCGTGTTCCTGATCCTGCGCCGCATGAGCCTGATGGGCGATGCGCTGGCCCATTCGCTGCTGCCCGGCGCGGCGATGGGCTTCCTGATCGGCGGTCTCTCGCTGCCGGCCATGAGTCTCGGCGGTTTCATCGCCGGCGTCGCCACGGCGCTGCTGTCGGGCATCATCGCGCGCTTCTCCAGCATGCGCGAGGATGCGAGCTTTGCCGCCGCCTATCTGACCGCGATGGCGCTGGGCGTGCTCATCGTCTCGTTGCGCGGCTCGGCGGTCGATCTCATGAACATCCTGTTCGGCGCGATCCTCGCCGTCGACGAGCAGGCGCTGATCCTCGTCGTGTCCACGGCGACGCTGACCCTGGTCGGTCTTGCCGCGATCTATCGTCCGCTGGTCGTCGAATGCTTCAACCCGGGCTTTCTCGCCGCGATGGGCGTGCGCGGCTCGCTCTATCACTATCTCTTCCTGTCGCTCGCCGTGCTGAACATGGTGGCAGGCTTCCAGGCGCTGGGCACCCTGATGGCGCTGGGCATGATCCTGCTGCCGGCCGTCGCTTCGTCCTTCTGGGCACGCGAGGTCTGGTCGATGAGCCTGGTCGCAGCGCCGATGGCCTTCGCGTCGGCGGCGGTGGGCCTGCTGGTGTCGTTCCATGCCGGCCTGCCGTCGGGGCCGGTGATCGTGCTGTTCGCCAGCTTCTTCTTCCTGCTGTCGCTGCTGTTCGGCTCGCGCGCCTCGGTGCGGGCGCGCCTGTCACGGCCGGTTCACTTGCGCGGGTAACCCGGCAGGCTAGGGTGACCTCCGCGGAGGAAACCTGAATGACAAATTCGCCAGTGCCGGGCGTCACGCTGAAGACGACGACCGCCAACAACATCCACATGCGCTACGCCGAGGCCGGTAGCGGACCGCTCGTCTTGTTCTGTCATGGTTGGCCCGAGAGCTGGTACTCGTGGCGCCATCAGCTGCAGGCGGTGAGTGAAGCCGGCTTCCGCGCCGTCGCGCCCGACATGCGCGGCTATGGCGGCACGCAGTCACCCGAATTGATCGACCAATACACGCTCTATCATCTCGTGGGCGACATGGCCGAGCTGGTGAAGGCGCTCGGTGAAACCAGGGCGGTGATCGTCGGCCACGACTGGGGTGCGCCCGTCGCCTGGCATGCGGCTCTTTGGCGGCCCGATCTCTTCACCGCCGTCTCGGCCATGAGCGTGCCCTACGCGCCGCCCGGCTATATCGACATCATGTCGGCGCTGGAGAAGAACGGCATCAACGACTTCTACCTGCAGTACTTCCAGAAGCCGGGCGTCGCCGAGGCCGAGCTGCAGCAGGACATTCGCGGCGCGTTGCGGCGGCTCTATTACACGGCCGGCGGCGAGATGGTGGAGAAGGGCAAGGGCTTTGCGCGCCTCACCGGCGGCACGCTGCTCTCCAACACCGTCGATCCCGATTCGCTGCCTGCGTGGCTGAGCGAGGCCGACCTCGACTATTACGCCGGTGAGTTCGCGCGCACGGGCTTCCGCGGCGGCCTCAACTGGTATCGCAACCTGCGCCGCAATTGGGAGCTCAGTGGTCCGTGGCGTGGGCAACCGATCCGCCAGCCCTCGCAGTTCATCGCCGGCAGCCGCGACGGCGTGCTGCGCTTCCCGGCCGCCGCGAGCCAGCTCGAAGCCTATCCGAAGACGTTGCCCGGCCTGCGCGGCAGCCACATTCTCGACGGCGCCGGCCATTGGGTGCAGCAGGAGCGGGCGGCCGACGTGAACCGCCTGCTGATCGAATTCCTCAAAGGCCTCTGAGAGAGATGAACATGCGTGCATCAGCCCCGATCCTCGCGACCCTCGCCCTCGTGCTCGCGCTGCTGGGCGCCTGCGCCCCGCCGCCCGTGCAGCCTTCTTCGATGGTGCCCGTCCTGACGGGTCTTCCGCCCGGCCCGGCGCCGGCCTATCGCCAGGCCATTGCGGTTGGATCGGTCAGCGGCGGTCCGGGCGCGTCACCGCTGTGGACTGCTTCGGTCGACAATGCCCAGTTCCAGGCCGCGCTGGCGAGCACGCTCGCCAATGCGGGCCTCGGCCAGGCCGGCAGCGGCCGCTTCCGGCTCGACGCCACGCTGGCGAAACTGGAGAGGCCCTTCGCGGGCTACGGCATGACCGTCGAGGCCGTCGTCGCCTACCGACTCACCGACACGGTCACGGGGGCCGTGGTCTATGACGCCTCGCTCGCGACGCCCGGCACCGCGACCCTGGACGACGCGATCGACAACAACACGCGTTTGGTCCTCGCCAACGAGCGCGCGGTGAATGCCAACCTGCGCCGCCTCGTCGAAGTGCTCTACGCGCTCCCCGACCGGCCGCTTACGTCTCCTCGTCGCTAGACCAGGGTCCGCAACTCGGCAGTAGCGACCGACAGCATCGCGAGGTCGATGGCGCCGGCAGAGGCAAGATCCTCCTTCAGGAGCCGGTCCACGCGTTCCAGCGCGAGCTTGCGCGGCTCGCTCCAGGCGGCCAGCGCCGAGTCGGGATCGCAGTCGTTGCCGCCGCCTGCCCGTAGCGCCGAGCGCAGCAGGTCGGCGTGGAGCGCCGCCAGCTCGTCCTGCATCGCCAGCGCCGCCTGCGAGGGCCACAGCCCCTCGCGCGGCAGCTTGAGCGCGGCGTTGGCCAGCAGCGCGAGCGACAGGCGTTCACCCAGCCGGAAATAGAGCCGCGCGGTATTGCCGATCGAGCAGCCATTGGCTTCGGCGGCCATTGCGAGATCGCCGGCGGCCGACAGCGTCTCGAGCGCGGCGGCGCGGCGGGCAACATCGACGGGCGCACCCATCGCCTCGAGGGCGGCCGAGCGTTCGCCCAGCGCCGCGCCCTCGGCCTCGCCGACCAGATCGGCCGGCAGGTCGCCCAGCTCGGCGACGGCTCGGCCGAGCTGCGCGGTGGCGGCCGTCGTGTCGAGCGGCTGCGGCAGGCGGCGCAGCACCCATTGCACGCTGCGCAGCACGAAGCGCTGCGAGGCGACCAGCATGCGTATCTGGGCCGCGGCCTTGAGCGCGGGATCGAGCGCTTCGATGTCGGCCCACAGGTCGCGCAGCTTCCACGCATCACGCACGACGGTGAAAGCCTGGGCGATGGGCGCGGCGGTGGCGCCGGTCCGCTGTGCGACGGTGTGGACGAAGGTCGGACCGCAGCGATTCACCAGCGAGTTCACGACCTGCAGAGTCGTGATCTCGCGGCGCAGGCGATGGCCCTGGATCGCCGCCGCATATTTCTCCTGCAGCGCTTCCGGGAAGTAGCGCAGCAATTCCTCTTCGAGGCGAGGATCGTCGGGCAGGCCGGAAGCCAGGATCTCCTCGTTGAGATCGATCTTGGCGTAGGCCAGCAGCACCGAGAGTTCGGGCCGCGTCAGCGGCTGGCGGTTCTGGGCGCGCACGCGCATGGCGGCCGAATCGGGCAGGAACTCGACGGCGCGGTCGAGCCGGCCCTTGCGTTCCAGCGCGCGCATGAAGCGCTCCAGCCGGTCATGCTCCTCGGCCGCCTGCCCCTCGGCGACGCTGACGGCCTGGCTCTGCTGGTAGTTGTTGCGCAGCACCAGCGACCCGACCTCGTCGGTCATGGAGAAGAGCAGTGCATCGCGATCGTCGGCGGCCAGCGCGCCCGAGGCGATGGCGCCGCCGGTCGCGATCTTGATGTTGACCTCGTGGTCGGACGTGTCGACGCCCGCCGAATTGTCGAGCGCATCGGTGTTGATCTTGCGCCCCGCGAGCGCCGCCTCGACCCGGCCGCGCTGCGTGAAGCCGAGATTGGCGCCCTCGCCGATCACGCGCGCCCGCAGTTGCGCGGCATCGACACGCACCGGATCGTTGGTGCGGTCGCCGGCATCGGCGTTGGTCTCGCCCGACGCCTTCACATAGGTGCCGATGCCGCCGAAATAGAGCAGGTCGACCGGTGCCGTCAGGATGGCGCGCAGAAGATCGAGCGGCGCCATGGTCGGCTTGTCGACGCCCAGCACCGCGCAGGCCTCGGGCGACAGCGCCACCGACTTGGCCGCACGATCGAAGATCGCGCCGCCCGCCGACAGCAGGCTCTTGTCGTAATCCATCCACGAGGAGCGCGGCAGCGCGAACAGCCGTTGCCGCTCGGCGAGGCTGGTCGCGGGATCGGGCGAGGGATCGATGAAGATGTGGCGATGGTCGAAGGCGGCCACCAGCTTGATGTGCGGCGACAGCAGCATGCCGTTGCCGAACACGTCGCCCGACATGTCGCCGACGCCCGCCACGGTGAACGGCGTCTCCTGGATGTCCTGGTCCAGTTCGCGGAAGTGGCGCTTCACCGATTCCCACGCACCGCGCGCGGTGATGCCCATCTTCTTGTGGTCGTAGCCCGCCGATCCGCCTGAGGCGAAAGCATCGTCCAGCCAGAAGCCGTAGTCGCGGGCCAACGCGTTGGCGATGTCGGAGAAGGTGGCGGTGCCCTTGTCGGCGGCGACCACGAGATAGGGATCGTCGCCGTCGTGACGCACGACGTCGGCCGGCGGCACGATTCCGCCACCCGCATAATTGTCGGTGATGTCGAGCAGGCCGCGGATCAGCGTCTGGTAGCAGGCGATGCCCTCGGCCTGGACCTGCTCGCGCGTGCCACCAACCGGTGGCTGCTTCACGTAGAAGCCGCCCTTGGAGCCCACGGGCACGATGACGGCGTTCTTCACCATCTGGGTCTTCATGAGGCCCAGGATCTCGGTGCGGAAATCCTCGCGCCGGTCGGACCAGCGGATGCCGCCGCGCGCGACCCGGCCGCCGCGCAGATGAATGCCTTCCATGCGCGGGCTGTAGACGAAGATCTCGACCAGGGGCCGCGGCGCCGGCAGGTCGTCGATCGCACGGCTGTCGACCTTGAACGAGATCCAGTCCTTGGCACCGCCGGCCTGCCAGTAGTTGGTGCGCAAGGTGCAGAGCACGGCATTGTGGAAGCGCCGCAGGATACGGTCCTCGTCGAGCGTCGTGACGGCTTCGAGGGCGGCGGCAAACTCTGTCTCGATATCCGCGATCTTCGCGGTGCGCATGTCGGAGGCGACTTCGCCCAGCGCCGGATCGAAGCGGGCGACGAACAGGTCGACCAGCAGGCGCGCGACCTTGGGATAGGAAGCGAGCGCGCGCTCCATATAGGCCTGGCTGAACGGGATGCCGGCCTGTCGCAGATACTTCGCATAGGCGCGCACGATGGCGATCTCGCGCCAGGCGAGGCCGGCGCCGAGGATCAGCCCGTTCAGCCCGTCATTCTCGAGCGCGCCCGAGCGCAGTTTCTCCAGCGCTTCGATGAAGCGCGGCCCCAAGGCGGCGAGATCGACCGGCGACCTGTCCGCGGTCTCGACCCTCAGCACCTGCATCGCCACGCCGCGGGTCTGGTCGTCGCCGCCCTCCTTGCGCAACAGGAAAGGCGCCTCGCTGATGATGCGCAGGCCGAGATTCTCGGCGAGCGGCAGGATGTCGGAAAGGGCGATGGGCTTGCGCGGGTGATAGAGGCGAAGCGTGAAACGATGCGGCGGCATGCCGGCGCGGCGGCTGACCTGCACGCCGAACCCGGCACCGTCCACGAAGGTCTGCAGTTTCTCGATGTCGGCGAGCGCCTGTTCGGCGCCGAAGCTCTCGCGATAGATCGGCGGGAACCAGTCGCGCCAACGCTTGGCGGCGGCGCGTCCCTCGGCTTCGCCGAGCCTGGCCTGCAGCGAGGCGCGCAGGCGGTCGCTCCACGAGGTTGCCGCGTCGGCCAGGCTGCTTTCGAGCTGGGTGAGATCCGGTGCCGCCTGCTCGGGTGTATTGAGCTTCAACGTATAGAGCGACTGGACCAGCGCGGAGTCGCTGCTGCCCGACGCGAAGATCGACGTTACCTTGCCACTCCAGGCCTTCTCGAGGATCGCGACGAAGCGTTCCGAGAGCGCGGCATCGAAGCGTTCGCGCGGCGCGAACACCAGGGCGGTGGCGAAGCGGCCGACCGTGTCGAGGCGCGAGAACAGCGCCACGCGACGGCGCTCCTGCAACTGCAGGATGCCCAGCACATGGTCGTAGAGCGTGTCCTCGTCGATCTGGAACAGCTCGTCGCGGGGATAGGAATCGAGGATCGCCAGCAGCGCCTTGCCATCGTGCCCGTGCCGGTCGAAACCCGATCGGCGCAGCAGCGTCTCGACCCTGCCGCGCAGCAGCGGCACGTCGTGGACGGCCGCGTGATAGGCGGCCGACGTGAACAGGCCGACCAGCCGGTGCTCGCCGGTAACGGCCCCGTCGGAGTCGAACGTCTTCACGATCACGCAGTCCATCACGCCGATGCGATGGACCAGCGACGGACGATCGGTCTTGACGATCAGGATGTTGTGCGGCCCGCGGGCGAAGCGCGCCATCGCCTCGCCGCTGCCGACGCCGGGCTCGAACAGGCGGACCTCGTCGCGGCGCAGGATGCCCAGCGCCGATCCCGGCACCAGCTCGTAGCGCAGGCCGGCGGGCTGGCTGGCATCCTCGACATAGCGATAGCGGCGATGGCCGAGGAAGGTGAAATGGTTGGCCTCGAGCCAGCGCAGGAAATCCTCGTACTCCGCGAGGTTCGGCGCGCGGCCGGGCGCCAGGTCGAAGATGGCGTCGAGGCAGGCGCGACGCATCGCGTGCCAGTCGTCGATCGCCAGCCGCACCTCGGCCAGCACGCGGGTCAGGGCGGCGGCGATCTCGTCGAGCAGGGCGGGATCGCCCTGGCGGTCGATCTCGATGTGCATGATCGATTCGGGTCGCGCGCGTTCGCCGGCCTCGAGCGCGATGCCGACCAGGTCGCCGTCGAGGTCGCGGCGTGCCGCCATCACCGGATGGGCGAGCAGATGGACGGCGATCTCGCGGCGATTGAACTCGTTGGTGATCGAATCGACCAGGAACGGCATGTCGTCGTTGACGATCTGCACGATCGTGTGGCGGCTCTCGAAGCCGTGGTCGGCGAGGGACGGGTTGAAGATGCGGACCTTGGCGACGCCCGGCAGGCGGCGGCGCGTGAAGCCCAGCAGGGAGCTCGCGGCGGCGGCGCGCTGGTCGGCGGGCGCGGCGGCGAGATCCTTGTCCGACAGGCGTCCGAACAGCCTGCGCGCAAATTGAGCGGATTCCTCGCCGCCGATCTGCAAGGCGGCGGCGCAAATGGCGTCCAGGCCGTAAACACGGGGTGCCGAAGAGATGGCCATATTTTGTGCATTCCTCCGGATTCTGCGGCGGATGTTACGCCTCACCGTGACATTCTGACGACGGACTCTTGGCGAAGCCGAGAATGCCCACCGAATCTCGCATTTGACGGGGTGGCCCTGACAGGCTGAGCCGATTCGCTGCGCTTTCTGTCTGAGGCCCACGGAATCCGCGGGAAAGCGCGTTTTGTTCTCCTGTTATGCTGCACCTGCGAAGGTTCGTGAACGGTCAAAGAAACAGAATTTCAAACCGATTTTTTGCCCGCCTTTTCAGGAGCTTAACCACCTATTCTTGAGATTCACAAACCGGGAATAAATTTCGCAATGACAGGGCCAACACCTAGGAGGCAAACTACGGATAGTGGCGAGAGACGAACTGCTCCCCACATCTAGGTGTCTTCCACAGAGTGTTCTATCCACAACTGTGGACAAAAAGAAAAAGGGGACCGCAAGTGTTTGATGTTGTTCAAGTTCGAAGCGGTGCGCGGGTTGTTACCGATTCCGCTCGGGATTCTCGCCTGACCATCTTTGGCAAGGCCACCCTCAACGACCGGTACCTCCTGCCGGGCGAAAGCTACCAGGACATGTTTGCGCGCGTCGCTGCGGCTTATGCCGACGACGATGCCCATGCCCAGCGGCTCTACGACTACATCAGCAATCTGTGGTTCATGCCGAGCACGCCCGTTCTCAGCAACGGCGGGACCAGCCGCGGCCTGCCGATCTCGTGCTTCCTCAACGAGGCGAATGACAGCCTCGAGGGCATCGTCGGGTTGTGGAACGAGAACGTGTGGCTGGCGTCGCGCGGCGGCGGAATCGGCTCCTACTGGGGCAATCTCCGTTCGATCGGCGAAAAAGTCGGCATGAACGGCAAGACCTCCGGCGTGGTGCCGTTCATCCGCGTCATGGACTCGCTGACGCTCGCCATCAGCCAGGGCTCGCTGCGCCGCGGCTCGGCCGCCGTCTACCTGCCGGTGAACCATCCCGAGATCGAGGAGTTCATCGAGATCCGCCGTCCGACCGGCGGCGATCCCAACCGCAAGGCGCTGAACCTGCACCACGGCCTGCTGATCTCCGACGCATTCATGCGCGCGGTGGAGAACGACGAGGAATGGGCGCTGGTCAGCCCCAAGGACGGCGCCGTGCAGCGCACCGTCTCGGCCCGCGCTCTGTGGATCCGCATCCTGACCGCTCGCGTCGAGACCGGCGAGCCGTACCTGGTGTTCGTCGACCATGTGAACAACGCGCGGCCCGAGCACCACAAGCTCGCGGGCCTCGAGGTCAAGACCTCGAACCTGTGCAGCGAGATCACGCTGCCGACCGGCGTCGACCATCACGGCAAGCAGCGCACCGCCGTCTGCTGCCTGTCGTCGCTCAACCTCGAAAGCTATCTCGAGTGGCACGAGCATCCGCACTTCATCGGTGACGTGATGCGCTTCCTCGACAACGTGCTGCAGAGCTTTATCGACAACGCGGGCTCGGACTTCGCGCGCGCGACCTATGCCGCGATGCGCGAGCGTTCGGTCGGCCTCGGCGTCATGGGCTTCCACTCCTTCCTGCAGGCCAACGGCATTCCGCTGGAATCCGTGATGGCCAAGGTGTGGAACAAGAAGATGTTCAAGCACATCCGCGCCCAGTGCGACGAGGCGTCCCTGACGCTCGGCAAGGAGCGCGGTGCCTGCCCGGATGCCGCCGACTTCGGCTTCCAGGACCGCTTCTCCAACAAGCTCGCGATCGCGCCGACCGCGTCGATCTCGATCATCTGCGGCGGCGCCTCGCCCGGCATCGAGCCGTCGGCGGCCAACGTCTACAACCACAAGACCCTCTCGGGCTCCTTCGTGGTGCGCAACCCGTACCTCGAGAAGGTGCTGGCCCAGAAGGGCAAGAACGACGAGGACACCTGGACCGCGATCATGACGGACCAGGGCTCGGTGCGTAATCTCGACTGCCTCGACGATCACGAGAAGGCGGTGTTCAAGACCGCGTTCGAGATCGACCAGCGCTGGCTGGTCGAGCATGCCGCCGACCGCACGCCCTATATCTGCCAGAGCCAGTCGCTGAACATCTTCCTGCCGGCCGACGTGCACAAGCGCGACCTGCACCAGATCCACATGATGGCCTGGAAGCGCGGCGTGAAGAGCCTCTACTACTGCCGCTCGCTGTCCATCCAGCGCGCCGAAAGCGTGGCAGGCGAAGCCCTTGCCGCACCGCTCGGCGACCATGCCCTTACGGCGCCCAAGACCGATGCTCCCTCTCCTCTGTTCCCCGGAGCGCCGCCGGCACAGAGCAATGACTACGAAGAATGTCTTAGCTGCCAGTAACGAGCGTCGTCCCCTGTCGCGTCTCCGGGGTTCCGGAGGCGTGACAGGGGATTTTATTTTCAAGCGACCCCATTCATTCGCCCGACATATTGGACATTCGCGCCATGTCACTCCTCGACGCCAAGCCGATCTACAAGCCGTTCCACTATCCCTGGGCCTATGACGCCTGGCTGACGCAGCAGCGCATCCACTGGCTGCCCGAGGAAGTGCCGCTGGCCGACGACGTCAAGGACTGGCGCAACAAGCTGACGGACAGCGAGCGCCACCTGCTGACGCAGATCTTCCGCTTCTTCACCCAGGCCGATGTCGAGGTGAACAACTGCTACATGCGGCACTACTCCCGCGTCTTCAAGCCGACCGAAGTGCAGATGATGCTGGCTGCCTTCTCGGCGATGGAGACGGTGCACGTTGCCGCCTACAGCCACCTGCTCGACACGATCGGCATGCCCGAGACCGAGTACTCCGTCTTCCTCACCGTCAAGGAGATGAAGGACAAGTACGACTACATGCAGGGCTTCAACGTCGATTCGAAGGCCGACATCGCCAAGACGCTGGCCGTGTTCGGCGCCTTCACCGAGGGCCTGCAGCTGTTCGCCAGCTTCGCCATGCTGATGAACTTCCCGCGCTTCAACAAGATGAAGGGCATGGGCCAGATCGTGACCTGGTCGGTGCGCGACGAGACGCTGCACTGCAACTCGATGGTCAAGCTGTTCCGCACCTTCATCCAGGAGAACCCGGAGATCTGGACCGAGGAGCTGCAGCGCGAGATCTACGTCGCCTGCTCGACCATCGTCGACCATGAGGACGCCTTCATCGATCTCGCCTTCGAGCTGGGCGGCATCGAGGGCATGACCGCCGTCGATGTGAAGCGCTACATCCGCTACATCGCCGATCGTCGCCTCACGCAGCTCAGCCTGCAGCCCATCTACCGCGCGGACGCCAAGAACCCGCTGCCGTGGATGGACCAGATGCTGAACGCCATCGAGCACACCAACTTCTTCGAGAACCGCTCGACCGAATACTCCAAGGCGTCGACGCGCGGCACCTGGGAAGAGGCGTTCAGCTAGGCAACCTCTTCCCGCCGCCGTCATTTATGACTTGGCGTCGGCGGAGGAGGGTTGCGCGATGGTGAAGACCTATCACGGCTCGTGTCACTGCGGCCGGGTCCGCTTCGAGGCGGACATCGACTTCGACAAGGGCACCGGCCGGTGCAATTGCACCATGTGCTCGAAGAAGCGGGCCTGGAACGTCTCGGTGAAGCCCGATGCGTTCCGTCTCCTGTCCGGCAAGGACGATCTCGGCGACTACCAGTTCGCCACCCTCCAGGGCCACCATCGCTTCTGCCGGAACTGCGGCGTCACCGCTTTCGGTGATGGCGACGTGAAGGAACTGGGCGGCGCCTTCGTCTCGATCAGTGTCGCCGCCATCGACGATCTCAGCCCCGAGGAGCTCGGGCGCCTTCCCGTGCGCACCATGGACGGCCGCCACAACAACTGGATGGAACAGCCCAAGCACGGCGGCTATCTCTGAGGCCTCGCCCAGTTCTGGCCGCCGTAATAGAAGCGAAGGATCGTCACCTCTGCTGAGGAGACGGTGAAGGCGATCGCGATCCGTCGTTCGAAGCCGACCACCCGCAAGCCGGGTCGCAGATCGTCACGTCTCTGGCCTCGCTCGCCACTCGTCTCGAAATCCGCGCAATAGGCCATTACGCGCTCGATGTAGTTCAGCGCTACCTGGGCGCCTGCTCGTTCGGTGATCCAATCGCCCAGCTTGATAAGATCGTCTCTTGCCTCGGGTGCGAAGGCGACGGTACGTCTTTTCAACGACGAGCCTTGCGCTTAGCGCTGTAGCGCGTGCGCGCTTCGGAAAGGACCGACTTGGCCGAAACCTTGCGCTCCGGATTCGCCTTCATCGCGTCATAGACTGGGACGACTTCGTCCTGCAGCCATCGTTCAACGGCAGCATCGCGTTCTTGCAGTGCACGCAGACCGGCTCGGATGACCTCGGAGCTGGACGCATAGGCGCCTGATTCGACCTTCGCGTCGATATAGGCGGCCTGTTCGGTTGGCAGGCTGAAGGTCCGCTTCGAAACTCTGCTCATTCTGTTCTCCGGTATGACTTGATCATACCCCCTCTCGAACGTTGGCGGGAGAGTCAACTTATTGGCCGCTTTGCTCCCTTCCGCCTCCCCACAAGACCGATGTAGGCTTCCTCCGCCGAGCGTCAGTTGCGTTGCGTATACGCGTCGTAATGAAACCGTGGAGGCAACAACCATGATAATTCGTCGTCGTTCATTGGCGCATCTCGCTGTGGGTGCCGCCGCCTTGCCGTTCGTGCCCGGCATGGCACGGGCGCAAGCCTATCCATCGCGAACCGCCCGCATCGTCGTCGGCTTTCCCGCCGGCGGCGCGACCGACATCCAGGGGCGCCTGATGGGCGAATGGCTGACCGAGCGTCTCGGGCAGCAGTTCATCGTCGAGAACAAGCCCGGCGCCAGCGGCAACATCGGCACCGAGACCGTCGCCAAGGCAGCACCCGACGGCTACACGCTGCTGCAGGTCGTGACGCCGCATGCGATCAATGCCGCGCTCTATTCCAACCTCAGCTTCGACTTCATGCGCGACATCTCGCCGGTCATCTATTCGGCGCGGCTGGCTTACCTCGTCGTGGTGAACCCGTCGGTGCCCGCGAACACGCTGCCCGAGTTCATCGCCTACGCCAAAGCCAACCCGGGCAAGATCAACTACGGATCGGCGGGCCAGGGCACGCCGCAGAACATCGCCTGCGAACTCTTCAAGATGATGACCGGCGTGAACCTGGTCCATGTCCCCTACAAGGGCGGCGCGCCGGCGGTCGCCGATCTGATCAGCAACCACGTGCAGGTGATCTTCGCGCCGCTGTCGGAGTCGATCCAGCAGGTCAAGGCCGGCAAGCTGCGCGCTTTGGCGGTGACGACCACGACGCGTCTCGACGTGCTGCCGGATATTCCGCCGGTGGCGGACTTCGTGCCGGGATACGAGGCCAGCGGCTTCGCCGGCATCGGCGTGCCCAAGGGCACGCCGGTCGAGATCATCAACCTGCTGAACAAGGAGCTGAATGCCGGCCTCTCCAGCGACAAGCTCAAGACCCGCATCGTCGAGCTGGGCGGCACGGTGATGGGCGGCACGCCCGCGGAGTTCGGGAAGGTCCTTGGCGATGCGACCGTGAAGTGGGCGAAGGTGATCCAGGCCGCCGGCATCAAGGCCGAGTAGCACCGGCCGGCAGAAGCAGGAGCGCCGCCGCGGCACCCACTCCGGACGCGGCGGCCGCAAGCAGGAACACCCGGGTGTAGTCGCTCGCCGCCTGTTCCGATCCAAGTGCCGCGCCCAGGACTGCGATCCCAAGCGCGAAGCCGCCCTGGCGCATCACGATGGTGAGCGCCGAGGCCATGCCCGCTTGCGCTGGCGGCGCCAGGGTCACGACCGCGCCCGAGAGCTGCGACTGCACGAGCGCCGTGCCCGTCGCGATCACGGCCATGCCGAGGAGCACCATGATCCATGTGGGCTGCAGCGCCAAAGCGAGGTCGCCGGCGGCGATCGTTACGAGGCCGCAGGTGAAGAGGGTTCGCCATCCCCAGCGCGTGGCCAGGCGGCCGGCGAGCGGCGGCAGGAAAACCATCGGTACGGTCGCGGCGAGCATCGCGACGCCGGCCTGCGCCGTGGAAAGTCCGAAGGCCGCCGTCAGGAACAGCGGCAGGTAGACCAGCACGGCCCAGTAGCCGATCGACACGGTGATCAGCAGCAGGGCAACGGCGATCATCGCGGGCTGTGTCAGCAGTGCGGGATCGAGGACCGGCTGCGGCCGGCGCCTCTGCTGCACGATGAACAGAACGCCGCAGACGAGGCTCGCGCCCGTGCCGAGGACGATGTGCGCCACAGTGCGGCCGGCCAGCAGCGTTTCGATGGCGATGCCGAGCGCCAGGGTGAGCAGGGCGATGCCCACGGGATCGAGCGGCCGCGACCCGGCGGCGCGTTCCTCGGCAACGAGACGCGGCACGATCCAGGCGGCCAGCAGGCAGAAGGGAAGGTTGGCGAGGAAGATCCAGCGCCAGCCGAACCAGGCGGCGACTATGCCTCCAAGCGTCGGGCCGAGTGCCATCGCAGCGCCCGACACGATGCCCGCGAGGCCGAAGGCCCGCGCGCGATCCGCCGGATCAGGATAGGCGCTGGCGGTCAGCGCGATCGAGCCGGTGATCACGAACGCAGCGCCGAGTCCCTGGGCGACGCGCGCGGCCCATAGGCTCGGGCCGTCCCAGGCCAGGCCGCAGGCCAGCGATGCCACGGCGAACAATGCATTGCCGGCCAGCAGCGCGCGCCGCCGCCCGTACCGGTCGGCCAGCGCGCCGGAGGCGAGCAGGGTGGCGGTGAAAGCCAGGCTGTAGGCATCCATCGTCCAGGCATAGGCCGCGAGGCCGAAGCCGAGATCGTCGCCGATGGTCGGCAGCGCGACGATGACGGCGGTGACGTCGAGCTGGGTGAGGAAGCCCGCGAAGGAGAGGGCGAGGGCAGGGGTGCGCCGGAAGCTGTTCATGGCGCCCAGTGATGCCGTCTCGCGCGCGCGGACCCGAGCGCCAAGCATTCACTTCGACATGAATATGGTTCATGATGCCATAAATGCGCTCGCTGCCGCCCTTCGACGCCCTGGTCGCCTTCGACACCGCGCTCCGCCATCGCAGCATGACGCGGGCGGCGGCTGAACTCGGCATGACGCAGAGCGCGGTCAGCCACCGGCTGCGCCGGCTCGAAGCCTATGTCGGCGCGCCCTTGCTCAATCGCTCGAGCACCGGCCTGAGCGCGACACCGGCCGGGACAGCACTCGCGACCGGCCTTGCCGATCTGCTCGACGGCCTCTCGGGCTTGCGTGCGCGCTGTCGCGCGGTCGCCCTGCCGTCAGGGCTCAGGGTGGGTGTGGGCGCGGCGCTCGCCGACTACTGGCTGGTGCGACGTCTGCCGGCGTTTGCTGAAGCGAATGCCGGCCTGGAAGTCGAACTCACCATCGTGGAGAGCGAGGCCGAGCTCCGAACACCCGAGATCGACGTCCATATCCTGTGGCAGCCCACGGCGACGGCGCGCTCCTCCTCGACGCAGCGGCTGCTGTTCCAGGAGCAGGTCTTTCCCGTCTGCGTTCCCGGCTTGCTGCCCGGCGGCAAGAAGCTGCGCGATCCGAAGGCACTGGCGACGCTGCCCCTGCTGCACAAGGGCACGCCCGGCCGCGGCCAGGGCGCGGAATGGTCGTGGCCCGTCTGGTTCGAACGGCTGGGCATTGCCGGCAAGCCGCCGGCTGCGGCCCTGCGCTTCGGCAACATCCACACCGCGATCAGCGCGGCATTGCAGGGCGCGGGCGTCGTCATGGCGCGCTCGCTGCTGGTGCACGATGCGCTGAAGGACGGGCGGCTGGTGCGCGTGCTGCCGTCCTTCTGGGACATGCCGTCGAGCAAGGCCCATATCGTGCGCTGGCCCGCCGCCCTGACGGGCGACGAGCGCGTGCGCCGGTTCGTGAAGTGGGCGGTCGCGGAGGCCGAAAGGACCACCGGCCGCCGCGCGGCTCAGCCCTCGCCGAAGGTCCGCTTGTAGGCCTTGCTCATCACCTCATCGAGGCGCGCGCCGGGAACGAAGTCGGACATCTCGTCCGGTCGCGTCAGGCCCGGCAGCTGGCGTGCGCAGTCCGACGGTTCGCCGATCACCTGGGTGACCGGATACAGCGCCGACCAGGCGGGGACGCCCTCGTAGTCTTCCTCCTCGTCCGCGACATGCTTGTCGCGAATCTTGCCCGACACCATCTCCATCTCCATGCCGATCATGGTGGTCGCCTTGAACTCCTGCTTGTTCGGCTGGCGAATGAGCTTGGAGCGGCCGGGATAGATGCGGTCGATGAAGCGGTCCATCAGCTTCAGCTTCTCTTCCGGATCGTCGATCACATGCGCCTTACCGAAGGCCATGACGGCGCGATAGTTCACCGAATGGTGGAAGCCCGAACGCGCCATCACCAGCGCATCGAGATGCGTGACGGTCAGGCAGACGTCGACGCCTTCCTTCTGGCTGCGGATCATGCGGCTCGCCGAGGAGCCGTGCCAGTAGAGGTGGCTGCCCTCGCGCCAGAAGGAGGTCGGCGTGCAGTAGGGCCGGCCGTCGATCACATAGGCGATGTGGCAGACCAGGGCCGCATCCAGGATCGCGTGAACGGTTTCCTTGTCGTAGCGACCGCGCTCGTGGACGCGCTTCACCTTGTTCACGTTGGTGACGGGATAGCTGTCGGGCGGAGGAGAGATCGAATCGGGAGGGCTCATGACGTGACCTTTGGCGCACCGGGAATGGGGTTGCTTGCGGGAAGACCATCGTCGCGATACGGATCAGGTGAAAGAGCCAGTTTGGCGGAAAGAGACTGGACCAGTTGAAGTCGCGCCCTCGCCGCGCCCCGCCGCTTGGCCTGGCGCTCGATCCTTCCTCGCCCGAGCCGCTGCATCGTCAGATCGGCGAGCAGATGCGACGCGCCATCCTCGACGGGCGGCTGAAGCCCGGCACGCGACTGCCCTCGTCGCGCCAGATGGCCCAGGATTTCGACTGCGCGCGCGGCACGGTGGTGCTGGCTTTCGATCAGCTCGTCGCCGAGGGCTATGTCGTGAGCCAGGCGGGCTCGGCGATGTCGGTCGCGGCCAACCTGCCCGACGAGATGCTGACCGTGCCGCACACCGGCACGCCGCGACAGGGACAGGCTTTCGCCAAGCCCGCTGTCGCGCGCCGGACACGGGCGCTGCTGGCTGAGACCCCATCGCCCGTTCCCGCCGGACCGCCTTTGGCCTTTCCCACCGGCCAGCCCGATCGCGAGGCCTTTCCCTTCGCCCTATGGGCCAAGCTGCTGGAGCGCGAATGGCGGCGGCCCGGCATCGAGGCGGCGAGCGCCGTCCATCCGTTCGGCCATGCGGGCCTGCGCGAGGCGATCGCGACCTATCTCGGCGTGGCGCGCGGCTTCACCTGCGATCCCGGATCTGTCGTCGTCACGACCGGTATCCGCCACGGACTCTCGTTGTTCGCCGAGGTCGTGCTCGATGCCGGCGACACGGCCTGGATCGAGGAGCCGGGCTTCGTCGGCGTGCGCGAGGCACTGGCGACGGCGGGTGTCAACGCCGTCCCCGTCACCATCGACGAGTCAGGCTTCTCGCCCGAGGCCGCGCAAGCATTGGCGCCCGATGCACGGCTCGCCGCCGTGGCACCCGCGCATCATTTCCCGCTCGGCACCGTGCTCAGCCTGCAGCGCAGGCTCGAACTCCTGAACTGGGCCGAGCGCACCAAGGGCTGGATCGCCGAGGACGATTTCGACGGCGAGTATCGCTACAGCGGCCGGCCGTTGGCGCCGCTGCGCACCCTCGATCGCGCCGGTCGTGTCGCCTATTTCAGCAGCTTTTCCAAGCTGCTCTTCCCGGCACTTCGGCTCAGTTTCCTCATTCTGCCGGCCTCGCTGGTCGAGGCCACCGAACGGATCATGGATCGCGTCTCGGTGCGCGCGCCGCTGCTGGGGCAGGGCGCGCTGGCGCGCTTCATCGCCGAAGGACACTTCGCCACCCACCTGCGCCGTACGCGGCAGCTCTACGCCGGCCGCCGCGAAACACTGCTGCAGGCTGCGGCGAAGCATCTCGATGGCTTGCTCACCGTGGCGCCCGACCCTGGCGGCATGCATGTGATCGCGAGGCCGACGCCCAAACTCGCGCCGCGCTTCGACGATGTTGCCGTGACCGCGGCCGCAGCGGCCGAAGGCCTGATCGTCCAGCCGCTTTCGACCTGCTACGCCGGAAAGGCGCAGCAGCATGGCCTCATCCTGGGTTACGCCGGAACACCCGAGCCGGAGATCGAGCGTGCGCTCCTCAAGCTGCGCGATGTGGTGTCAGCCGACCTGCGCCGCCTTCGCCGCCTCGAAGGCCGCGAGGCGTTCGGGAAGCTTGCCAAGGGAAGAACTCGCCGTTGAGGCGGCCGCGGGCTTGGGCAGCGTGTCGTAGAAATGGCAGGCCACGCGATGGCCATTGCCGGCGTCGCGCAGCTCCGGCTGCTCCTGCCTGCAGCGCGGCTGGGCGTGGATGCAGCGCGTGTGGAAGCGGCAGCCCGGCGGCGGGGCGAAGGGGCTGGGCACGTCGCCGGCCAGCAGCACGCGCTCCTTGCGCACGCTGGGATCGGGGCGCGGGATCGCCGACAGCAGCGCCTGCGTGTAGGGGTGCAGCGGCCGGTCGTAGAGGTCGCGCTTGGCTGCGATCTCGACGAGCTGGCCGAGATACATCACCGCCACCCGGTCGCTGATGTGCTTCACCACGGCGAGATCGTGGGCGATGAAGAGATAGGAGAGGCCGAAGCGCTGCTGCAGGTTCTGCAGCAGGTTCACGATCTGCGCCTGGATCGACACGTCGAGCGCCGAGACCGGTTCGTCGCAGATGATGAGGTCGGGATTGACCGCCAGCGCGCGGGCGATGCCGATGCGCTGGCGCTGGCCGCCCGAAAATTGGTGCGGATAGCGTCGCGCGTGTTCGGGCAGCAGGCCGACTACATCGAGCAGGTCCTTGACCCGTGTCGCGCGCTCGGCCTCGGTGTGGAGGTCGTGCACCGCCATCGGCTCGGCCAGGATCTCGCCCACCGTCATGCGCGGGTTGAGCGACGCATAGGGGTCCTGGAAGATGATCTGCATGTGGCGGCGCAGGCGGCGCAGCGACTGCTTGTCGAGCGTGGCGATCTCCTCGCCCTTGAAACGCACCGAGCCCGCGGTCGGGTCCATCAGGCGCAGCACGAGGCGGCCGGTCGTCGACTTGCCGCAGCCCGATTCGCCGACCAGCGCCAGGGTCTCGCCGCGCGCGATCTCGAAGCTCACGCCTTCGACGGCGCGCACCATGCCGATCACCTTGCGGCGGATCAGGCCGCGGCTCACCGGGAAGTGCTTCACCAGTCCGTCGACCTGGAGGACGGGCGTTGCTGTTGCTGCAGCGATACTCATGCGGCCCTCGCCAGTTCGACGGGCGCCTTCCAGCAGGCCACGCGATGTTCCGGTCCGAGATCGCGCAGCGGTGGCGGCTCGACATGGCAGCGCGGATCGGCGAAGGGGCAGCGCGGCGCGAAGCGGCAGCCCTTGGGCTGGTTGTTGGGGCTCGGCACCGAACCCTCGATGGTCGAGAGGCGCTCGCGATCGACCTCGATTCGCGGGATCGAGCCCAGCAGGCCGATCGTGTAGGGATGCTTCGGATCGGCGAACAGCGCATCGACCGGCGCGCTTTCGACGATCTTGCCAGCGTACATCACCACCACCTCGTCGGCGATCTCGGCGATGACGCCGAGATCGTGGGTGATGATCAGCATGGCCATGCCGAGCCGCCGCTGCAGGTCCTGCAGCAGGTCGAGGATCTGTGCCTGGATGGTGACGTCGAGCGCCGTCGTCGGCTCGTCGGCAATCAGCAGTGCCGGCTCGCAGGACAGCGCCATGGCGATCATGACCCTCTGGCGCATGCCGCCGGACAGGAGATGCGGATAATCGTCGACGCGCTGCTTGGCCGAGGGGATGCGCACCAGCTCGAGCATTTCGATCGCGCGGGCCTTGGCGGCCTGCGGCGAGAGCTGCGTGTGCGCCAGAATCGCCTCGACGATCTGCTGGCCGATCGTGTGCACCGGATTGAGCGAGGTCATCGGCTCCTGGAAGATCATCGACATCTTGCCGCCGCGCAGGCGACGGCGTTCGTCGGCCGACAAGCCGAGGACGTCCCGGCCTTCGAACAGGATCGCATCGGCCTCGACCTGGCCGGGCGGGCTCGCCACCAGGCCCATGACGGAGAGCGAGGTCACGCTCTTGCCGCAGCCGGATTCGCCGACCAGCCCGACGGTGCGGCCGCGACCGACGGAAAAGTCGATGCCGTCGACCGCGCGGAAGAGGCCGCGGTCGGTGTGGAAGTGGGTGCGGAGACCGCGGACTTCTAGGAGCTTTTCCATCAGAAGGAGTAGTCCAAGCCCTTGTAGAAGGTGTTCTGGTAGAGCATGTGCGGCCGCACGCCCTTCAGCTTCTTGAGGCTGGTCGTGTACATCGCGATGTTCATGACCGGCATCCAGAGATGCTCCTCGGTCACCCGCTGCTGGGCCAGCGCATAGTATTTGGCGCGGTCGGCGTCGGTGATCGAGGCGCGGCCCATCTTCAGGTACTCGTCGGTCTTGGCGTCGTTCCAGTTCATGCGGTTGGGTGCCGGCATGTTCTTGGAATCGAAGTAGAAGTTCAGCAGGTCGCCGGACGAGATGTAGGGGAAGGTCACCGTCCACAGCTCGAAGTCCTGCTTGCCCATCTCCGCCGGTGCGATCGTCGAATCGTAGCCCACGATCTTCCAGTCGACGCCGATCTTGCGCATGTAGCCCTGGATCGCTTCGGAGACGCGCGGGAAGTAGGCAACCTGGGTGAACAGGACCTTGGGCGCGAGCCTCATGCCGTCCTTCTCACGGATGCCGTCGGCGCCGACCTTCCAGCCGGCCTCGTCGAGCAGCTTTTTCGCCCGTTCGACATCCTCCTTGATGATGCTCTTCGTGGATTCCGCGAAGTCGAGCGTCTTGGGATCGATGAAGGTGTAGGCAGGTTCCGCGTTGCCCAGCATGATGCCCTTGGTGATATCGGCGCGGTTGATGGCGATGTTCATCGCCTCGCGCACGCGCTTGTCGGCCACCATCGGGCGCGTGGTCTTGTAGCCGTAGTACATCAGCTGGAAGTTGGGCTTGGCCTCCTGGACGTTGAGGTTGGGCGAGGCCTTGACCTGCTGGATGAACTGCAGCGGGATCTGGTGCGTGACGTCGAACTGCCCGCCCATCATCGCGGCGACGCGGCTCGAATCCTCCGGCACGATCTTGATGCTGAGCTTCTCGAACTTCACCGGCCCCTTGTTGGCGTACATGGAAGGGCCCCATTTGTAGGCATCGTGCCGCTTCAGCACGATCTCGGTGCGCGGCTGCCAGCTCTCGAAGCACCAGGGGCCTGTGCCATCGATCGCCTTGGTGCCGTAATCCTTGCCCAGCGACTCGACGCTCTCCTTGTTGTGGATCGCCGTCGTGAACATGGTGAGCTGCAGCAGCAGGTCGGCGAAGGGTTCGTTCAGCTCATATTCGACCGTGTAGGGATCGGGCGCCCGAAGTTCCTTGATATTGCCGGCGCGCCAGGCGAGCGGCGCCTTGAGCTCGGGGCTGGTCAGCCGCTTGAAGGAATAGATCACGTCCTCGGCCGTGAACTTCTTGCCGCTGCAGAAGGTGACGTCGTCGCGCAGCTTGAAGGTGTAGAGCTTGCCGTCGGGGCTGATCGTCCACGATTTGGCGAGGTACGGGATCGGCGTCTTGCCGTCCCAGTCCATCGCCACCAGCGTGTCCTGGAACATGTTCACGATGTCGGAGGTCGGCGACCAGGTCGTGCGCTGGCCGTCGTAGTGCGGCGCATCGAGGGACTTCATCATCCGCAGGGTCTGCGCTTCTCCCATCTGGGAAAAGCCAACTACGCCAAGCAACGCTGTCACGCCCTTCAAGAAGTTACGCATCGCTTCCTCGCTCTGTTGTCGTTGTTCGTTAATGCGTCGCGTCGAGACCCTTGTAGAAAGTGTTCTGGTAGATCATGTGCGGGCGGACGCCCTTCAGCTTCTTGGCTGTCACCTGGTGCATGTTGATGTTCAGCACCGGGATCCAGAGATGCTCGCGCGTCACCTGCTGCTGCACCGCCGCGTAGTATTTGGCGCGGTCGGCATCGTTCAGGGCGGCGCGGCCGAGCCGCAGCGTCTCGTCGGTTTCGTCGTTCTTCCAGTTCATCCGGTTGGGTGTCGGGATGTTCCTGGAATCGAAGTAGATGTTCATCAGGTCGCCGGCCGACAGGTAGGGCACGGTCACCGACCAGATCTCGTAATCCTGCTCGGCCATCTTCACCGACGAGATCGTCGAGTCCCACGGCTGGAGCTGCCATGCCACGCCGATCTTGCGCATGTAGCCCTGGATCGCCTCGGCGACGCGCGCCGAATTGCTCGATTGCGTGTAATAGACCTTGGGCGCAAGCTTCACGCCGTCCTTCTCGCGGATGCCGTCGGCGCCCGGCTTCCAACCGGCCTCGTCTAAAAGCTTCTTCGCCCGCTCGACATCCTCCTTCACGATCTCGCGGCTCTTCGGATCGAAGTCGAGCGCGTCGGAATCGACGAAGGTGAAGGCAGGCTCGGCATTGCCCAGCAGCACGCCCTTGGCGATCTCGGCGCGGTTGATGGCGATGCTCATGGCCTCGCGCACGCGCTTGTCGGCCACCATCGGCCGCGAGGTCTTGAAGCCGTAGTAGAGGAGCTGGAAGTTGGGCTTGGCCTCGTTGACCGCGAGCATCGGCGCGGCCTTGGCCTGGGCGATGAACTGCGAGGGGAACTGGTGGGTGATATCGAACTGGCCGGCCATCATTGCCGCGACCCGGCTGGAATCCTCGGGCACGATCTTGATGACCAGCTTCTCGAACTTCACCGGCCCCTTGTTGGCGTACATAGAGGGGCCCCACTTGTAGGCATCGTGGCGCTTCAGCGTGATCTGCGTGCGCGGCAGCCAGCTCTCGAAGCACCAGGGGCCGGTGCCGTCGGCGCCCTTGACGCCGTAATCCTTGCCCAGCGCCTCCACGCTCTCCTTGTTGTGGATCACGTTGGTGAACATGGTGAGCTGCAGCAGCAGCTCGGAGAAGGGCTCCTCAAGCTCGTACTCGACCGTGTAGGGATCGGGCGAGCGCAGTTCCTTGATGGTGCCGGCACGCCAGGCGAACGGACCCTTGATCTCGGGACTCTTCAGGCGCTTGAAGGAATAGACGACATCGTCGGCGGTGAACTTCTTGCCGCTGCAGAACGACACATCGTCGCGCAGCTTGAACGTATAGAGCTTGCCGTCGGGGCTCACCGTCCACGACTTGGCGAGATAGGGAAGCGGCGTCTTGCCGTCCCAGTCGAGCGCCACCAGCGTATCCTGGAACATGTTGACGATGTCGGAGGTCGGCCCCCATGTCGTGCGCTGCGCGTCGTAATGCGGCGCGTCGATCCCCTTCATCATGTTGAGGGTCTGCGCCGTCGCCGGATACGCAACACTCAACGCGAACGCTGCACTCAGCACATGCTTGATCATGTCTGCAGCCTCGGATCGAGGACGTCGCGGAGTGCGTCGCCCAGAAGGTTGGCGGCCAGCACGATGACGAAGATCGCGAAGCTGGGGATCGTCGCGATGTGCGGCGCCATGAACAGGAAGTCGCGGCCTTGCGCCGCCATCATGCCGAGTTCGGCGGTCGGCGGCTGGGCGCCCATGCCGAGGAAGCCCAGCGCCGAGCCGATCAGGATGATCTGGCCGAAGCGGAGCGTCAGGAACACGAAGATGGTCGAGATGCAGTTGAGGGTGAGGTAGCGCCAGATCAGCGTCCGGTCGGAGACGCCGACGGCGCGGCCGGCTTCCATGAATTCCTGGCTCATGATGCCGATCGCCGCACCACGCGCGACGCGCGCCACGTCGGGTACGGTCGCCACCACCAGCGCGATCACCACGGCGGTGAGGCCGGCGCCGAAGATCGCCGCGACCGCGAGGCCGATCAGGATCGCCGGGAAGGCCAGCATCACGTCGACCAGGCGCATGATCCAGCCGTCGAGGCGACGGTAATAGGCCGCCAGGATGCCGAGGAAGCCGCCCAGGAAACCGCCGAAGATGACGCCGATCAGGCCGAGCATGAGCGTATTGCGCGCGCCGTAGATGACGCGGCTCAGGATATCGCGGCCGGTATTGTCGGTGCCGAACCAGTGCTCGGCGCTGGGCGGCTGCATCACCTTGGTGAGATCGGTGAGGTAGGGATCGTAGGGCGCGACCAGCGGCGCGAAGATGGCGGCGAGTCCGATCGTGGCCAGCAGCAGGGCGGCCACCACGGCGACCTTGTCGCGCATCAGCCGGCGCAGGACGCCCGACCGGGAGAAGACGCCATTCTCTTCGGCGCGCGCAGGAACGTTGAGGGCTTCGACGCTCATGACCGCTGCATCCTCGGATCGAGATAGACGTAGAGAACGTCGACGATCAGGTTGATCGAGAGGAAGGCGATCGCGAGGATCATGATCGCGCCCTGGGCCGTCGGGAAATCGCTGGAGACGATGGCGCCGACCGCCAGCCGTCCGACGCCGGGCCACGAGAACATCGTCTCGGTGACGACGGCGCCGCCCAGCAGGAACGCCGCCTGCAAGCCGATCAGGGTGACGACCGGGATCATCGCGTTGCGCAGCGCGTGGTGGATGATCACCGCCGTCTCGCGCAGGCCCTTGGCGCGGGCCGTGCGGACATAGTCGGCGCCCAGCACTTCGAGCACGGCGGTGCGCGTCAATCGCGCGATCGGCCCGATCAGCACGCTGCCCAGGGTCAGCGCCGGCAGCACGAGGCTCGGCAGGCCGCCGTCCCAGACCGGGCCGGTGCGGCCGGTGAAGGGGAACAGGCCCCACTGGAAGCCCATGTACTGGATCAGCACCAGGCCGATGAAGAAGACCGGCATCGACACGCCCGCGACCGAAATGGCCATGATCGCGCGATCGACCAGCGTGCCGCGCTTCACGGCGGCGAGCGTGCCCAGGGTCAGGCCGCAGGGAATGGCGATCAGCATGCCGCCCAGCATCAGCTCGACCGTCGGGCCGATGGTGAGGGCCAGCTCCTCGCTCACCATCTTGTTGGAGATGATGGAGCGGCCGAGGTCACCCTGCAGCACGCGGCCGATATAGTCGGCGAACTGGATGGGGATCGGACGGTCGAGGCCGAGCTCGAGGCGGATCGCCGCGATGGTCTCGGCCTTGGCGTCGGGCCCGGCGATGATCATCGCCGGATCGGCGGGCACCACCTGCAGCAGACAGAAGCACAGGAAAAGAACCCCGAGCAGCGCGGGGAACGAGACCAGCAGGCGGTGGACAATCTGTCTTCCCATGCGCCGTCCTCGGACCGATTCGGCCAAGGGGAAGCGCGCCGGTTTCCCGGCGTGTCTCGACGTTTCTCCCTGGCAGCCGCTGCTTCGGTCAGACCTGCGCGGCGTTCGTTATGCAGCGATACTGCATGCGAAATTTGCCGATGTCACGCCCAGCCACCCGCATGGGGTAGAACATGTCCGGTGATGAAGCCGGCGCCGTCGGAGCAGAGGAAGCAGATCGTGGCACCGAGTTCATCCGACTTGCCGAGACGACCGAGCGGAATCTGCGCCGTCATCTTGGCCATCGCCTCGCTGTTGGCGAGCAGCGCCGGCGGGAAGTAGTCGGGGTTCTCGACATAGTTCGAGCCCACCGCGTTCACCGTGATGCCGTCGCGTCCCAGTTCCTTGGCAAGCGAGGAAACGAGACCGTTCCCCGCCGCGCGCGCCGAGACATAGGGCGCGTAGTTGGCGATGCCGCGCAGAGGTGCCGCCGAGGAGACGAACACGATGCGGCCCGACTTGCGCTTGCGCATCGACGGCGCGACGAGCTGGGTCAGGCGGAACGGCGCCACCGCCATGATTTCCAGCGCATCGCGGAAATCCTCGATGCGGGCCTCGCCGAGCGGTGCGCGCAGCGCCGGATAGGCGTCGTTGTTCACCAGCGCGTCGATATGACCGTGCCGCTTCAAGGCCAGCTCGACCATCGTCGCCGGCTCGGTCGCCGACAGGGCATGGGCGCCCGGGAACTCCGATTCGTACTTGCGCCGTGCGCTCGGCGCCTCGAACGACGGATCGTGGGCCAGCACGGTGGCGCCGTTGGCCAGGGCGACCCTTGTGGTGCCGTGGCCTGCGAATTTCTCGACGTTGGTGATCAGGACGACCCGGTCTTTCAGCAGCATGGCGATTCCTCTAGGTTGCGGCCCCATGGACCGAGCCTCTTCCGACGATCCTAGCGCAGCCCGCCCCGAGGGACAGACCCTCGAGGAACTGGCCCCGGACGGTCGTGCGTCCTTCGGCTATCGCGACGTACCGGCTGCCGAAAAGGCCGGCATGGTGCGCGAGGTCTTCGCCAGCGTGGCGCCGCGTTACGACCTGATGAACGACCTGATGTCGGGCGGCGTGCACCGGCTCTGGAAGAACGCCATGGTCGACGTGGTCAATCCGCGCCCGGGCGAGAAGCTGCTGGACGTGGCCGGCGGCACCGGCGACATCGCCTTCCGCCTGCTGCGCCGCCAGGGCGAGCGGCCCGACGTCACCGTCTGCGACATCAATCCCGCGATGCTGGAAGTCGGGCGCGACCGCGCCGTCGACCGCGGGCTGCTGCGGGGGCTTACCTGGGCGACCGGCGATGCCGAGCACCTGCCGTTCCCGGACCGTTCGTTCGATGCCTATACGATCGCCTTCGGCCTGCGGAACGTCACCGACATCGACCAGGCGCTGCGCGACGCCTATCGCGTGCTGAAGCCGGGCGGACGGTTCTACTGCCTGGAATTCAGCAAGGTCACCTCGGCGCCGATCAGCCGCGCCTACGATGCCTATTCCGAGCGCGCCCTGCCGTTCTTCGGCAAGGTCATCGCCCGGGACGCCGAGTCCTACCGGTACCTGCACGAGAGCATCCGTCGTTTCCCGCCGCAGCGCGAGCTGGCGGCGCGGATGCGGGCCGCCGGCTTCGACAACGTCTCGTGGCGCGACATGTCGCTCGGCGTCGTGGCCCTGCACCAGGGCTGGCGCATCTAGATGTTCCGCGCGCTCCGCAACGGCTGGCGCCTGCTGCGCATGGCGGTGAGCTTCGCGCGCCACGACGCGCTGTTCCCGCTCGAGACGCTGGGCATCGCGCCGGCGGTGATCGCCTGGGCGCGCCTCTTCGCGCCGCGCAGTGACACGCGCCGCCCGGGCGAGCGACTGGCGGCGGCGCTGCAGGACATGGGCCCGTCCTTCATCAAGCTCGGCCAGGCGCTGTCGACCCGCGCCGACCTGCTGAGCGAGGAGGTGGCCGCCGATCTCGCCCGCCTGCAGGACCATATCCCGGCGTTTCCCGGCGCCGAGGCCCGCCGCATCATCGAAGCCGAGCTGGGCCAGCCGATCGACGCCATCTTCTCAAGCTTCGACGATGTGCCGATCGCAGCGGCGTCGATCGCGCAGGTCCATTTCGCGGTGACGACCGACGGCCGCGACGTCGCGGTCAAGGTGCTGCGGCCCGGCATCGAAAAGGCCTTCGAACAGGACCTCGATCTCTTCTACTGGATGGCCGAGCTGGTCGAGCGCACGCAGCCGCGCTTCCGCCGCCTGAAGCCGGTCGAATCGGTGCGCGCCTTCGCCGACGTGGTGCGGGTCGAGATGGACCTGCGCATGGAGGCCGCGGCCGCCGAGGAGCTGGGCGAGAACTTCGCCGACGATCCCAACTATCGCGCGCCCAAAATCGACTGGGATCGCACCGCCGAGCGGGTGATGACGCAGGAGCGGGTCGACGGCATCCCGATCGGCGACCGCGACGCCATCATCGCCGCCGGCCACGACCCGCACGAGATCATGCGCAAGTGCGCCGAGGCCTTCTTCTACCAGGTGTTCCGCGACGGCTTCTTCCATGCCGACATGCATGGCGGCAATGCCTTCGTCGATCGCCAGGGCACCATCGTGCCGGTCGATTTCGGCATCATGGGCCGGGTCGACCCCGATACGCGGGGCTATCTCGCCGAGCTGCTGGTCGCCTTCCTGCGCCGCGACTATCATGCCGTTGCCGAGGTCCAGTTCCGCGCCGGCTACGTGCCGCCGGATCAATCGCTCGAAACCTTCGCCCAGGCCTGCCGCTCGATCGGCGAGCCGATCTTCGGCAAGCCCAGCCACCAGATCTCGATCGCCCGCCTGCTGGCCCAGATGCTGCGGGTCACCGAGCAGTTCGAGATGTCGGCGCAGCCGCAGCTCCTGCTGCTGCAGAAGACCATGCTGATGGCCGAGGGCATGGGCACCAAGCTCAATCCCGACGTCAACATCTGGGAGCTGGCGCGGCCGCTGATCGAGGACTGGATGGTCACCCATTTCGGCCCTCGCGCCACCGTCGGCCGCGCCGTCGACGATCTGGCCCAGGGCCTGCGCCGCCTGCCGCGCCTGATCGACAGCCTGCACCTCGTGGCCGAGCACGAGCGGCGCAAGGCCGAGCGCGACGCGCTTCAGCCGCCACCGCCGGCCGGCGGACTCCTGAGGCCGCGTTTTGCCGAGATCGTGGCCGTCCTCGCGCTGATCGCCGCCATCGCGGCCTGGTGGCACTGATCCCGTGACGACCGACCAGATCGTCATCGGGCTCGCGATCTTCCTGCTCGCGGGCACCGTCAAGGGCCTGGTGGGACTCGGCCTGCCGGCCATCTCCATCGCGCTGATGTCGCTGTTCCTGCCGCTGTCGGAGGCGATCGCGCTGATCGCCCTGCCGACCGTCTTCACCAACATCTGGCAGGCCTCGGTCGGCGGCCATTTCTGGCACATCGTGCGCCGCCAGTGGCCGCTGATCCTGCCGCTCACGGTGGTGCTCTACCTGACGGTCTGGCTGGTCGGCCAGAAGGGGCCCGGCTGGGCCTTCATCGTGCTCGGCACGGTGCTGATCGTCTACAGCACGCTCGGCCTGTTCCGTATCCGGCTGACCATCCATGAAGATCTGGAGAAGCCGCTGGCACCCGTCATCGGCGTCGTGTCGGGCTTCGTGGCGGGCCTGGTCGGCGTGCCGGTCGTCCCTTTGATGCCCTACCTGCAAGGGCTGGACATCAAGCCGGTGGAGCTGGTGCAGACGCTGGGCGTGGTGCTGTGCGCCACGTCGCTGACCCTGACCTTCTCGCTGCTCTTCTTCGGCGTGCTCGACGGGCCGCGCGCCATCGTCTCGGGGGTCGCCGTCCTGCCGGCCGTCGGCGGCATGTGGCTCGGCCAGCAGATCCGCTCCCGCCTCTCGGTCGATCAGTTCCGCCTGGCCGTGTTCTGGGCGCTGCTGGCGACCGGCCTCTATACTGTCGCCACCCGCCTCTTGTGATAGGCTGAAAGCCATGTTGCACGGCAAGCGTATCCTGCTGATCGTCGCGGGCGGCATTGCTGCCTTCAAGTCGCTGGACCTGATCCGGCGGCTGCGCGAACGCGGCGCCTCGGTGCGCTGCGTGCTGACAGAAGCCGGCGCGAAATTCGTGACGCCGCTCTCCCTGCAGGCCCTGACCGAGGACCGCGTCTACAGCGACATGTTCTCGCTGACCGACGAGAGCGAGATGGGCCACATCCAGCTCTCGCGCGACGCCGACCTGCTGGTCGTGGCGCCCGCCACCGCCAATGTCCTGGCGCGCATGGCCGGCGGTTTGGCCGACGATCTCGCCTCGACCGTGCTGCTCGCCACCGACAAGCCGGTGCTGGCGGCACCGGCGATGAACGTGCGCATGTGGACGCATGCCGCGACCGTGGCCAATGTCGAGACGCTGAAGAAGCGCGGCGTCACCTTCCTCGGGCCGAACGATGGCGCCATGGCCTGCAACGAATTCGGCCCCGGCCGCATGTCGGAGCCGCTCGAGATCGTGGCGGCGATCGAGGCGATGCTGGTGCGCGACCGGCCGCTGGCCGGCCGGCGTGCGCTGGTCACCTCGGGCCCGACGCGCGAGGCGCTCGATCCGGTGCGCTTCATCTCCAACCATTCCTCGGGCAAGCAGGGTCATGCCATCGCCGCGGCGCTGGCGCAGCTCGGCGCCGAGGTGACCCTGGTGAGCGGCCCGGTCGCCGTGCCCGATCCGCCGGGTGTGAGGGTCGTGAAGATCGAATCGGCGGACCAGATGCTGGCGGCCAGCCTTGAGGCCGGCGCGCTCGACATCGCGGTCTGCGCCGCCGCCGTCGCCGACTGGAAAGCTGCCAAGCCCGCCACCGGCAAGATCAAGAAGAAGGCAGGGGCTCCGCCGCCCGCCCTCGAACTGGCGCCCAATCCCGACATCCTGGCGACGCTCTCCCAGACCGGCCCGCGGCGGCCGGCGCTGGTGGTCGGCTTCGCGGCCGAGACCGAGAACGTAGTGGCCAATGCCATCGACAAGCGCGCCCGCAAGGGCTGCGACTGGATCGTTGCAAACGATGTGTCACCGGCGACGGGTACTTTCGGCGGCGAGCGCAACACCGTGCATCTGATCACCGCCGCGGGCACCGAGGACTGGCCGCCGCTCGGCAAGGGCGATGTCGCTATGCGGCTCGCCGGACGGATTGCATTGCATCTGGCCGAGGCGGGCAAGAAGCAGGCTGCAGAGTAATTCAAACGGGGGGCCGATGAAGGGCGTCGAGAGCATCGAGATCGAGATCGTGCGGCTGCCGCACGGCCGTGACCTGCAGTTGCCCGACTATGCGACGGCGGCGGCCGCCGGCGCCGACCTGCTGGCGGCCATCGACCAGGATATCGAGCTGGCGCCGCTGGAACGCCGGATCGTTCCGACGGGCATTTCGATTGCCCTGCCGGTGGGCTTCGAGGCCCAGGTCCGGCCGCGTTCCGGCCTTGCCGCCAAGCACGGGATCACGGTCGCCAACGCTCCCGGGACGATCGATGCCGACTATCGCGGCGAGGTCGGGGTCATCCTGATCAATCTCGGCAAGGAGCCGTTCCGCATCGAGCGCGGCATGCGAATTGCACAGATTATTATTGCCCGACATGCCCGCGCCGTCTGGCGAGAGGTCTCGACCCTCGACGAAACGGCACGCGGTGCGGGTGGCTTCGGGTCGACAGGGGTAGCAGCCGGCTCCGGCAACAGAGCCTAGAGGGGACGAGAACGGGATGCCTCGCCTCAGTAAGAAGACGATGTTCGCGATCGAGGCGGTCCTCGACGTGGCCTTCCACGTCGGCGATCACCCGGTGCGCAGCGGTGACATCACCGAGCGCCAGCGGATTCCAAAGCGATATCTGGAGCAGGTCCTGCAGCACCTGGTGCGGGCAGGCATCCTGGCCGGCAAGCGCGGTCCGCGTGGCGGTTACCGCCTGGGACGGGACAGGTCGACCATCACCCTGGGCGAGGTCGTGCGGGTGGTGCGCAATCTCGAGGTCGAGACCGAGCCCAGCGATCCCTCGATCGGCTCGCCGCTGGCCCACGAGGTGGTCTGGCCGCTGTGGGAGAAGCTGCGCGAGGAGATGATGGCGCAGCTCGACAACGTCACCATCGAGGATCTCTGCCAGCAGGCCCGCACCAAGGGGCTCAACGTTTCGGCGACAGTGCAGCACGCAGGCCACGCGACGATCTGATATACAGCTCCCCGGTTTCAATCCGGAGGAGCAAGACATGGCCAGGAAGACTGCGGTTGCGAAGGCGAAGAAAGCCAAACCCGCCCCGCGCAACAAGAAGCTCTACGACGAGGGCATGAAGATGCGCAAAGCCGTGCTGGGCGCGGCTTACGTCGACAATTCGCTGGCCGGCGCCGCCGACGACGAGTTCATGATGGCCTTCCAGGACATCACCACCGAGTACTGCTGGGGCTATGCCTGGACGCGTCCGGGCCTCTCCAAGAAGAACCGCTCGATGCTGAACCTCGCCATGCTGGCGGCGCTCAATCGCGGACCGGAACTCAAGCTGCACATCAACGGCGCGCTGAACAACGGCCTCACCAAGGACGAGATCAAGGAGATCTTCCTCCAGGTCGCGATCTATTGCGGCATCCCCGCCAGCCTCGACGCTTTCAAGACCGCCCGCGACGTCTTCAAGGACCGCGGCATCTGAACGTCCGATTGCGAAGGGTCCCTCGGTAGCGAGGGGCCTTTCATCAACTGCTCTACAAATACGATCTCACTGCAGGGACTGAATCATGACGACGCTCACGCCTCCCGCCACCATCGCCTTCATCGGCCTCGGCATGATGGGCCGCCCGATGGCGAAACGCCTCGTCGAGGCCGGCTTCACCTTGCGCGTGTTCGACGTCTCGCAGAAGGCGGTCTCCGATTTCGTCGGCGCCCATCCCTCGGCGCTGGCCACGGCCTCGGCGAAGGCCGCCGCCCAGGGTGCCGCGGCGCTGATCACCATGCTGCCCGACGGCAAGATCGTGCGGCAGGCCGTGCTCGACGGGCAGGACCCGGCGATCGAGGGCCTGGAAGCCGGCGCGGTCGTCATGGACATGAGCTCGTCCAATCCGGTCGACACGCAGAAGCTCGCGCGCGATCTCGCCGCGCGCGGCGTAGCGCTGCTCGATGCACCCGTTTCAGGCGGCGTGAAGCGCGCGGTCGACGGTTCGCTCAGCATCATGGTGGGCGGCGCGGCGGCCGATCTCGAACGCGCGCGTCCCGTCTTCGGCGCCATGGGCAAGACCATCACGCTCTGCGGTCCGGCCGGCGCCGGCCATGCGCTGAAGGCGCTCAACAACTACCTGTCGGCCGCCGGCCTGGTCGCCATGTGCGAGGCGCTGGTCGTCGGTGAATCCTTCGGCCTCGATCCCGGCACCATGGTCGACGTGTTCAACAGCTCGACCGGCAAGAGCAACGCCACCGAGGTGAAGGGCCGCCAGTTCGTGGTCTCGAAGACCTTCGCGGCCGGCTTCACCACCGCACTGATGGCCAAGGACCTGCGCACCGCGGGCGACGTCGCCTCGCATCTGAAGCTGCATGTGCCCGGCCTGGAGCAGGCCGTTGCCTACTGGACCGACGCCGACGGCAAGCTCGGCAAGGGCGCCGACCATACCGAGATCTTCCGCTACGCCGAGATGCTGGCCGAGGAGAAGTAAAGCCTTCGCGTGTGGCCCAAAGGTCCCTCACTGCGTTCGGGATGACAGCGTTTTCTGAGGTGACGCACTGCGCTGACCCAAGAAAAATTGTCATCCCGAACGCAGTGAGGGACCTTTCGCTTTTCTCGGAGAGCTCTGTGGCAGCCCGTCGCGACGGGGCTGCCTTTACAGCGCCAGAATCGGCTCGTATATAAAAGCCACCCAGGGCCTCTGGCGTCGCCTCCCCGGCGGCAACTCGACGGGGCCCCTCCAGTACGACACAGCGCTGTTTTTCCAAGGCTCGGCCGCCCGGTCGGTGCAAGCGCGTGCGTCATTTCCCCCCACAGATCGAAGACTCAATGAATCTCCAGGACCTCAAGAAGAAGAAGCCCCCCGAACTCCTGGCCTTTGCCGAAGAGCAGGGCGTCGAGGGCGCGGCGATGATGCGCCGCCAGGAGCTGATGTTCGCCATCCTCCAGAAGATCGCCGCCGCCGACCAGGCGATCTTCGGCGTCGGCACCATCGAGGTGATCCCCGACGGCTTCGGCTACCTGCGCTCGATGGAAGCCAACTACCTGCCCGGCGCCGACGACATCTATGTCAGCCCCCAGCAGGTCCGTAAGTTCGGGCTGCGCACCGGCGACACGGTCGAAGGCGAGATCCGCGCGCCCAAGGATGGCGAGCGCTACTTCGCCATGGTGCAGATCAACAAGATCAACTTCGACGATCCCGACGCGCTGCGCCATCGCATCAACTTCGACTCGCTGACGCCGCTCTATCCCGACGAGAAGCTGAAGCTCGAACTCGACGGCGGTGCTGCCGCCATGGCGCCGGCCGTCACCGAGGAAGCTGTCGGCGGTTCGAAGGCGACCTCGTCGGGCCGCGTCGGCACGCGCCGCACCGGCACGCTGACCAAGAAGGCCGGCACGACGCCGCAGCAGCAGCTCGACATCTCGACCCGCGTGATCGACCTGATCGCGCCGATCGGCAAGGGCCAGCGCGCCCTGATCGTGTCGCCGCCGCGCACCGGCAAGACGGTGCTGCTGCAGAACATCGCGCACGCCATCACCGCCAACAATCCCGAGGTCTTCCTCATGGTGCTGCTCGTCGACGAGCGGCCCGAGGAAGTGACGGACATGCAGCGCACCGTGAAGGGCGAGGTCGTGAGCTCGACCTTCGACGAGCCGGCCAGCCGCCATGTCGCGGTCGCGGAAATGGTGATCGAGAAGGCCAAGCGCCTGGTCGAGCACAAGAAGGACGTGGTGATCCTGCTGGATTCCATCACCCGCCTCGGCCGCGCCTACAACACCGTCGTGCCCAGCTCCGGCAAGGTGCTGACCGGCGGTGTCGATGCCAACGCGCTGCAGCGTCCGAAGCGCTTCTTCGGTGCGGCCCGCAACATCGAGGAAGGCGGCTCGCTGACCATCATCGCGACCGCCCTGATCGATACCGGCAGCCGCATGGACGAAGTCATCTTCGAGGAGTTCAAGGGCACCGGTAACTCGGAAATCATCCTCGACCGCAAGGTCTCCGACAAGCGCACCTTCCCGGCGATCGACATCACCAAGTCGGGCACCCGCAAGGAAGAGCTGCTGGTCGACCGCGCGACGCTCTCGAAGATGTGGGTCCTGCGCCGCATCCTCATGCCGATGGGCGCGGTGGACGCGATCGAGTTCCTGCTCGACAAGCTGCGCACCTCGAAGACCAACCAGGATTTCTTTGGATCCATGAACCAGTAGGGCGCAAAGGGCGCGCCCTTGAGCGCGCCCTGGTGGGTGGCAGCGCTTGTAACCAAGCGCGAGAGCCCACACGGTTCAGAACGGATAAGAACTCAAAAGAGCGCCGCAACAACGGCGCTCTTTCCTTTTGGACGCCTACGGCAGATCCCGAGCCTCCCGGCTCGACGCAAACCACAGCCAAAGCGCCGCCTGCATGGCGAGCACCGCCAAGGTCACGACCTGGTGTGCTTCGGCGCGCGATAGGCCCGTTTCCATCCAGGCCAGCACCGGTCCGATCGCCGCCTGCAATATGAAAGCGATCAGCATGCACACGAGGTTGAGCGTCGTGTTGACCCGGCCGGCCAACTCGGGCGCGAAGGCGCGTGTCACCAGCGCGTAGCAGACCACCGGCATGCCGCCGAACATCACATAGGCGAACCACAGGAGCTTGGGCGCCGCCGTGAGGTTGAGTGCGATCGGAATGTGGATCGCGAGGAACAGCATCCCGTAGACCAGCAGCACGCGGCCGCCGCGGATGCCGCGCTTGTGCAGCAGGTCGACGATCATGCCGCTGAAGAAATAGCCGGGCACGATGGCGATCGAGAGCGCGAACAGTGCGACGCCGACCGACGGCTCGTCGAGATGCGCCACGTCGCGCAGCCAGCCGGCGGCCCAGAAGCTCGCGTAGCAGATCCAGACACCCAGCGAGAAAGTGGGCGCGAGGCCGGCGCTCCAGAACAGTCGCGACTTCAGGACACCCGCCAGGCCGCGCAGCTCGTCGCCCAGCCGGCCCTTGCCGCCGCGTTCGTAGGCCGGTGCGGCGAGGAGTTGGTAGAGCGCGACCGCGACGGTGATCGCGGCGAGACCCAGAAAGACCTGCCGCCAGTCGAAGTCGACCAGCAGCCACTGCACCGGCCGCGTCGCCATCGCGGCGCCCAGCCCGCCGAAGGTCATCATGATCGCATTGACCAGCGGCAGGCGTTCGATTGGCCAGTAGAGGACATTGGCCTTGAAGCCGCACATCAGCGCGACCGACAGGCCGAGCCCGATCAGCGCGCGGCCGATGCTGAGCGTCACGACATCCTGGCCGAGCGCGAACACCACGGCACCGAGCGCGGTCGCCAGCAGCATGACCGGCGCCACGCGGCGCGGTCCGAACCGGTCGAGCGCCACGCCAGCGGGAAGCTGGGCCACCACGAAGGCCGCGAGATACATCGAGGTGACGACACCGATGGCGGCCTCGTCGAGGCCGAGTTCGCTGCGCAGCGCCGGCGCCACCACGGCGTTCAGCGAGCGGAACAGGAAGCTCAGGAAATAGCCGAGGGCAAACGGCAGGAACGCCGTCAGGACGAGCTTCAAGATCGATCGCCCGTCCGTGCGAATACCGCGCTCGCATGCACGATGCGCTCCTCGCCGACCTTGAGGTAGCAGTTCGCAAACGCCAAGCGTCCGCCGACCTTGTGCACGTCGACATGGGCTTCCACCCAATCGCCGATCTTCGCCGAACCGGCGAAGTCGGTCTTCACGCTGGCGGTGACGATCAGCGGCGAGGGCGTCTGGCTGCGCGTCGTGCGATAGCCCAGCGAGATGTCGCACAGGGTCATCAGGATGCCGCCATGGGCGACGCCGCGCGCGTTGGCATGCCTGGGCTGGATGCGCAGGCCGACCACGAAGGTGCCGTCGCCGTTCTCGCGATAGAAGAACGGCCCGTTATGGTCGAGGAACGGGCTGGTGCGAAACAGCGGCTTGAAGCCCACTGGAGGATCGGTGACGGGCGGGTTGCTGTCGGTGTTCTCCATGATCACGCACCGAGATCGGCGGCAACGGCGCGGCGCTGCTCGACCGTGACGTCGACCTTGGGACCGAACCACGCCTCGAAGCCCGGCCGGCCCTGGTGCAGCAGCATGCCGAGCCCATCGACGCAGCGATTGCCGCGCGAGCGCGCGGACGCCAGCAGATGCGTTTCGAGCGGCACGTAGACGATGTCGTAGACCGCCGCCTCGCGCGGCAGGGGGTTGAGATCGATATCGAGCCCCGGCTGGCCCTTCATGCCGAGCGAGGTCGTGTTGACCAGCAGGGTCGCGCCCTTCAGCAGATCCGAGCGCTCGTTCCAGGAGCCGACCACGATGCGCTGGCCGCCCGCGGGCGTGAAGGCGACGCCGAGATCGACGGCGGTCTCGCGCGTGCGGTTCACCAGCCGCAGCTCCGGCACGCCGGCGTCGATCAGGCTCGCGACGACGGCACGAGCGGCGCCACCGGCGCCCAGCACGACCACGGGCCCGGCCTCGGCCGTCCAGTGCGGCGCGTTGTATTTCAGCGCTTCGAGGAAGCCGAAACCGTCGGTGTTGCGGCCTTCCAGAGAGCCGTCGGCCTGCTTCACCACCGTGTTCACCGCGCCGATGCGTTGGGCCACGGGATCGATGCGATCGAGCAACGGCATGATCTCGATCTTGTGCGGCAGGGTGAGATTGCAGCCGCGGGCGTTGGGCGTGGCGCGCAGGAACGCGACCAGCTCCTCCAGCGCCGCGCGCTTCGGCTCGACGGGCAGGCGGCCGTAGTGACCTTTGATGTGATGCTGCTTCAGCCAGAAGCCGTGCAGCGCGGGCGAGCGTGAATGCTCGACCGGCCAGCCGACGATGGCGGCGAAGGGGCGGCCGGCGGCCTCGGCGAGAAGCGTATCGTATGCACTCATGCGTCCTTCTCCAGGCCGATGCCGTGTCCAGCGAGGAACGAGAGCAGCGGCAGCAGCGGCAGGCCGAGGATGGTGAAGTAGTCACCCTCGACCCTGGTGAAGAGATGCGCGCCCACGCCTTCGAGCTGGTAGGCACCCACTGAACCGGTCACCGCTTCGCCGGCGCGGGCAAGATAGGCATCGAGAAAGGCATCGGTTAGCGACCGCATGGTGAGCCGTGCATGTTCGTTGCAATGCCACAGACGCCCACCGCCCTTGGCGACGACGACCGACGAATGAAGTTCATGCGTCTGGCCGGCGAGCGCCTGCAGTTGCACGCGGGCGGCCGCCATCGTCGGCGGCTTGTCGAACAGGCGACCGTTGCAGGCGAGCGTCGAGTCCGCGCCGATCACCATCGCCTCGGGATGGCGCATCGAGACGCGCTTCGCCTTCAACTCGGCCAGCGTCTCGGCGATGTCCTGTGGAGTCGCCTTCTCGGCCGCGAGGCTCAGCTTCACCTCGTCCTCGTCGACGCCCGACGTTTCGACCGTGAAATAGAGGCCGGCATTCTGCAGCATCTGCCGGCGCGAGGAGCTGGCGGAAGCGAGGATCAGCATGGGCGTTACGCAGGCTCCAGGCGATAGAGGCCCCCACTGTCGGTGTGGGTGACCAGGTAGATGAGGCCGTCCGGCCCCTGACGAACGTCGCGGATATAGGGAAGCAGGTCGACGAGCAACCGCTCTTCCCCGACGTAACGGTCGCCGTCGAGCTCGATGCGGACCAGCGCATTGTCCGACAGGGCGCCTGTGAAGACCGAGCCCTTCCAGCCGGGGAAACGATCACCGGTGTAGAAGGCGAGTCCGCTCGGCGAGATCGACGGCACCCAGACGCGCACCGGGTCTTCCATGCCGGGCAGGCTCTTGTTCGGACTGATCGTCGCGCCGCTATAGTCGATGCCGTGGGTGGCGCGCGGCCAGCCATAGTTGGCGCCGGCCTTCAGCAGGTTGAGTTCGTCGCCGCCGCGCGGCCCGTGCTCGATCTCCCAGATGCGGCCGGTGCCGGGATGCATCGCCATGCCCTGCGGATTGCGATGACCCCAAGTGAAGATCTCCGGCCGCGCCCCTTCGCGGCCGACGAAGGGATTGTCGGGCGGGATCGAACCGTCGTCGCGCAGCCGCACGACCTTGCCGCCGAGATCGGCCAGGTTCTGCGCGCGCTGCATCTGGTAGCGCTCGCCGCAGGTCACGTAGAGCAGGCCGGCCTGGTCGAAGACGACACGCGAGCCGAAATGCAGGCTGCCCGACGTGCGCGGCAGGGCCTCGAAAATGCGCTGCAGGCCCTGCAGCGCATTGTTGCGGAACTCGGCCCGCGCCAGCACCGTCGCCGCGCCGCCGTCGCCTTCGCCGGAATAGGTGAGATAGAGCAGGGAATTCTGTGAGAAGCGGGGATGCAGGCAGACATCGAGCAGGCCGCCTTGGCCGCGGGCATAGACCTTGGGGATGCCGCCGACCGGCGCCCGTTCGAGCCGGCCGTTGGCGAAGATCCGCAGCCGGCCCGGCCGCTCGGTGATCAGCAGCCGGCCATCGGGCAGGAAGGCCATGCCCCACGGCTGCTCGAGGTCCAGCGTGAGCATCCGGAGGCTGTAGGAAGCCTTGGCACTGCGAAGCACCTGCTGGGCGTGCGCGACGGAAGGGATAATGGCGGGTGCAGCCAGAATGGTCGCCGTCGTGGCGGCGAGCAGGCGGCGGCGTCCGATAAAGACCTTCCTGGGCATAAACTCTCCTGACGAAGGCCGCGCCGGGCTGGCGCCTGCAAGGCCGCTGATTATACTCGACGTTCGCAAGCGGGAGGCGTTCCTCGGCCGCCGCGGCAAGGGGAGAATTGTTAAATGTCGAAGTCCATCCTGATTCATGAAAATGGCGGCCCGGAGAAGATGCAGCTCGAGGAGGTCGAGGTCGGCAAGCCCGGACCCGGCCAGGTCAAGCTGCGTCACACGGCGATCGGCCTCAACTTCATCGACGTCTACACCCGCTCCGGCCTCTACCAGACGCCGCTGCCCAACGCGGTCGGCCGCGAGGCGGCCGGCGTCATCGTCGAGGTCGGCCCCCGGGTGAAGGGCTTCAAGAAGGGCGACCGCGTCGCTTACTGCGGCGTGCTGGGCGCCTACTGCCAGGAGCGCCTGATGGGCGTCGACCAGCTCGTGAAGGTGCCGGCGGGCGTGAGCGACGAGCAGGCCGCCGCGATCATGCTGAAGGGCATGACGACCGAGTATCTCGTCGACCAGACCGCCAAGGCCTGGCTGAAGAAGGGCGACACGATCCTGTTCCATGCCGCCGCCGGCGGCGTCGGGCTGCTGTTCGGCCAGTGGGCCAAGGCGCGCGGCTACAAGGTGATCGGCACGACCTCGTCGCCCGAGAAGGCCGCGCTGGCCAAGAAGAACGGCTACAAGTGGGTGATCGACTACACCAAGCAGGACATCGTCACCGAGGTGAAGAAGATCACCAAGAACAAGGGCGTGCCCGTCGTGTTCGACGGCGTCGGCAAGGATACATGGGCGGCTTCGCTCGACTGCCTGCAGCCGCGCGGCCTGATGGTCTCGTTCGGCAACGCCTCGGGCGCCGTCGCGCCGATCCCGCTCGGCATCCTCAACACCAAGGGCTCGCTCTACGTGACGCGTCCCAGCCTCGGCGCCTACACCGCCACCCGCGCCGACCTCGAAGCCAGCGCCCGCTCGCTGTTCAAGATGGTGAAGAGCGGCAAGGTGAAGATCGCCATCGAGCAGCACTATCCGCTGGCCGAGGCCGCCCAGGCCCATATCGACCTGGAGAGCCGCAAGACCACGGGCCAGACCGTCCTGGTTCCCTGATCCTGCGGATTGCGTCGCCGTAGATGGTCATCGTCGGGCTGACCGGCTCGATCGGCATGGGCAAATCGACCGCAGCGAAGATGCTGCGGGAGATGGGCGTGCCCGTGTACGACGCCGATGCCGCCGTCCATGCGCTGCAGGCGCCGGGCGGCGCGGCGCTGCCCGGCATCGAGGCGGCGTTTCCCGGCGTGGTGAAGGCGGGCGTGCTCGACCGTCAGGCGCTGGGCGCACGTGTCTTCGGCAACAAGGAAGCGCTGCGCCGGTTGGAGGCGATCGTGCATCCGCTGGTCGGCCAGAAGCAGCGTGCCTTCCTGCGGCGCGCTGCGCTTGCGGGCGAGAAGCTGGTCGTGCTCGACATCCCGCTGCTGTTCGAGGGGATGGGCGAGCGGCGCGTCGATGCCACTTTGGTGGTGAGTGCGCCGGCCTTCCTGCAGCGCCGCCGCGTCATGGCCCGCCCGGGCATGACCGTGGAAAAATTCGAAGGCATCCTGCGCCAGCAGGTGCCGGACGCACTGAAGCGGCGCAAGGCCAGCATCGTGATCCCGACCGGCATGGGCCTCGCGCCCACACGCGCCGCACTTTCCAGGGCCATCGCCGAGTTGCGCGGCCTGCACGGGAGTTTCTGGCCATCCAATCCGTGGCGGGAGAAATTCACAGCCCGCCTCGCGCGTGCGCATCGCAAGTAGGCCGGCAACTGGGCTACAAGATCGGGATGCGTGAAGTCGTCCTCGATACCGAGACCACGGGCCTCGATCCTCTCGCCGGCCATCGCGTGGTCGAGATCGGCTGCATCGAGCTGGTCAACCTGGTGGCCACCGGCCGTTCCCTGCAGCTCTACCTCAATCCCGAGATGCCGATGCCGGCCGGCGCCCAGGAAGTGCACGGCCTCACCGACGAATTCCTGGCCGACAAGCCGCTGTTCGCCGACAAGGCGGAGGAATTGCTCGAGTTCCTGGGCGATGCCCAGCTCGTCATCCACAATGCGCAATTCGACCTGGGCTTCCTGAACGCCGAATTCGCGCGCGTGGGCAAGCCCAAGCTCACGAACGACTATGTCGACACGGTCTCGCTGTCGCGGCGGAAGTTTCCCGGCCAGCGCGCCAGCCTAGACGCTTTGTGCGATCGCTTCGGCATCGACAACACCAAGCGCACCAAGCACGGCGCGCTGCTCGATTCGGAGCTGTTGGCGGAAGTCTATCTGGAGCTGAGCGGCGGCCGGCAGCGCGATCTCGGCCTGGCCCCGGAGATGGCGGCGGCGGGACTCGGAGCGGGCATGGGCCTGGTTCAGACCCGCCCGATGCGGCCGCCCCGCCCGCACGCGGCAAGCCCTGCCGAGCTCGCCGCGCATGCGGAGTTCCTGAACAAGATCAGCGACCCGCTCTGGCTGAAAGTCGACGCCGCCTAGCTCAGGCGTGGCCGACCGGACCGGTGGGAGCGCCCGGCACCTGGCCGCCGGCAGCCTCGAGCTGCTGGCGATAGAGCGCCACGAAATCGACCGGGGCGATGTTGAGCGGCGGGAAGCCGGCCTCGCGCGTGGCGTTGGCCACGATGGCGCGGGCGAACGGGAAGAGCAGGCGCGGCGTCTCGATGAACAGCATCGGGCCGAACGCTTCCTGGGGGATCTCGCCCAGGGTCACGGTGCCGGCATAGACCAGCTCGAGCATGAACAGCGGCTCTTTCTCCGGCGTGAGCGCGGAGGCCTCGATGGTCAGCGACACTTCGAAGGTCTTGGTGTCGAACTGGCGGTTGGCCACCTGAACGTTCAACGTGAGCTGCGGCGTCGTCTGTTCGATCAAGCTCTGCGGCGCACGCGGATTCTCGAAGCTGAAATCCTTGATGTACTGGCCGTGCATGGTGAGCGGCGCGGCGGGACCCGCCTGGGCGGTCTGGCCGGAGGGCGGGGCGGACGGCGGAGGTGTGGTCGTCATGGCGCTCTTTCCAATCGTCTTGGACAAACGTTTGCTGCGGCGCGGCGGTACCATGCAGGGCTGCACTGCACAAGCTGCGGGCGGGATCGCGCGGCCTTTGATTGCCAAGGCGAGGACCAGCGGTGAAAATGACAGTTCCGCTATTTGCACGCTCCGGCAGTCCATGAATCGCTCCTCTTCGCGCCCCCTGATCGGTATTCCCGCCTGCCTCAAGGAGAACGGCCGGGGCGGCTGGCATCACACGGTCGGCGAGAAATACGTCCAGGCCGCGGTCCGCGCCGTCGGCGGCCTGCCGGTCGTCATCCCGGCCATCGGTGCCGAGTTCGGCGACGAGCCCGGCTTCATCGAAGCGATGGACCGCCTGCTCGACGGTCTCGACGGCGTGCTGCTGACCGGCAGCCCGTCGAACGTCGAGCCGCATCACTATGGCAAGGAGAGCCGCGAAGGGACGCTGCACGACCGCGCGCGCGATTCCACGACCCTGCCGCTGATCCGGCACGCGATCGATCGTGGCGTGCCGCTGTTCGCGATCTGCCGTGGCCTGCAGGAGGTCAATGTCGCGCTGGGCGGTTCGCTGCACCAGCATGTGCATGAGGTCGAGGGACGGCGCGATCACCGCTCGCCCAAGTCGCCCGACACCGACGTGAACTATGCGCCGGCCCACGACATCGACGTGGCCGAAGGCGGCCTGCTGCAAACCCTGCTGGGCGAGAAGCGCGTGAGGGTGAACTCGCTGCACGGGCAGGGCGTCGACGTGCTGGCGCCGCGGGCGCGGCTCGAAGCGACCTGCTGCGACGACGGACAGGTCGAGGCGCTGAGCGTGCCCGACGCGCCGGGCTTCGTGCTCGCGCTGCAATGGCACCCCGAATACAAGGCGCTCGAGAATCCGGTCTCGATGAAGCTGTTCGACGCCTTCGCCGCGGCGTGCCGGGCCCGCATGACGGCGCGCGCCGCGCCGATGCTGCGCGCCGCCGAATAGGAAGGAACCATGTCCGCGCCGACAACTGGCAACAACGCGCGGCGCGATTTCTACGAGCGCATCGGCAGCCTCTCGATGGCGCCGCTCTGGGAATCGCTGCACCAGCTCGTGCCGCCCAAGCCCGCCCCCAAGTATCAGGCCGCGCACTGGGATTACGACAGAGTGCGGCCGTTCCTGATGGAATCGGGCTCGCTCATCACCGCCAAGGAAGCGGTGCGGCGGGTGTTGATCCTCGAGAATCCCGCGATGGCGGGGAGCGCCTGCATCACGCCGACGCTCTATGCCGGCCTGCAGCTCATCCTGCCGGGCGAGGTGGCGCCCAGCCATCGCCACACCCAGTCGGCGCTGCGCTTCATCGTCGAGGGCGAAGGCGCCTACACCGCGGTCGACGGTGAGCGCACGATCATGCACGAGGGCGACTTCGTCATCACGCCGACCTGGACCTGGCACGATCACGGCAATGATTCGTCCAATCCCATGGTGTGGCTGGACGGGCTCGACATCCCGCTGGTCGCGATGTTCAACGCGGGCTTCGCCGAAAACGGCGAGACCGACGAGCAGGTCGTGACGACGCCGCAGGGCACGTCCGATGCGAAGTATGCGAGCGGTCTCCTGCCGGTGGACTGGAAGCCCGCGAAGCAGACCTCGCCGATCTTCAACTATCCCTATGCGCGCACGCGCGAGGCGCTGCACGGTCTCGCCAGGGCGGGTGAGCCCGATCCCTGCCACGGCTACAAGCTGCGCTACGTCAATCCGGCGAGCGGCGGCGCGCCGATCGCCACCATGGGCACCTTCATGCAGCTCCTGCCCAAGGGCTTTGGGACGTCGCCTTATCGCAGCACCGACGGCACGGTCTTCTCGGTCGTCGAGGGTGAGGGCGAAAGCCGGATCGGCGACACGGTGATGCGCTGGAAGAAGCGCGACCATTTCGTCGTGCCGAGCTGGGCGAAGGTCGAACATCGCGCCGACAGCGCCGCGGTGTTGTTCTCTTTTTCCGATCGCCCGATTCAGGAAAAGCTCGACCTGTGGCGCGAGGATCGCGGCGGTAAGTAGACTCTCCGGTCGAGACGACGGGTTTTACTTTTCGAGCCAACCCGCTTCCCTGACGCTGTCGCGATAGGTCTTGCTGACCGGCACGTGCAGGCCATTGCGCAGGATCAAGACGAGCCGACCGGCCGTTCGATCGACCGAGGCGACCGCGCCTTCCGCCACCCACCAGGAACGATGGACCTGCCGCCCGCGCTCGGGCCCCAGTTCGGCCAGCGCATCGCGCAGGCGCATCAGCACGAGGTCGCTGCCCAGCGTGGTGTGTATGCGGAGATAGTGGTCCTCCATCTCCAGCGCCAGCAGGTCGCGACCCAGGGCCGGCGGGACGCGGCGCAGGAAGTCGGGGGCTGCCGGAGGGGCCGAGTCGATCTCGGGGGCGGCGGGCGCTTGGGGCAACGCGACGACCCGGGCCAGTTCGGCGTCGGCTTTCGCCCGCAGGCGCTGCTCGACGAACAGGCCGATCATCACCGAGACGACCACGGTCAGGAAGGCGTTCTCGGGATAGAGCTTCGGCACCAGGGAAAACGGGATCGGTCGCACGAGCCATGAATGAACGGCGACGATCTCGAAGGTGCTGGGTATCGCCGCCAGCAGGCCGACCAAGGTCATGCGACTCGCCACCGGCCAGCGGTCGATCGGCTCGATGGTGCCGAACCAGGCGGCGAGCAGGACGACCTGGATCCAGCTCAGGGCACCGACGATGCCGAAATGGGCCAGCCGCTGCCCGAGGTCCATGCGCTCGTAGGTGCCGAACGGTCCCAGCACGGCCAGGAGGACGGCGACGCCGAGCACCGGCAGCAGCTGGTACGGAAGCGACCGGACGTAGGGCGATTCGCGCATCGTGAACGGATGAATGACGGCAGATCGCGAAAAACGCCAGCACTTCCACGTAGCGACGATGGATCGCGAGCCGCCCTGCACGGAAGGTGAGGCCAACGCCGTCCTCTCCGGAGCTCATCATGTCGTCGCCGTTACAGGTCGTTCTCCAGATCGTCACGAACACCCCGCTCTGGGTGTGGCCGCTGATGGCCCTCACCGTCTGGCTGGGGGTGAAGGGGCTGCGGACCCGGACCCTGCCGTTGTGGCGGCTGGCGATCCTGCCGGTCGTCGGGCTGGTCTTCTCCTTCGTCGGCATCGGCCAGTCGCCCCGGCCGGCGCTGGCCTTGGTCGCCTGGCTGGCGGCGTTGGCGCTCGCCCTGCCGCTGGGCTTCCTGCTGGGCCGCCGCCGCGCCGTGCGCCACCTCGACGATGGTCGCCTGGAACTCGGCGGCGGCTGGTTCATGCTGGTCTTCGGCATCTCGATCTTCGCCGCTCGCTACGCGCTGGGCGTCGTCTTCGGGATGGCGCCGGCGCTCCGGGCCGATCCGGCGTGGATTGCCCTGGCCAGCGGTGTCGGCGGCTTCGTGGGCGGAATCGGCCTGGGTTGGCTGGGCGGCGTGGCTGGCCGGTCCAGCCGCTGGGTCCGGCGTCTCGGCTGGGTGCCCGCGATCTTCCTGCTCGCCGTTGTCGCGGGTCTCGGCGGCGTCATCGTCTTCAGCACACCGGGTGAACTGCCGCGCCTGCTCGCGGGCGATTCGCTGCCCGGCATGTCGACCTGGAACTGGGCCGAGCTTCCGCCAGTCCAGCGTGTCGTCGCACGCGACGGCGCGCCGCTCGCCTACCGGGTCTATCCGGCCCGTGCTGACCGCGCCGTCGTGCTCGTCCACGGCTCGTCGAGCGCCAGCATCTCGATGCACAAATCGGCGCAGGCGCTACAGGCGGCGGGCGCCACGGTCTACTCGATCAGCCTGCGCGGCCATGGCGGCAGCGGCACGACCATCGGCGACACCTCGTATCGCGCCCAGCTCGACGACGATCTCATGGACTTCCTCAAGGCGACCGGTCTTGCCGATCCGAAGATCCAGAAGACGCTGATCGGCTTCTCGTCCGGCGGCGGCTTCGTGCTGCGCACGGCGAGCGGCACCGACCGGCAGGCCTTCGATGCCTATCTCGCGATCTCGCCCTTCGTCGCGCAGGACTCGCCCACGACGCGCCCTGCCTCCGGCGGTTGGGCCAGCGTGGCCGTGCCGCGCGTGGTCGCGCTCACCATCCTCGATGGATTGGGCATGCCCTGGTTCCAGGGCCTGCCGGTCGTGCGCTTCGCCACGGCTTCGGGGCCGAGCGAGAATCGCACGCCGGCCTATTCGTTCCGGCTGGCCGCGGGCCTGCAGCTCAGCCGCGACTGGCGGAGCGACATCGCGCGCATCGATCGACCGACGATCGTCGCCGTCGGCGCGAACGACGAGCTGTTCTACGCGGAGCAGTACGCGCCCCTGCTGAAGGACCTCAATCCGCGCATTTCCGTGGAAGTCGTTCCCGGCCTCGGCCATCTCGACATGATCGCGCAGGAGCGGGCCTGCGCAGCCGTCGCCGCCCTGTGGCGACGGCTGTCGGGTGAGAGCGGGACCTGAACGATGCCCGCTCAGTTCCAAACGGCGATGTCGACCAGCTTGCCGTTCATGCCCTTCACGGCGCCGACCGGCGTGGCCTTCCCGCTCGCGAGATCGATCGTGTAGAGCGTGCCGCCGCCGATCAGCCAGGCGGTGTTCTTGCCTTCGCCCTCGTTGGCGATGTCCATCACGACATCGGGCGCGCCGGTGATGCCGACCGCACCGCGCGTCTTCAGGACACCGTCGTTCGGCGGGTTCTGCAGGACCAGCCCGCCGGTGCCGCCATCGACATGGAACAGCTCGGTCGCCTTCGCGCCCTTCATCGAGTTGGTGTAGGCGCCGGCCGCCACCATCGGCTTCTTGCCGGTGTTGGCGTCGGCGGCCTCGTAGTTCAGCGGCTTGTCGACGGTGGTCGCGCCGGTATCGACGTTGATGCGCAGGCTGACGCCGTCGGCCGCGATCACGCGCAGCCGGTCGGCCACAGGGTTGAAGTCGACGACGGGACGGGCGCCGAGCACGACCTTCTCCGACAGCATGCTGCCGGGCGTGGCCGTGCCGGTGGCCGGATCGATGGTGACGAGCTGGCCCGTCTCGGTCAGGCCCCACAACTTGCCGTCGGCCGGACGTACGTCGATACCGACGATCTTGCCCGTGCCGGAGATTGCCATCGGCGCCGACGCCTGCATGCTGCCGGTGTCGATCTTGACCAGCTTGTTGTCGTTGGTAAGGCCCACCAGTGTGCCGGCCTGCGCAGCAACGGACGCCGTGCCAACGGCGAGCGCAAGCAGCGAAGCGCCGCCGAGACGCGCAAGGGTGTTACGCGCGGAGCGGTTCTTGATCGCCATCGAGTGGTCCTCCTGTTTCCAATTATCGTGCGGATGCACGAGTCTTAGACGCAGCAGGTCTGCGATCCGGATTGCAGAGGTAACGCAGTCGTGAGAGCGCCCTCAGTCTCGGCTGATTTCCTCTCGCGTGGGAATCCGCCCTTCGGGCGTGAGCTCGTTGATCGTCTCCGGGAGCTTCCTGCTGAGACCGGCCAGCAATTCGTCTTTGCTGAGGCCCGTGCGTTCGGTGAGGAACGCGATCTGCTCCTCCCTGAGAACCTTTGAAAGATCATTGGCCGTTACCGGCTTGTTCTCACCCGCAGCGATCCACGACTCGACAGCCGGACCTTTGCCGGCCGCCTGGAATTGCCGCACGAGATCCATCATGCCGCCGGTCAGCAATGCGCCGACGAAGCCGCGGGTCGTGCCGTCGGTCGGCTTGGCGGCGGTGCCGCCGAACAGGCTTCCCAACGGGCTGTTGCGGAGCATGCCTTCGAGGCTTCCAGGCGATTGATCGCCCACCCTCTGGCCGGCCGCACCCGGCTTCACGCCATTCCAGGCAAGCAGGCCAAGAACCGCCGTCGTCAGAGGAGAAACGGCGCCATTGTTTCGCGGTGAGAACATGTCGAGAAGGCCCATGGATCAGTCCTCTTCAAGAGAGAGCCTGATCAACGAGCCTTTCGATGCAGCGTTGCGGTTTGCCGAAAAGGCTAGCCCTTGTTGGTGCCGCCCTTCACCGAGGTGAGTTCCTCGTCGTGCGGCTTCACGGGCGCGGCCTGAACGAACGACACCGGATCGCTGCCGGGAAAGCTTTCCTTCAGCGCGGCGTCGAGTTTGCGATCCAGTACTTTCTCCGCCGATTCGCCCGGCTTGGGGGTAATGGCGGCGGGTTCAGCCGGCTTGCCGGCATCGCGCTTCATCTGAAGGCGCTGTGCCTGAACTTCCTGTTCGAGAATCTTGAGATCGGCCGCATCGCGCTCCGATGCTTCAGGGGCTGCCGCCACCTTCTTGGCATTGCGCAGCTTCTCGACATTATCCTTCAGTTCCGTGCGGACACTGTCCATCCCGGCCTCCTGTTCGATAGCGTGCGTCCGATGTGGACGCTTCTCCCGAACAACAAGATTTGCCGGCAAAAGTTGCAGAATCTTTGGAGAGGGTTCGGGCCCTAGGCCACGCGCTTTTTTTGTGCGGCGATGGAACCGGCGCACTGGTCGGGGGGAAGCGGCCGCAGTTGCGTGTCGTAAGCGTCGGCGAACTCGGCACGGAACTGGCCGTCGCGCTGGTACATCGACACGAAAAGCGTGCAGGCGTCCGACTTGTAGCGCAGCACGCGGGCCGGCCCGTCCTTGCGGTCGAGCTGCGGCGCGCCGAACAGGGCCACGAGCTGCGGCTCGTCGAGGCCCTTGATACGGTCGGCGGGGATCGGCGAGCCGGCGTTGCGCGAGCTGAACACGCCCGTCTCCCCCGCACCTAGCGAATATTCCTGGGTCCCGCCCGTCTGGCAGCCTCCCAGCAGGAGGAAGACGGCGAGCGCCGCAAAAGCAGGTTTCATGGCCGCACTTTAACGCGGCGGCAGCGGCCGGTTAAGGGGTGGCTTCAGCGTTTGCGCGATATGGACCATCGCCGCCACGCCGAGGACCGGCACGATCAGGTTGAGGATCGGGATGGTGCCGAGGAAGACGATGGCGGCGCCGGTGAGCCACAGGGTGCCGGCATTGGCCTTGCGCCAGGCCCTGACCTCGGCCGGGTCGCGCCGGCGCAGCGCCACCTGCTCGTAATATTCGCGGCCGGCCAGCCAGCCGTTGACGCCGTAGAACAGCACCGCGCCCAGCCCGGCGATGAACAGCGCCACGATATAGAAGGGCAGCATCACCAGGTTGATCGCCAGCAGGGCGAACAGGAACAGGATGCCCGACCAGAGTCCGGTCCACACCGGGATCCCGCGCGCCGGCCCGAGCTGCGGATAGTGTCTGGCTTCGACGATGTCGGCGATCTTCTCCATGAAGATCGAGATCACGATGCCGAAGCTCGCCGGGAACAGCATGAGCGCCAGCACCGCCACGGCGCCGCCGCCCAGCCAGCGGATGGTCTCGTTCACCCAGTTCCACTCGAACGTGGCGAAGGATTGCAGCGCCCACCAGGCCAGCACGCCCAGCCCGATCTGCAGCACCAGCGACAGCGCCAGCGATTGCCAGACGACGACGCGCAGCTTGGGATCGCCAAGCTGCTGCACCGCCAGTTCGAAGGCGCGGATCATGCGCTTGTTATCAGGCCTGCGGGCCGACGACGCCGGCCGCCTTCAGCTCGCCGATCTCCTTGGCCGAGAAGCCGCGCTCGCTCAGGATCTCGTCGGTGTGCTGGCCGCGCTTGGCCGCCGGGCCCTTCACGCCTTCCTTGGTGCGCGAGAAGCGCGGCGCGGCGGCGGGCTGCGGGAAGCCGGCCACGTCGACATAGGCGTTGCGCGCCTTGGCGTGGGCGTGGCCCGGCGCCTCCGTCATGGTCAGCACCGGCGCGAAGCAGATGTCGGTGCCTTCCATGATCTCGCACCATTCGTCGCGAGTCTTGGTCTTGAAGATGCCGGCCAGGCGGCTCTTGAGCTGCGCCCAGGCCTTGCGATCCATCTGCGCCGGCAGCGATTCGTCCTTGAGACCAGTCTTTTCGAGCAGCAGGGCGTAGAACTGCGGCTCGATCGAGCCGATGCAGACATGCTTGCCGTCCCTGGTCTCGTAGGTGCCGTAGAAGTGCGCGCCGCCGTCGAGCAGGTTCGATTCACGCTCCTCACAATTCCAGAGACCGGCGCCGGTCATGCCGTAGAGCGCACCGAGCAGCAGCGCCGTGCCGTCGACCATGGCGGCATCAACCACCTGGCCCTTGCCGGAGCGCCCCGCCTCGAGCAGGCCGCACACCATGCCGAAGGCCAGCAGCATGCCGCCGCCGCCGAAATCGCCCACGAGGTTGAGCGGCGGTGTCGGCCTGTCCTTGCCGCCGATCGCGTGCAGCGCGCCGGTCAGTGCGATGTAGTTGATGTCGTGGCCCGCGGCCTTGGCGAGCGGGCCTTCCTGGCCCCAGCCGGTCATGCGGCCATAGACCAGCTTCGGGTTGCGCGCGAGGCAGACCTCGGGGCCGAGGCCCAGCCGCTCGGCGACGCCGGGGCGGAACGGCTCGGTCATGCCGTCGGCCTTTTCGATCAGGCGCAGCACGACCTCGACACCTTCCTTGCTCTGCAGGTCGACCGACACCGAGCGGCGGCTGCGATTGTGAACCGCGAACTTCGGATCGGCGAGACGGTCCATGACATGCGCCTTGGTGCGGTCGACGCGGATCACGTCGGCACCCATGTCGCCCAGCATCATCGAACACATCGGGCCGGGGCCGATTCCGGCCAGTTCGACGATCGTCAATCCCGAGAGCGGACCCGCCATGATTTTCCTCCTGCAGAATGCGCGTTCTTCTGTCGGGCGATGGTAGCCGAAGGGTTCGGCGTTACAAAACGCATCACCCGGTCTAAAGTTCGCGCCGCGAAGTGGGATGGTCGGAGGAAACGGGATGGGGTTGGGCCGCATTGTCGTGTCGGCGGCGCTTGCGTTCGGCGTAACCGGTAGCGCGTGGGCGCAGCAGGCGGAAACACCGCCGCCGCCCAAGGAATACGGCCAGCAGTTCCTGGTGCCGGGATCGTGGTTCCACGGCGTGCACGGGCTTGCCTTCAACAAGGATGACCAGCTCTTCGCCGGCTCGGTGGTCGGACAGACCCTCTATCGCGTGCAGGTCGATTCGGGTGAGGTCGATCGCGTGATCGATCCGCCGACCGGCATGGCCGACGACATCGCCTTCGCCGACGACGGCACCATGGCCTGGACCTCGTTCCTGATCGGCAAGGTTTACATCCGCCGGCCGGGCGGCGAGCCCGTCGAAGTGGCCTACGGCATGAGCGGCCCCAACTCGATCGCCTTCGGCAAGGACGGGCGTTTGTTCGTCTCCGAGGTCTTCCTGGGCGATGCGCTCTACGAGATCGACATCCGCAATGCCGGCAAGCCGAACTCAGGCTTCAAGTCGCTGGGTCGCGGCGAGCTGCGCCGCATCGCCGAGAAGCTGGGCGGCCTGAATGGCTTCGAGGTCCACAAGGACGACGGCTTCCTCTACGGCCCGCTCTGGTTCAAGGGCGAGATCGTGAAGGTCAATCTCGAGAGCGGCGCCACCGAGGTCATCGCCTCGGGCTTCAAGACCCCGGCCGCCGCCAACATCGATCCGCAGAACCGCGACAACGTCTATGTCGTCGACACCGGCACCGGCGGCATCTGGAGCGTGAGCCTCACCAGCAAGGCCAAGAAGCTGGTCGCCTCGATGAAGCCCGGCCTCGACAATCTCGCCTTCGATTCGCGCGGCCGCCTGTTCGTGACCTCGATGACCGACAACGGCATCTACCTGGTCGACAAGCAGACCGGCGCGCACCGCACCATCGTCGAGGGCAAGCTCGCCGTGCCGACCGACCTCGCCGTCACCAGCGAAGGCGGCAAGGACACGGTGCATGTGGCCGATGTGTTCAGCTATCGCACGGTCGACGGCGCCAACGGCGACGTGACCGACGTGCTGCGTGTCCATGGCGATACGCACGCCTATCCGGTCGGCATCTCGATCGGGCCGAAGAACGTGCTGCTCTCGAGCTGGTTCTCCAACACCGTCGAGAAGGTCGACCGCAAGACCGGCAAGCTGGTGGCGACGCTCGGCGAGTTCGCGGCACCCGTCGATGCGGTCGAGTTCGCCGACGGCACGATCTACGTGGCCGAGCTGGGAAGCGGCAACCTCGTGAAGGTGAGCGCCGACGGCAAGGAACGCAGCACCGTCATGAAGGAGCTGCGCGGCCCGGTCGCCATGGTCCACGGCGCGGGCCCGCTGATCTACATCACCGAGATTTCGGCCGGCGTGGTCACCGAGATCGATGTCGTCGCAGGCACGCGCAAGGTGGTGGCCGACAATCTCACCGGCCCGGAAGGCATCGACCTCGGACCCGACGGCAAGCTCTACGTCGCTGAAGTCGGCCAGAAGCGGGTCGTTTCCATCGATCCCGCGACCGGCGCGAAGACGGTGATCGCCTCCAACCTCGACATCGGCCTGGCGCCGTTCCCCGGCGGGCCGCCGGCGCTGGTGCCGACCGGCGTCGCGGTCGGCCGCACGGGCATCGTCTATGTCAGCGCCGACATCCGGAACTCGCTCTACAAATTGACGCCTCCTTAGCCATGGAGCGCGCCACTCCAGTGGCGCTCATGATTCAAGATCCGAGCGCCACTGGAGTGGCGCGCTCCGATGAGGGTTGAAATGGCCGGCATTCCGTTCATCAGGGATTTCAAGTTCGACTACGGCACGGCGATGGAAGTGACGCCGCTGATCCGCCGGGTCGTCGCCAACAATCCCAGTCCCTTCACCTTCAAGGGCACCGGCACCTACATCATCGGCCACGGCAATGTGGCGGTCGTCGATCCCGGTCCCGACGATCAGGAACATATCGACGCCGTGCTGCGCGCGCTGCGCGGCGAGACGGTGACGCATATCCTGGTGACGCACACCCATATCGACCATGTGCCGGCGACGCCGGCGCTCGCCAAGGCGACCGGCGCCAAGGTCTACAGCTATGGTCCGCATCCGACGCCCGAAGGCGTCACGACCGAACAGGCGGGCGACTTCTCCTTTGCGCCCGACATCAAGCTGAACGACGGCGACGTGATCGAGGGCGACGGCTGGAACGTCGAGGCGGTCTACACGCCCGGCCACATCTCCAACCATCTCTGCTTCGCGGTGAAGGAAGACAAGGCGCTGCTCTCGGGCGACCATGTCATGGGCTGGTCGACGGCGGTGATCTCGCCGCCCGACGGCAACATGGCCGACTACTTCGCCTCCTTGCGCAAGCTGCTGCCGCGCGACGAGAGCCTCTACATCCCGACGCACGGCGCCGAGATCCGTGATCCCAATCCGTTCGTGCAGGCCTATATCGAGCATCGGCTGGGTCGCGAGGCGCAGATCATCGCGCGACTCAAGGACGGGCCGCAGACCGTCCCGCAGATGGTCGCCAAGAACTACGCCGACACCCCGATCCATCTTCATCCGGCGGCCGGCCGCTCGATGCTGGCCCATCTCGTCCAGATGGTGAAGGACGGACGGGTCAAGACCGAGGACGGACGCGCGACGATCGACAGCGTCTACCGGCTGTAGCAGGCCGAACAAACGAAATAAACGAAATAAACGAAACAGACGAATCGAAGAGAGGCGGCTCCTGTCGCGGTAACCCGGTAACGAATCAATGTTGCTCGCCGGTACTTCTCAGAAACCTGTTTAAACAGCCTGCCAGGGGGAACGACCAATGGACATGAAGCTTTCCGGCAAGACCGTGCTGATCACCGGCGGCAGCCGCGGCATCGGCTTCGCCTGCGCCATGGGCTTCGCGGCCGAGGGCTGCACGGTGCATATCGCCTCGCGCTCCAAGGAATCGCTTGAGAGCGCGCGAGAGAAGATCCGCGCCCGCCACAACGTGCCGGTCGAGATCCATCCCTCCGATTTCTCGAACGGCGACACGGCGCGCAGCGTCGTCGAGGCGGTCGGCCATGCCGACATCCTGGTGAACAATGCCGGCGCCATCCCGCAGGGCGACATCCTCGGCATGACCGAGCCCAAGTGGCGCGAGGCCTGGGACCTCAAGGTGTTCGGCTACATCAACGCCACGCGCGCCATGCTGGAGAAGATGTATGCGCACAAGAAGGGCGTGGTGGTGAACGTGATCGGCCTCGCGGGCGAGAGCTACAATTACGACTACGTCGCCGGCACGATGGGCAATGCCGGCATCATGGCCTTCACCCGCGCGGTGGGATCGAAGAGCGTCGATCACGGCGTGCGCGTGGTCGGGATCAATCCGCCGGCCACCCGCACCGACCGCATGCTGACGCGGCTGCGCACCGTGGCCGAACAGAAGTTCGGCGATCCCGAGCGCTGGCCCGAGCTCACCAAGCACATGCCGTTCGGCCGTGCCGCCGAGCCCGACGAGGTCGCCGACCTCGCCGTGTTCCTGGCCTCCGACCGCGCCAGCTACATCAGCGGCGTGGTCATGACGCTGGATGGCGGGCAGGCGGCCCGCCATTAGTCGGGTGGTCGCTCTTCCTTCGACGCTCTCGGACATTGCCTAGGGCAATGTCCTGCCGCTCCTGGGGCTGAGCTTCGCTCAGCCTAGTAAACCTGACGCATCACCTGGGCGGCGAAGCCGTCGACGGCCGACTTCTTCTGCGCTTCGCTGAGCTTGCTGTCAGCGGCCACGGCCGGGCAGTAGGCGGTGACGAGATAGTTCACCAGCTCGGCGCTCTCGACGCCGGGATAGCGGATGCGGAGATCGGCCGTCGCCGAGGCGATCGCATTGAACGTGTCGCCGCCCGCGAGCTGCTTGCCGACGGCGGCCATCTGGGCCGGGGTTTCCTTCAGGATGCCGGGCTTGGCCGTCGGCTGCGGCTTGGGGCAGTCGAGTGCCAGGGCGGAGCCGGCCGAAGCGGCGAAGAGGACGGCGGCCAGGGTGGCAAGGCGAAACATGGATCGGTCTCCCGTGATGATGTCCCGAAAGCGATAGCAAAACCGGAATCAATAGTCCTCCGGAACTGCAAGCGCCCGGTCGCATTCACTTTGTCGGCGCGATTCGTCGTCGCCAGTCGTATGCTGTAGAACGGATTTTCGTAGCGACCCCTGCCAAGCGAGGGCGCTTCATGAGCGTGCGGAACGCCTTTTGCGTTGCATGCGCGCCTTTGCCGGAAAGGCTGACATTCCTTGAAATTGTTCGCGTGGCGCGCCTTCGGGCGCGCGCGACCCGCTGCTATTCGGGAAGACGAAGACGCCATTCGCAGCGAGCTGTTCAGCATCGAGCGGCTGGAGCAGCACGCACAAAGCCTTGCCGTCAACCAACCCGTCCATGCTGCGGTGACCGCGGGCAAGTCGCTGGTCGTACGCCTGCGTGACAACGAGCGCGTCTTGCTGGCGGCCTATCGATCGATCGCGGCGGCGGTCGATGCCGGCCGCACGATCACGCCGGCCGCGGAATGGCTTTTGGACAATTTCCATCTCGTGGAGCAGCAGGTCCGCGAGGTCCGCACCGACCTGCCCCAAGGCTACTATCGCCAGCTTCCCAAGCTCAGCGAGGGGCCGCTGATCGGCTATCCGAGGGTGTTCGGTCTCGCCTGGGCCTTCGTCGCCCATACCGACAGCCGCTTCGATCCCGAGACGCTCACGCGCTTCGTGCGCGCCTACCAAACGGTCCAGCCGCTCACGATCGGCGAACTGTGGGCCGTCGCGATCACGCTCCGTATCGTCCTGGTCGAGAACCTGCGCCGATCGGCCAGCCGCATCGTCAATCGACGCTCGGCGCGTGAGCAGGCCGACCTCGTGGCCGATCGTCTGCTGGGATTGAACGATCTCGTGGCTGATCCGGCCGCGCTGCAGCCTTACGATCGGGAGGCTTTCTCCGAAGGTTTCGCCGTCCAGCTCGTGCATCGTCTGCGCGACCAGGATCCCGAGACGACGCCGGCGGTGGGCTGGCTGGAGAAGCGCCTGGCGCGTGAAGGCACGAGCGCCGACGAGCTGGTGCGGCGTGAGCACCAATTGCAGGGCGCGACCAACGTCACGGTCCGCAACATCATCACCAGCATGCGGCTGGTTTCGGATGTCGATTGGGCGAAGCTCTTCGAGGAGGTGAGCCCGGTCGATGACATGCTGCGGACCGATGGCATCTTCGCCGACATGGATTTTGCCACCCGCAATCTCTACCGCACCGCCATCGAGCAGATTGCGCGTGGCACCGCGCTCGACGAGCCGGAGATCGCCCGACGCGCCCTGGCAGCGGCAAGGGAATCGGCTGCGGACGACGACGGGCGGCGGCGGGAGCCAGGCTACCATCTGATCGGCAAAGGCCGCCGGGCCTTCGAGCAGTCGGTCGGCTTTCGCACCAGCGGCCTGACCGTGCGACGGCGGCTCTTGCGGACCGGCCTCGCGGGTTATGTCGGTATCGTCGCCGTTACGGCCGGCGTCGTCCTCCTGTTGCCGCTGCTTGGCCTCTCGCTGCTGGGTGTGCATGGCTGTCAGCTTGTCGCCATGGCAGTCGTAGGGGCGCTGCCGGCGCTGGATGCGGCCCTGCACCTGGTCAACCGACTGGTCACCGGCGGCTTCGGCGCCACGCTTCTGCCGAGCCTCGCCCTGCGCGACGGTGTGCCGGCGCATCTGCGGACGTTCGTCGCGATTCCCACCCTGCTGACGACTCAGGCAGCGATCGAGGAACAGATCGAAAGCCTCGAGGTCCACCATCTCTCCAATCCGGCCGGCGCGATTCATTTCGCGCTCCTGTCGGATTGGACCGACGCGCCCGCCGAATCGATGCCGCAGGACGCGGCGCTGCTCGCGACCGCGGTCGAGGGCATAGCGCGCCTCAATCGTCGCTATCCCTCGCAAGGCGGCGTCGATCGATTCTTTCTGCTTCATCGCCGGCGTGGCTGGAACGAGGCACAAGGCTCCTGGATCGGCTGGGAACGCAAGCGCGGCAAGCTGCACGAACTCAATCATCTGCTGCGAGGCTCCACGGACACGAGCTTCGTCGTGGCCGCCGCCGGCACGGCCAAGCAGCTGCCCCTGGACGTGCGCTATGTCGTGACTCTCGATTCCGATACACGCCTGCCGCGCGATGCGATCATGCGACTGGTCGGGAAGATGGCCCATCCGCTGAACCGGCCGCGCTTGGACGCTGCGGAAGGGCGCGTCGTCGAAGGCTACGGCGTACTGCAGCCGCGCGTCACGCCCTCGCTGCCGGTCGGTGCGGAGGGCTCGAGGTTCCAGCGCGTCTTCTCCAGCAACAGCGGCATCGACCCCTATGCGTCGGCCGTCTCGGACGTCTATCAGGACCTGTTCGGCGAAGGCTCCTACTCGGGCAAGGGCATCTACGACATCGACGCCTTCGAGGCGTCGCTGCAGGGGCGCGTTCCCGACAGCACGATGCTGAGCCACGATCTCTTCGAAGGGACCTTCGCGCGCGCCGGCCTGGCGTCGGACATCGAGGTCGTCGAGGAGTTCCCCGCACGCTACGACGTGGCGGCGGCGCGTCAGCATCGCTGGGCGCGAGGGGACTGGCAGCTCCTGCCGTGGATGCTGGGTCTGGTGAAGGTCACGGCATCGCGCACACGCGTTCTTCCGGCGATCGGCTTCTGGAAGATGTTCGACAATCTGCGCCGGACACTGTCGGCGCCGGCCGCCGTTCTGTCCCTGACGGTCGGCTGGACCCTGCCGCTACCGGCCGCATTCGTCTGGACGACGTTCATGCTGCTGGCCATCGCGCTGCCCACGATCCTGCCGGTGATCTCTGCCCTGTTCCCGCGACACGCGAAGATCACCACCCGCAGCCATCTCGACGCGCTGTGGAATGACATCATGTCGGCGGCCTCGCAGACCGCTTTGCTCGTCGCCTTCCTGGCGCATCACGCCTGGCTGATGGGCGATGCGATCAGCCGGACCTTGTTCCGTCTCATGGTCAGCCATCGCCGCCTGCTGGAATGGATCACCGCGGCCCAGTCCAAGCAGAACCTGCGGGCCGGCTGGCGCGGCCTCTACGGCAAGATGGCCGGCAGCGTCGTCATCGCGCTCGTCGCCGCAATCGTGGTCTGGCAGGCGGGTGCCGCGGCAATTCCTGTTGCAGCCCCCTTCGTGCTGGCTTGGCTTCTGGCACCCGGGATCGCCCTTTGGGTAAGCCGGCCGCCGCGCGATGCCGGCAGCTTGAGGATCGCTGCCGGCGACGCGTTGGCCCTGCGGCTCACCGCGCGCCGCACCTGGCGCTTCTTCGAGGCGTTCGTCACCGAGGCGGACAACATGCTGCCGCCGGACAATTTCCAGGAGGCCCCGGCGCCGGTCGTGGCCCATCGCACGTCGCCAACCAATCTCGGACTGCTGTTGCTCTCGACGGCCGCGGCCCGCGAGTTCGGCTGGATCGGCACGACCGAGGCCGTGGAGCGTCTCGAGGCCACGCTGGCGAGCATGGAGCGCCTGCAGCGGTTTCGCGGGCATTTCTTCAATTGGTACGATACGCGCGATCTGCGCGCTCTCGAGCCGCGCTATGTCTCGACGGTCGATAGCGGCAACCTCGCCGGTCATTTGATCGCGCTGGCCGGTGCTTGCGACGCCTGGCGCACAAAGAGGGACCCGAAGCCCGATGGCGCACGCGGCGCGGCCGACAGTCTCGAACTCGCCCGCGAGGCTTTGGCCGGCTTGTCCGACGACCGCCGCACGCATCTCGTCACCCGGTCCGAACTCGCCCAGGCGTTCGACGGGCTGGCGGCGTCGTTGTCCGGGATCCCGTTGCGGCTCGACGCGACTCTGGCGATGGCGGCTACCGCCGCCGATCTCGCGCGCACGCTTGCCAGGGAGCGCGACGACCCGGAAAGCGCCGACATGCTGTTCTGGATCGAGGCCGCCCATCGCACGGTCGCGAGCCATCATCGCGATGCCGCACAGGCCGCAGACATGACGGGCGCGATGACGGACGATCTGCAGCGTCGCCTCCTGACCGTCGAAACGACGGCACACGCCATGGCGAGCGCCATGGAGTTCGATTTCCTTTTCGACGAGCGCCGCCGTCTGCTGTCGATCGGCTTCCTGGTCGCCGAGAACCGGCTCGACATCAATTGCTACGACCTGCTCGCCTCCGAGGCGCGGCTGGCGAGCTTCATTGCCATTGCGGCGGGCGACATTCCGGCGCGGCATTGGTTCCGGCTGGGCCGCGAAGTCACGCCGGTAGCGCCCGGCGCGGCGCTGATCTCGTGGTCGGGTTCGATGTTCGAGTACCTGATGCCGTCGCTGGTCATGCGCGCGCCGTTCGGTAGCCTTCTCGAGAAGACCAACCGGCTTATCGTTCGCCGTCAGATTCAGTACGCAACCGGTCTCGGCCTGCCCTGGGGAATCTCGGAGTCCGCCTACAATGCGCGCGACAAGGAATTCACCTACCAGTATTCGAACTTTGGCGTGCCGGGGCTCGGCTTCAAAAGAGGCTTGAGCGAAAACCTCGTCATTGCGCCGTACGCCACGGGACTGGCCGCCATGGTCGATCCCGCGGCGGCCGCCGCCAATTACGAACGTCTGACCGCCATCGGAGGACGCGGCCGCTACGGCTTCTACGAGGCACTCGACTACACGCCGTCGCGCCTCCCGGACGGCGAGGCCCACGCGATCGTGCGCGCCTACATGGCCCATCACCAGGGCATGACGGTGGTGGCCATCGCCAACGCCCTGCTCGATGGCGTGATGCGGTCGCGCTTCCATGCCGAGCCGGGTATCCAGGCGACGGAGTTGCTGTTGCAGGAGCGCGCACCGCGTGACGTTGCGGTCGCCCATCCGCGGGCCGAGGAAGTCGGCGCCAGCGCGCTGGTGAGAGATTCCGAGCCGGCGCTGGTGCGGCGGCTGCGCAATCCGCACGCCGCCAGCCCGTCCGTCCATCTTCTGTCGAATGGAAGCTACTCGGTCATGCTGACGGCGGCGGGATCGGGCTACAGCCAGTGGGGTGCCCAGGCGGTGACGCGCTGGCGCGAAGACACGACGCGCGACGACTGGGGCAGCTACATCTTCTTGCGCGACGTCGACACAGGTGCGGTGTGGTCGGCCACCCATCAACCCTGCGGGCAACGTCCTGACCGGTACGACGTGATGTTCGCGGAGGACCGAGCCGAGTTCGTGCGCCACGATGGCACACTGGTCACCAGCCTCGACGTCGTCGTGTCGCCGGAGGACGACGCCGAGGTCCGGCGCGTGACGGTGGCCAACAACGGGATCTCGCCGCGGACCATCGAGCTTACCTCCTATGCCGAGATCGTCCTGGCGTCTCGTGCCGCGGATGCAGCGCACCAGGCCTTCTCCAAGATGTTCGTGCGTACCGAATATCTGCCGGCCATTGGCGCGCTGCTGGCCACACGCCGGCGTCGGGGACCCGGCGAGCCCGAACTCTGGGCTGCCCATCTCGCGGTCGTCGAGGGTGACACGATCGGCGAGATCGAGGTCGAGACCGATCGCGCCCGCTTCATCGGTCGCGGCAACGAGATCGGCGACGCGATTGCGGCGACCGACGGAAGGCGACTCTCCGGCACGGTGGGCTCGGTGCTCGATCCGGTGTTCGCCCTGCGGCGGCGTCTGAAAGTGCCGGCGGGCGGCCTTGCGCGGATCGCCTATTGGACGGTGGTGGCCTCGACACGCGAAGCGCTGCTTGACGCGATCGACAGGCACCGTGACGCCAATGCCTTCACGCGCGTGACGACGCTCGCCTGGACACAGGCACAGGTCCAGCTCCGTCATCTCGACATTGATGCGGTCGATGCCAGTTACTTCCAACGCCTGGCCGGGCATGTGCTCTACGCCAATCCGGCGCTGCGCTCGTCGCCCGACGTGATCCGGCGGGGCCTCGCCGGTCCGCCGGTCCTGTGGTCACAAGGCATCTCCGGCGACCTGCCGATCGTGCTGGTGCGCGTCGAGGAGATCGAGGACACCGGCATCGTGCGCGAGCTGCTGCGTGCGCGCGAGTACTGGCAACTCAAGGGGCTGGCGGTCGATCTCGTCATCCTGAACGAGCGCAGCACTTCCTATGTGCAGGACTTGCAGGCGATGTTGGAGATGCTGGTGCGTGCCAGCAGGTCACGGACCCATCTGGGGGCCGAGAACGTGCCCGGGAGCGTCTTTGTCCTGCGTACCGACCTGATCTCGACGGAGACGCGGGCGCTCCTGCTGGCGTTGGCACGCGTCGTGATGCGCGGCGGGCGCGGCAGTCTGTCGGACCAGCTCGAGCGCATGAAATCGCCGCGTGGCGTGGCGCCACCGCTCCCTCGCCCCGTCGTGGTCGGTGCCAGCGCGGCGCAACCGCCGGCGGCGCCGGGCGCGCTACAGTTCTTCAACGGCCTCGGCGGCTTCTCGCCCGACGGTCGCGAGTACGTCACGGTGCTTGGACCCGGCCAGTCGACGCCGGCTCCGTGGCTCAACGTGATCTCGAATGCCTCGTTCGGCTTCCAGGTGGCGGCAGATGGCGGGGGTTACACCTGGTCGCAGAACAGCCGCGACAACCAACTCACGCCGTGGTCGAACGATCCGGTCGTCGACCGGCCGGGCGAGGCGCTCTACGTGCGCGATCTCGACAGCGGCGAGATGTGGACGCCGACGGCGCGGCCGGTGCGCCTCGAGCAGGCCACTTACATCGTCCGCCACGGCCGCGGCTACAGCCGGTTCGAAGTGGTGGCGAACGGCATCGCGCTCGAACTGTTGCAGTACGTCCCGCTGGGCGATTCGATCAAGATATCGCAGCTCAATATCCGCAACATCTCCGACCGGCCGCGCCGGCTCTCGGTCACGGCGTATGTCGAATGGGCCCTGGGCATTGCCCGCGGTGCCTCCGGTCCCACGGTCGTCACCGAACGCGACGGCGAAACCGGCGCGATCTTCGCCCGCAACAGGTGGAACCTCCATCACGGAAGTCGCGTGGCTTTTGCCGATCTTTCTGGTCGCCAGACGGCGTGGACGGGCGATCGCGGCGAGTTCATCGGTCGCAACGGCAGCATGGACAATCCCGCGGCCCTCAGCGCTGACCTGCCGCTGTCGCAGCGCCTCGGCGCCGGCCTCGATCCATGCGCGGCCCTGCAGACCACGATCGACCTGCCAGCCGGCGGCGTGCACGAAGCCGTCTTCTTCCTGGGCCAGGCGGCCGACGAAGCCGAGGCGCGTGCGCTCATCGCACGCTACCGCGTCGCCGACCTCGCTGCCGTGCATCGCGAGGCGGTGGGCTTCTGGGATGGCGTTCTGGGCACCGTGCAGGTGAAGACGCCCGATCCCGCGACCGACATCCTGCTGAACGGTTGGCTGCTCTATCAGTCGCTGGCCTGCCGTTACTGGGCGCGCTCGGCTTTCTATCAGGCAAGCGGGGCGTACGGTTTCCGCGACCAGCTCCAGGATGCGATGTCGCTTGCCGTGCCGATGCCTTCGCTGGCACGTGCCCACATCCTGCGAGCGGCGTCGCGACAGTTCGTCGAAGGCGATGTCCAGCATTGGTGGTTTCCGATTGCGGGGCAGGGCGTGCGCACGCGCATCTCCGACGACCGGGCCTGGCTGGCCACCGTCGCCGCGCACTATGTCGAGACCACCGGCGATGCGGCGATTCTCGACGAGCCCGTGTCCTTCCTCGACGGGCCGGCGCTGCGCGAGGGCGAGCACGATCTCTACTTCCAGCCCGGCCAGGCCGACGAAACCGCGCCTCTGTTCGAGCATTGCGCGCGCGGCCTCGACCTCAGCCTTGCCACGGGCACGCATGGCCTGCCGCTGATCGGCACCGGCGACTGGAACGACGGCATGAACCGGGTGGGTGAGGCGGGACGCGGTGAGAGCGTCTGGCTGGGCTGGTTCCTGTATGCGGCCTTGCGGGCGTTCGCGCCGGTCGCCGAGGAACGCGGCGAGACACGCCGGGCCGTTGCCTGGATGGCACATGCCGAGGCGCTGAAGGCGGCGCTCGACCGCGAAGCCTGGGATGGGGCCTGGTACCGCCGCGGTTATTACGACGACGGTACGCCGCTGGGCTCGGCCGCGAGCGAGGAGTGCCGCATCGATTCCATCGCCCAGTCATGGGCCGCCATCTCCGGGGCAGCCGATCCGGCGCGGGCCACCCGGGCTATGGAGTCGCTCGACGAAATGCTCGTGCATCGCGGCGACAGGTTGGCGCTGCTGTTCGCACCGCCCTTCGACAAGACCCCTCTCGATCCCGGCTACATCAAGGGCTATCCGCCCGGCATTCGCGAGAATGGCGGTCAGTACACGCATGCGGCGGCATGGTCGATCATGGGGTTCGCGGCGCTGGGCCAGGGCGACAAGGCCCACGAGCTTTTCGCGCTGATCAACCCGATCAACCATACGGCGACGCGTGCCGGCGTGCTGCGCTACAAGGTCGAGCCTTATGTCGTCGCGGCCGATGTCTACTCGGTGGCGCCGCATGTCGGCCGTGGCGGCTGGACCTGGTATACCGGCTCGGCAGGCTGGCTCTATCGCGCCGGAATCGAGTCGGTCCTTGGCCTCAAGGTGAAGGGTGACCGGTTCGAGGTCGCGCCCTGTCTGCCGGCAACCTGGCCGGGCTTCGAGATGACCCTCACCCTGCACGGGTCGGTCTATGAGATCGTGGTGCGCAATCCCAGCAGCGTCAGCCGCGGTGTTGTCGCCGTCGAGCTGGACGGTGTGAAGCAGTCGGTGGTGGACGGCAAGGCGGTGATCCGCCTGGGCGACGACGTCGCCCGGCGGACCGTGGTGGTGACTCTCGGCTGAGCGCTACTTGCGCTTGGCCGGAGTGGCTGGCTTCACGGACGAGGCCATGGCCGACGCGAAGGTTGGCGCGACGGTCTTTGGCTTGTCTTGTTTGGGCTTCTTCGCCTCGCGGTTACCGCGGCGATTTTTCATGGACATGGGAAGGGTGGTTTCCTGGCGTCGAGGCGGAGAAAATCTCCGCATCGTCGGGCCATGACCTCACTCTACGCGCATTACCGTAAGAAGTACGATTAATGGCCTGCTAGCGCAGGCCATCGACCTGCGCGACGACCGCTTGCGCACGAGACGACGGGGCGCGCTCCGGCGCGGCAGACTGAGAGTGTGGCACGGCATGGTCACCGATGGTGAAGGCTGCCACCAGGAAAAGCAGCCCGCCCGCCACCGTGCTCGGGCCATAGCCCCAACCGGCGCTGTGCCGCCAGCACGGAAAGGCCGCGATGCCCGCAGCCGCCAGCAGCAGGGCGAGGCTCAATCCCAGCATTCGTATCCCCTTATCGTTCGTCTATGAACGAGCACGCGGAGTGCGGGTTCCGCCTTGAAAATGTTCTTTTTTGGTTACGATCTCGACCCAATGGCCATCCCCAGCGACGGCGTTCCACATGGTCGCAGGTGGGCGCGTGGAGGTAGTTTGCCGGTAATAATGAACGATCCCCTCTCCTCCGCTCGCGCGCTGCTGCATTCGGTCTTTGGCTTCAACGCTTTCCGCCCCGGCCAGGAGGAAATCGTGGGCGCCGTGCTGGCCGGCGAGAACGTGCTGGCGGTCATGCCCACGGGGAGCGGCAAGTCGCTCTGCTTCCAGCTTCCGGCCATTGCCCGTCCCGGCCTCACCCTGGTCGTGTCGCCGCTGATCGCCCTGATGCGCGACCAGGTCCAGGCGCTGACCGCCGCCGGTGTGGCGGCCGGCAGCCTCAACTCCAGCAACGAGCCGGCCGAGAATGCGCGCGTGATGGGCCTGCTGCGCCGCCGCGAGCTGCGCCTGCTCTATGTCGCGCCGGAGCGGCTGGCGCGGCCCGACATGGTCGAGATGCTGGCCGAGGTGCAGGTCTCGATGATGGCGATCGACGAGGCGCACTGCGTCTCGCAATGGGGCCACGATTTCCGTCCCGAGTATCTGACCCTGGGCAATCTCGCCCGCCAGATCGGCGGGCGCCTGCAGACGATCGCCTTCACCGCCACCGCCGATGCCCCGACACGCGGCGATATCGTCGAGAAGCTGTTCGCCACCGAGCCGCGCGTCTTCGTGCGCAGCTTCGACAGGCCCAATCTGCGGCTCGCCTTCAAACCCAAGGAACGCTCGACGCGCCAGGTCCTGTCCTTCGTGCAGTCGCACCCGGGCGAGAGCGGCATCGTCTATTGCTCGTCGCGCCGCAAGGTCGAGGAACTGGCCGCGACGCTCAAGGAAGCGGGCATCAACGCGCGGCCGTACCATGCCGGTCTCGAGAAAAAAGTCCGCGACGCCAACCAGGACGCCTTCCAGCAGGAGGACGGGTTGGTGATGACCGCGACCGTCGCTTTCGGCATGGGCATCGACAAGCCCGACGTGCGCTTCGTTTGTCACGCCGACCTGCCGTCGAACGTCGAAGCTTATTATCAGGAGATCGGTCGCGCCGGCCGTGACGGTCTGCCGGCCGATACGCTGACGCTCTACGGGCTGGGCGACATGCAGTTGCGGCGTTTGCAGATCGAGCAGGGCGATTCCTCCGACGAGCGCAAGCGCATCGAGCGCCAGCGGCTGGGCGCGCTGCTGTCGCTCGCCGAGGCGCCGCGCTGCCGCCGCCAGACCCTGCTCGCCTATTTCGGCGAGGCGTCGGAGACCTGCGGCAACTGCGATCTCTGCCAGGAAGGCGTCGAGCTGTTCGATGCGACGATCGATGCGCAGAAGGCGATGTCGGCCATCGTGCGCACGGGTGAGCGCTTCGGCATGGAGCATCTCATCGCCATCCTGACCGGCGACCTCACCGACAACGTCTCGAAGTTCAACCACGATAAGTTGCCGACCTTCGGCGTCGGTAAGGACCGCAAGGCAACCGACTGGCGCTCCATCTTCCGCCAGCTCTCGGCCGTCGGCCTGATCGCGCAGGACCTGATGGAGCATGGCCGCTGGTGGGTCACCGACGAGGGGTGGGCCGTCCTCAAGGGCAAGCAGAAGGTCGAGCTGCGCAAGATCGTGGCCGCGCCCACGAGCAAGGGGGGGCGTCGCGACAAGCGTGCCACGACGGTCGCGATCGTGAGCGACGCCGACACCGTCCTGCTGGAATCGCTGCGCACGTTGCGGACCAAGCTGGCCCGGGCGCAGAACGTTCCGGCCTATGTCGTCTTTTCCGACCGCACCCTGGTCGAACTCGCCACCCACCGTCCCACGACCGCGGCCGCGATGCGGGAAATACACGGGATCGGCGACGCCAAATTGGAGCGTTACGGCGCCGATTTCCTGGCCATCATCGAGCCCCGTGCGCCCTGACGCAGGGCCGTTTTCGGAACTTTTTCCGACACTTCTACGTTGTGAAAATCGCGCCACCCTGGCCTGGGGCGGGGTGTTTTCCGGCCCGTGTGGGCAGCGAGGGAGTGGAGAGTTCGGATGGACGCCAGGACGGGTAAGTCGAAGGACCGCACGGGTGTGCCGGGACTCGACGACATTCTGCTGGGCGGTCTCGCGGTCGGGCGTGTCTTCTTGCTGGAGGGCAGCCCAGGTACCGGCAAGACGACGATGGCGATGCGCTTTCTGATGGAGGGAGCGAAGGCAGGAGAACGCGGGCTGTACATCACGCTGTCGGAGACAGAGCATGAGCTGCGCGCCACGGCGGAGGCCCATGGTTGGACGGTCGACGACAAGATCGATATCTTCGAGGTCGTGCCGCCGGAGAGCGTGCTCGATGCCGACCAGCAGCAAAGTCTCCTCTATTCCTCCGATCTCGAACTCGGCGAGACGATCAAGCTGATCTTCCAGGCTGTCGAGCGCAGCAACGCCCAGCGGATCGTGCTCGACTCCCTGTCCGAGATCCGGCTGCTCGCCCAAAGCTCGTTGCGTTATCGTCGCCAGATCCTGGCAATGAAGCACTATTTCGCGCGCCATGGCGCCACCGTGCTCATGCTCGACGACCTGACGACCGACATCCTCGACAAGACGGTGCATAGCGTCGCGCACGGCGTCATTCGGCTCGAGGAGACGACGCCGGACTACGGCGCCGAACGTCGGCGCCTGCGTGTGGTGAAATATCGCGCGCAGGGCTTTCGCGGCGGCTACCACGACTTCGTCATCCGCGCCGGTGGTGCCCGCGTCTTCCCGCGCCTCGTCGCGGCGGAACACCGGCGCGATTTCGTCCGCGGCCGCATTGGCACCGGTCTGCCGGCCTTCGATGGTCTGTTGGGCGGCGGCATCGAGCAGGGATCCAGCACTTTGCTTTTGGGACCAGCGGGTTCAGGCAAGACAACCTTGGCCTGGCAGTTCGTGGCCGAGGCCGTGCGAAAGGGCAATAAGGCGGCGATGTTCCTTTTCGACGAGGAGCTGGGCCTCCTGTTCGATCGCGCGAAGCCACTGGGCTTCGACTTCCCGGCCATGCAGGCATCTGGCCGGTTGCAGATCACCCAGCTCGACGCGGCCGAACTGTCGCCCGGCGAATTCGCCCACAATGTTCGACAGGCGGCGGACGATCCGTCGATGAAGACGGTCGTGATCGACAGTCTCAACGGCTACCAGGCGTCGATGCCGCACGAAAACTCGCTGATCCTGCACATGCACGAGCTGGTGCAGTATCTCAATCGTGCAGGCGTCTCGACCTTCCTCACGGTGGCGCAGCACGGCCTGGTCGGCGAGATGAAGTCGCCGGTCGACGTGACCTATCTGGCCGATGCCGTGATCCTGTTGCGTTTCTTCGAGGCCGAGGGCTCGGTGCGTCGCGCGCTCTCGGTGATCAAGAAGCGCGGCGGCCGGCACGAGGACACGATCCGCGAATTCTGGATCGACGGCGGCCTGCACATCGGCGAGCCGCTTTCGCAATTCCACGGTGTCCTTCGCGGCACGCCGTCCCTTCCGGGAGATCGCGCGCCCGCCCGCCCGTCGCCGGGCGAATGATGCAGTCATCCGCCGAACGGCCGTTGCGTGCGTTGATACTGGCCCCAAGGGGCCGCGACGCTGCGGTGGCCTGTTCGCTGATCGAACAGACGGGCGTGTTCTGCATCGTGTGTCCCAGCTTGGCGGCCGTGGTCGACTTTCTGGAAGACGACGTCGCCTTTTTGCTGATCACCGAAGAGGCGATCCGGGGCGCGGACCTGAAGCCTCTCTCCATCTGGCTCGCCAATCAGCCACCGTGGTCCGACCTGCCGTTCCTTCTCGTCACCAACCATGGCGGCGGGCCGGAACGCAATCCGATTGCGTCCCGCTGGTTGGAGACCCTGGGCAACGTCTCGTTCATCGAGCGGCCCTTTCATCCCACGACATTGCTCAGCGTGGCGCGGGCAGCGGTGAAGGGACGGCGGCGCCAGCACGATACGCGCCGGCTGCTGGCCAACCTGCGCGAAAGCGACCAACGCCTGCGCACGGCCCTGCATGCCGGCCGGCTCGGCGCCTGGGAGTTCGACTTCACCACGTCGCACCTCGCCGTCGCACCCGAGGGAAAGACGATCCTTGGTGTTCCGGTCTTGCAGGATGTCGGCCTCGACGAGCTGATGCGGGGAATAGACGGCGACGACCAGCCTCACATCGTGAAGGCGCTCGGCCATAGCATGGCGTCGGGCCAGGACTTTGCCGCCGATCTCCGCTTCGAGAGGCCCGACGGCAACATCGTCTGGCTCGATGTCCGTGCTCGCCTGGTGCGCGACGAACGGGGTGCGCCGCGGCGCTTCGTCGGTCTCGCCTCCGATATCTCGGCCCGCAAGTCGGCCGAGGCCGCGCTCCAGGGCATGAACGAGCAGTTGGAGAAGAGGGTCGAGGAGCGCACCGTGCAGCTGCGCAGTGCGCACGACGAACTGGTGTCGCAGATCGCCGAGCGCGAACGCACGGAGGCGCAGCTTCGCCAGATGCAGAAGCTGGAATCGATCGGCCAGCTCACCGGCGGTGTTGCGCACGACTTCAACAATCTGCTGACCGCGATCATCGGTAATCTCGAACTGCTGCAAAAGCGCGTGCCGGCCAATCCGCGCAGCGACCGGTTGATCGAGGGCGCAATGCAGGGCGCGCAACGCGGTGCTGCGCTGACGCAGCGCCTGCTGGCCTTCGCGCGACATCAGGCGCTCGACGCGCGGCCGGTCGACCTGGCTGAGTTGGTCCTTGGCATGGACGACCTGCTGCACCGTTCGCTCGGCCCCTCGATCGAGATGGTGCAGAGCCTGCCCGTGGGAACGCCACCCGCGCATGTCGATGCGAACCAGGTCGAGCTCGCGCTTCTCAACCTCGCGGTCAACAGCCGCGACGCTATGCCGGACGGCGGCACGCTGACGATTGCACTGGATGTCGAGGAGACCGGACCGGTGCGCGATCTCTCGGCCGGGCGTTACGTGCGGCTCACCGTGTCCGACACGGGCCAGGGCATGGACAGCGAGACGCTGGGCAAGGCGATCGAGCCCTTCTTCTCCACCAAGGAAGTCGGCAGGGGCACGGGTCTCGGCCTGTCGATGATCCATGGTTTGGCGCAGCAGCTCAAAGGCGCGCTGCGCCTGTTCAGCACGCCGGGGCGCGGCACGCGCGCCGAACTGTGGCTGCCGGTGGCCGAGGGCGCGGCCGAGACGAACGCACCCGAGGAAGCGGGCAGCGCTCCCGACGCCAAGCGGCACGCAAGGCTGCTTTTCGTCGATGACGATTTTCTGATCAGCCTCAGCACGACATCTCTATTGGAGGATCTCGGGCATACCGTCGTTACGGCCTCATCGGGGGCGGAGGCGTTGGAAGTGCTGCGCGGCGGCGATCCGATCGACATGATGATCACGGACTACGCCATGCCAGGCATGACCGGCCTGCAGCTGGCCGAGGAAGCGCGCGCACTGCGGCCCGGTCTGCCGATCCTGCTGGCCACCGGCTATGCCGACCTGCCGACGCGCGCCAAGTTCGAGCTGCCGCGCCTCCACAAGCCCTATCAGCAGACGCAGTTGGCCGAGCAGATACAGGGTCTGCTCGGCTAGCCTCTGCGAGCGTCAGCCCTTCTTGATCGGTGTGCCCATCGTCCACATGACGCCGAACGGATCGACGAGCTGGCCGTAACGATCGCCCCAGAACATGTCCTGTACCGGCAGCTTCACCGTGGCGCCGGCCTTCACGGCCTTGTCGAAGGCGGCATCGACATCCTCGACCTGGAGATGGAGCATGAAGCCCGCGGGCTTCTCCAGCGGAGCGCCGTGCTCGGGGAAGGGGTCGGCCAGCATCAGCGAGCCGCCGTTCACCATCAGATGGATGTGCATGTAGCGGCCCTTGTCGTCGGGCGGCATGCGCGCGACTTCCTGGGCGCCGAACGCCTTCACGTAGAAGTCGGCGGCCTTGCCGGCACCGTTCACTGATAGATAGGGGCAGGGGCCACCGAGGACGGGGGGCTGCTGGGGTGCGATCATGACAGTCTCCTTGGCTGAAATCGTATCCCGAGGACGAACGGCTGATGCCGAGTCCGACATCGTCGCGGAATTATTTATGGCGAGAGCCGGTCGAGATGCTGGCGGATGTGCGCGGCTTCGGCCGGGGTGTTGGCCAGGGCAATCGCACGGCCGAACGCTTCACGGGCTTCGGCGGGCCGTTCGAGCTTCTCCAGCAGCGCGCCCTTCACCCCATGGAAATAGAAATAGCCCTGTAGCCGCTCACCCAGCGGCTCGATCATCTCGAGCGCGGCTTCGGGCCCCTTCACCTTGGAAACGGCGACCGCGCGGTTGAGCGTCACCACGGGGGAAGGCTGCAGCCGCTCGAGGTTGGCGTAGAGCAGGTCGATCTGCGCCCAATCCGTGTCCTCGGCCCGTTGCGCGCGCGCGTGCAGCGCCGCGATGGCGGCCTGGACCTGATAGGGGCCGGGCCGGCGGTGGCGCATCGCCTTGTCGATCAGGGCCAGGCCCTCGGCGATGCGCGGCTGGCTCCACAGGCTGCGATCCTGGTCTTCGAGCAGCACGACGTTGCCGTCGGCATCGAAGCGGGCTTTGGACCGCGCCCGCTGCAGCAGCATCAGCGCCGTAAGGCCCATGATCTCGGGCTCGGTGGGAAACAGGCGCAGCAGCAGGCGGGCCAGCCAGATCGCTTCCTCGGCCAGAGGCTTGCGCGCCTCGGCCTCGCGGCTGTTGCTCGAGGAATAGCCCTCGTTGAACAGGAGGTAGATCATGGCGGCGACGACGCCGAGCCGCTCCGCGCGCTCCGGGGCGCCCGGCGTCTCGAATTCCGTGCCGGCATTGCCGATGCGTGCCTTGGCGCGGGTGATGCGCTGCTCCATCGCCGCTTCGCCGACCAGGAACGCCTGCGCGATCTGCGTCACCGAGAGGCCGCAGACGATGCGCAGAGCCAGCGCGATCTGCTGCGTCGCCGGCAGCTCGGGATGGCAGCAGATGAACAGCAGCCGCAGGATGTCGTCCTTGTAGTGCTCGCCGTCGAGCCGGTCGGCCAGCGAGGCCTCGGCATCGTCGAGGTCCGATAGCACCGCCTCTTCGGGCAGTTCCGTTTGCCTGGCTTGCCGCCGGACCTGGTCCATCGCGGCGTTGCGGCCGACCAGGATCAGCCAGGCGGCGGGATCGCGCGGCGGGCCGTTCTGCGGCCAGCTCTTGAGCGCACGCAGGCAGGCTTCCTGAAAGGCTTCCTCGGCCGTATCGAGATTCCGGAAGTAGCGCAGCAGCGCGCCCATGACCTGCGGGCGGGCGGCGCCAAAAACCGGATCGATCCAGCCGAGATCGTTCATGCGGCGGGCTTCTTCGCGTGACGCTGCTCGTCGGGAAGCTGGCCGGGATGGAACTCGGCAACCGGGCGGATTTCATAGCTGCCAGTGCCGGGATTGGCCTTGGCCAGGTCCTTCGCGGTCTCGATGGCAGCTTCCAGCGAGGCGCAGTCGACGATGTAGAAGCCGAGCAGCTGTTCCTTGGTCTCGGCGAACGGCCCGTCGATCACCATCTCCTCGCGTCCCTTGCGCAAGGTGGTGGCGGCGGTCGTCGGCAGCAGCCGGGCGACCGGGCCGATGCGCCCCTGCTTGGCCAGCTTGTCGTGCACGGCATAGAGCTTGGTCATCGTCTCGTCGTGGTACTCCTTCGACCACGAGCCGATGGCTTCCTCGGAATTGTAGCAAAGAATGGCGTAGAGCATGGATCTGCGGTCCTTCCGTTACCCAGGACGTACGAGCGGGCCGATTGCCGACAGTCCTGATTTGAGAAATTATTGCCTATTCGGCGTCGGAAGAGGCGGGATTCTCGAAGGGCGTGCCGGCCTTGAGGATGCGATAGCGGCCGTCCTGGATTTCCGCCGCGGTGACGATGCCCGTGCGGGCGCTGCCGCCGTCGAGGCCGAGGCGGTCGCCCTCGAACAGGTGCGGATCTTCCATGCCGCTGATCTTCCGGTGCTTGTCGGGAGGCGTATGGCCATGCACCACCAGCGTGCCGCCGAAGCCCTGTTTCCAGTCGAGGAAGCCGTGGTTGATCCAGGCCCAGCGCGCTTCGGTGAAGATCAGCCAGGGTCGCGCGAGGAACTCGTCCTCCTCGGCATGAGGGTCGAGGCCGCCATGGACGAACACCGTGTTGCCGAGCCTCACATGCGAACGCATGCCCTGCAGGCGATGCACGACCGTCTCGCCGAGCGCATCGTGCAGCAGGGCCTGGTCGGCATGCGCCGCCGGACGGCCGGCGCGGGCCGTCATCTCGTCGAGCAGGATATGGCCGCCCATGCGCTTGGACATCCACATCGTTTCGGCCTTGTGCGCGTGCGGGCCGCCGACGACGGTCAGCATCATCATGATCTCATGGTTGCCCATCAGCCGGTCGACATGGTCGACCCCGTGCGCATCCTCGTTTTCGGCCCACTGTTTCAGCACGCCAATGCTGTCGGGGCCGCGATTGATCATGTCGCCGAGATAGATCAGCCGCCGCTTGCCCTTCGTCTCGCCGGCGAGCCTGGCGATCGACGTCAGCAGCGCCCCGAGTTCGGCGGCGCAGCCATGGACGTCGCCGATGGCAAATACCGTCTCGCCCTTCAGGTCGAAGGGGGCGGGCTTCCACTCGGAAATCGTGACGGGCAGGTCTGTCATGGAAGGGCAATGCTAGCCCTATCCGGCGCGGCGCTCCACCGCGGCCGGGGGCCTCCGGTCGAACTCTTCCTTGATGCTGCGGTTGAGGTCGTACTTCAGGGCGGTAACCGCTTCACGTGGCGCCCAGACCTGTGCAGCCAATGTGTACTTGTCGGCTTCCAGCGTCTCGATGCCGATCGCGGAGATCTTCAGGGCACGCTCGTCGCGCTCGATCAGGCTCTTCAATCGCGAGATCGACGCGCCGACATCTTCGTTGGCCGGTCGCGGCACATGCAGGTCGATGCGCGCCGTGTCGTTGCGCGTCGGGACCTTCACGATCTCACCCCAGAGCTTGCCGTTGGGGATGATAATGCGTGTGTTGTCGTCGCCGTCGATCTCGGTGAAGAACAGATTGATCTCGCAGGTGGTCCCGCCGACCCCGCCGGTCTCGATCCTGTCGCCGATATGGAAGGGCCGGAACACGACCAGCATGATGCCGGCCGCGAGATTGCTCAGCGTACCCTGCAGGGCGAGGCCGATGGCGATGCCCAGCGCACCGAGGACGGCGACGAAGCTCGTGGTGGCGATGCCGAAGGTCGTCAGGACGGCGACGAAGGTGAAGACGAGGACGGTGTAGCGGACGCCGTTGCCGATGAAGAGCGCCACCGTGCGGTCGATCCGCGGCGATTTCTGGCAGAGCTGCACGACGGCGGTGTAGAGCAGCCGCGATGTCATCCAGCCGGCACACAGGATGATGACCGCGCCGAGAACGCGGAGCCCATAGGTTGTGACCAGGGCCACCAGCACATTGGCGGCGTTGTTCCACTGCTGCTCGATACCCATGGGAAAGCCAACGCCGTGCGGGCGGCGCCGGTTGCCTCCCCCATATTCCAGAGGGCTATTCTAGCGGGCGTCGTTCTCGCGGATGAACGAGCGGATGCGCGGCATGATCTGCTCGCGCCACTTGCGGCCGTTGAAGATGCCGTAGTGGCCGACCCGCGGCTGTTCCCAGTGCACGTGCCGTGCGCCGGGAATGTTCGGCGTGAGGGCATGCGCAGCCTTGGTCTGGCCGACGCCCGAAATGTCGTCGAGCTCGCCTTCGACCGTCATCAGGGCGGTCTCGATGAACGACGGGTCGATCTTGCGGCCGCGGCTCACCCATTCGCCGCGCGGCAGCAGGTGTTCCTTGAACACGACCTCGATGGTCTGGAGGTAGAACTCGGCGCTGAGATCCATCACCGCGAGATATTCGTCGTAGAAGGCGCGGTGGGCGCTGGCCGGGTCGTCATCGCCCTTCACCAGATGCTCGAACTGGCGCATGTGCGCGTTCACATGGCGGTCGAGGTTCATGCTGATGAACGAGGTGAGCTGCAGAAAGCCCGGATAGACGCGGCGCATGGCGCCCGGATAGTTGAGCGGCACCGTCGAGATGACGTTCTGGCGGAACCACATCATCGAGTTGCGCATCGCCAGGTCGTTGGGAACCGTCGGGCTGACGCGGGTGTCGATCGGGCCGCCCATCAGGGTGATCGACTTGGGCTGGCGCGGGTCCTTCGCCTCCGCCATCAGCGCGGCGGCGCCCATCACCGGTACCGAGGGCTGGCAGACGGCGATGACATGGACGTCGGGTCCGAGATAGCGGCAGAAGTCGGCGACGTAGTCGATGTAATCGTCGAGGTCGAAATTGCCCTGGCTCAGCGGCACTTCTCGCGCGTCGATCCAGTCGGTGATGTGCACGTCATGGTCGGGCAGCAGCGCCTCGACCGTGCCGCGCAGCAGGGTCGCGTAGTGGCCGCTCATCGGCGCCACGACCAGCACCTTCGGATCGCGGCGCGGGGTGTCGCGGTGGAACCGTAGGAGCTGGCAGAACGGCTTGCGCAGCAGGATCTCTTCGTTGACGGCGACGGTCTCGTCGCCGATCTGCGTGGTCTTCAGCCCGAACGCCGGCTTGCCGTAGCTGCGGGTGAGGCGCGTCATGATCTCCGCGCTGGCGGCGATCGACTTGCCGAACCAGGTCTCCGCCCATGGATTGTAGGGGCTGGAATAGACCTGCTCGAGGGCGCTGGCCCACATCCGGATGGGGACGGCGAGCTGGCGCTGGAATTCGTACGCTTGGTAAAGCATGGGGCGCGGATTGTACGCTCAAGTCCGTTTAAGTCACGTTTATAGTGCAGTGCACAAATCGTGAAAAATCAATGACTTAAAGAAGGCGTCCCACGGCATTAGCCATAGTTTCCGCCTTCGCCTCATGGGTAAAATGGGTAACGAAGCGGCCGTTGCGGTCGAGCAGATAGACGATCGAGGAATGGTCCATGAGGTAGGGCGAGCCGTCCTTGCCCGGGACCTTCTGGGCATAGACGCGATAGGCGCGCGTCACGTCGGCGATCTGCTGCGGCGTGCCGGTGAGGCCGATGAAGGTCGGGCCGAAATTCGGCACATAGCCCTTCAGCAGCGCCGGCGTATCGCGCTCCGGATCGACGGTGATGAAGACCAGGTTCACCTTCTTGCCCGCATCCGGCCCCAGCTTGTCGATCGCCGTTTCCATCAGCAGCAGCGAAGTCGGGCAGACGTCCGGGCAATAGGTGAAGCCGAAATAGATCAGGGTCGGCTTGCCCTTGAGCTGGTCACTGGAGAAGGGACGGCCATCCTGGTCGACGAGCTTGAAGGGACCGCCGATCGACGGCTTGCCGTCCTGCGTGACATCCCAGGCGATCCAGCCGGCGGCGACGACGAGGGCTGCGATCCAGACGCCCAGGAGCGCCTTCATGGTGCGTGACATGCCGCGGAACATGGGCCGCCCGGCCCGGCTCGACAAGCCGGACGGCTCGTCGCACAACCGGACGTGATGACGCGACGGATCCTAATTCTGGGCGGCGGATTCGCGGGCCTGTGGAGCGCGCTGGCGGCGGCGCGGGCGCGTGAGATGCTCGGCGCGGATATTGAGATCGCGCTGCTGAACGACACGCCGTGGCATTCGATCCGCGTCCGCAACTACGAGGCCGACCTGTCGGACACGCGCGTGGCGCTCGATAGCGTGCTGGCCCCGGTCGGCGTGCGGCGTCTTCAAGGAGTCGTCACCGGGATCGACGTTGCGAGTCGGACGGTGGCTTATGAGGCCGACGGTGCGCCGCAGCAGGTCGGCTATGACCGTCTCGTCTTCGCGCTGGGCAGCCGGCTCGCGCGACCGCCGATCCCGGGTCTCGCCGAGCACGGGTTCGACGTCGACACCCATGACGCGGCGATGCGTCTCAACGATCACATCGCCCACCTGTCGCCCGGTGCCTCGACCGTGCTGGTCGTCGGCGGCGGACTGACGGGCATCGAGGCGGCGGCCGAGATGCCGGGCAAGCTGCGCGCCACAGGCATCACCGCGCCGCGCGTCATCCTGGCCGATCATGCGCCGCGGATCGGCTCCGACATGGGCACGGAAGCGGTGCCGGTCATCGAGGAGGCGCTGCAGGCACTGGGCATCGAGATGCGCGGCGGCGTGTCGGTCGCGGCGGTCGATGCGATGGGCGCAACGCTGCAGGACGGCGAGCGTATCGAGGCGGCGACGGTCGTGTGGTGCGCCGGCATGCGTGCCCATCCGCTCGCGGCGGCCTTTCCGGCGGAGCGCGACCGTCTCGGCCGCTTGCCGGTCGATTCGACCTTGAAGATCAGGGGCCTCGCTGCCGAGTTTGCAGCGGGTGACGTCGCGACGTTCCCGATCGACGGCGACCATGGTTGTGTCATGTCCTGCCAGCATGGACGGCCGATGGGCCGCTTCGCCGGCCACAATGCGGTCTGCGACCTGCTGGGCGAGAAGATGCTGCCGCTCGCCATCGCCTGGTACGCGACGATCCTCGATCTCGGACCGTGGGGCGCGCTCTACACCGAGGGCTGGGACCGCAGGCTGGTGTCGCGCGGCGCCGCCGCCAAGCGCACCAAGGAGCTGATCAACCGCGAGCGCATCTACCCGCCGCGGTCGGGCGGCCGCCAGGCGCTGCTTGATGCGGCCGCGCCGACAGTGCAGACACCACCAGTGAAATTCGGGTGAGGGACGACAGATGTTCTACGATGCCAGCAAGCGCGACCATGGACTGCCGCAGGATCCGCTGAAGGCGCTGATCGTGCCGCGGCCGATCGGCTGGATCTCGACGGTCGACGGGCAGGGCCGCGTGAACCTCGCGCCCTACAGCTTCTACAACGGCGTCGGTGAGTTCCCGCCCATGGTCTACTTCGCCATCACCGGCACCTACGGCGACACACCGACCAAGCACAGCCGCATGAACGCCGAGGAGACCGGCGAGTTCGTGGTCAACATGGTGACCGCGGAGATGAGCGAGAAGATGAACATCACCACCGCGATGGTGGCCTACGGCATCGACGAGATGAAGCTCGCGGGTCTCACACCCGAACCCTGCCGCTTCGTGAAGCCGCCGCGGGTGAGGGAATCGCCGGTTGCGCTCGAGTGCAAGTACTGGAAGACGATCGAACTGCCGGAAGAGCCGGGCTTCGAGGCCAAGCGCGGCTCGATCGTGCTGGGCCAGGTGGTCGGTATCCACATCGACGACTCGCTGCTCAAGGACGGCCGAGTCGACATCATGTCGATGAAGCCGGTCGCGCGGCTGGGCTACAGCGAATACACGACGACCGAGAACGTCTGGAAGATGCGGCGTCCGGACGATCCCCGGTATCAGTGAGTTAAACTGTCGTCCTGAGCGCAGCGAAGGACCTAACGGAACGACCAGCAGACTCCTGAGCGGGCGTGAGATCCTTCGCTGCGCTCAGGATGACAAGATAGTCGCTTAGTGACCCGCCACGACCGGCGCCACTGAGCGCGCCATTGCCAGCACGCGCTTGTCGGCCATGGTCTCGCCCATCAGCATGAACCCGACGGGCAGCTCGCCTTGAGCGTGGCACGGCAGGCTGATGCCGCAGCGGTCTAAAAAGTTGCCGACCGTGGTGTTGCGCAGCAGCAGCAGGTTCTTCTTGGTGAAGCCTTCGGGCGTCGACACTTCCTCGAGCGTCGGCGCGACGATGGCGCAGGTCGGCATGATCACAGCGTCGTAGTTCGAGGTGATCGCGGAGACGCGGCGGCAGAGGTCGGCGCGCTTGGCCAGCAGCTCGATGTAATCGGCGGCCGTCATGTCCTTGCCGCGCATGATGCGCGGATGGACGAACGGGTCGTAGTCGGTGCCGCGGCGGGCGATCAGCTCCTTGTGCCAGGCATAGGCTTCGGACGCGGCGAACCCGCCCTTGGCATTGATCGCCGGCAGCTCGTTCAGCTCGGCGAGGTCGATCTGCTCGATCTTCACACCTTTGGCCGCCAGCGCCTTGCAGGCGCGCTCGAAGGCCTTGGCGACGGTCGGGTCGAGTTCATCCATCACGAAGTGCTTGGGGATGGCGAAACGAAGTCCGGCGAGCGGCGCTGCGTCGGGCACCGAGATCGGTTCGGCCGCGAAGACGGCGTCGACGATGGCGCAATCCTCGACCGAGTTGGCGAGCGGCCCGATCGAATCGAGCGAGGTCGAGAGCGGGATCACGCCGTCGATCGGCACGCGGCGCGCCGTCGGCTTGAAGCCTACGAGGCCGCAGACGGCGGCGGGGATTCGCACCGAGCCACCGGTATCGGTGCCCAGCGCCGCGACGGCCATGCGATCGGCCACCGAGACGGCCGCACCGGCGGAGGAGCCGCCCGGCACGCGCGTGCGGTCGGCCGGATTGCCCGGCGTGCCGTAGTGCGGGTTGAAGCCGACGCCCGAGAAGGCGAACTCGCTCATGTTGGTGCTGCCGACGATCACCGCACCGGCGGCACGCAGGCGCGCCACCACGGGCGCGTCCTCGGTGGCCGGCTTGGCATTGTCGAGCGCCTTCGAGCCTGACAGCGTCGTCTCGCCCGCGACGTCGCAGAGGTTCTTGATCGAGACCGGAATGCCGGCGAGCGGCGAGGGCACGAGGCCCGCCTTGCGCAGACCGTCGCTCGCGTCGGCGGCGGCCATCGCCTGGTCCTTCCAGATCTTCACGAAGGCGCGGCTGCCTTCGCCCTTGGGATCCGCGATGCGCGCCAGCGCCTCTTCGGTGAGCTTGCGCGAGGTGGTGCGGCCGGCGGCCAGGTCCGCGGCGAGCTGGGTGATCGTCGGGTTGGCCATCGTGTTCCTTACTTGCCGCGGTTCTTGACGAGATCGTCGACCACCATCGGGTCGGCGAGGGTGGACGTGTCGCCCAGGTTGCTGAAATCGTTCTCGGCGATCTTGCGCAGGATGCGGCGCATGATCTTGCCCGAGCGCGTCTTGGGCAGGCCGGGCGCCCACTGGATGACGTCGGGCGTGGCGATCGGGCCGATCTCCTTGCGCACCCAGGCGACCAGCTCCTTGCGCAGCTCCTCGGAGGGATGCTGGCCGGCCTTCAGGGTGACGTAGGCGTAGATGCCCTGGCCCTTGATGTCGTGCGGGAAGCCAACCACGGCGGCCTCGGCCACCTTGGTGTTGGCGACCAGCGCGCTCTCGACCTCGGCGGTGCCGATACGATGGCCCGAGACGTTGATCACGTCGTCGACGCGACCGGTGATCCAGTAGTAGCCGTCCTCGTCGCGCCGCGCGCCGTCGCCGGTAAAGTACTTGCCGGGATAGGTCTTGAAGTAGGTTTCTATGAAGCGCTGGTGGTCTCCGTAGACCGTGCGCATCTGGCCGGGCCAGGAATTGATCAGGCAGAGATTGCCGGTGCAGGCGCCTTCAAGCTCCTTGCCCTCGGCATCGACCATCACCGGCTGCACGCCGAAGAAAGGCTTGGTCGCGGAACCGGGCTTCAATGCCGTCGCGCCGGGGAGCGGCGTGATCAGGATGCCGCCGGTCTCGGTCTGCCACCAGGTGTCGACGATCGGGCAGCGGCTGTCGCCGACCACGCGGTGGTACCACAGCCACGCTTCGGGATTGATCGGTTCGCCGACCGAACCCAGCAGGCGCAGGCTCTTGCGGCTCGTCTTCTTCACCGGTGCCTCGCCCTCGCGCATCAGCGCGCGGATCGCGGTCGGCGCGGTGTAGAAGATGTTCACCTGGTGCTTGTCGATCACCTGCCAGAAGCGGCTGGAATCGGGATAGTTGGGCACGCCCTCGAACATCAGGGTCGTGGCGCCGTTGGCGAGCGGTCCATAGAGGATGTAGCTGTGGCCGGTCACCCAGCCCACGTCGGCGGTGCACCAATAGACGTCGCCATCGTGATAATCGAACACGTACTGGTGGGTCATCGACGCGAAGACGATGTAGCCGCCGGTCGTGTGCAGCACGCCCTTCGGCTTGCCGGTCGAGCCCGACGTATAGAGGATGAACAGCGGATCCTCGGCGCCCATCGGCTCGGGCGCGCAGTCGGCCGGCACCTTGGCGGCGATCTCGTGCCACCACACGTCGCGGTCGGCTTCCCAGGCGACCTTGCCGCCGGTGTGCTTGACCACCAGCACCTTCTTCACGCCCGGCGCCTTCTTCAGCGCCTCGTCGCAATTGGCCTTGAGCGGCACGTGCTTGCCCGCGCGCAGGCCCTCGTCGGCGGTGATCACGACGTTGCTGTCGCAGTCGACCAGGCGGTTGGCGAGGCTGTCGGGCGAGAAGCCGCCGAACACGACGGAATGGATGGCGCCGATGCGGGTGCAGGCCAGCATCGCGTAGGCGGCCTCGGGGATCATCGGCAGGTAGATGGTGACCCTGTCGCCCTTCTTGACGCCGAGTTCCTTCAGCGCGTTCGCCATGCGGCAGACTTCGCCGTGCAGCTCGCGATAGGTGATCTTCTTCGACTTCGCGGGATCGTCGCCTTCCCAGATGATGGCGGTCTGGTCGGCGCGCTTGGCGAGGTGACGGTCGACGCAGTTGGCCGAGACGTTCAGCACGCCGTCGTAAAACCAGCGGATGTGGACGTCGCCGGTGTAATCGACGTCGCGCACGGCTCCAGGGCTGTAGGGCTTGATCCAGTCGATCCGCTTGCCGTGCTCGCCCCAGAACGTGGCGGGATCGTTGACCGAGGCCTCGTACATCGACTTGTACTTGGCATCGTCGACATAGGCGCGCTTGGCCCACTCGGCGCTGACGGCGATCACCTCATCGGCCATGGCTTTCCTCCGGCTAGGGGCTTTATGCCCTGAATTACCTGCGTTTTAGCGTGCACCCGGCGGGCTCGGCAATTCGACTTTGGGCGTCACTCGTCGATCCAGGTCGTGAAATCCCGGATCGGTGCGCGCTCGGTGATCAGGCTGTTGGGAATCACATCGGGATCGGCATGGCCCAGCGCCAGGCCGCAGATCACCGTCTGGTCGTCGGGGATCTTGAGCTCGCGGCGCACGACGTGCTGGTAGCGGCTGAAGGCGGCCTGCGGGCAGGTGTGCAGGTCCTTCTCGCGCGCCAGCAGCATCAGCTGATCGAGGAAGATGCCGCAGTCGATCCACTGGCCGTTGCCCATGCGCTTCTCGACGCAGAGGATCATGCCGACCGGCGCGTCGAAGAACTCGTAGTTCTTGCGGAACTGCTTCAGCATGCCGGCCGCGTCGCCGCGCGGCACGCCGAGCAGCGTGTAGAGCTGCTTGCCGACCAGCTTGCGGCGCGCATCGTAGACCGGCGTCATTTCCTGCGGATAGACGTTGTACTCCGCGCCCGGGCCGTTATCGCCGACGTCCATCGCCGACAGGATCGCCGCGGACAGCCGCTTCCGCGCCGCGCCCGTGGTCACATAGAGCTTCCAGGGCTGCAGGTTGCCGTTCGAGGCCGAGCGGTTGGCGTTCTCGATGATCCATTCGATGTCGGCCTTGGCCACCGGATCGGCCTTGAAGACGCGCATGGAGCGGCGGGAATTGACGGCTTCTGACACGCGCATGGACGCTAGCTCCGGGTGAGATGACGACGCAGGAAGTCGAACAGCGTGCGCCGCGCGGCGGCATTCTGCTGCTCGGTGAAATAGTGGGTGGCGCCGGGGATCACGACGGCCTCGGCGTCCTTGCCATGATTGCGCAGCGCCTCGGCCATGGCGAGCGACTGCTCGACCGGTACGTTCTCGTCGCGATCGCCGTGCAGAAGCAGGACCGGCGCGTCGATCTGCGCGACCCGCAGGATCGGCGAGCGCACCGGCAGGCCCTCGGGCCCGCAGAGATCGTCGAGATAGTCGCGCATGTAGGGATTGGCTTCGCGCCAGCGCGCCAGGTCCGTGGGCGCGAAGAACGAGGCGACGGCGCGTATCGGCGGCTTATGCGCGGCGGCCAGCAACGCCACCTGTCCGCCCATCGAGGCGCCGACCAGCGCGATGCGGTCGCGGTCGACCAGCGGCCGCTTGGCCAGCCAGTCGATGGCGGCCAGCACGTCGAGCGGCTGGCGCAGCCCCTGGTCGTTTTCGCCCTCCGAGCCCAGCCAGCCGCGCAGCGACAGAGCGAGCGCCGCGTAGCCGTTGGCCGCGGCGGCGCGCGCCAGCCCCACCATGTTGTGGGCGTGGCCGGCGAAGCCGTGCAGCAGGATCAGCGCCGGATAGGGCGGCTGACCGGCCACCGGCTTGAAGAAGTAGCCGCCCAGGCTGACGCCGTGGCCGGGCACGCGCACCTGTTCGGCGTCGCGCACGTCGGGCAGGTCGTCCCAACGGTGCATCACCTCGATGGGCACGCCGTCGGGATCGCGGAAGCCGACCGAGTAGTAGCCGGGGGCGAGATAGTCGAGTTCCTGCGGCGGCTGGATGATCTCGGCACCGGCATCGCGCAGTTCGGCGAACACCTGGTCGACCTGGCCGCGGCTCTCGGCCGAGACGGCGAGCCACAGCGCGCCCGGCCCGTAGGAGATGCCGTGCTTGGCCTGGCGCATCACGAAATGATCGTAGCCGCGCGACCACATCACCCGGTCGGGGCTGGCCCAGACGCGATGGAAGCCCAGCATCGGCAGCCACACGCGATGGAAGGCGACGGAGCGTGCGAGGTCGCTCACCTCGATGGCCGCGCCGGCGAAGGAAGGACGCGGACGCATCAGGAGGGCTCGAGGCCCAGCGCCAGCAGCTCGTCGCGCCTGAGATGCTGCTCGCCCTCGAGGAAGAACTCGTCGAGCTGCGGCGGCTTCACCCTCGTGCCGGCCAGCATCGCATGGGCCTGGCCGCGATGGTGCGTCTGGTGCTGGAAGAGATGCTCCAGGATGGAGATCACGCTGGACGGCGGCGGCGTGCGATTGGGCCGCGGCAGGACGAGCCCCTCGGCGAGACTCTGTTCAGTCTGGCGCTCGCAGAAGGCGAGCAGCCGCCGGTCGCTGGCGATCTGCGGTTCGTAGAGCGAGGCGGCGTCGGGAAAGTCGGGGATCGGCGCGTAATAGCGGTCGAGCACCGTCGGATCGCGGTGCAGCGCGTCGATGTAATAGAGATCGACCCAGAGGATGTGATTGAGCGTGGCGCGCAGCGACGGGAAGAAGCTGGTGCGCGGCGCGGCGAACTCTTCCGGCGTCAGCCCCTTGCAGGCGGTGAGCAGCCGGTGGTTCGCCCAGATGTTGTTGCGGGCCATGGCGACGGCATGGCCTGGAAGCCCCGTCGCCATGGATCCCGTGTCCGCCGGCGTCAGGCCGCGTGGGCCAGGTTGCGCAGCACGTAGTGCAGCACGCCACCGTTCTTGAAGTAGCCGACCTCTTCCGCGGTATCGATGCGGCAGGTCAGCATGATCGTCTCCGACGCGCCGTCGGGGCGATGGATGGTCAGCGGCACGTCCATGCCGGGCTTCAGCTCGCCGTCGATGCCGCCCACGTCGTAGGTCTCGCGGCCGGTGAGGTTCAGCGTCTTGCGCGTCATGCCGTCCTTGAACTGCAGCGGCAGCACGCCCATGCCGACCAGGTTCGAGCGATGGATGCGCTCGAAGGTCTCGCAGACCACCGCCTTCACGCCCAGCAGGTTGACGCCCTTGGCCGCCCAGTCGCGCGAGGAGCCGGTGCCGTATTCCTTGCCGGCGATCAGCACCTGCGGCGTATGCTCCTTCTTGTAGCGCATCGCCACGTCGTAGATCGGCTCGGGCTGGTCGGTCGTGAAGTGGTGCGTGTAGCCGCCCTCGATGCCCGGGACCATCTCGTTCTTGAGGCGGATGTTGGCGAAGGTGCCGCGCATCATCACCTCGTGATTGCCGCGGCGCGTGCCGTACTGGTTGAAGTCCTTGGCCTCGACGCCTTCCTCCATCAGGTACTTGCCGGCGGGGCTGTCCTTCTTGATCGAGCCGGCGGGCGAGATGTGGTCGGTGGTGATCGAATCGCCGAACTGGCCGAGCGGACGGGCGCCCGTGATGTTGCTGAGCGCCGACGGCGTCTTGCCCATGCCCTCGAAGTAGGGCGGGTTGCGCACGTAGGTCGACTTGTCGTCCCAGGCGTAGGTCAGGCTGGGCTTGGTCTTGATGCCGCGCCAGAACTTGTCGCCCTCGAAGACATTGGCGTAGCGCTTCTTGAAGGCCTTGGCCGTGACGAACTTGTCGACGGTCTTGGCGACTTCCATGTTCGACGGCCAGAGGTCCTTCAGGTAGACGGGCTTGCCGCCCTTGCCGACGCCGATCGGATCCTTGGTGATGTCGATCTTCATCGAGCCGGCCAGCGCGTAGATCACGACCAGCATCGGCGAGGCGAGGTAGTTGGCGCGGGTCAGCGGATTGACGCGGCCCTCGAAGTTGCGGTTGCCCGAGAGCACCGAGCTCACGACCAGGTCGCCGTCGCCGATCGCCTTGGTGACGGGATCGGGCAGCGGGCCGGAGTTGCCGATGCAGCTGGTGCAGCCATAGCCGACCAGGTTGAAGCCGATCTTGTTCAGGTCCTTCTGCAGGCCCGAGGCCTCGAAGTATTCGGTCACGACCTGCGAGCCCGGGGCCAGCGAGGTCTTCACCCACGGCTTGACCTTGAGGCCGAGCTTCACCGCGTTGCGCGCGATCAGGCCGGCGCCCAGCATGACGTAGGGGTTCGAGGTGTTGGTGCAGGAGGTGATGGCCGCGATCACCACGTCGCCGTGGCCGAGGTCGTAGTCGGTGCCCTCGCAGGGGATGCGCTTGCCGTCATCCTTGCGGTCGAATTCCTTCTCCATGTTCGCGACGAACTGGTGGGCGGCTTCCGCGAGCGGCACGCGGTCCTGCGGGCGCTTGGGGCCGGCGAGGCTCGGCACGACGTCGCCCAGGTCGAGCGACAGCGTGTCGGTGAAGACCGGCTCGGGCGACTTCTTGGAGCGCCACAGGCCCTGCTTCTTGGCATAGGCCTCGACCAGCTTGGCGGCCGTGCCGCGGTTGGTCGTCTTGAGGTAGCCCAGCGTGATCTCGTCGACCGGGAAGAAGCCGCAGGTCGCGCCGTATTCCGGCGCCATGTTGGCGATGGTCGCGCGGTTGGCCAGCGGCATCTCGTCGAGGCCCTCGCCGTAGAACTCGACGAACTTGTTCACCACGCCCTTCTTGCGCAGCATCTGGGTGACGGTAAGCACCAGGTCGGTCGCGGTCGCGCCTTCAGGCAGCTTGCCGGTGAGCTTGAAGCCCACGACGTCGGGGATGACCATCGGCTGCGGCTGGCCGAGCATCGCGGCCTCGGCCTCGATGCCGCCGACGCCCCAGCCCAGCACCGCGAGGCCGTTGACCATCGTGGTGTGCGAATCGGTGCCGACCAGCGTGTCGGGATAGGCGATCGTCTCCTTGCCTTCCTTCTTGGTCCACACGACCTGCGCCAGGTACTCGAGGTTGACCTGGTGGCAGATGCCGGTGCCCGGCGGCACGACGCGGAAATTGTCGAACGCCATCGCGCCCCAGCGCAGGAACTGGTAGCGCTCGAGGTTACGCTCGTACTCGAGCTTCACGTTGGCGCCGAAGGCGCTCGAATTGCCGAAATTGTCGACGATCACCGAATGGTCGATCACGAGGTCGACGGGGACCAGCGGGTTGATCTTCTTGGCGTCGCCGCCCAGCTTGCCCATGGCGTCGCGCATGGCGGCGAGGTCGACCACGGCGGGGACGCCGGTGAAGTCCTGCATCAGCACGCGGGCGGGACGGAAGTTGATTTCCTTGGCGGAGCGGCCGCCGTTCTGCAGCCATTCGGCGAAGGCCGCGATGTCGGTCTTCTTGACGGTCGTGCCGTCCTCGTGGCGCAGCAGGTTTTCCATCAGGACGCGGAGCGAGAAGGGCAGGCGGGAGAGGTCACCGACCTCCTTCTCGACGGCCTTCAGGCTGAAATATGTATAGCTCCGGGTGCCGACCTTCAGTGTCTTTCGGGCCTTGAAGCTATTGGGATGGGCGGCGGCCATATCTTTACTCCTGGAAGGTCGGTTCTCTGAAGATGTGGGGCAAAATAAGGGCATGTACCCCCACAGGCAATCGGCGGATGCGGCTTTGCGACCGTTGTGTCAGATTGGACGCATGCCGCGTCAACTAGTTTACGCATTTGGGATTTTTGCAGCGATTTTCGCCCTGTCGGGCGAAGCGTCGGCGCAGCGCAATGCGGCCGAATCCTGGGACCCCAGTGCGCGTGGCTTCTCGTCCGGCGGATCGTCGGCGCCGTCGGTGCCCGGCGCGACGGGCGGAGGCGGCGGCGCGACCCTCGAATCGCTGAACAAGATCCTCTCCGCCTCGCAGCTCTCGGCCTTCGACCGGTCGATCTATCTCAGCATCCGTGCATTCCAGTTGAGCCGGCTGGGCCGCGAGGCCGACAGCCAGAAGGACATTGCCGAGATGGGCAAGGTCCTGCCGGGCGACTGGCAGGTCGTGCTGTCGAGCACGATGCCGGGCCTGGCGGGCGGCGGCGACCGGGCAGCGGCCCTGCGCACCCTGGACAGTGCGCTGCAGCGCAAGCCGGGCGATCCGTCGCTGACGGTCGCGCAGGCCCAGGTCTACATGCAGATCGCCGACTTCCAGCGCGCCGTGGGCCTGCTCGACGTCGCCCTGGCCGCGGCCCAGACGCCGGGTGAACGGCGTTCGGCGCTGTTCTACCGCGGCCATGCGAATTTCAATCTCGGCAACTATGCGCAGGCGGCCGACGATTTCGATGCCTCGCTGGAAGGCCGGCCCAATTTCAAGGCCAGGCAGGCGCCGCTGCTGTGGCGCTACGTGGCGCAGGTCCGGGCCAAGCGCGATGCCCGTGCGGCCCTGACGCGCGACGTCGGGGCGGAGAGCCTCAACGAATGGCCGGGTCCGATCCTGCGGTTCCTGATGGGCAAGGGCACGGCCGGCGAGCTCGAGGTCGCCGCCGAATCCGACGACGCCGCCAAGCGCAGCAACGGCAAGTGCCCGGCGGCCTTCTTCATCGGCATGGACGCCGTCCGCCGCGGCGACAAGCAGCGCGCCCGCGAACAGTTCCAACTCGCCCAGGCCCGCTGCCCGACCGTATCGGAACTCAACTGGGCCGCCTCCAGCGAGCTGAAGCGGCTTTAACCTTCAACCCAGCAGCGCCAGCGGCGACACGAAGCGGGTGATCTCGGCCAGGACCTGGGCCGGCTGCTGCAGGTGCGGGCTGTGGCCGCAATCAGGTATCAATCGCGTCTCGCAATAGCCCTCGACCTTGCCGGCGATGATGCCGAGCTGCAGCTCGCTGCCGTATTCATCGTCCTCGCCCTGGATCGCCTGCACCGGCACGACCACGCCCGGCAGCCGGCCATTGGCGTCCATCGGCTCGAAGCCCGGTGCGACCCAGGCATCGGCCCAGAGATGGAAGGCGCCGTCGACATCGTCGTGATATTTCGCGAGCCTCTGGCGCAGGTCGCCGGAGGCGAAGGCCGTGCGGGCGCCGGCGATCGCCGCGACGCAGATCGGCTCGTTGATCGCATGCGCGGCCAGGGTCACCACGGCGCGCACCGCCTCGGGGTCGGAAGCGGCGTAGTTCAGCGCGATCGTGCCGCCGTCGCTGTGGCCCACCAGCACGCAATCCTCGATGCCGAGCGCTGCCAGCAGGCGCGGCAGGACGAGGTCGGCCTCGATCTCCATGTAGCGGACGCCGGGATCGGACGGCCAGGCGCTCGACCGTCCGTAGCCGGTGCGGTCGTAGACGATGCCGGCGCAGCGCGTGGCGTCGCAGAGCTTCTGGGGGAAGTCGCGCCACATCTCGATGCAGCCCAGCCCCTCATGCAGGAAGACCAGCACCGTGCGGTCGAGCCCGTCGTCCTGCGTGGGCGTGAGGCGGCGCACGCGCAGACGGCGGTCGCCGAGATCGATGAAGTCGTCCGTCGAGGGCATCGCCCCTTTTCGGGGGGGCTCAGGCCGTGGTCAAGGCGGCGTCATGTGGCAAGGGAGCCGTGGCCCGGCGGCGGGAGAAGACGGCGATCGCGGCCGGCAGCACCGTGAGGAACAGGAAGGGCGCCAGCAGGGTGCCGCCCACGACGACGATGGCGAGCGGCCGCTGAACCTGGCTGCCGATCGCGGTCGAGAAGGCGGCAGGAAGAAGTCCGACGGCGGCGGCGACGCAGGTCATCAGGACGGGGCGCATCTGCTGCTCGCAGGTTTCGCGCAGCGCCTGCTCGCGTTCGACGCCCGCGGCGATCAGACGGTTGAAGCAGCTCACCAGCATGATGCCGTTCATGGCGGCGATGCCGAACAGGGCCACGAAGCCGATGGCGGCCGAGATGCTGAACGACATGTCGGCGCCCCACAAAGCGATGATCCCGCCCGACAACGCGAGCGGCATGGCGGCGCCAGCCAGCAGGGTGTCGGTCAGCGAGCCGAAGCTCACATAGAGCAGCAGCAGGATCAGGCCGATGGCGATCGGCACGGCGATGGCCAGGCGCGCGATGGCGCTCTCGAAGTTCACGAAGTCGCCGGCCCAGTCGAGCCGGTAGCCGCTGGGTAGCGGCACCTGTTCGGCCACCTTCTGCTGCGCCTCCAGCACCGCGCCGCCGAGATCGCGGCCGCGCACGCTGAACTTCACCGGGATGTAGCGCTCCTGCTGCTCGCGGTAGATGTAGAAGGCGCCGGTGGCGAGCTTCACGGTCGCGACTTCGCCCAGCGGCACCTGCACGACGCTGCCGCTGGGGCCGACCGTGCCGATGGCGATGCGGCGGATCGCATCCATGTCCTGGCGATAGCGCGGCGCCAGCCTGACCAGCAGCGGGAAGTGGCGGTCGCTGCCTTCCTCGTAGAGATCGCCCGCCGCCTGGCCGCCGACCGCCGCCTGGATGGTGGCATTGATGTCGCCCGGCGACAGGCCGTAGCGGGCGGCCTTGGCGCGGTCGATGTCGATGCGGATGGTCGGCTGCCCGAGCAACGGCGGCACCTGGATGTCGGTGATGCCGGGCACGCCTTCCAGCACGCGGCGGATGTCGACGGCGATCTTGCGCAAGGTCGTGAGGTCGGGGCCGGAGATCTTGATGGCGTTCTCGGCGTCGATGCCGGAGGCCGCCTCCTGCACATTGTCCTGGATGTATTGCGAGAAGGCGAAGGTGACGCCCGGGAACGCCTTGCGCAGCGCGTCGCTCATCTCGGTGATGAGGTCGGGTTTCTCCAGCCCCTTGCGCCACTTGTTGGCGGGCTTCAGCGGCACGAAGAACTCGGCGTTGGAGAAGCCGTCGGGGTCGGTGCCGTCGTCGGGCCTTCCGTGCTGGGAGATCACCGTTTCGACCTCGGGGAAGCTCTTCACCAGCTTGCGCATGCGGTTCACGTAGCTGTTGCCCTCGTCGAGCGAGACCGAGGGCGGCAGCGCCGCGCGCATCCAGATATTGCCTTCCTCGAGCTTCGGGAGAAACTCGAGCCCCACCGTGCTGGCGGCGAAGCCGGCAGCCACCAGCACGCCGAGCCCGACGGCGAGCATGGCGTGACGCCAGGCCAGTGCCAGGGCATAGGCCCGGCGATAGAGACTACGCAGCGAGCGGACCAGGAAGGTCTCGGTTTCGGAGACTTTCTCCGGCAGCAGAAGGGCGGCGAGCGCCGGCGACACGGTGAAGGTGGCGATCAGGCCACCGGCCAGCGCATAGGCGTAGGTCTGCGCCATCGGCCCGAAGATGCGGCCCTCGACGCCCGACAGCGTGAACAGCGGCAGGAAGCCCGCGATGATGATGGTGGCGGAGAAGAAGATCGCCTTGGTGACCTCGCCCGAGGCCTCGTAGATCGTGAACAGCTTGCCGGTGAGGCCCTCCGGCTCCTGCCGCACGGAACGCGAGGTGCCGCCGTGACCGGCCTCGGCCAGATGGCGGAAGATGTTCTCGACCATGATGACGGTGGCATCGACGATGATGCCGAAGTCGATCGCGCCCATCGACAGCAGGTTCGCCGACTCGCCGTTCATCACGATGATGACGACGGCGAACAGCAGCGCGAAGGGAATGGTGGCGGACACGATCAGCGCCGAGCGCAGGTCGCCCAGGAACAGCCATTGGATCAGGAAGATGAGGCCGACGCCCATGATCATGTTGTGCAGCACGGTGTGGGTCGTCACCTCGACCAGGACGCTGCGGTCGTAGATGCGCTCGATGCGCACGCCGGGCGGCAGCAGGCTCGACGCGTTGATGCGCTCGACCTCGCGCTCGACGGCGCGCAGGGTCGGCATGGTTTCCGCCCCGCGCCGCATCAGCACGATGCCCTCGACCACATCGTCGTCGTCGTCGTGGCCGGCAACGCCCAGCCGCGGCTCGTTGCCCACGCTGACGTCGGCGATATCGGACACCAGGATGGGCGAGCCGTCGCGTGCCAGCAGCATCGTGCCGCGGATGTCTTCCATCGAGCGGATCTGGCCGACGGCGCGCACGACCGCCGATTGCGGCCCGAGATTGACGGTGTTGGCGCCGACATTGACGTTGGCACCGTTCAGCCCGTCGATCACCTGCTTCAAGGTGAGCCCGTGCGCCTGCAGCCGGGCGAGGTCGACGGTGATGTCGAAGGTCTTGCTCTTGCCGCCCCAGGTCGTGACGTCGATCACGCCGGGCACCGCCTTCAGCCGGCGCAGCAGGATCCAGTCCTGGATGGTCTTCAGGTCCATGACGCTGAAGCCCTTCGGGCCGGTCACGCGATAGCGGAAGATCTCGCCGATCGGGCTGGTCGGCGAGATGATGGGCTGCGCGCCGTTGGGCAGCGGGCCGAGCTGGGCCAGCCGGTTGGTCACGAGCTGCGCGGCCTCGCGATAGGACAGGTCGTAGGTGAACTGCACCTTCACGTCGCTGAGGCCGGTCAGGGAAATGGAGCGGATGGACTTCACATAGGGAAGTCCCGCCATCTGCACTTCCATCGGGATGGTGATGTAGCGCTCGATCTCCTCCGACGACTGGCCGGGATTCTGCGTCACGATGTCGACCAGCGGCGGCACCGGATCGGGATAGGCTTCGATATTGAGACGCTTGTAGGCGAACAGGCCGCCGCCGATCATCAGCAGGGCGAGAATCAAGACAAGGATGCGCTGACGTAGTGCAGCGCCGACGATTGCATGCATCCGCGGCCCTCATGGCAGGCCGTTGTGCGGCGGTGCCTTCGCGGTCACCTAAGACACAAGTCGCACAGGCACACTAGCGTTGCGAGTACATAGTCTCTGCAACCTGCGGTGCGAGTGCATTTCCGGGTGCCGCCAGGCGCAGTTCGCCCGAAATGCCGTGCACCTCCTCGTCGACGATATGATGCCAGCCGTCGAACGACAGGCTGCTGCGCACCGCTTGGGCCAGTGCTTCCTCCGACACCAGCAGGGCCGAGTCGTATTTCTTCGTCAGCCGCTCGATGCGCGAGCAGACGTTCACGGCATGGCCGACGACGGAGTATTCGAGGCGCTGTTCGTCGCCGATGGCGCCGATGACGACTTCGCCGTAATGGACGCCCACGCCGACGCGCACCGGTGCCTCATCGTGGCGAGCACGCTCGGTATTCCAGGCATTGATGGCCGCGACCAGCCGGAGGCCGCAGCGGATGGCGGCGGCGGCATCGTCGGGCGAGGTCCGGACGGCGCCGAAGACCGCGAGCACGCCGTCGCCGATGAACTTGTCGATGAGGCCGCCTTCCGCCTCGACGGTGCGTGAGATCAGCATGCGATACTCCTGCAGGAATCCGAACAGCGCGTCGGGCTCCATGCTCTGAACGGCCGCCGTGAAATCGCGAATGTCCATGAACAGGATGGCGGCGTTTGCCCGCCGGCCGCGGGTCGCCCGCAGCCCTTCGCGGGCCAGCCGGTCGGCAAGTTCGGAGGGGAGATAGCGCGACAGGTTGAGGTTCTGGCGTCGCTCCCGGTCGAGACTGTGCCTCAGCCGGTCGGCCAGGAGGGCGCAGGCCAGGAACACCGCGGCCGTGCCGATGCCCTCGACGCCGTAATAGGTGAAGCGGGGGCTGACGAAGGCGGGCGGCGGATTGGCGCCGATCATCCAGGCGAAGGCGATCAGCGCCGCGAGGGTGCCGATCCAGCGGCCGGCGAGCCACGCGGCGCCGAAGATGACGACGAGATAGAGGGCCGAGAGCTGCAGGTCGCCGGTGACGATGTCGGCGTAGCCGACCGCCGACGATACGACGAAGGAAACGAGCAGTACGGCCACTTTCGACGAAGTGGCCGGTTCGCGATGCTTCGTGTCGGCCATGCGCGACATGGCACCCCGATCCGCCGTGTCAGCGCTGGGTGTTCGAGGAGATGGACCAGGGAGAGGCCGGCGGCTTGCAGCGCGACCGGCCATTGCCCGGACCCGCGCCGTCTCGGTTCCACCAGCCGCCGCCCAGCGCCTGGAACAGCGCTGCGGTGTCGGTGAGACGCGCGGCCTGCGCCTGGACCCGCGTGAGCAGCGTCTGCTGGTAGGTGAGTTCGGCGATCAGCACGAAGACATAGGTCGTGTCGCCGAGCTCGAGGCGCTTGCGCGCGATGGTGAGGGCCGTGGCGGCCGCCCGCTCCGCCTCGACCGCAGACTTGAGGGTGAGCGCGTCGTATTCGAGGGCATTCAGCGTGTCGGCGACATTGCGGAAGGCGGCGAGCACGATCGACTGATATTGCGCGTCGGCCTGTTCGAGGGCGGCGACCGCCGACCGCTTCTTGGCCGCCAGCGCACCGCCGTCGATCAGCGTCTGGATGGCGCTGGCGCCGGTCGTGGCACCGGCGAGGCCCGGCATGAACAGTGTGCCGAGCGATAGCGCGCTGCTGTTGAGGCCCATGCCCAGCGTCACCTGAGGGAGCTGGTTGGCGATCGCGACGCCGACCTGGGCGCTGGCGGCGTGCAGGTTCGACTCGGCAGCGCGCACGTCGGGCCGCTGCTCGACGAGCTGCGACGGCAGGCTGAGCGGCAGTTCGTTCGGCAGCTTGAGGTCGGTGAGCTCGAAGCGCTCGGCGGCCGGATTGCTGGGCAGGTTGCCGGTCAAGGTGGCCATCAGGTTGCGCTGCTGGGCCAGGGCCTTCTTGAGCGGCGGCAAGGTCGACTCGGCCTGTGCGAGCGCCGCCTGCTGGGTGGCGACGTCAGCGCCGGGAATGGCACCGAGGCCCGATTGCTTGTTCAGGATGCCGAGCGTATCGCGCTGGACGGCGATGATGCGCTCGGTCGCCTCGACCTGGCCGCGCAGCGACGCCTCGACGATGGCGGCGGCGACGACGTTCGAGGCCAGCGAAAGATAGGTGCCCTCGAGCTGGAAGCACTGCGCCTCGGCCAGCGCTTCCAGCGATTCGATCTGCCGGCGATTGCCGCCCCAGAGATCGAGCGCATAGGTGATCTGGAGGCCGGCGACGAACAGGCCATAGATCGGCTGTTGGTCGGCCGTGGCCGATTGCAGGCTGGCGGGAGTCTGATTTTGCGTGGCGTTGAACGTGCCCTGGACGGTCGGGAACAGGGTGGCCCGCTGCGCGCGGGCGTTCTGCTGGGCCACGCGCAGCCCGGCCACGGCGGCCCTCACGTCGGGATTGGCGCGCAGCGACCTTTCGATCAGGCCGTTGAGCTGCGGCGACTGGAAGACACCCCACCATTGGCCGGGAATGTCCATGCTCTGGACGATGCGCTGCGCCTCGCCGCCGGGAATGCCGGCGGCGATCAGGTCGCTCTTCTGGTCGGGAACATAGGTCGCCGTCTTCGGCCCGTCCGGGGAGCTGAAGTCGGGGCCGACCATGCAGCCGGCGAGGGCGCCTGCCGCCAGGAGCGGGAGTGCTGTGAGAAGGGAGCGTCGCATCATGTGGCCTCCACGACAGTGTCGTGAGTCTGGATTGCTGCCTCGGGCGCGCGGCGCCGCGAGAACAGGCCGATCATGGCCGGCAGGACGGAAAGGAAGAGCACCGGTGCGAGCAGCGTGCCGCCGACCACGACGATGGCCAATGGCCGCTGCACCTGGCTGCCGATCGCGGTCGAGAAGGCGGCGGGCAGCAGGCCGACGGCGGCGGCGATGCAGGTCATCAGCACCGGCCGCATCTGCTGGTCGCAGGTCGCGTAGAGCGCTGCGGTACGCTCGAGTCCTTCGTCGATCAGCCGGTTGTAGCAGCTCAGCACCATGATGCCGTTCATGGCGGCGATGCCGAACAGGGCCACGAAGCCGATGGCCGCCGAGATGCTGAATGGCATGTCGGTGACCCAGAGGCCCAGGATGCCGCCGATCAGCGCCATCGGGATGGCACTGGCGGCCAGCAGCGTGTCGCGGAACGAGCCGAAGCTCATGTAGAGCAGCAGGCCGATCAGGCCGATGGCGATCGGCACCGCGACCGCGAGCCGCTGCAGCGCGTTCTTCAGGTTGCCGAACTCGCCCACCCATTCGATGCGGTAGCCGCCGGGGATCTTCACCTTCTCCGCGACGCGCTCCTGCGCCTCGATGATGGTGCTGCCGAGATCGCGGCCGCGGACGCTGAACTTCACGGGGACGTAGCGTTCCTGCTGCTCGCGGTAGATGTAGTAGGCGCCCGAGACCAGCTCGACATTGGCGACCTCGCTCAGCGGCACCTGGGTGATGCCGTTCGCACCCTGGACGCCGATCTGGATGCGGTGGATCGCGTCGAGGCTCTCGCGGTAGCGCGAGGCGAGGCGGACGACCATCGGGAAATGCCGGTCGCTGCCGCTTTCATAGACGTCGCCCGCGGCCTGTCCGCCGATCGCGGCCTGCACGGTGGCGTTGATGTCGCCCGGTGCCAGCCCGTAGCGGGCGGCCTTGGCGCGGTCGATGTCGATGCGGATGGTCGGTTGGCCGAGCGATGCCGAAACGGCGAGGTCGGTGACGCCGGGAACGGTGGCGAGGACCGCCTTGATCTCGTTGCCGAGCTTGGCCAGCGTCTCGAGGTCGTTGCCCGAGATCTTGACCGAGTTCTCGCCCTTCACGCCCGACGCCGCCTCCTGGACGTTGTCCTGGATGTACTGGGAGAAGGTGAATTCGACACCGGGGAAGCCCTTTTCGAGGGCGGCGTTGATCTCCGCGATCAGCGCTTCCTTGTCGATGCCCTTGCGCCAGCGGTCCATCGGCTTCAGCGGCACGAAGAACTCGGCGTTGAAGAAGCCGGTGGAATCGGTGCCGTCGTCGGGCCTGCCGTGCTGGGAGATCACGGTCTCGGCCTCGGGGAAGCTCTTGATGAGCTTGCGCATCCGGTTGGCGTAGTCGTTGCCGGCCTCGAGCGAGATCGACGCCGGCATTACCGCGCGGATCCACATATTGCCTTCCTCGAGCTTGGGCAGGAATTCGAGGCCGATCGTGCTGCCCGCGGCGCCGGCCAGCGCCAGCGCGCCGATACCGGCGGCGAAGGTGGCGCGGCGGCTGGCCAGCGCGACGTCGCGCAGCTTCTCGTAGGCGCGGCGGAAGGCGCGCACCGCACGGGTTTCGGCATGCGCCATCCTGTCGGGCAGCAGCAGGGCGGAGAGCGCCGGCGACACGGTGAAGGTGGCGATCAGGCCGCCCAGCAGCGCGTAGGCATAGGTCCGCGCCATCGGTCCGAAGATGTGTCCCTCGACGCCCGACAGCGTGAACAGCGGCAGGAAGCCCGCGATGATGATGGTGGCGGAGAAGAAGATCGCCTTGGTCACCTCGGTCGAGGCGTTGAAGATCGTCGCCAGCTTGCCGGTGAGGCCTTCCGGCGCCCGCCGCTGCGGGCCGTCCTCGCGGTCGCCTTCGGAGAGATGCCGGAAGATGTTCTCGACCATGATGACGGTGGCATCGACGATGATGCCGAAGTCGATGGCGCCCATCGACAGCAGGTTTGCCGATTCGCCGGTCACCACCAGGACGACGACGGCGAACAGGAGCGCGAAGGGGATGGTGGCGGCGACGATCAGCGCGCTGCGCAGGTCGCCGAGGAACAGCCACTGGATCAGGAAGATGAGGCAGACGCCTACGACCATGTTGTGCAGCACGGTGTGGGTCGTGACCTCGACGAGCGAACTGCGGTCGTAGATGCGCTCGATCCGCACGCCGGGCGGCAGGATGTTGCTGTTGTTGATCTTGTCGACCTCGGCCAGCACGCCGGTCAGGGTCGGCATGGTCTCGGCGCCGCGCCGCATCAGGACGATGCCCTGCACGATGTCGTCGTCGTCGTTCTGGCCGGCGATGCCGAGTCGCGGCTGGTGGCCGACCGTCACGTCGGCCACGTCGGAGACCAGCACCGGCGCGCCGTCGCGCACCGTCAGCATGGTGTTGCGGATATCGTCCATCGACCGGATCTGGCCGACGCTGCGTACGATCGCCGACTGCGACCCGATGTTCACGGTGTTGGCGCCGACATTGATGTTGGCGTTGTTCAGCCCGTCCAGCACCTGCTTCAGGGTGAGTCCGTAGGCCAGCAGCCGGTCGAGGTTCACCGTGATGTCGTAGGTCTTGGTCTTGCCGCCCCAGCCGGTGACGTCGACGACGCCGGGGATGGCCTTCAGGCGGCGCTGCAGCACCCAGTCCTGCAGGGTCTTGAGATCGGCGACGGAATAGCCCGGCGGGCCCACGATCCGGTAGCGGAAGACCTCGCCGATCGGGCTGGTGGGCGACAGGGTGGGTTGCGCGCCGTTGGGCAGGGGACCGAGCTGCGACAGGCGGTTGATCACCATCTGCGACGCCTGCTGGTAGGTCACGTCGTAGGTGAACTGCACCTTCACGTCGCTCAGGCCGAACAGCGACACGGTCCGGATGGCCTGGATGTAGGGCAGGCCCGCCATCTGGATCTCGATGGGGATCGTGATGTAGCGCTCGATCTCCTCCGACGACTGGCCGGGATTCTGGGTGATGATGTCGACCAGCGGCGGCACCGGGTCGGGATAGGCCTCGATGTTGAGGCGCGAATAGGCGAACAGCCCGGCGATGGACAGCACCACGCTCAGGATGACGACCAGGATGCGCTGCTTGAGGGCGGCGGCGACGATGGACTGCATGGGAGACGACCGTCAGTTGGGGAGGGCCGGGCCGCGACGCCGCGACCGGGCCGTCAGTCGCGCTTGGCGGCGCGATCGATGAAAAGCGTGCCGCTGGTCACCACGTTCTCGCCCACGGCCAGGCCCTTCTTGACCTCGACCACGCCGTTGGACGTCAGGCCGACCTCGATGGGACGCGACACCACGGACTTGTCCTGCGGGCGGGTCACCCAGACGCGCGCGTTGGCGCCTTCGTAGACCACGGCTTCCTGCGGTACGGCCGCGCTGGTCGTGGGCTCGCCCGTGACGATGCGGAAGCTGGCGAACATCTCGGGCATCAGCTCGCGATCGGCATTCACGATCTCGGCGCGCACCGGCAGGCGGCGGGTATTGGGGTCCAGGGACGGCGCGACATAGGCCAGCCTGGCGTTGAAGGTGCGGCCGGGATGGGCCAGCACGGCGACTTCGACCGGGGCGCCGACCTTCATCTTCGGCGCGTCGGACTCGCGGACGTTGGCGACCAGCCAGACCTTCGAGAGGTCGCCGATGTTGAACACCGGATCGGTGGCGCCGGCATTGATGTACTGGCCGAGGCCGACCTTGCGCTGGATCACGGTGCCGGCGATGGGGGCCGAGACGATCGTCTCGGCGCCGATACGGTCGGTCTTCTCCAGCGCGTCGATCTCGGCGTCGGTGCGGCCGAGGATGCGCAGGCGGTTGCGCACGGCGGCCAGCGCGATCTCGGAGGAGCGCAGGTCGCCCTGCGCCGCGACGAGGTCGGACTGGGCCTGTTCGAGGTCCTTCAGCGAACCGCCGCGGATCGACAGCAATTCCTTCTGGCGCTTCTCGAAGTTCTGCGCGAGGGCGAGCTTGGAGCGCGCCTTCTCGACGCCGGCGACGGCGCTCACCAGGTCGTTCTGGCCCTGCACGAACTCGTTCGCCTCGATGGCGAACAGCGGCGCGCCGCGCTCGACATGGTCGCCCGGCTTGGCGATCAGGCGCGTGACGCGGCCCGAATAGGGCGAGAAGACCGGAGTGGTGGTGTCCTCGTTGATGCCGATCTTGCCGTCGGTGGCGCGCTCGTCGCGGAAGGCGACCGCCTCGACCGGTGCGAAGCGCAGGCCGGCCCACTGGGTCTCGCTCGGATGGAACGCGCCGTCGTTTTCGACGGCCGCCACCGGCCGCACGAGGGCGTTGGTCGGGCCGGTGTCGACCGTCCACACCGCGGCGAGCGCGAGGGCTGCGATGCCGGCTCCGGCGAACCACAGGCGATGGCGGCGCAGGCGAGAAGGGGTAGAGGTCTTGGGCGCACTGGTCATGGCATGCAACCTAGTGGCTTCACATTACGTGCACCTGAATTGCCACACGGATAACGATGCGCCGGCGCCGGCCGTGCTAGGATCGGTTCAATCGCGAACACGCCCAGGGAGGGTGGACACCCATGAGGGTCCTTCTCGTCGAGGACAATGACGAACTCGTCGCCTTGCTGGTCAAGGGTCTGGCGCGCAGCGGCTTCTCGGCGGATTCGGTCGGCAATGCCGGCGATGCCGCGCATTCGCTGGCCGCCATGCGCTACTCGGCGATCGTGCTCGATCTCGGCCTGCCCGATCAGGACGGGCTGTCGCTGCTGCGCGGCATCCGCGGGCGCGGCGATTCGACACCAGTCCTGGTGCTGACGGCGCGCGATGGGGTGAGCGACCGGGTCAACGGCCTGCGCGCCGGCGCCGACGACTACCTCGTGAAGCCGTTCGCCATGGAGGAGCTGGTGGCGCGCCTGCAGGCGCTGCTGCGCCGGCCGGGCAACCTGCTCGGCCGCCAGCTCACCTTCGGCAATGTCTCGCTGGAGACGGAGGGACGGCAGGTCTTCGTCGACGGAACGGTGCGGGTCTTCCCCGCGCGCGAGACGGCGATCCTCGAGATCCTGTTGCGGCGCGGCGGCAACGTCGTGCCGAAGCGCCTGTTCGAGGACCAGCTCTTCGGCCTGTCGGGCGATGTCGGCTCGAACGCGGTCGAGGTCTATGTCCATCGCCTGCGCAAGATGCTGCAGGACTGCGGCGCGACGGTGAAGATCCACACCGTGCGCGGTGTCGGCTATCTGCTGGCCGAGGAAAAGGCCGCCGTTTGAGGCGCTTCCGCTCCATCATCTCCCGTGTCGTCGCGCTGCACGTCGTGGCGATCGGCGTCACCTCGATCCTGATGCCGCTGGCGCTCTACTGGCTGCTCAACGAAGCCGCCAACAGCCTCCACCGTGATGCGCTGCGCGCCCAGGCCCTCACGATCGCGAGCTTCCTGCGGCCGACCGCGGATGGCGGCGTCACGCTCGACATTCCGCCGGAGGCGCAGCCCATCTATTCGGGCGGCTACGGCCTCTATGCCTATGCCGTCCTCGATTCCAAGGGCGTGGTGCTGTTCACCTCGCGGCAGGACGATGCGCCGCTCTCGTCGGCAAACGACTCGCTGACGAGCGAATCGTTCACGCGCCGGCGCAGCAACGGCACGGTGTTCATCGGGGTCAACGTGCCGCGCGCCATCGGCGACCGCCTCTACTGGATCCAGGTCGGGCAGGATCTCGCGCATCGCGACGTCATCATCGACGACATCGTCGCCTCCTTCTTCCCGCGCGTCGCCTGGATCACCTTCCCGATCCTGCTGCTGTTGCTGCTGATCGACATCATGATCTTCCGCCGCGCCCTCGATCCGGTGCGCGCCGCCTCCGACACGGCGGCATCGATCGGGCCCACCAGCGCCGATGTCCGCCTCTCGGAGCAGTCGATGCCGACCGAGATCGTGCCGCTCGTGCATGCGGTCAACGAGGCGCTCGACCGGCTGGAAGCGGGGTTCCGCGCGCAACGCGAGTTCACCGCCGACATGGCGCACGAGCTGCGGACGCCGCTCGCCATCATGCGCGCGCGAATCGATTCGATGGAGGACGCGTCGCTGCGCCAGTCGCTGGAGACCGACATCGTCAACATGACGCGCACGGTGAACCAGGTCCTCGACATCGCCGAGCTCGAGGCCTTCGTGGTCGGCGGCGATTCCAAGGCCGACGTGCAGGCGGTCTGTGCCGACGCGGTGGCCTTCATGGCGCCGCTCGCCGTCGACAGCGCCAAGACCATCGCGCTGACCGGCGTCGAAACGCCGGTCTGGGTGCACGGCCATTCCGAGGCGCTGTTCCGCGCCGTGCGCAACCTGGTCGAGAACGCCATCCGCCATACGCCGGCCGGCGGCACGATCGAGGTCGATGTCGCGGCCGACGGTGTCGTGCGGGTGCTGGACGAGGGTCCCGGCGTGCCGGCCGCCGAGCGCGAGACGATCTTCCGGCGCTTCTGGCGGCGCGACCGCTCGCGACCGGACAGCCGCGGCCTGGGGCTGGCCATCGTCTCCCGCGTGGCCGCCGCCCATGACGGCACCATCACGGTCGACGACCGGCCGGAAGGCGGCTCGGTCTTCACGCTTCGCCTGCGGCTCGCTTGACCGATCCGAAGAGGGTGTGGCTATCTGCCTGACGGAACTGCCGCAGCGAAAAGCAACGAACGGCAGGCCACGGGAGCGACGCAGGGATGACGACGGGCACGAAAGCCACCGGCATCGACGAAGACGACACGTTTCCCAAGCGGCTGGCGCGGCTTGCCCGGACGCGCGGCCACCGGCCGGCCTACCGCGAAAAGGAATACGGCATCTGGCAGTCCTACGACTGGAGCCATGTCGCCGAACAGGTGTGCCTGCTGGCCGCCGGACTGGCCGACCTGGGCTTTCGCCGCGGCGACCGCCTGATCGTGGTCGGCGACAACCGGCCCAAGCTCTACTGGTCGATGTGCGCGGCGCAGTCGCTGCGCGGCGTGCCGGTGCCGGTCTACCAGGATTCGGTGGCCGACGAGCTGGCCTATGTCGTCGACCATGCCGGCGCGCGCTTCGCCCTGGCCGAGAACCAGGAGCAGGTCGACAAGCTGCTGGAGATCCGGAAGCGAGTGCCGTCGCTCGAGACCATCCTCTATGTCGACCGGCGCGGCCTCAGGCATTACACCGACCTCGAATCCTATGCCGACGTGCAGGCCCGCGGCGCCCGGCGTCTCGCGGCATCGCCCGACACCGTGTCGGCTGAAGTCGCCAAGGGCACAGGCTCCGACGACGCCATCATGCTCTATACGTCCGGCACCACGGGCCGGCCCAAGGGCGCTGTGCTGAGCTACGACAACCTGGTCTGGGCGGCGAAAGCGGGCGCCGAGTTCGACGGGCTACGCGCCGGCGACGAGCTGCTGTCGTACCTGCCGATGGCCTGGGTCGGCGATCACATCTTCTCCTATGCCCAGGGCTATGTCGTCGGGCTGGTGGTCAACTGCCCGGAATCGTCCTCGACGGTGATGACCGACCTGCGCGAGATCGGCCCGACCTATTACTTTGCGCCGCCGCGCGTTCTGGAGAACCTGATCACCCAGGTCTCGATCCGGATGGAGGATGCCGGCGTGCTGAAGCGCCGGATGTTCCGGTTCTTCATGGGCGTCGCCCGCCGGGTCGGGCCAGCGCTGCTCGACGGCCGGCCGGTATCGATGGTCGACCGGGTGCTCTATGCACTGGGCAGCCTGCTGATCTACGGACCGCTCAAGAACACGCTGGGCATGAGCCGCGTGCGCGTGGCCTACACGGCGGGCGAGGCGGTCGGACCCGAGATCTTCAACTTCTATCGCGCCTTGGGCGTGAACATGAAGCAGCTCTACGGCCAGACCGAGGCCTCGGTGTTCCTCACCATCCATCCCAACGGCGAAGTCTATCCCGACACGGTCGGCAAGCCGGTCTCCCAGGTCGAGCTCAGGATCGCCGAGTCGGGCGAGGTGCTCTATCGCAGCCCCGGCGTCTTCAAGGAGTATTTCAAGAATCCGCAGGCGACCAACGACACCAAGACCGAAGGCGGCTGGGTGCGGACCGGCGATGCGGGTTATCTCGACGAGCGCGGGCACCTGCGCATCATCGACCGCGCCAGCGACGTCGGGAAACTGACCGACGGCACGCTGTTCGCGCCCAAGTATCTCGAGAACAAGCTCAAGTTCTTCGCCCACATCAACGAGGCGGTGGCCTTCGGCAATGGCCGCGATTTCGTCGCGGCCTTCGTCAACATCGACATGATTGCGGTCGGCGACTGGGCGGAACGGCGCAACATCGCCTATGCGAGCTACCAGGAGCTGGCGGCCCGTCCCGAGGTCTACGACCTGATCCAGAGCGAGATCGAGCAGGTCAATCGCGACCTCGCCGCCGATCCGCGCATGGCCGGCGCGCAGATCCGCCGCTTCCTGATCCTGCACAAGGCGCTCGAAGCCGATGATGGCGAGCTCACGCGCACCAACAAGGTGCGGCGCGGCTTCATCGCCGAGCGCTACAAGCCGCTGGTCGACGCGCTCTACGACGGCGCGCGCAGCGCCCACATCAAGGTCGACGTGACCTTCGAGGACGGCCGCAAGGGCACGATCGAAGGCGATGTCGCCGTGCGCGATGTGGCGCCCCAAACAGCGTCCCGAGCCGCCTTCCGGAAGGCGAGCTGAACGAGATGGAAGTTCGCGAGCGTTCCTTCAACGAAACCCTGCTGTCGGTCGAAGGGATCAGCCTGTCGTTCGGTGGCGTGAAGGCGCTGACCGACATCAGCTTCGATATCAGGAAGGGCGAGATCCGCGCCATCATCGGGCCCAACGGCGCGGGCAAGTCCTCGATGCTGAACTGCATCAACGGCTTCTATCATCCGCAGCAGGGCGCCATCACCTACAAGGGCATCAAGCGCAGCCGCATGCGTCCCTACGAGGCGGCGGCGCAGGGCATCGCGCGCACCTTCCAGAACATCGCGCTGTTCCGCGGCATGTCGACCCTCGACAACATCATGACCGGCCGCAACCTGCGCATGAAGACGGGCCTGTTCTGGCAGGCGCTGCATTTCGGTCCGGCGCAGCGCGAGGAGATCGCTCATCGCCGCGTCGTCGAGGACATCATCGACTTCCTCGAGATCCAGCATGTCCGCAAGGTGCCGGTCGGCCGGCTGCCCTATGGTTTGCAGAAGCGGGTCGAACTCGGCCGCGCGCTCGCCGCCCAGCCGGAGCTGCTGCTGCTCGACGAGCCGATGGCCGGCATGAACATCGAGGAGAAGCAGGACATGTGCCGCTTCATCCTCGACGTGAACGACGAGTTCGGCACGACGATCTGCCTGATCGAGCACGACATGGGCGTGGTGATGGACATCTCCGACCGGGTCGTCGTCCTCGATTACGGCAAGAAGATCGGCGACGGCGTTCCCGACGAGATCAAGAGCAACCAGGCCGTCATCGACGCCTATCTCGGCGTGGCGCATTGATGACACGCCAACCACGCGCACACTGTCATCCCGAGCGCAGCGAGGGACCTTTGCGGCCACAGGAAAGGTCCCTCGCTGCGCTCGGGATGACAACGGTGGTGGTTTCGTCATCGACGCCTAACCACAAGGACTGAACCATGGGTTTCTTCCTCGAAGTGCTGATCGCGGGGCTGCTGGCGGGGGTGCTCTATTCGCTGGTGGCGCTGGGGTTCGTGCTGATCTTCAAGGCTTCGGGCGTCTTCAACTTCGCGCAGGGCGCGATGGTGCTGACGGCGGCGCTGGCGCTGGTGCGGGCGCTCGAGGTGATGCAGATCGAATGGAAATGGCCGTTCTGGCTGGCGCTGATCGGTGCCTTCGCGTTCGCCGCCGCCGTCATGGCGCTGATCGCCTGGGCCTGCGAGCGGCTGGTGCTGCGCAAGCTGGTGAACCAGGAGGGCATCATCCTGTTCATGGCCACGATCGGCGTCACCTTCTTCATCGAGGGGCTGGCGCAGACCGTGTTCGGCTCCGACGTCTATCCGCTGCATATCGGCCTGCCCAAGGAGCCGATCTTCATTCTCGAGTCGGTGTTCGATGGCGGCATCCTGGTCAACGAGCTCGACATCTGGGCGGCTGTCATTGCCGGCGTGCTGGTTGCAGCGCTGGCCGTGTTCTTCCAGCGGACCCGCATCGGCCGGGCGCTGCGTGCCGTGGCCGACGATCATGCGGCCGCCCAGTCGGTCGGCATCCCGCTCAATCATATCTGGTTCGTCGTCTGGCTGGTCGCGGGTCTGGTCGCGCTGGCGGCGGGCGCGGTGTGGGGCAGCAAGCTCGGCGTGCAGTTTTCGCTCAGCCTCCTGGCGCTGAAGGCGCTGCCGGTGCTGATCCTGGGCGGCTTCACCTCGGTGCCGGGCGCCATCATCGGCGGGCTGATCATCGGCGCCGGCGAGAAGATCGCCGAAGTATTCCTCGGCCCCTCGATGGGCGGCGGCATCGAGATCTGGTTCGCCTACGTGCTGGCGCTGCTGTTCCTGCTGGTCAGGCCGCAGGGCCTGTTCGGCGAACGCATCATCGAACGCGTCTGACGGCGGGAGGAGCGTAAATTGTTCTACCGCGAGGCCGGCCAGTACAAGGTCACCTACCAATCAGACCAGGCGATCTTTCCGATCGCGCAGGATCGCTTTGCCATGCTGGCCCTGCTGGTCATCGCCTTCCTGGTCGTGCCCTTCGTTGCCAGCGAATACACCTATCGCGCGGTGCTGATTCCGGTGGTGATCCTGAGCCTCGCCGCGATCGGGCTGAACGTGCTGATGGGCTATTGCGGCCAGGTCTCGCTGGGCTCGGGCGCCTTCATGGGCGTCGGCGCCTATGCCGCCTACAACCTGTCGATCCACCTGCCGTTCCTGAACCCGCTGGTCTGCATCCTGCTGTCGGGTTTTGTCGCCGCGGCGGTCGGGATCCTGTTCGGCATCCCGAGCCTGCGCATCAAGGGCTTCTACCTGGCCTGCGCCACGCTGGCGGCGCAGTTCTTTGGCGACTGGGCCTTCCTGCGCATCAAGTGGATCACCAACTACACGCCCTCGGGCTCGGTCAACGCGCCGTCGATCACCCTGTTCGGCCTCGACCTCAACTCGCCGACCGCGATCTACCTCGTGGCGCTCGTCTTCACCCTGGTGCTGGGGCTGGCGACCAAGAACATCGTGCGCGGCCATGTCGGGCGGCAATGGATGGCGATCCGCGACATGGACATCGCCGCCGAGATCATCGGCATCCGGCCGATGTACGCCAAGCTCACCGCCTTCGCCGTCTCCTCGTTCCTGATCGGCGTGGCCGGCGCGATGTGGGCCTTCTTCTATCTCGGCTCGTGGGAGCCGGCGGCCTTCTCGATCGACCGCTCCTTCCAGCTCATGTTCATGGTGATCATCGGCGGGCTGGGCTCGATCCTGGGCAGCGTGCTGGGTGCCGCTTTCATCGTGCTGCTGCCGATCTTCCTCAACCAGGCGCTGCCGCCGCTCGGCGCGCTGGTCGGCTGGCGGATCAGCACCGCCACGGTCTCGCATTTCGAGGCGATGATCTTCGGCGCCCTGATCGTGTTCTTCCTGATCGTCGAGCCGCACGGGCTCGCGCGCCTGTGGTCGGTCGTGAAGGAGAAGCTCCGGTTGTGGCCCTTTCCGCACTGATCGGGAGGCGATAGGCTTTTTGGCAAGGGACGGCCAGCAAGGACCGTCCTCATATGTGAGGAGGAAACCATGGGACTACGCAAACTGGCGTTGCTCGGCGCGGCCATCGCGTCGGCCGGCGTCATCGTCACAGCATCGGCGCAGGCACAGAATGAGCAGTTCATTCCGGGCCTGGTCTACCGCACCGGCGCCTACGCCCCGAACGGCATTCCGTTCGCCAATGGCGTCGCCGACTATCTCATCCTGATCAACGCACGCGACGGCGGCATCAACGGCGTGAAGATCGCCTTCGAGGAATGCGAGACCGGTTACGCCACCGATCGTGGCGTCGAATGCTACGAGCGCCTCAAGGGCAAGGGCCCGACCGGTGCCGCCTATTTCAGCCCGCTCTCGACCGGCATCACCTTCGCGCTGACCGAGAAGGCGCCGGGCGACAAGATCCCGCTGCTCACCATGGGCTACGGCCGCGCCGACAGCCGAGACGGCTCGGTCTTCGCCTGGAACTTCCCGCTGATGGGCACCTACTGGACGGCCGCGGATGTCGCCATCCAGCACGTCGCCAAGGAATGGGGCGGCACCGACAAGCTCAAGGGCAAGAAGATCGCACTGGTCTATCACGACTCGCCCTACGGCAAGGAGCCGATCGCGGCGCTCGAGATCCTGGCCAAGAAGTACGGGTTCGAGTTCCTGCCGATCCCGGTGCCTCATCCCGGCACCGAGCAGAAGTCGCAGTGGCTGCAGGTCCGCCAGGCGCGGCCGGACTATGTCCTGCTGTGGGGCTGGGGCGTCATGAACTCGGCCTCGATCAGCGAGGCGGGCAATATCAACTATCCGCGCGACAAGATGCTGGGCGTGTGGTGGTCGGGCGCCGAGCCCGACGTGCTGCCGGCCGGCGACAAGTCCAAGGGCTACAAGGCGCTGATGATGCAGCACGGCTCGGGCAAGTCGGGCGTCTATGCCGATCTCGAGAAGTTCGTGATCGCGCCGGGCAAGTCGCTGGCCAAGCCGGATGAGATCGGCTCGGTCCTCTACAATCGCGGCCTGATCAACTCGATGGTCGGCGTCGAGGCGATCCGCACCGCCCAGGCGAAGTTCGGCAACAAGCCGCTGACCGGCGAGCAGGTGCGCTGGGGCTTCGAGAACCTCAACCTCACCGCCGACCGCATCAAGCAGCTCGGCTTCGAGGGCATGATGGGCCCGCTCAAGGCGAGCTGCACCGATCATGAGGGCACGCGCCTCGCCCGCGTCCATCAGTGGGACGGCAAGGAGTGGAAGGTGATCTCCGACTACTACACCGGCGACGACACGATCCTGGTGCCGCTGGTCAAGGAGACCGCCGCCAAGTACGCGGCCGAGAAGAAGATCACGCCGCGCGACTGCTCCAAGGAGAGCTGATCGCGATGGTCGCTCCTGCGGCGCCTGCAGCGACTGCGTCCGCCCCGTCGAAGGTCATCGACGTGGCCAATATCGAGGTGATCTACAATCACGTGATCCTCGTGTTGAAGGGCGTGTCGCTGTCGGTGCCGGAGGGCGGCATCGTCGCCCTGCTCGGCGGCAACGGCGCCGGCAAGTCGACGACGCTCAAGGCGATCTCCAACCTGCTGCGCACCGAGCGCGGCGAGGTCACCAAGGGCCAGATCCATTGCCGCGGCGAGCGGGTCGACGGGCTCACGCCCAACGACCTGGTGCGCCGCGGGGTCATCCAGGTGATGGAGGGACGGCACTGCTTCGGCCACCTCACCGTCGAGGAGAACCTGCTGACCGGCGCCTTCATCCACGGCAGCAAGCGCCGCCAGGTCGCCGACGATCTCGAGAAGGTCTACCACTACTTCCCGCGCCTGAAGGTCCGGCGTTCGAGCCTGGCCGGCTATACGTCGGGCGGCGAGCAGCAGATGACGGCGATCGGCCGCGCGCTGATGAGCCGTCCCACCACCATCCTCCTGGATGAGCCGTCGATGGGGCTGGCGCCGCAGCTCGTCGAGGAGATCTTCGGAATCGTGAAGAACCTCAATGAGCGCGAGAAGGTCTCGATCCTGCTGGCCGAGCAGAACACCAACGTGGCACTGCGCTTCGCCCATTACGGCTACATCCTGGAGAACGGCCGGATCGTGCTCGACGGCGATGCCGGGAGCCTGCGCGCCAACGAGGACGTGAAGGAATTCTACCTCGGCATCGGCGGCGAGGGCCGCCGTTCGTTCCGCGACGTGAAGCACTATCGCCGTCGCAAGCGCTGGCTTTGACCTCCTGGCCCTGATCCACGGGCGACCGCGGGCCTCCACGGGCCTATACTCCGACCATGGCGGAAGACGAGATCCGCAAGATCATCCACGTCGACATGGATGCCTTCTACGCGTCCGTGGAGCAACGCGACGATCCCTCGCTGCGCGGCCAGCCGGTCGCGGTCGGTGGGCGTCAGCGCGGCGTCGTGATGGCGGCGAGCTACGAGGCACGCAAGTTCGGCGTGCGCTCTGCCATGCCTTCGGTCACCGCAAAGCGCCTGTGTCCGGAGCTGCTGTTCGTCAAGCCGCGCTTCGACGTCTACAAGGAGGTCTCGCGGCAGATCCGCGAGATCTTCCTCGATTACACGCCGCTGGTGGAACCGCTGTCGCTCGACGAGGCCTATCTCGACGTCACGACCAACCTCAAGGGCATGCCGCTCGCCTCCGAGATCGCGCGCGAGATCCGGGCGCGCATCCTGGAGCGCACCGGCCTCACCGCCTCGGCCGGCATCTCCTACAACAAGTTTCTGGCCAAGCTCGCCTCCGATCATCGCAAGCCCGACGGCCAGACGGTGATTCCGCCGGAGAAGGGACCGGCCTTCGTCGAGAGCCTGCCGGTGGGCCGCTTCCACGGCGTCGGGCCGAAGACGGCGGAGAAGATGAACCGGCTGGGCATCCATACCGGCGCCGACCTGAAGGCGCAGACGCTGGAATTCCTGCAGCAATACTTCGGCCGCTCCGGCACCTACTATCACGCCATCGCACGCGGCCATGACGAGCGCCGGGTCGTCCCCAACCGGCCGCGCAAGTCGGTCGGCTCGGAGACGACCTTCATGGAGGATCTCGACCGGCCAGCGGCGGTGGAGGAGGGCGTCGCCTCGGTGCTCGAGGATGTCTGGTCCTACTGCGAGCGCACCGGCATCGTCGGCCGCACCGTGACCGTGAAGATCAAGTATGCCGACTTCCGGATCGTGACGAGGAGCCGCACGCTCGAGGAAAGCGTCGAAAGCCGCGAGGTGCTGGAACGCACGGCGCGCGAACTGGTGCGCTCGATCTTTCCGCTGGAGAAGAAAGTGCGCCTGCTGGGCGTCTCGCTCCATAACCTGCACCAGCGCGAGGAGCGCACGGTGTCGCCACAAATGACTCTGGCCCTTTAGGAGACCTGACCATGAACATCTTCATGACCGGCGCGACCGGTTATATCGGCGGCACCATCGCACGCCGCCTGCTCGACGACGGCCACAGACTGCGCGGCCTCGTGCGCGATGCGGAGAAGGGCAAGAAACTCGCTGCCTTCGGCGTCGAGCCGGTGACGGGCGGTCTCGACGATGCCGCGATCCTCACGGCCGAGGCCCGGCGCGCCGATGCGGTGATCAACACCGCCAACAGCGACCATCGCGGCGCCGTGGAGGCGTTCCTCGACGGGCTTGCCGGCTCGAACAAGCCGTTCATCCATACCAGCGGTTCCAGCATCGTGGCCGACGATGCCCATGGCGATATCGCCTCGGACAAGATCTACGACGAGGAGACGCCGGTCGAACCGGTGCCGGGCAAGCAGGCGCGGGTCGCCATCGACCGTACGATCCGCGATGGAAGCCGCCGCGGCGTGCGGTCGGTCGTCGTCTGCCCGACCATGATCTACGGCAATGGCCTCGGCCTGGCGCGTGACAGCGCGCAGATCCCGGGCCTCGCGAAGCGGGCAAAGGCTTCCGGCGTCGTGCGCCATGTCGGCAAGGGGCTGAACATCTGGTCGAACGTCCATGTCGAGGACGTGGCCGACATCTATCGCCTGGCACTCACGAAGGCGCCGGCCGATGCCTTCTACTTCGCGGAGAATGGCGAGGCGTCCTATCGCGACATCTGCGCGGCCATCGCGCGGCGCCTGAAGCTGGGCGAGCCGCAGGCCTGGCCGTTCGCGGAGGCGGCGAAGGAACTCGGCGAGAACAGCGCCGCCTACACGTTCGGCTCCAACAGCCGCGTCCGTGCCAAGCGCACCCGCAGCGAGCTGGGCTGGCAGCCGAAGCATGCGTCTGCGACGGCATGGATCGAAGCGGAGATGCCGCTCTGACGCGAGGAGTCTCAGTGGAGCGCGCAACTCCAGTTGCGCTCATACTTCGCCGGCCACAAGAAGTGAGCGCCACTGGAGTGGCGCGCTCCACCGGCGTCGTTCAGACCTGAATCTCGCTGATCATCTTCTTGAGCAGCGCCGCATCGGGATAGATCCCGAATCCCGCCTGCAGATTGTCCTTCATGTGCTCGGGCTTCCCGGTACCCGGGATCACGCAGGTCACGGCCGGGTTGGCCAGCACGAACTTCAGCAGGAGCTGCGCCCAGCTCGTGACGCCGATCTCGCTCGCCCAGTCGGGCAGCTTGCGGCTCATGAGCTTGCGCAGGAGGCCGCCGCCGCCGAACGGCTGGTTCACGATCACGGCGATGCCGCGCTGGTTGGCCAGCGGCAGCAATGTCTTTTCGACGGCGCGATCGTCGAGCGCGTAGTTGATCTGCACGAAGTCCCACTTCTCGCTGCGCATCACGCTTTCCAGCTCGTCGTGGGCGCTCTGCGTGTAGTGGGTGATGCCGAGATAGCGGATGCGGCCCTCCGCCTTCCAGGCACGCAAGGTCGGCAGATGAGCGCGCCAGTCGACGAGATTGTGGATCTGCATCAGGTCGATGCGGTCGGTCTTGAGCAGCCGCATCGAGTTGCGCATCTGCGCGATGCCGCTGTCGCGGCCCGTGGTCCAGACCTTGGTGGCGATGAAGGCCTTGGCGCGCGCGTTGGCGGCGGACAGGAGATCGCCGACCACGGCTTCGGCCGAGCCGTACATCGGCGAGGTGTCGATCACCGAGCCGCCCGCCTCGAACAGGAGCTTCAGCACTTCCGTGAGCGGCGCGCGATCCTCCGGCTTCGCGCCGACATCGAAGGTGCGCCACGTGCCGACGCCGACGACCGGCAGCATCTCGCCCGAGGAAGGGATCTTGCGCTGATGCATGCGGACTCCCGTCTGCGCCGCACCGCTTCCGGCAACGAGCAGGCCGGCACCGGCGATGCCCATGAAGCGGGAGCGGGTAAGGGTGCGTGACATTGCGATGTCATTGTTCAGCAAGGATGACCGCTGCACCAGCAGGGAAAAGCCCAGCAGAGAAAAGCATTGCCGCCATATTGATGCCGTACGCGAAGCTTCTCCTGTGACCGTCTGTTGTTTCGACAGTTCCGGCCATTGTGTTCTCCCATGACGACCCCATCTCAGAACCGATCGCAGATACATCAGCCTGAAGGAGACCGCGCCATGCCCGAGCCCTTCGTCGTCGAAATCTGGGGAAAGCCCGCCGGCGTCGTCCTCAAGGAAGGCAACGCGTTTCGCTTTCATGCTTTCGCGCGTCCGTTCTTCCAACTCGAAGGTCATCAGTTCAGCACGCCAGGCCAGGCGAAGCTCGCCGCGGCGAAGCTCCAGCCGCCGCGCGAAAGCCTGCGTCGCGAAAGCCTGCGTGCGGAGTAGTGCCTTTCGCCTTGTCGGTCGCCTGATGCGGCGTTAGTCCAAGTCAGGACGGACCCATCAAGACCGACAAGGAGGAAATCAGTGATCAAACGCAAGCAGCGTATCCCGTTGCGTGACCTCTCGACGATGAAGCCCGAGGATCGCGAGACCGTCGAGAAGAACGCGATGAACGGCCAGGTGTTCAACATCTTCAAGGTGATGGCCAATCACCCGGGACTGACGAAGCGCTGGACGCCGTTCGCCGGCCATATCTTGTCCAAGCAGACGCTGCCGTTCCGCGATCGCGAGCTGTTGATCCTGCGCATCGGCTGGCTGAACCAGGCCGAGTACGAGTTCGCCCAGCACGAGTTGATCGCCAAGCGCGGCGGCATCAGCGATGCCGACATCGCGAATCTCAAGGAAGGCGCCAAGGCCAAGGGCTGGAGCGAGCACGAGGCGGCGCTGATGCAGCTCGCCGACGATCTCTTCGAGAATTCGGTCGCGTCCGATGCGACCTGGGCCACCCTGTCGAAGACCTATTCGACCGAGCAGCTCATGGACGCCGTCTTCACGGTCGGCCAGTACAATCTCGTCTCATGGGCGCTGAACAGCTTCGGCGTCCCGCTCGACGACTTCCTGCCCGGCGCGCAGAAGAAATAGCGCCTGAATTTCTCTGCGTGTTTGGATTTGCGAATCATTCGCACGTAGCCTAGACCGGTCCCGGGACAGCGAACCGGGACCATGGGGCGGCACGACGTATCGGCATTGATCGCGAGCTTTCGCGAGAACTACCAGGACCTGCTGCGTTTCCTGACGCGGCGGACCGGCAATGCCGAGCGTGCCGCCGACGTGGCGCAGGATACCTATGTCCGGCTGGCCGCCATCCCGCCGGCCACCCTCGACATTCAGAACCCGCGGGCCTTCGTCTATCGCGTCGCCGGCAACCTGGCGATCGACACGATGCGGCGCGAGGGCCGCATCGCCGCCGACCTCACCTTCCTCGAAGCGGGCGAGGGCGTGCCCGACCCGACGCCGTCGCCGGAAGCGAGCACGCTCGCGCGCGAGCGGCTGCGCCTGCTGGAAGGGGCACTGGACGAGCTGCCGTCGAAGGCCCGTCTCGCCCTGCTGCTCAGCCGGGTCGAGGGCCGGTCCTTTGCCGAGATCGCCCAGGAACTCGGCGTGTCCGAGAGCATGGTGGCGAAATACATCGCCCAGGCGCTGCGCCATTGCCGCGACAGGCTGCGCCACGATGACAACGAATAAGGGCGATAACGAATAAGTTACGCCGGACCGCTGCAAGCCGGCCCTCCGTCAAACGTCATGAGAGTCGGGGGAACGAGTCACATCGGATTGTCGAATGTCGGATGAGGGGGAAAAGCCGGGCACCGCGCTGAGCGACGAGGCCATCGACTGGCTGGTGCGCCTGAGTTCGGGCCGCGCCACGCCCAAGGATCGGCTGGCGTTCCTGAACTGGCGCAAGCGGTCGCCGCTGCATGAGGCCGCCGCGGTGGAAGCCGAGGCCTTGTTGCGTGGCGTTGCCGAGACCCGTCAGGCCGACCGCATGCGCCGCGGCGCGGAACCGCTGCCGTTCCGCCCCACGTCGCGCCGCTTCAGCCGCCGGACCCTGTTCGCGGGCGCCACAGCCGCCGCCGCTTCCGCTGCGGCCGTCACCGTCGGCCTCAACGTGCTGGGGCCTCTGTCCAGCCTCTACGCCGATCACGCGACCGCCCTGGGCGAGCGCAAGCGCGTTGCTCTCGACGACGGGTCGGTCGTCACGCTCAACACCGCCACCGCGCTCTCGGTCGACTATTCCGGCCAGGAGCGCCGCATCGCGCTGCATGACGGCGAGGCGCTGTTCGAGGTGGCCAAGGATCCCAACCGCCCGTTCATCGTGACGGCCGGCAACGGCCAGGCCCGCGCGGTCGGCACCGCCTTCGTCGTGCGGCGCAACGAGGCGTGCGAGCATGTCATCGTCACCGAGGGCACGGTCGAGCTCACGATCGGCAAGGCCGCCCCGGTTCGGCTGGAGGCGGGGCAGTGGCTGGGCTTCGGCGAGGGCGACCGGCAGGAGGTTCGCACCGTCGATGTCGACGCTCTCACTGCGTGGCAGCGCGGCAAGCTCATCTTCAATCGCCGCTCGCTGCAGAGCGTGGTCGACGAATTGCAGCGCTATCGACGCGGGCGCATCGTCATCGCCAGCAATCAGCTCAAGACCCTTCAGGTCACCGGTGTATTCGATCTCGACGAGCCCGATCGTCTGCTGCGCACCCTCGAGGAGACGACCAAGGCGCGGGTCGTCCATCTGCCCCTGCTGACGATCATTCGCTGAAGGCGCTGCAAGTTCGCCTCCTCCCGTTCGTCGTAGCTTCAGGACGGTGAGATTGAGACGCACTCCAGCATCAAGGAGGCCGCTTGCCGTCGCTGCGTAGCTTTGGGGGACGACATGCCGGTTTCACGTATGCTGCTCGCGTCGACGATCGCGACCGGTCTGGCATGGCCCGCGCTCGTCCACGCCCAGAGCGAATCGCGGCCGGAGCCGCAGACGCTGGAGCAGGCGCAGACGCCGCGCACCGTGAATTTCAACATTCCCGCGCAGGATCTCGATTCGGCGCTGACGCGGCTCGCCGATCAGGCGGGCATCCGGCTGCTCGGCGCCTCGGGCGATCTCGCGGGCAAGCGCACCGCCGGCCTGTCGGGCCCCTACACCGTGGCGCAGGCGCTCAATACGCTGCTGGCCGGCTCCGGCGTGGGCTGGCGCTTCAGCGAAGCCAACACGGTCGTCCTCGAGAAGCTCGGCGCCGGCGCGCAGGTGCCTGCCGGTGCCCTGCAGCTCGATCCGGTGCAGGTGCAGGGCCTGTTCCCGGTGCCGTCGCAGGCGATGATCGACAATATCCCGCCGCCCTATGCCGGTGGGCAGGTCGCCACGGGCGGCGCGCTGGGCGTGCTGGGCAATCGCTCCGTGATGGACACGCCGTTCAACCAGATCAGCTACACCGCCAAGAAGGCGCAGGACCAGCAGGCGCGCTCGGTGCGCGACGTCATCCTCGACGATCCCTCGGTGCGCGCCACGGTGCCGGATGCCGGCATCGGCGCGGAACTGATCAACATTCGCGGCTTTCCCATCCAGAACAATTCCTGGAGCTTCGGCGGCCTGTTCGGAATGCTGCCGACTTATTCCGTCATGCCGGAGATGGCGGAACGCATCGAGGTCCTGAAGGGGCCGAGTGCGATGCTGAACGGCATGTCGCCGTCGGGCGCGATCGGCGGCACGGTCAATATCGTACCCAAGCGCGCCGGCGACACGCCGCTGACGCAGGCGACGCTGAACTACGGTTCGGCGGCGCAGTTCGGCGGTTCCGTCGACATCGGTCGCCGCTTCGGCGAAGAGCAGGAGTTCGGCGTGCGCTTCAACGGCGCCTATCGCGCCGGCCAGACGGACATCCAGTTCAACAGCGACGAGCGGCTGCTCGGCGTGCTGGGGCTCGACTATCGCGGCGATCGGGTGCGCCTCTCGGCCGACCTCGGCTACCAGTACGAATACATAACCGGCGTCGTCCCCTACCTGGCCCTCGGCAACGGCGTCCCGCTTCCCTGGGCGCCCAACATCCGCAACAACCCGGTGGCCCAGAACTGGAGCAACAAGTGGACGAAGGATGCGTTCGGGGTCGTCCGCGCCGAAGTCGACATGCTCGAGACGATGACGGCCTTTGCCTCGTTCGGCATCCATGACAGCCGCTACGGCCAGCTCTACAGCACCGACATCGTCACCATCACCAACCAGGACGGCACGTCGCGGGGCTCGACCGCGATCCAGAGCAGCTTCGCGCAGATCATGACCGGCGAGGCCGGGGTGAGGGCGCTGGCCACGACCGGGCCGATCTCGCATGAAGTCGTGCTGAGCGGCTCCTTCTACGAATCGGCAAGCGGCATCGCCTCGACCATCGGGCCGGCCTACAACACCAACATCTACAGCCCGGTCTATGTGCCGCCGCCGGCCTTCACCACGCCCATCGCCAACAAGACCGCGTCGCAAAGCCTGCAGAGCCTGGTGTTCGCCGACACCCTGTCGGCCGCCGACAAGCGCATCCAGCTCACCGCCGGCTTGCGCCTGCAGCAGGTCGGCGCCACGAACTACAACGTCACGACCGGCTTTCGCACGAGCAGCTACGAGCAGACCGCGCTCAGCCCGTCGGTCGCGCTGGTCTTCAAGCCGTGGGAGAACATCTCGCTCTACGGCAACTTCATCCAGGGCCTGCAGCAGGGATCGACGGTCGCCAATACCTTCGCCAATGCCGGCGAGGTGTTTCCGCCGTTCAAGTCGACGCAGTACGAGGTCGGCGTGAAGGCCGACTGGGGCAAGTTCACCACGACGGCCAGCCTGTTCCAGATCACGCAGCCCAGCATTCTGACCAACACGCTGAACAACACCCAGGTCCTGGGCGGCGAGCAGAAGAACCAGGGCCTCGAACTGAACGTCTTCGGCGAGCCGCTGCCCGGCGTCCGCGTGCTGGCCGGCGCGATGTTCCTCAACGCGCTCCTGACCAAGACGCAGGGCGGCGCGACCGACGGCTGGACGGCACCCTTCTCGCCGAACGTGCAGCTCAGGCTGAGCGGCGAATGGGACCTGCCTTTCGTGCGCGGCCTCACCCTGAGCGGGCGCATGGTCTACACGGGCGCCCAGTATATCGACACGCTGCTGCCGCGGCGCAGCCTGCCGGACTGGACGCGCTTCGACGTCGGCTTCCGCTACGCGCTCGACACCGACCGCAGCCCGACCGGCAACCCGGTGGCGATCCGCTTCAACATCGAGAACCTGTTCGACACCAACTACTGGGCGGGCGGGTCGGGTCCGACGACCTTGATGCTGGGCGCGCCGCGCATGTTCCGCCTCGCCTTGACGGCGGACTTCTGAGGGTTTTGCCGTGCTCCGGCTGACCTGACATGGAGCCGACGTTCCGGGCGTCGATGAACTGGCTGCACACCTGGACCGGCGTGGTGCTGGCGGGATTGCTGTTCGCCATCTTCTGGATGGGCACGCTGAGCGTGTTCGATCGCGAGATCGATCGCTGGATGCTGCCCGCAACCCGGCTCGCGCTGCCGGAAAAGCCGGTGCCGCTCGACACGCTCCAGCCGCTGATCCAGGAGGCGGCCGCCGCGCGCGCGACCTTCTGGTCGGTCCTGCTGCCCAGCGACCGGATGCCGATGTTTCGCGTCGCCTGGCGCACGGCTTCAGGGCCGGTGGTGCGCTATCTCGATCCCGCCACCGGCGCGCCCTTGCCCGATCCGGGCACGCTCGCCGGCACGCAGTTCCTCTATCCGTTCCACTACAACCTGCACATCCGCTTTGCCCAGCTCGGCTCGTGGCTGGTGGGATTCGCCGGCATGGCGATGCTGGTCCTGTGCGTTTCGGGCGTGATCGTCCATCGCAAGATCTTCGCCGACTTCTTCTCGTTCAGGATCGCGAAGAAGCTGCGTCGCTCGATCCTCGACCTGCACAACGTGGCGGGCGTGCTCGGCCTGCCGTTCCACATCGCCATCACCCTGTCGGGCCTGATCATCTTCTATTCGGTCTATTTCTCCTCGGTGTGGCAGGTCGCGTATCAGGGCGACCGGCGTGCCTTCGGTGCGGAAGCCTTCGACCTCTTCGACCGCGCCAAGGCGAACAAGCCGGGCAAGCTGGCGTCGCTCGACGAGATGGTCGCGCGGGCGCGCGAAGGTTGGGAAGGCGATACCCCGCGCTTCGTGACCGTGCGCAATCCCGGCGATGCCGCGGCGATCGTGCAGGTGAGCCGCGCCAACGACGATCGTGTGCGCGCGGCCGCCGACGTGGCCTCCTTCGACGGGGCGACGGGCAAGCTGCTGCACCAGCGGCTGGGCGCGCAGCCGGTGGTGACGGCCTCGCGCTTCATCACCGGTCTCCATCTCATCCAGTTCCGTCACTGGACCCTGCGCTGGCTCTATTTCGGGCTCGGCCTGCTGGGCTGCGTGCTGATCGCGACGGGCCTCCTGTTCTGGCTTGAATCACGCCGCAGGAAACATGCCCAGCTCGGCCTGCGCGGCGTGCGCATCGTCGAAGGCCTGACGGTCGGTTCGGTGAGCGGCACCCTGGCCGCGACCCTGGCCTTCTTCGTCGCCAATCGCCTGCTGCCGCCCGGTGCGGCGTTACTCGGCCAGGAGCGCGCCGCGCTGGAAGTCTGGACCTTCTATCTCGTCTGGCTCGCGACCTTCGCCCATGCCTGGTCGAGGCCGGCCCGCGCCTGGATCGAGCAGTGCTGGTTCATCGCGGCATTGGCCGTCGCTTCCGTCCTGCTCAACTGGATCACGACCGGCGATCACCTCGGCCGAAGCCTCGGCACACGCCCTCTATGGCCGGTCGGCGGCATGGACCTTCTGTTGCTGCTGGCGGCGGCGATCGCCGCAGGCGCAGCGCTGAAGCTCCGCCGCCGCCAGGAGGCCCTTACTTCATCACGATCGGCGAGAAGTCCTGGAACCAGTTCTGGGCCTGCACGAAGCCCGTGACCTTGGGCGACAGGGCGCGCGGGGCGACGTCGTGCGTCACGAACAGGAACAGCGCGTCGTCGACGATCTTCTCGTGGACCTTCTTCAGCGCCTCGTCCTGCGCCTTCGAATCGAAGGTCGTGCGGGCCTTCTCCAGCAGCGCGTCCATGCCCGGGTCCTGGTAGAAGCCCCAGTTGGTGCCGTTGGGCGCCACCAGCTTCGAATCGAGATGGCGGATGAAGGCGGTGAACGGGTCCTGGATGAAGTAGCTGAAGTTGAGCGCGCTCGCTCCCTTGGCCGTGTCCGACTTCGCGCCGGCCCGCCACAGGTTGATCAGCGTGTTCCACTCGGCGACCTCGAATTCGATCTTGATGCCGACATCGGCCAGGTTCTGCTGGATGTACTCGTTCATCGGCAGCGGCAGCATCTGGCCCGAGCCCGAGCTCGAGATCAGCACCTTCGCCGTGACCGGCTTGGCCGTGCTGAAGCCCGCCTCGGCCAGCAGCTTCTTCGCCGCCTCCGGATCGTACTTCACGTCGAAGCTCGGATTGCCGAACCACTGGCTGCCCGGCGTGAGGAAGCCCTTGGCCGGGATCATCATGCCCTTCAGCAGCACCTTCAGCCCCTCGCGGTCGACGGCGAGGTTGGCCGCCTTGCGCACGCGGATGTCCTTCCACGGCGAATTGTCGGCAAAGGAGAGATGCCAGGTCCAGTTGTGCGGATAGGCATTGCTGATGATCTTGAAGCCGGCCTTCTCGAGGCTCGGCACCGCGTCGGGCGGGGGCGCCTCGATCCAGTCGACCTGGCCCGAGCGCAGGGCCGCCGTGCGGGTCGCCGGCTCGGGGATCGGCAGCAGCACCAATTTGTCGAGCTTCGGCACCCGCGCCTTGTCCCAGTATTCCTTGTTGGGCGACAGCTCGGCGCGGGTCTGCGGCTGGAAGGCCGTGAGCTTCCACGGGCCGGTGCCCGACGGCGTCTGCGCGAACTTGTTCCAGTCCTTGCCGAGCTTCTCCCACTGCGCCGGGCTCGACATCATGACCCAGGAGATCTGGTAGGGCAGGAAGGCATCGGGCGTCTTGGTCGTGATCTCGACCGTCTTGTCGTCGATCACCTTGTAGGAGGCGACGGCGGGAATGCGCGAACGGCCTTGCGCGGCCTGCTTGGGATCGAACTGGGGCGACTTGTCGTTCAGCAGCTTGTCGATGTTCCAGACCACGGCGTCGGCCTTGAAGTCGCTGCCGTCATGGAACTTCACGCCGTCGCGCAGGGTGAAGGTCCAGCGCGTCGGATCGGCCGGGTCGACCTTCCACGAGGTGGCGAGGCCCGGCACCAGCATCGAAGCCTTGTCGGCCGAGGACAGGTCCCAATTGATCAGCCCGTCATAGACCGTGTAGCCCATGAACCGCATGCCCTCGCCGCCCTGGTCGGTCTGGCCGGTGGTGAGCGGGATATCCGAGGCGGTCATGCCGATGCGCAGCGTGCCCTGTGCCAGCACGGGGGTCGCGGCCAGCGTCGCCAGAACGGCGACGGCGCCCAGGAGGGCTTTCTTGGCGAGAATCATGGTGAAGGTCCCTGCTTTTCCTTGAGTTCGTTGCCTCGGCAGAGGCCAGAACCGTGCCAAAGAAAGGTTCACTGGCGCTGTCATCCGCTCCGTTCGAGAATGAACGTGACGGTTTGTCTGGAATTATTCTAAACTATGGATGACAAGCCGAAACACGAGGGATGGACGATGACGACCGAAAGCAAGTGCCCTTTCACGGGCGGCGGCGCGCCCCGCGGCAAGCCCAACAGTGGCTGGTGGCCCAACCAGCTGGACCTGTCGGTCCTGCACCAGCATTCCGCCCTGTCCAATCCGATGGGCGAGGCGTTCGACTACGCCAAGGAATTCAAGAGCCTCGACCTCGACGCCGTGATCAAGGACCTGAAGGCCCTGATGACGGAGTCGCAGGACTGGTGGCCGGCCGATTTCGGCCATTACGGCCCGTTCTTCATCCGCATGGCCTGGCATGGCGCCGGCACCTATCGCATCGGTGACGGCCGCGGCGGCGCCGGCGGCGGCCAGCAGCGCTTCGCCCCGCTCAACTCCTGGCCCGACAACGTCAATCTCGACAAGGCGCGCCGGCTGCTCTGGCCGATCAAGCAGAAGTACGGCCGCAAGATCTCCTGGGCCGACCTGCTGATCCTCACCGGCAACGTTGCGCTGGAGTCGATGGGCTTCAAGACCTTCGGCTACGGCGGCGGCCGCGCCGACACCTGGGAGCCCGAGCAGGACATCTACTGGGGCCCCGAGGGCAAGTGGCTGGCCGACGAGCGCTACAGCGGCGACCGCCAGCTCCAGGGCTCTCTGGGCGCCGTGCAGATGGGCCTGATCTACGTCAATCCCGAGGGCCCTAATGGCAATCCCGATCCGGTCGCCGCGGCCCGCGACATCCGCGAGACCTTCGCCCGCATGGCGATGGACGACGAGGAGACGGTCGCCCTGATCGCCGGCGGCCACACGTTCGGCAAGACGCACGGTGCCGGCGATGCCGCGCTGGTCGGTCCGGAGCCGGAGGCCGCGCCTATCGAGCAGCAGGGCCTGGGCTGGAAGAGCAGCTTCGGCACCGGCAAGGGCCATGACGCAATCGGCAGCGGCCTCGAAGTCACCTGGACCTCGACGCCGACCAAGTGGAGCAGCAACTTCTTCTGGAACCTGTTCGGCTACGACTGGGAGCTGACCAAGAGCCCGGCCGGCGCCCATCAGTGGCAGCCGAAGAACGGCGCCGGCGCCAACTCGGTGCCCGACGCCTTCGACAAGTCGAAGCGCCATGCGCCGACGATGCTGACCACCGACCTCTCGCTGCGCTTCGATCCGATCTACGAGCCGATCTCGCGCCGCTTCTACGAGAACCCCGACCAGTTCGCCGATGCCTTCGCGCGCGCCTGGTTCAAGCTCACGCATCGCGACATGGGCCCGATCGCGCGCTATCTCGGCCCGCTCGTGCCGAAGGAGCATCTCATCTGGCAGGACCCGATCCCGGCCGTCGACCATCCGCTGGTCGGCGAGGCGGAGGTCGAGGCGCTCAAGGCGAAGCTGCTGGCCTCCGGCCTCACCGTGTCGCAGCTCGTGACGACGGCGTGGGCCTCGGCCGCGACGTTCCGCGGCGCCGACAAGCGCGGCGGCGCCAACGGCGCGCGCATCCGCCTGGCACCTCAGAAGGATTGGGCGGTCAACCAGCCGGCCGAGCTCGCCACGGTCTTGCAGAAGCTCGAAGCGATCCAGACCGAGTTCAATGCTTCCGGCAAGAAGGTGTCGCTGGCCGACCTGATCGTGCTGGGCGGCGGTGCCGCGATCGAGAAGGCGGCGAAGGCCGCCGGCCACGATGTGAAGGTGCCCTTCACGCCGGGCCGCATGGACGCCTCGCAGGAGCAGACCGACGCGCATTCCTTCGCGCCGCTCGAGCCGACCGCCGACGGCTTCCGCAACTTCGTCGGCACCGAGATGCCGCAGTCGCCCGAGGAACGGCTGGTCGACCGTGCGCAGCGCCTCACCCTGACGGCGCCGGAGATGACGGTGCTGGTCGGTGGCCTGCGCATGCTGGGCGCCAATGTCGGCCAGTCGAAGCATGGCGTCTTCACGGACAAGACGGAGACTCTCAGCAACGACTTCTTCGTCAACCTGCTCGACATGGCGACGGAGTGGAAGCCGGCCGCCGAGGAGGGCGTCTACGAGGGCCGTGACCGCAAGTCGGGTGCCGTGAAGTGGACCGGCACGCGCGCCGACCTGATCTTCGGCTCGCACAGCCAACTCCGCGCGCTGGCCGAGGTCTATGCGCAATCCGACTCGAAGGCGAAGTTCGTGAAGGACTTCGTCGCCGCCTGGACGAAGGTGATGGACCTCGACCGCTTCGACGTCCGCCCCTGATCGACCGACCCTGAAACGGAAAGCCCGCCCGGCAAGCGCCGCGGCGGGCTTTTCTATTTTAACAACGGCCTCACCCTGAGGAGCGCTCCGCAGGAGCGCGTCTCGAAGGGTCGGCACGCGCACCACATCTGTAGCCCATCCTTCGAGACGCGGCCTGCGGCCGCTCCTCAGGATGAGGTGGGGGAAGTTTACTCCAGCTTGATATTCGCCGCCTTGATGACGGCGCTGTAGCGCACGGCATCCTCGGCGAGGTCGCGCGCGAATTCGGCTGATGACGTCGCCACGACGATCAGGCCGAAATCCTTCAGCCGCTGCACGATCTCCGGCCGGCGCACGGCCGCGCGATAGGCTTCCTCCAGCTTCGCCTTGATCGGCGCCGGGGTGTCGGCGCGGATCGAGATGCCGAAATCGTTGCTGGCGCGGACGTTAGGATAGCCCACTTCCGCGAAGGTCGGGACGTCGGGGAATTCCGGCATCCGCTCGGTGTAGCTGACGGCCAGCGCCCGCAACTGTCCCGAGGCGACGTACTGCCGGCAGTCGGCCACGCCCAGCACCGACATCTGCAGGCGATTCTCCAGCAGGTCGGCGACGATCGCCGGCGTGGCGCGATAGGGGACGTGGGCCAGGTCGACGCCGGCCGCCATCTTGAACAGCTCGCCGCCCAGATGCACCGAGGTGCCGATGCCCGAGCTGCCGTACGACCATTTGCCCGGCTGCTTCTTCGCCGCCGCGACGAACTCGGCCATGGTCTTGATGCCGAGCTGCGCCGGCACCGCGAGCAAGGTTGGTCCGACGGTGAGCCGCGACAGCGGCGTGAAGGCGTCCATCTTGAAGGGCAGGTTGGGCATCAGCAGCGCGATGATCGAGTAGCTGCTGCCGGTGAACATCAGCGTGTAGCCGTCGGCCGGGGCCGCGGCCACCGCCGCCATCGTCACCGTGCCGGTGGCGCCCGGCCGGTTCTCGACCACGACCTGTTGCCCCAGGTGCTCCGACACGATGGGCGCGAGCAAGCGCGATAGCACGTCCATCGAGCCGCCGGCGCCGAACGGCATGATCACCTTGATCGGCTTGCTGGGCCAGGCATCCTGGGCGTTCGCACCGCCGAGCGGCAGGGACGTCGCCGCGATGCTGCCAGCCGTGACGGCCAGCAGGGCTCGCCTCGTCACTCGATGGGTCATCGCGCGTCCTCTCAGGGCAGGTGGATCGGAATGCGATAGAAGCGGATGGCGTTCTTCGCGAAGAACTTGGCCAGCGTCTCCGGTGTTTCCTTTGCAAGCGCCTCGCGCATGACCGCGACGATGCCGCCGAAATCCGTGCTGAGGCTCGCCACGGGAAGATTGCTCGCGAAGATGATGCGGTCCGGTCCGAAGATTGACGCGGCCTCGCGCACCACGCGGATGTTGCTCGGCACGTCCCACTTGCCGTGCGGCAGGCCGAGCTCCGAGATCTTGATCGCGACGTTCGGGCAGTCGGCCAGCGCCGCCAGCCCCTTGCGCCAGATCGCGAGCCCTTCCTCCGACCGGTCGAGCGGCAGGCCGGTATGGTTGACCACCATGGGAATGCCGGGGAAGTCGCGCGCGACCTCGGCGCCTTCCTCGAGGTGCCAGTAGGGGATGCGCATGTCCCACGACATGCCGTGCTTCTCCAGCAGCGCGAAGTTCCGCCGCCAGTGATCGTCCTGCATCGTGCCCGGCGCGCCCGCGACCGAAGCCTTCGGTCCCGGCGACGTCGTGGGCCGCGAGCGGATGCCGCGCATCAGCGGCGACTTCGCATGCCCCTCCAGGATCGCGGCGCAATCCGGCTGGATGAACGAGACGTGGCCCACCACGACGGACGGCAAGCCGAACTGCTCGTTCATCGTCCCGAGCCACTCGGTCTCGGCCACCTGCTCGTCCATCGCGCGCGCCGCCTGGATGTGGACGCTCCCGACGACGCGGAAACCTTTCAGCGCCTCGACATAGTCCGACGGCATGTAATCGCGGCAGATCGCGCGATAGTCGCCCAGGAAGAAATTCTTGTCGTACTGGTCCGTCTTGGTCGGATAATGCCCCGCCTTCAGGTCCCACAGATGATGATGCGCATCGACGATCGGCGTCGCGAAGTCACCCGTTGGCGACAGCGTCCTGAGACGATCCATTGTTTCCGCCCGACATTATTCGTTGTCGCGATGGAAGCGGGTGGTCCGACCGTATGTCAACCATTCTACCGCAGCGGGACGGGGAATGGATCAGCGGGACCGACAACACAAGATCAGTTTGTGCAATCGTTCTTGCCATGTCGGTTGAGTGATTATTAATTAAGTCAATCTATTAAAGATTGTATTTTGTGACTTTGTTGCTTGAACGCTGAATGGGTTGGCGCTTCCATGGTTTGGGGGAGTTTCGTCGCACAGGAGCGGACTGGAAGTAGCGTGGAGTATTGCGCACCTGCCGCCGACATCGGACCGGTACCGGTCCAGGTGCCATCAGCACCCTGGTGATGTAGCGCCCCGATTCTCTGGGGAGATCATCATGAGAAAAACTCTGTTTACGCCCGTACTGGGCATCGTCGTCGGATTGAGCGGGTGCACGGCAATCGATCTGTCGAAGCTTGAAGTCAAAGACTTTGCCGACATCAGGAGCTGCAAGGACGATCGTGGACGGGCGCTCGGTGTCGAGCGGCGGCCGCAGGAGACGGCTTTGCGTTCGAGCGAAGTCGAAATCAGCTTCCTGATGCCGAAATCGCCGAGTGCTTCGTTTGCCAGAGCCGCCCGCGCGGAACCTGAGGCGGCTACTTTCCAGGCATACAATGCCGCCACGACGGCGGCGTTGAACTACTCCCTTCCGCCTTCGCTGCAGAACGACGCAGTGATCGAAAGCATCCGTCGGATCATGGTCAAGACATCCGCAGCTGCGCAGATTCACAATGCGCGGATGGATGGCGTCAGGGTTTCGTCTGCACAGATCAACGAAGTCCAATCGTATCCGACGAACAACGACATCAGTCTTTCGCAACTGAAGGCGTTCGCAGACAAGGTTTCCGCTTCCATGTTGCGCCCGACCATTCGACCGCAGGGCGCACCCCTTGTTAACTTGAGGGGAGCGGTGGTCGAAGAGGGCGACAAGGAGTCTTCGAGCAAGAGAGATTTCGCCGGCTACTTCGTTGCTTACTACAGTGGTGAGTTCGTGGATCGGCTGGGGCAGAAGATCGAAAGGCCGAAATTCGATGTGTCCTTTCCACTCGCCCTGGTGATCCCCAACGCGGATATCGCAGCGGCGGTATCGGTCATCGTGGAGTTCATTGTCGACCTGGTCGATCCGACACCGGTCCTTGGAGATGCCGAGACGGCGGGTGCCGTTACCGACAAAACCAAGTTCTATCCCGGTGGTGCCAACAAAATACCGACCGCCTTCGCCATGGGATTCGCCAACTACAAGCAGATCCTTCCCAAGGAACCTGATGAGGCGGAGAGGGCGGCCATCGCGCGGCGGCCGGTCGGGCGCAAGACGGACGAGCCGCCGAAATATGCGACCTGCGGGCTGACCCAGGAAAATTCCAAAGTGCTGTCTGCCATCTCGAACAGCGCCGCCGACAATGCCGCTTTGGTGAGCGGGCTGGTTTCGGAAACGGCCGGCGGCCTCGAACTTGGTTTGGGTGTGATGGGCAAGATTTCCATCGGCGACAACCAGACGCTTGCAACGATCGTAAAGACGGCTGCATCGAGGCTCGGCGGTCGGATCGGCCTCGCGTCAGCTTACTGGACGATAACGGCAGTTACCGGACAGGACCAAACGAGATCGGCTGTATTTAATGCGGTCAGATCGCCCAACCCATCGGGCGTGTCGGCCAGCATCCTGGAATTCAAGTGATGACCGAGCATCTCCGGTCAGCCCTCTTTCCGATTTCTGTTTGATCAGAGCAGGCCGGTAAACTGTAGCCACGGCAAGCGCAATCAGCCCAGCGTTTGCCGTGGCGTGGAGCCACTATCCAAGCCGCGTCGCCTGGCTCACCGCCAATTGCCAGCCGTCCTGCGCCGTCACGTACACGCAGACCCAGCGGAAGTCGTAGATCTTCTGTTCCTTCACGTTGAGGATCGGGCTCTTGCCGGTGACGATCACGGTCGGGCCGGCGAAGACGCGGAAGCTGAGGTCGGTGGCGGGGGCGGCCTCGATCAGGGGCTCGCCGGCCATCGCGGCGACCAGGCGGGCGTCCTTGTTGTCGAGTTTCCCCGAGCCGTGCGTGTGGGTGAAGCTGTCGGCGTAGAGCGGGCGCATCGCGGCGAAGTCTTTCGCGAGCACCGCCTTGGCGAGCTTCGCGCGGAAGTCGGTCACTTCCTGGATGAACTTCTTCGCCTCCGCCGGATCGGGCTGGCGCGGCGGATGGGCGAAGGCGTGTGGCGCGAAGAGGAGGAGCGGGAGTCCCGCGAGCAGGGTGCGTCTATGCATCCTTCGAGGATACGCCGGCCTCGGCGAAGGTCGCCATGCCGTTGTGGCAGGCGGCGGCGGCCTTGAGCAGCGGCACGGCGAGCGCGGCGGCCGAGGCTTCGCCCAGGCGCATGTCGAGGTCGAACAGCGGGCGCACGCCGATCTCGGCGAGGAGGCGCGTGTGGCCCGGCTCGGCCGAGCGGTGCGCCACCAGGCAATGGTCGAGCGCGCGGCGGTCGACGACGCGCAGCGCCGCGGCGGCGGCGGTGCAGGCGAAGCCGTCGAGCAGCACCGGGATGCGGCCCATGCGGGCGGCCACGATGGCGCCGGTCAGGGCCGCGAATTCCTCGCCACCCACGGCGGCCAGCAGCTCCAGCGGATCGCGCCGCGCGATCGCATCCTTGTGGCGGGCGAGCGCCTCGTCGATCACCGCGATCTTGTGGGCGAGCGCCTTGCCGGTGACGCCGGTGCCCGGCCCAGCCCACTCGGCGCCGGTGCCGCCGTAGAGCGCGGCGCAGAGCGTGGCGGCGGCCGTTGTGTTGGCGATGCCCATTTCACCGAGGCATAGCACGTCGATGCCGGGCTCGGCCGCCATCATGCCGTAGGCCATGGCGTTGGCGGCGCGCGTCTCGTCCATCGCCGGCCCCTGCGTGAAGTCGGCGGTGGGATGGTCGAGGTCGAGCTCGTAGATGCGCAGGTCGGCGTCGATCGCGGCGGCGAGCTGGTTGATGGCCGCGCCGCCGTTCGTGAAGTTCTTCACCATCTGCTGGGTGACTTCCGGCGGATAGGCCGAGACGCCGCGCGCCGCCACGCCATGGGTGCCGACGAAGACCGCGATGCGCGGGCGCTCGACCCGCGGCTGGGCACGGCCCTGCCAGCAGGCCAGCCATTCGGCGATCTCCTCCAGCCGGCCGAGCGAGCCCGGCGGCTTGGTCAGTTCGGCCTGGCGGCGAACCACCTCGGTCTGGGCGGTGAGATCGGGTCCCGGCAGGTCGCGCAGGATCCGGCGCATTTCATCGAAGGAGGCAGCCGACATTGTTTGTCCGGGGGCATTCTGGAAGGGGCCGGACCATCCTATATTCGCGGCATCATGACCAGTCCCCACGAGCCGTCCTCCTCTTCGTCTTCGTTCGGTGGCGGCGGCGGCGCGAACCGTCCCACGTCGTTCGACGAATGGCTGCAGGCCTTCAAGGAACAGATGACGTTCTTCACCGGGCTGAAGCTCGATGTCGGCCTGCCGCGCTGGCAGCTCGCCGACGTGCTGCCGGTCCTGCCGTTCGTGGGGGCGGCGATCGGGCTCGGCTCCGGGCTGGTCTTCGCCATCGTGCGCGGCATCGCGGGGCCGGGCTGGTTAGCCGCGGTGCTGGCGGTCGGCGCGGCGGTGATCCTGACGCGCGCCCTGCATGAAGACGGGCTGGCCGACACCGCCGACGGGCTGGGCCCGCATGCGCTGGAACCGGCGCGGCGATTGGAGATCATGCGCGACAGCCGCAACGGCACCTTCGGCGTGCTGGCGCTGGCGCTCTCGGTGCTGATCAAGGTCGCCTGCCTCGCGCAGTTCGGCAGCGCGACCGGGCTCGTGGTCCTGATCTCGGCGCATGCGCTGTCGCGCGCCGTGCTCGCCTATCCGCTGCTCGCCTTCTCGCCCGTGCATGACAACGGGCTGGGCGCGACGGCGGGCAAGCCGACCGACAACGATGTCTGGCTCACCATCGCCATCGGCGCGGGGCTCGCCTTCCTGCTGCTGCTGGGCAAGGGCTTCTTCGTGGCGATCCTGGCACCGCTCGCGGCCCTCTTCTCGGCCTGGTACGCCTCGCACTGGATCGCCAGGCGGCTCGGCGGCTACACCGGCGATACGCTGGGCGCCGTCCAGCAGAAGGCCGAGATCGTCTTCCTCGTGGTGGCGGCGCTCTTCATCGGCCGCTAAGAAGACGGCCGCTCACAGTCATCGGAGGAACGGCATGGCGACAGGCGCCAAGATCACCGGATCGGTCACGCGTTGGTGGTGGGTGCGGCACGCGCCGGTCCCCAATCCGGAGCGCCGCTGCTACGGCCAGTCGGACAAGGATTGCGACGTCAGCAACGAGGCGCTGTTCCGTCACCAGGCGAAGCTGCTGCCCAAGGGCGCGGTCTGGTACGCCTCCAACCTGCTGCGCGCGCGCAAGACCGCCGAGCAACTCGCCCAGGCCGGCGCCGAGATGGACAAGCTTCACATCGATGCCGACCTCGCCGAGCAGCATTTCGGCGAGTGGCAGGGTCTCACCTATGTCGAGATCGCCGAGAACCACGCCGACAACCATCTCTTCTGGCTGGGACCGCCGGAATACCGGCCGCCGGGTGGCGAGAGCTTCGTCGACCTGCGCGACCGCACGGTGCGCAGCATCGACCGGCTGACCGCCGAACATAAGGGCCGCGACATCGTGGCGACGGCGCATGGCGGCACGATCCGCGCGGCGCTGGCGCATGCCTTCAACCTGCATCCCGAGGCGGCGGTGCGCTTCGAGATCGACAATGTCTCGATCACGCTGATCGAGCATTTCGAGCAGGCCAATCCCGAGCATGCCTGGCGCGTGTCGTTCGTGAACTACATGCCGCGCGAGATCGTCATCGCGCATGCCGGCGGGCCTGCGTGACCTCGGCGGCGAAGAGCACCGCCGAGCTGGCGGCCGAACAGGCCGCCCATTGGAACGGGCCGGGCGGACAGGGATGGCTCGATGCCTATGCGCGCATCGAGCGGTCGCTGGTTGAGATCGGCCCGCGCGTGCTCGCTCTCGCCGACGCACGACCCGGTGAGAACGTCATCGATGTCGGTTGCGGCACCGGCGGCACGACATCGGCGCTGGCGAAGTCTGTCGGGCCTTCGGGCCATGTGCTGGGCGTCGACATCTCGCAGCCGCTGATCGAGGTCGCACGGGCGCAGGGCCTTGCCAACGCGACCTTCGTCGTCGGCGATGCGACGGTGCATCCGTTCGAGACGGCGTCGCGCGATCTCGTCTTCTCGCGCTTCGGTGTCATGTTCTTCGGCGATCCCGTGGCTGCCTTCGCCAACCTGCGCCGGGCGCTGAAGCCTTCGGGCCGTCTTGCCTTCGTCTGCTGGCGGACGCCGCAGGAGAATCCCTGGGGCCTCGTGCCGGTGAAGGCCGCCGCGCCGTTCCTGCCGCCGCTGCCGAGGCCCGGTCCGGAAGATCCCGGCCAGTATTCCTTCGGCGATCGCGCGCGGGTCGAGCGCATCCTGACGGCGGCGGGTTTCGGTGCGCTTGTCCTCGAGCCGCTCGACCTGTCGATCTGGATCGGCAAGGACCTGGCCGAGGTGGTGGAGAGCAGCGGCCGCTTCGGCGCGCTGGCCCGTGCCTTTGCCGGGGCGGACCCTCAGTCCATTGCCAGGGCGAAGGCCGCCATCGGCGAAGCGCTGGCGCCTCATGCGACGCCGGATGGCGTGCGCCTGCCGGGCGCCTGCTGGCTGGTGAGGGCGCGTCCCGCCTGATGGAGCATATCTCGACCTTCCCGCTGCCGCCGGTGACGCTCGTCCTGGGCGGCGCGCGCTCGGGCAAGAGCACCCATGCCGAGCGGCTGGTCGCCGGCACCTTGCAGGGGGCGGCGCCGCGGCCGGCGATCTATATCGCCACCGCCGAGGCGGGCGACCTCGAGATGGCGACCCGCATCATGGCGCACCGCGCCCGCCGCGGCGTCGGCTGGACGACGGTCGAGGAGCCGCTGAAGCTCGCCGACGCACTGGACCGGGTGGACGCGCAGGGCCAGCCGGTGCTGGTCGACTGCCTGACCCTGTGGCTCTCCAACCTCATGCACGCCGGCGAGGATGTCGACCAGGCGACCGACGAGCTGGTGCGATCACTCGATGATCACAACCAGCCGGTGGTCTTCGTCAGCAACGAGGTGGGCCTCGGCGTGGTGCCCGATACACCGCTCGGCCGCACCTTCCGGGACGCGATGGGCCGGCTGAATATGCGGATTGCCGAGCGTGCCGACCGGGTGATCCTGATGGCCGCGGGCCTGCCGCTCACGATGAAGGACCGTCCGGCGCGCCGGCGCTGACTGCCCCAATTGGGCCCGGAAGCGGGGCCGTAAACGTGCTATGGTTGTGGTTCTCGTGACCATCCAGGCGCTCCCCCGCGTCGGTCGCCAGCCAAACGGAGCCTAAAATGAAGCTCGATCGCCGAACCGTCCTTTCGGGGACCGCGGCCGCGTTCGCCGCGCCGTTTCTGACCTCGATGCCCGCCCGGGCCGACGCCAAGCGCCAGTCCCTGGTCGATTCCTGCCTCGCCACCGCCCGCAAGATCCTGGGCGGTCCCGACTTCCCGGATGCCGCCGGACAGATGGTCAATGCGCGGGGCGTCCTGATCATTCCCGAACTCGTCCAGGGCGGATTCATCTTCGGCGCCGCCGGCGGTCGCGGCGTCCTGATGGGCCGCAGCTCGCCCAACAACTGGAGCTATCCGGCCTTCTACGGCATGGGCTCCGGCAGCGTCGGCCTCCAGGTCGGCGGCAAGGTCTCCGAGATCGTGTTCATCATCCGGACCGAGAAGGGCCTGCAGGCGGTCCTCGATCACAAGTTCAAGTTCGGCGCGGAAGCGGGCGTGACCATGGTCGCGGTCGGCATCGGCCTCGAAGGCGCCTCGACCGCGGCCGGCGGCGCCGACATCGTGGCCTTCGCCAATTCGCAGGGCCTGTTCGCCGGCGCCTCGATCGAAGGCTCCTACATCGACGCCGACAACGACTGGAACGCGCTCTACTACGGCAGCGGCGCGACGGCGAAGGGCGTCATCCTCGACCGCCGCTACACCAATCCAGGCGCCGAGCCGCTCAGGCAGTACCTGTCGAAGTGGTAGCGAGCCAGCAAGAAAGCCGCCGTTGGAGCGCGCCACTGCGCGCGGAGTAATCTCCGCGCTGAAGTGGCGCATCATGATTCATGAGCGCAACTGGAGTTGCGCGCTCCATTGAGGCGTTAAGCCACCTTCAAGCCATCCGCGATCGAGAGCTTGGCCTTGGTCTTCGCCTTGACCTCGTCGACGGTGACGCCGTCGGCGAGTTCGATCAGGGTCACGCCGCCATCGCCCTTCTTGTCGACGGTGAAGACTCCCAGCTCGGAGATCACCATGTCGACCACCCGACGGCCGGTCAGCGGCAGGGTGCATTCGCCCAGCAGCTTCGAGGCACCGTCCTTGGAGACATGCTCCATGGTGACGATCACGCGCTTCACGCCGGCCACCAGGTCCATGGCGCCGCCCATGCCCTTCACCATCTTGCCCGGGATCATCCAGTTGGCGAGGTCGCCGTTCTCCGCCACTTCCATGGCGCCCAGGATGGAGAGGTCGATATGGCCGCCGCGGATCATCGCGAAGCTGTCGGCCGAGCTGAAATAGGACGTGCCCTTCACCTCGGTCACGGTCTGCTTGCCGGCGTTGATGATGTCGGCATCGACCTCGTTGTCGTAGGGGAAGGGGCCGACGCCCAGCATGCCGTTCTCGCTCTGCAGCGTGATGTCGACATTCTCGGGCACATAGTTCGACACCAGCGTCGGGATGCCGATGCCGAGGTTCACGTAGAAGCCGTCTTGCAGTTCCTTGGCGGCGCGTGCCGCCATCTGGTCGCGGGTCCAGGCCATCGTTCTCTCCTCAAGCCTTGCGAATGGTGCGCTGTTCGATCTGCTTGTCGTAGGGCGCACCGCAGAAGATGCGCTTCACGAAGACCGCCGGCGTGTGCACGTGATCGGGATCGAGCTCGCCGACCGGCACGAGCTCCTCGACCTCGGCGACGCACACTTTCGCGGCGGTCGCCATCATCGGATTGAAATTGCGCGCGGCCTTGCGGAACACCAGGTTGCCCGAGGTGTCGCCCTTCCATGCCTTGACCAGCGCGATGTCGCCGAACAGGCCGCGCTCCATCACATATTCCTCGCCGTCGAAGACCTTGGTCTCCTTGCCCTCGGCCACCAGGGTGCCGACGCCGGTCTTGGTGTAGAAGGCGGGGATGCCGGCGCCGCCGGCGCGGCAGCGTTCGGCCAGCGTGCCCTGCGGGTTGAATTCGAGTTCCAGCTTTCCGTCGAGGTAGAGCTTGGCGAAGGTCTTGTTCTCGCCGACGTAGGAGCTGATCATCTTCTTCACTTGCCCGGTCTCGAGCAGCAGGCCGAGGCCCGCGCCGTCGATGCCGGCATTGTTCGAGACGCAGGTGAGGCCCTTCACGCCGGAGTCGCGGACCGCGCGGATCAGCTTGTCGGGAATACCGACCAGGCCGAAGCCGCCGCACATCAGCATCAGATCGTCGCGCAGCAGGCCCTCGAGCGCCGACTTCGCATCCTGGTAGACCTTGTTTGCCATCGCTGTGTTCCGTCCTCGCCGGGTTCCTCGGCATATGGGAGGGGCGGTACTTGCCTGTCAATCAGTCGCGGATGCTGCGCTTTCCCGCGACGAATTCCCCCATCAGCCGGTGCCCATCGTCGCTCACGGCGAGGTCCATGAACAGTGTCCGTTCGTTGACGAGGCCTTGTGACAAAGGCGTTTCAGCCGCCGACCGGACCAGCCGCTTGATGTGCGCCACCGCCCGCGGCGGCCGGGCCGCCAGCCGCTCCGCCATCGTCATCGCGTGGTCCAGCACCGGGCCATCAACGGCCGCATGGACCATGCCCAGCGAGGCCGCCTCGTCGGGCGACACGGTGCGGCCCGTCAGCGACAGTTCGAGTGCACGGGCCTCGCCGACCAGGCGCACGAGGCGCTGCGTGCCGCCCGCGCCGGCCAGGATGCCGATGTTGATCTCGGGCTGGCCCAGCCAATAGGGACCGCGCTCGGCCAGGCGGATGTCGCAGGCCATGCAGAATTCGAAACCGCCGCCCATCGCCGTGCCGTTGATGGCGGCGATCACCGGCTTCGGCGCGCTTTCGAGCCGGGTCAGGATCCTGTGATAGGCGCCCTCGGGCGAGGGCCGATCGAGGGAGAAGGTCGCTCCCTTGGCGCGCAGCTTTTCGGAAAGCGCCAGCAATTCGGACACGTCGTAATGCTCGACGAACACGCCCTTCAGCGCGCCGGTGAAGACCAGCACGCGCGCCGTATCGTCAGCCAGGAGATTGCCGACCGCGGCATCGAGTTCGCCGACCATCGCGGCGTTCATGTAGCCCTTGGGCGGATTGTTGAAACGGACGATGGCGACGGCGTCGCGCCGCTCGATTTCGATCAGGGGCATACTGGATTGTCGTAAGCCGCGAGCCCGATAGCAATCACATCGCGCTCGACCCTGCGCCCCGGCGACGTCGCCAAGGCGCACAAACGAAATAACCGAAACAAATGAAACGGAGGGGCCACCTCCGGGATTACCTCGGCCGAGCCGTGATCACGATGGCAATTCCCGCGATCACCAGCGCCGTGCCGATCGCCAGCGGCCAGGTGACGGGCTCGCCCACCAGCACGACCGAGCTGGCGATGGCCAGCAGCGGCACGCCCAGCATGCCGAGCGAGCCGGTGACCGGCGGCAAAGCGCGGGCGACGGAGACGGCGGCCCAGGTCGCGGTCGGGCCGGCCAGCACGCCGAGATAGAGGAGGGCGATCCACAGCGAGGGCTGCTGCAGGTCGAGATGGCCTGCCGGTTCCAGGGTGAAGGCGAGCAGCCACAGCAGCACGGTCGCCACGCCCATCTGCCAGGGCAGCACGTCGAGCGGCGACATGCGCCACGAATGGCGACGCGCATGCAGGATGGCGAGCGCCCAGGTGAAGCCAGCGGCCAGCAGCCAGCCATGGCCCAGCATCACCTGCCGGTCGCTCCAGTCGAAGCGCATGGGATCGACCAGCACGAGAATACCGGCCATGCCAAGCGCGGCGCCCGCGAAGGCACGACGGCCGACCTTCTCGCCGATCATCCACGAGAGCGGCACCATCCAGAGCATGGTCGTGTAGGCCAGAACGCCCGAGCGGCCCGGCGGCACGATCTGCACGCCGAGATTGGCGAAGGCAAAGAAGCAGGTGAGCTGCAGCGCGCCGACCGACAGGATGATCGGCCAGTCGCCACGGCCGGGCCAGGCGAGCCGCTTCAGAGCCGCGACCAGGACGAACGCCGTTGTCGCTGACAGGGTGGCACGTGCCGCCGCCATCCAGATCGGCGTGCTGGCGCCGAGGCCAATCCTTATGACCGGCCAAGCGAGGCCGAACAGCACGATCACGAGGCCGAGCTGCAGCCAAGCCACGCGCGAGGGGCGCGCGTCGCTCATGGACGTTTCCTCCTGCCGTCTTTTTTCGGGCGCGCCTAGGCGCGCTTTTCCGCGGGCACGGTAAGCGGCTGCGGCAGGCGCGTCAGCATTTCCTTCGGCACCACCTGCCAGAAATGCAGGACCTCGCGGTTCCAGTCGTTGAGCAGGCGCGCGGCCAGCGGCGACCTGGTTTCCGCGACATGCTCGGAGACCTGCGACTTCAGCACCGACTCCCAGTGCGGATGGTCGACGCGCTGCCAGGTCACCGTCTCGGGATTGACCTTCAGCTTGAACGCATCCTCCGGGTCGTAGAGGAACGCCATGCCGCCGGTCATGCCGGCGCCGAAGTTGACGCCGACCGGTCCCAGGATCACGGCGGTGCCGCCGGTCATGTATTCGCAGCCGTTGGAACCCAAGCCCTCGACCACGGCATCGGCGCCCGAGTTGCGCACGGCGAAGCGCTCGCCGGCGCGGCCCGAGGCGAACAGCTTGCCCGCCGTCGCGCCGTAGAGAACCGTGTTGCCGATGATGGCGTTGGCTTCCGGCACCAGCGGGCTGGAGACGGTCGGCTTCACCACGATGGTGCCGCCGCTCAAGCCCTTGCCGACATAGTCGTTGGCGTCGCCGAACACTTCGAGCTTCATGCCCTGCACCGCGAAGGCGCCGAGCGACTGGCCGGCGGTGCCGCGCAGCAGGACCGTCACCGTGTCGGGCGGCAGGCCCGACATGCCGTACTTGCGCGTGATCATGGCGGCCAGCCGCGTGCCGACGGCGCGATGGGTGTTCCGCACGCTGTACTGGAGCTGCATCTTCTCGCGGTGCGTGAAGAGCGGCTGTGCGTCGCGCAGCATCTGGGCGTCGAGCGTGTCGGGCACCTCGTTGCGTCCCTTGACGGTGCAGTGCACGGCCTCGCGGCCGCCATCGGCCCGCGTCAGCAGCGGGTTGAGGTCGAGATCGTCGAGATGGCGCGCGCCGCGGCCCACCTGCTTCAAGAGGTCGGAGCGGCCGACGATCTCGAGCAGCGACTTGTAGCCGAGCTGCGCCAGGATCTCGCGCACCTCTTCAGCCACGAAGCTGAACAGGTTGACCACCTTCTCCGGCGATCCCTCGAACTTCTCGCGCAACTTGGGATCCTGCGTGCAGACGCCCACCGGGCAGGTGTTGGAATGGCACTGCCGCACCATGATGCAGCCCATGGCGATCAGCGACGCCGTGCCGAGCCCGTATTCCTCGGCGCCCAGCATGGCGGCGATCACCACGTCGCGGCCGGTCTTGATGCCGCCGTCGGTGCGCAGCAGCACCTTGTCGCGCAGCCGGTTCAGGGTCAGCACCTGGTGTGTCTCGGAGAGGCCCATCTCCCAGGGGATGCCGGCATACTTGATGCTGGTCTGTGGCGAGGCGCCGGTGCCGCCGTTATGGCCGGACACCAGGATCACGTCGGCCTTGGCCTTGGCCACGCCCGCCGCGATCGTGCCGATGCCGGAGCGCGCGACCAGCTTCACGGTCACGCGCGCCTCGGGGTTGATCTGCTTCAGGTCGTAGATCAGCTGCGCCAGATCCTCGATCGAGTAGATGTCGTGATGCGGCGGCGGGCTGATCAGGGTCACGCCCGGCGTCGAATGCCGCAGCTTGGCGATCATCTCGGTGACCTTGAGGCCGGGCAGCTGGCCGCCCTCGCCGGGCTTGGCGCCCTGGGCCACCTTGATCTCGAGTTCGCGGCAGTTGTTCAGATACTCTGCCGTGACGCCGAAGCGGCCCGACGCGACCTGCTTGATGGCCGAGGAAGCGTTGTCGCCGTTCGGCCGCGGCTTGTAGCGCGCGGAATCCTCGCCGCCTTCGCCTGAATCGGACTTGGCGCCGATGCGGTTCATGGCGATCGACAGCGTCTCGTGCGCCTCGGGTCCCAGCGCTCCCAGCGAGATGCCGGGTGCCACCAGGCGCTTGCGCAGCTCGGTGATCGACTCGACATCGTCGAGGGCGATCGGCGCGCGGTCGGGCTTGAAGTCCAGCAGGTCGCGCAGGTTGATCGGCGGCTGGCGGCGCACCGCCTCGCTGTACTTGCGGTACTTGGCGTAAGACTCGGTGTTCACCGCGTCCTGCAGCATGTGGATCAACGCGCCTTCGAAATTGTGCCGGTCGCCGCCGCGCCGCGCCTTGTAGAAGCCGCCGATCGGGAGCGCGATCACCTCCTCGTCGAAGGCGCGCGCATGCTGCTCGGCAATCTCCTCCTGGATGCCGCGCAGGCCGATGCCGGAGATGCGCGAGGGCATGCCGGGGAAGAACTCGGCGACCAGCGAGCGCGACAGGCCGACCGCCTCGAAGTTGCAGCCGCCGCGATAGGACGAGAGGACCGAGATGCCCATCTTGGACATGGTCTTGAGCAGGCCCTCGTCCAGCGCCTTCTTGAAGTTGGCGAGGCACTGGCCGAGCGAGAGCTTGCCGAACAGGCCGCGCGCATGGCGGGCCGCGATCGTCTCCTCGGCGAGATACGGATTCACCGTCGTGGCGCCGACGCCGATGATCACCGCAACGTAGTGCACGTCGAGACATTCGCCGGAGCGCACGTTCAACGACGTGAAGGTGCGCAGCGACTGGCGCACCAGATAGGAGTGCACGGCGCCGGCGGCCAGGATCATCGGCAGGGCGGCGCGATCGGCATCGATGTTGGCGTCGGTCAGCACGATGTGCAGGCAGCCGCTGCGGACGGCGTCCTCGGCCTCCTTGCAGATGCGCTCGAAGGACTGGCGCATGGCATCGAGGCCTCCCTTCGGATCGAAGGTGCAATCGATGCGCGCGACCGTGTCGCCCATGTACTTGCGCATCGCCTCGAACTCGGCGTTGAGCACGATCGGCGACTGCAGCGACAGCATCTCGCTCTGGTCGGGCTTCTCGTCGAGGATGTTGCCGAGATTGCCCAGCCGCGTGCGGATCGTCATCACGTTGCGCTCGCGCAAGCTGTCGATCGGCGGGTTCGTGACCTGGCTGAAATTCTGCCGGAAGTAATGGTGCATGCCGCGATAGGTGTCGCTCAGCACCGCGAGCGGTGCGTCGTCACCCATCGAGCCGACGGCCTCCTTGCCGTCTTCGACCATGGGATGGAGGATCGCCTCGAGATCCTCGATCGACCAGCCGGCCGCGAACTGGCGGCGGCGCAATTCGTCGGCCGGGAAATGCTCGGCGGCCGGCGCGTCCTGCCGGATCAGCGAATCGAGCTCGACCGTGCGCTGCGTCCAGCTCGCATAGTCGTGCGTCGCGGCCAGCTTGTCCTTCAGCTTGCGGTCCTTGTAGACCTTAGGCTTGTCCATATCGACGGCCAGCATCTCGCCCGGGCCGAGCCGGCCCTTCTCGACGATCTTGGCCTCGTCCTGCGGCACCATGCCGGCCTCGGAGCCGGCGATCAGCAGCTTGTCGGACGTCATGACGTAGCGCATCGGCCGCAGCCCGTTGCGGTCGAGCCCGACCAGCGCCCACTTGCCGGCGACGGCGGCGATGGCGGCCGGCCCGTCCCACGGCTCCATGACGCCGTTCACGTAGTTGTACATGGCGCGATGCTCGGGCGGCACGTTGGGGTTCGTGGCCGAGGCCTCGGGAATCATCATCGTCTTGACCATCGGCAGGTTGCGATGGCCGCGCACCAGCAGCTCGAACACGCTGTCGAGCGCCGAGGAATCCGACGCGCCGGGCTGCACGATGGGCTTCAGGTCCTCGATGAAGCGGCCGAAATTCTCGTGCTCGAGGCGCGCCTCGTGGCTCTTCATCCAGTTGACGTTGCCCAGGATGGTGTTGATCTCGCCGTTGTGGGCGAGCACGCGGAAGGGCTGCGCCAGCTTCCATTGCGGGAAGGTGTTGGTCGAATAGCGCTGGTGGAAGATCGCGAAGCGCGAGACGAAGCGCTCGTCGAGCAGGTCGGGATAGAAAGTGCTGAGATGCTCGGCGAGGAACATACCTTTGTAGACGACCGACCGGCAGCTGAGCGAGCAGACGTAGAACTCGGAGATGTTCTCGGCGAGCGCCGCCTTCTCCATGCGGCGACGCAGGATGTAGAGCTGCTTCTCGAACTCGCGGTTCTCGAGCCTGGTGTCGCCGCGGCCGATCAGGATCTGCTCGATCTCGGGCCGCGTCTCGTTGGCCTTGGCGCCGATGACCGAGATGTCGACCGGCACCTGCCGCCAGCCCAGGATCGTGTGGCCGAAGCGCAGGATCTCGGTCTCGACGATGGTGCGACAGCGTTCCTGCGCGCCGAGGTCGGTGCGCGGCAGGAAGACCATGCCGACCGCCAGCCGCCCGGCCTGCGGGATCTCGCCGCTCGAATCGCGGACATATTCCTTGAAGAAGTCCTGCGGGATCTCGACGTGGATGCCCGCGCCGTCGCCGGTCTTGCCGTCGGCGTCGACCGCGCCGCGATGCCACACCGCCTTCAGCGCATCGATGCCCGCCGCGACCACGTCGCGGCGTCGCTTGCCGTCCAGCGCGACCACCAAACCGACGCCGCAGGAATCGAGTCCCTCGGCGGGGTTGTAGCCGTAGGCGGCGGTGAGCTTCTCGGTTCCGCTCTTGTAGTCGCGGACGAACTGCTCGGCATCGAAGGGTGTGGCGGACATGGCTAAACTCCAGATCAGGAGATCGCTCGGGATGACAGAAATTACGTATCTGAGAATAGCTTGCCGGCTTCGGCCCAGTTCTCTTTCTTGATGTCGGTGAGGATGATCTGCACCGCGTCGGGCGTGCAGCCCAGCGCGCGGCAGGTGCCCTCGGTCAGCTCCTTCGCCAGCGCACGGCGCTGCTCGATCGTGCGGCCCTCGAACATCTGGACATTGATCATCGGCATTTTCTTCTTCTCCTTTGGTCAGAACGTGTGATCGATCGCGAGGTGGCCGGGCTGCGCCTTCACGCGGGCCATCCAGGCGGTGATGTTGGGATAGCGCGACAGGTCGAACCCGCCCTCGTCGGAGACATGCGTGTACGCATAGAGCGCGATGTCGGCGAGGCCGTAGCGCTCGTCGACGAAGAACGTGCGGTTCGCGAGATGCTTCTCCATCACGTCGAGCGCGGCATAGCCCTTCTTCATGATGTCGGGCAGGTTGGTTTCCTGCTGCGGCGTGAGCTTGTCGAGGAAGTGCTTCCAGAAGCGCGCCACGGCGATATAGGGCTCGTGGCTGTACTGCTCGAAGAACATCCATTGCAGCGTCTGCGCCCGTGGCAGCCGGTCCTTCGGCGCGAACGCAGTACCCTCGGCGAGATACCAGAGGATCGCGCCCGATTCGAACAGGAAGGTGCCGTCTTCGAGTTCGAGTGTCGGGATGCGGCCGTTCGGGTTCTTCTCCAGGAACTCTGGCGTGCGCGTCTCGCCCTTCAGGATGTCGCGCTCGATGCGTTCGAACGGAACGCCGAGCTGCGACATCAGCAGCCAGACCTTGTAGCCGTTGCCCGACCCGGTGAAGTCGTAGACCTTCAGCATCGCCTACTCCGCGGCGATCCGCGCGGCGGCCAGCGCCTTCGTCGTCAGGTAGCTATGGATGCGCTCGGCGGCGTCGCGGCCGTCGCGCACCGCCCACACGACCAGCGAAGCGCCGCGCACGATGTCGCCGGCCGCGAACACGCCGTCGAGACTGGTCATCATGCTCTTCCAGTCGATCTTCAGCGTGTTCCAGCCGGTGACGCCGAGGTCCGGCACACTCATCGCGGCCGGCAGGTCCTCGGGATCGAAGCCCAGCGCCTTCAGCACGAGGTCGGCCTCGACGTTGACGTGGCTGTTGGGGATCTCCTGCGGCGTCTGGCGACCCGAGGAGTCGGGCATGCCGAGATGGATGCGCACGGTGCGGACGTGGCTCACTTTGTCCTTGCCGAGGAAAGCCTGCGGCGCGGCCAGCCACACGAACTCGACGCCCTCTTCCTCGGCGTGCTTCACCTCGCGCTGCGAGCCCGGCATGTTGGCGCGGTCGCGGCGATAGAGGCACTTCACGGACTTCGCGCCCTGGCGCACCGCTGTGCGCACGCAATCCATCGCCGTGTCGCCGCCGCCGATCACCACGACGTTCTTGCCCTCCGCGTTCAGCACGCCGGATTCGAACCCGGGGACGGTGTCGCCCAGGCCCTGCCGGTTGGAGGCGGTGAGATAGTCGAGCGCCGGCGCGATGCCGGGCAGGCCGACACCGGGGGCGGCGATGTCGCGCGCCTTGTAGACGCCGGTGGCGATCAGCACCGCGCCATGACGCGCGCGCAGTTCCTCGAGCGTGACGTCGCGGCCGACCTCGCAGTTCAGGTGGAAGGTGACCTTGGAGTCGCGCAGCAGCGTCTCGCGACGCTGCACGATCTCCTTCTCGAGCTTGAAGTTGGGGATGCCGTAGATCAGCAGGCCGCCGACCCGGTCATAGCGATCGTAGACGGCGACCTGGTAGCCCTTGCGGCGCAGCTGCTCGGCGGCGGCGAGGCCCGCCGGGCCGGCGCCGACGATGCCGACGCTCTCGGGCCGCTCGCGCCGCGGCTGGATCGGCTTCACCCAGCCCTGCTGCCAGGCCGTGTCGGTGATGTACTTCTCGACCGAGCCGATGGTGACCGCTTCGAAGCCCTTCTCGATGACGCAATTGCCTTCGCACAGCCGGTCCTGCGGGCAGATGCGGCCGCAGATCTCCGGGAAGTTGTTGGTCGCGGAGGAGAGTTCGTACGCCTCGTCGAGCCGGCCCTCGGCCGTGAGCTTCAGCCAGTCCGGGATGTTGTTATGGAGCGGGCAGTGGATCTGACAGAAGGGCACGCCGCATTGCGAGCAGCGCGCCGCCTGCTCGGCGGCCCGATCCTTGGCATAGGCCTGATAAATCTCGTCGAAGTCCCGACGGCGTTCGGCTGCCGGCCGCTTGTCGGGCATGGCTTGCGGCGTTCCGACGAACTTCAGCATCCTCTCGGCCATCCCCGGCCTCCTCGGAATTTTTGTGAAATTTTATTACGCAAGAAGCGCGCCGATCGCGCCTTTGCTGCCTTGTTGGAAGCGTTACACCACATGCCCTGCCGATAGTCAACAATACTGACCTAGTTTTTAAAGAAAGAGGGCTTCCTCATCTCATCTTCTCGTTGATCGATTCTGACAATCTCAATATTGTTCCAGTATAGGACTAAATGCTCCAGACAAGCATAAGCGCCTTCCGTGACGCCTTTATTGGCGTGGGTTAGGCGGGGGCGTGCTGGTTGTAGCGGCCGCCGATGCGGTAGCGGTCGAGGTACATCGGCAGGATGGCCTCGGCGGCGGTCGGCTCGATGCCGAGCTCGGCTAGGCCAGGGGCGCCGGCGCGGGCGACATTGTCGGTCACCAGCAGGTCGACTTGGTCGTGGGTCAGCGGCGGCACGGGGAGGAATTCCGCGAAGAAGCCGGCGATCCGCATCAGGCCGGCCGGAACGCCTAGGATCCGCTTGTCGCGGCCAGTCTCGCGCAGCACGAGGCCGGCGATCTCGCGATAGGTATAGACGCGCGGCCCGCCCAGCTCGAACACGGTCTTGGCCGTGTCCGGCCGCACCAGCACGGCCGCCACGGCCGCGCCGACATCGCCCACGAACACCGGCTGGACCTTCGCCGAACCGTCGCCGACGACAGGCAGGAACGGCGCCTGCTTGGCGATCTGGCCCATGCGGTTGAACATCGCATCCTCGGGCCCGAAGACCACGCTCGGCCGCAGGATCGTAGCGTCGATGAAGCCCGCGACGATCGCATCCTCGGCATCGACCTTGGAGCGGATGTACTTGTTCGTCGAATTGCGCTGGTCGGCGCCGATGCCGGACATATGGATCAGGCGCTGCACGCCGGCGGCCTTGGCGGCCTCGGCGATGGCCTTGCAGCCCTCGACATGGACGGTCCGGTAGCTCTGGCGGCCGCGCTGGAAGGCGATGCCGGAGGCATTGACCACCGCCTGACTGCCGGCGACCGCCGCCTTCACGGAGGCGGCGTTGCGCAGGTTGGTCCGCATCAGCGTGATCTGGCCGACATCGCCCGCGGTCTTGATCCGCTCCGCCAGCTCGATGCGCCGGCAGGCGATCCGGACCTGGTAGCCCTCCTGCGCCAGTGCCCGCACGATGGCGCGGCCGACGAAGCCGCTGCCGCCAAAGACCGTGACCTGTTTGATGCTCATGGATGCTGCCTATAGCCCAATGCCATGACGGTTCAAGGGGCGAAGCGCGCACCCCGGTTGACATCCGCGCGACGCGGCCCTAACTCAGCGCCCGCACTAGACCGCATGCCGTGCCCAGGTGGCGGAATTGGTAGACGCACTAGTTTCAGGTACTAGCGCCGCGAGGCGTGGAAGTTCGAGTCTTCTCCTGGGCACCATGCAGGTCAGTCGGAGCACCCCATAATGGCGATCAGCCTTCACCGCGGCGATCTTCCCGCGGATCTTTCGTTTGGGCCCGTCGTGGCCATCGATACCGAGACCATGGGGCTCAACCCCCATCGCGACCGGCTCTGCCTGGTCCAGCTCTCGGGCGGCGACGGCAATGCCCATCTGGTGCAGATCCCGCGCGGCGCGCCGAAGGGTGCGGCCAAGGCGCCGCGGCTGGCCGCCCTGATCGCCGACCCGAAGGTGCTGAAGCTCTTCCATTTCGGCCGGTTCGACATCGCCGTGCTCGAGCATTCGCTGGGCGTGCGCTGCGAGCCGGTCTACTGCACCAAGATCGCGGCCAAGCTGGTGCGCACCTTCACCGACCGGTTCGGCCTGAAGGACCTCTGCCGCGAGCTGTTGGGTGTCGATCTCTCCAAGCAGCAGCAGACCTCCGACTGGGGCGCCGACAGCCTGAGCGATGAGCAACTTGCCTACGCCGCTTCAGATGTTCTGCATTTGCATGCCCTGAAAGCCAAGCTGGACCTGCTCCTGGAACGGGAAGGACGCCGCGAGCTGGCCGATGCCGCCTTCGCGTTTTTGCCCACCCGCGCGCGTCTCGACATCGCAGGCTGGCCCGAAACGGATATTTTTGCCCATTGAAATGTCAGCCAGGCTGACATTGGCACGGTTCTTGCTTTAAGCTTCTCACGGGGAGGTCCACAGACCTTCAGGGGTGGGGTGCTATGCGTATCGGTCCGAGCCTAATCCTCGCGTCACGCCAGACCTTGGCGATGACGCCACAGCTCCAGCAGGCCATCAAGCTGCTGCAATTTTCGCACCTGGAGCTGGCCGCGTTCATTCAGCAGGAGCTGGAAAAGAATCCGCTGCTGTCCGAGGGCTCCTCGGAGGACGGCCCGTCGCCGGCCGATTACGAAGCGGCCCCCATCGAGACGCCGCGCGACACGGCTGAAGCCCTGTCGGCGGCGGCGCCGGCCCTCGCCGAGGCCGACGATCGCTGGACCCGCGAGCATGCCGACCGCGGCGGCGATGCCACGGCCAGCAAGGTCGGCCAGCGCGAGGATGCGCCCGAGGCGCTCGATTTCGTGGCCGAGCGGCCGCAATCGCTCGCGGTCCATGTCCTGGAGCAGCTTGAACTCATGTTCGCGGATCCGGCGGAGCGCCGCATCGCGCTGAAGATCGCCGAAGGTCTCGACGAGGCGGGCTACTGCCGTCTCGACGTGGCTGCCGTCGCCGAAGCCGTGGCCACCGACATCGCGCTCATCGAAAAGATCTGGGCGCGGCTGCGCCAGATGGAGCCGGCCGGTCTCTTCTCGCGCACCGTCGCCGAATGCCTCGGCGCCCAGCTCGCCGAGCGCAACCGCCTCGACCCGGCGATGAAGGCGTTGCTCGACAATCTCGACCTCGTTGCCGCCGGCGAACTGGGCCAGCTCCGTCGCCGCTGCGGCGTCGACGACGAGGATCTGCGCGACATGCTGGCCGAGCTGCGCACGCTCGACCCGCGGCCCGGCCAGGCCTTCGAGTTCGAGCCGATCCAGCCGGTGCAGCCCGATCTCTACCTGACGCCCGCGAAGGATCCCGAGACCGGCGAGGAGGGCTGGCACATCGAGCTCAACACCGATGCGCTGCCCAAGGTCCTGGTCGACCGCAACTATCACGCCACCCTCATGAAGGGCGCGCGCGCCAAGCCCGACCGCGACTTCGTCGCCGAGCGCTTCCAGTCGGCCAACTGGCTGGTCAAGACGCTGGAGCAGCGCGCCACCACGATCCTCAAGGTCGCACGCGAGATCGTGCGCCAGCAGGACGGTTTCTTCCGCCACGGCGTCAGCGCGCTGAAGCCGCTGGTGCTGCGCGACATCGCCATCGCCACCGAGCTGCACGAGAGCACGGTGAGCCGCGTCACCTCGAACAAGTACATCAACACGCCGCGTGGCATCTTCGAGCTGAAGTACTTCTTCACCTCGGCGCTGCCGGCGCGCACGCCGGGCGTCGTCGTCTCCTCCGAATCGGTGCGCTCGCGCATCCGTCTCCTGGTGGGCGGCGAGAACTCGCACCAGCCGCTCAGCGACGACCGCATCGTCGACCTGCTGAAGGGCGAAGGCATCGAGATCGCACGCCGCACCGTCGCCAAGTATCGCGAGGCCATGCGCATTCCGTCGTCGGCCGAGCGTCGCCGTCTCGGCCGCCTGGGCATGAGCCGCCAGATGCCGTCCGCGCTGTCGACCGCCGCCGTCGCCGCGCAGGCGATCACCGGCCACGCCGACTGAAGCGCCGGCGGGGCGGGGCCGGTATGCGTCCGAACCATGGCTTGACCCGACCGGGGGAGGCGCCTATAGGGGCGCACCCTTTGCAGGGCGACCAAAGTTCGCGCTCGCTAACCCATTGGTGACATTGTGGAAATCGCCGATTTGCTGATCGGTCCGGACGCCGTTATGGCCAGCGCCAAGGCGACCGGGAAGAAGGCACTCCTGGCAGAACTGGCCAGCCGGGCCGCCGGTCTTTTCAACGTCGACGAGCGCAAGCTGTTCGACCGCCTGCTCGAACGGGAGCGCCTGGGATCGACCGGCATCGGCGGCGGCATCGCGATTCCGCACGGCCGGCTCACCACGATGACGAAGCCGATGGGCGTGTTTGCGCGGATGGCCCATCCCGTCGATTTCGACGCGATCGACGAGCGGCCGGTGGATATCGTGTTCCTGCTGGTGACGCCCGAGGGCGCCGGCGCCGATCATCTCAAGGCGCTGGCCCGCGTCTCGCGGCTCCTGCGCGACCGCAGCCTCGTCGAGAAGCTGCGCGCGACCGAGAATGCCGAGGCGCTTTACGCGCTGCTCGTCGAGACGGTCCAGGCGCAAAGCGCCGCCTGAACCGCCGTACTCCGCAACTACCTCAGTGCACCAGCGCGGGCTCGAGCTCGTGCTGGCGGATCAGCGCCTGCGCGATCTCGATCGACGGCGCCGAGGCCATCGGCTTGCCGTCGGCCGAGAAGATACCGACGGCGTGCGCGCCATCGGGAAGGCTGACTTCCTTCACGTAGGCGATGTGCTCGGCGCCGAGGCTGAGAAAAGCTTCCTCTGCAAGAGGGGTGTACATCACGACATTGCTTTCATTTTCCATGGCTACCTCCTTGGCAGCGTCAACGCGCCCCGCCTCAACGGCTGCGTCGCGCGGTGATATCGATCGCGTGATCCGCGCCACCGGCGGCATTGCCGGCGTCGATGCGGATGGTTCGAATGCGCGGCTCGAGGACCGGGCGCACCAGGTCGATCGACAACAATCCGTTGTCGAGACGGGCTCCCGTCACCTCGATGCCGTCGGCGAGCATGAAGGCCCGCTGGAACTGGCGTGCGGCGATGCCGCGATGAAGGTAGATCCGGTCCGTGTCGTCGGTCTGCTTGCCGCGCACGGTGAGCTGGTTCTCGATGAGTTCGATGGCAAGTTCGGCGCTGGTGAAGCCAGCTACCGCAAGGGTGATGCGCAACCCGTTCTCGCCAATCCGCTCGATATTGTAGGGCGGGTAGCCCTCGGCGTTCTTGGCCAGCCGGTCCAGCGTCCGTTCGAGCTGGTCGAAACCCAGCAACAAGGGCGAATTGAACATGGATACGCGACTCATTCTGAACCCCCCTCCGTGGAGCGAGTGGCCGGGAATCCCGTTCGGGCCTTCCCTTGGAATGAATCTGGGGTGCGGCGGCCGCCGTTCAAGGGCCGGCCCGGAGGCGCCCGGGCCCATCGCCAGAGGGCTTCGGCTGGGGTAAACTGCCCAAAACCCCTCCACCGCCCGGCCGCTCGAGCCTCCCGGGCCAAAGAACGAAAATATGACGTTGGTCGCTGACACAAGACGGCCCGGGGAACCATTGGTTTCCGGCGCGCGGCCCATCCGTTCCGTTCCGACCCGCCCCTCCGCCGCGGCAAAGGGAGAGCGGCGCGCTCTCGGCCGATGGCTCCTGGGCTCGTCGCTTTACTCCCTCACCCTGGGCTACGCCACGCCGCGCAGCTTCTTCGCGGTGGCAGCCGATTCCTGGCCGGGCGATCCGGTGCTCGGGCAGCGGCTGCTGCTGGCCGGTGAGTTCGCCGCCGCCGGCAGTGTCGGAACGGTCCTGCCCGAGTCGGACGATCCGCCTTGGCAGCGCGCCGGCGCCGCGCCGCTCTGGCTCGATGCCCTGAACGGCTTCGCCTGGCTGCGCGACCTGCGCGACAACGGCGATCCGCACGGTGCGCTGCTGGCCGCGAAGCTGGTCGACGACTGGACCAACCGCGAATGGCGCTGGTCGCCGGTGACGTGGAAGCGCGACGTGCTGGCGTCCCGTATGGTGGCCTGGATCCGCCACTACGAATGGATGGCCGCCGCGGCCGATCCCGGTTTCGCGGCCCGCTTCGTCTTCTCGCTCGGCCGCCAGCGCGTCCATCTCCGCCGCGTCGCGCGCCGCGGCATGATCGGCCACGAAGCGGTCGCTGTTTACAAGGCGCTGATCTTCGCCGACCTCGCCTTCATCCGCGACGGCAAGCATTTCGAGAAGAGCCTCGACCAGTCGCTGGCGCGGCTCTCGAAGTTCGTGAAGCGCTATGTGCTGCATGACGGCATCGTGTCGGAGCGCGCGCCGCACCTGCAGCTCACCGTGCTGCGCCACCTGATCGACGTGCGCGCGGCCCTGGCCTCGGCCGAACGCCGCGCACCGGCCGAGCTGGTCGCCGCGATCGACCGCATGGCACCGATGCTGCGCTTCTTCCGTCATGGCGACGGCGGGCTCGCGCTGTTCAACGGCACCTGGGAAGGCGACCGCCGCCTGATCGACCTGGTGCTGGCGCGTTCCGGCTCGGGCGAGGTCGCGCCGACCATGGCGCTGGCCAGCGGCTTCCAACGGCTCGCCGCCGGCACATCGCTGGTGATCGCCGATGCCGGCAGCCCGCCGGGCCGCGGCATGGATGGTATCGCCCATGCCGGCACGCTCAGTTTCGAGATGAGCGCCGCGCACGAGCGGCTGGTCGTGAACTGCGGCACCTATCCCGGCGCGCCGCGCGACTGGCAGCACTTCATGCGTTTCACGGCGGCGCATTCGACCGCGGTGGTCGACGACGTCAATTCGACCGAGATCACCAACCACGGCGCACTCGAATATCGCGCCGGCAACGTGCTGATCGACCGTGCCGACGATGGCGGCGCGCAGTGGCTCGACATGTGCCACGACGGCTACCGCTCGCTGTACGGCATCATCCATCGCCGTCGGCTGTGGCTGTCGCCCGACGGCGGCGACCTGCGCGGCGAGGATTCGTTCCTGGGCTACGAGGGCCGTCCCGTTACCCTGCCGGACCAGCGCTACATCGTGCGCTTCCATCTCCATCCGACGGTGAAGGCGACGCTGGCCCAAAGTGGACAGGCCGTACTCATGCGCCTGCCAAGCGGCCGCGGCTGGCGCCTGCGTGCGACCGGTGCCGGCATCGGCCTGGCCGAAAGCATCTATCTCGGCGAAGAGGGCAGGGTGCGTCGCACCGAGCAGATCGTGCTGGTCGGCCAGGTCCCGGCGGAGGGCACGACGGTGAAGTGGGCCCTCACGCGCATGGAGGGGTAGCGCTGGGGGCGCCCCCCAGCATTACGGCTTCAGGAACCCCACTGTCCCGTAAACCTCGTCGAGGATCGGCGCGGCAATGGCGCGGGCGCGCTCCGCGCCGTTGCGCAGCACGCCGTCGACATGGCCGGGGTCCTTCATCAGCCGCTGCATCTCCGCGCCGATGGGGCCGAGCTTGGCCACCGCGAGTTCGGTCAGCGCCGACTTGAACTCGGAGAACTGCCTGCCGGCGAACTGGGCGACGACGGCGTCCTTCTCCTGGTCGGCGAGGGCGGCGTAGATGCCCAGCAGGTTGTCGGCGTCCGGGCGCTTCTCGGCATCTTCCAGCGTGTCGGGCATCGGCAGCGGATCGGTCTTGGCGCGGCGGATCTTCTGGGCGATCGCATCGGCATCGTCGGTGAGGTTGATGCGCGAGAAGTCCGACGGATCGGACTTGCTCATCTTCTTGGTACCGTCGCGCAGGCTCATCACACGCGTCGCGGCACCGAAGATCAGCGGCTCGGTGATCGGGAAGAAATCGGGCCGGCCGAAATCGTTGTTGAACTTGATGGCGATGTCGCGCGTCAGCTCGAGATGCTGCTTCTGGTCCTCGCCGACCGGCACGTGCGTGGCCTTGTAGATCAGGATGTCGGCCGCCATCAGCGCCGGATAGGCGAACAGGCCGAGCGAGACGTTCTCGCGATCCTTGCCGGCCTTCTCCTTGAACTGCGTCATGCGGCTCATCCAGCCCATGCGCGCCACGCAATTGAAGATCCAGGCGAGCTGCGCGTGCTCGGGCACCATCGACTGGTTGAAGATGACCTGCTTGGTGCCGTCGACGCCGGCCGCGAGGAAGGCCGAGGCGATCTCGCGCGTCTGCGCGGCGAGCTGCGCGGGCTCCTGCCACACGGTGATCGCATGCTGGTCGACCACGCAGTAGAGGCATTCATAGTCGTTCTGCAGGCGCGCGAAGTTGCGGATCGCGCCGAGATAGTTGCCGAGATGAAGGTTACCGGTCGGTTGCACGCCCGAGAGGATGCGGCCCTTGAGGCCGCGCGCTTCGTAGGCGGCGAGATGCGGGTTGGGCGCGCCGGTGGCGCCGGTTGTCACGTCAGGCATGGATGTGGACTCCGCTAGAGGTCGATGGCGCGGGGTTTGGACCTCCGCGCACCCCGCCGGTGGAAGGTCAGGGGCGCGCGGGTATCGCGCAGGTCGGCGGGTTAATCAAGGCGGCGGCATTGACGGCCCCGGCCCCGGCTGTTCCCATCGAATTGCACGCATCTTGCAAGATAGCAGGAGCGTCAGGGAAACGGCTTCGACACTCTGATTGGAGGCATCCAATGGACGAGCGTGGCTTGCGTGGTCTCATCGACAAGGTGAAAGCGGGCGGGTTGTCCCGACGCGCCTTCGTGAAACGGATGGCGGCGGTGGGACTCACCGCACCCATGGCGACACAGCTTCTCGCCTACTCGGGCGTGGCGATGGCGCAATCGAGCGCCCCCTACAAGCCCACAAAGCGCGGCGGTGGTGGTCTGCTCAAGGTCATGTGGTGGCAGGGGCCGACGCTCCTCAATCCGCATTTTGCCGTCGGCACCAAGGACCAGGACGCATCGCGCCTGTTCTACGAGCCGCTGGGCGCCTGGGACCGCGACGGCAATCTCCAGCCCAAGCTCGCCGCCTCGATCCCGACCCGCGAGGACGGTATCGCCGCCGACGGCAAGTCGGTGACCTGGAAACTGAAGCGCGGCGTGCGCTGGCATGACGGCAAGCCCTTCACCGCCGACGACGTGGTCTTCACCTGGGCATATGCCAGCGATCCCGCGACCGCGGCGGTCAGCAGCGGCTCCTACAAGGATGTCGTGGTCGAGAAGATCGACGACTTCACCATCATCGTGAAGTTCAAGCAGCCGACACCCTTCTGGGCCGACGCCTTCGTCGGCTGGGCCGGCGGCATCATCCCCAAGCACCTGTTCGGCGACTATATCGGCGCCAAGTCGCGCGACGCGCCGACCAATCTGAAGCCGGTCGGCACCGGTCCCTACAAGTTCAAGGACTTCAAGCCGGGCGACCTCGTCGTCGGCGAGATCAACACCGACTACCACGTGCCCAACCGGCCGCATTTCGACGCGATCGAGATGAAGGGCGGCGGCGATGCCGTCTCGGCGGCGCGTGCGGTGCTGCAGACCGGTGAATTCCACTTCGCCTGGAACCTGCAGGTCGAGGACGAGATTCTTCTGCGCATGGAGAAGGGCGGCAAGGGCCGCGTCGTCATCTCGCCCGGCGGCGGCATCGAGCACATGCAGGTCAACAATACCGACCCGAACGTCGAGATCGACGGCGAGCGGTCGAGCCTCAAGATCAAGCATCCGACACTGACCGATCCGGCCGTGCGCCAGGCGCTGGCGCTGCTGATCGACCGCGATTCGATCGAGAAGCATATCTACGGCCGCATCGGGATCGCGACGCCCAACTACATCAACAATCCCGAGAAGTTCCGCTCGAAGACCACGAAGTTCGAGTTCAACATCGACAAGGCCAACGCCCTGCTCGACGGGGCGGGCTATGCGCGCGGACCCGACGGCATCCGCGCCAAGGACGGCAAGAAGCTGAAATGGCTCTACCAGACCTCGATCAACCAGCCGCGCCAGAAGACGCAGCAGATCATCAAGCAGGCCGCGCAGCGGGCCGGTATCGACATGGAGCTGAAGTCGGTGACGGCGTCGGTGTTCTTCTCGTCGGACGTCGCCAATCCCGACACCTATCCGCACTTCTATGCCGACCTGCAGATGTACAATAACGGCATGAATGCCCCCGACCCGGAGGTGTTCCTGCGCCAGTTCTGTTCGTGGGAAGCGGCGCAGAAGGAGAACAAGTGGCAGGGCCGCAACATCACGCGCTGGCAGAACAAGGAATATGACGAGACCTACAAGGCGGCCCAGGTCGAGCTCGATCCGGTGAAGCGCGTGGCCCTGCTGGTCAAATGCAACGAGCTGGTGGTCAACAACCAGGTGGTCATTCCCCTGGTGGCGCGGCCCGGCGCCGTTGCTCTGATCAGCGGTCTCGTCGCCAACATCAGTGGCTGGGACAACAATACCTGGGACCTCGCGAACTGGTATCGCGAGAGCTGAGCATCACGCCGTCTCACGGTCCTTATCGGGATGGTGGAACAGCAGGACCACCATCACCGATGAGAGGGCGAGCACGGTCATCAGCAGGAAGCCGTCGGCGAAGGAGCCGCGCAGGTTCAGCACCCAGCCGGTGATGACGGGCGCCAGGAAGCCCGCGATGGCGAAGGCGAAGTCCATGATGCCGAGCGCCGTTGCGGCACGCTCGGGCACGATGTCGACGTTCACCGCATAGTAGGCGGCGTTGGCGCCCATCGAGGAGGCCACGGCAACCGTGATGCCGGCGATGGCGACGGTGAGATTGTCGGTCAGCGCCACGGGGATGACGGCGAGCGCGGCCACGAACTGGCTGCCGGCGATCAGCCAGGAGCGCGAGATGCGCATGCTGCCGGTGGTCTTCAGCAGATGGTCCGACCAGCGTCCCATCGCCCCCAGCAGGATGGCGGCCGACAGCCAGGGCAGGACCGAGAACAGGCCGATGGCGGCGAGGTTCAGCCCGTACTTGCGTTCCAGGTAGCTCGGCAGCCAGGTCATGAAGAAGAACAGGAAATAGCCGAAGACGAAGAAGGCCCAGTAGTTGGCCAGCAGGGTACGGTTGGTCAGCAGCGCCTTCAGCACCGAGGCTTCCGGCCAGCTCTTCAGCACCGCGTGCGGCGCGGCGGTGACGCCGGGATCCACTTTACGGATATGAGCCAGCTCGGCCTTGTTCACGAAGCGCGATTGCGAGGGGTCGTCCCGGAAGCAGAAGTACCAGAGCGGAATCCAGGCGGCGGAGATCACGAAGAGTGCCGCAAAGGTGAGGCGCCAGTCGAGCCAGCTGAGGAGCTGCGTCACCAGCGGTCCGCCGATGGCCAGCGCCAGCGGCACTGCCAGCAGGGCATTGGCCAGCGCTGTCGCCCGCTCGTGCGGCGACAGCCAGTGGCTGACCGCGCCGGTGAGGGCGGGAAAGTTCGGGCCTTCCGAGACGCCCAACAGCACACGGGCTGCATAGAGGACCGCGACGCTGGTCGCGAGCGCCGTGGCGCCGATCGACAGGCTCCACAGCACGGCAGCGATCGTGAGGATCAGCCGGGCGCCGTAGCGGTCGACGGCGAAGCCGCCGATCAGGGTCGTGATGGCATAGCCGAGACCAAAGGCGCCCAGGATGCCGCCGGTCTCGGCCGGCGACAGGCCGAGATCGCGCTGGATCATGGGAATGGCGTAGGAGAGCGCCGCCCGGTCGATGTAGTTCACGACCGTTATCGCGAACAGCAGGAAGACGACGAACCAACGATACCGGCTGCGCGCCATAGGCTTCTCCTTGTCCCGAGTAAACTAGCATGCGAAGGAACGGCACAACCTGCCGATGGTCAGAAACATGTCCATGACACCGCCGATCGAGTTCGCCTTCCCTGACCTGCGCCAATGGGAGAAGGGTGCCGCGCCCTACATCCACGTCATCGAGAGCGGCAAGCCGGGGCCGACGGTGATGGTGACGTCGCTGACGCACGGCAACGAGGTGTCCGGGGCCATCGTGGTCGATGCGCTGCTCGCCGCGAAGGTGAAGCCGCGCAAGGGCACGCTGATCCTCACCTTCAACAATATCGATGCCTATCACTCGTTCGATCCCAGGACGCCGTTCAAGTCGCGACTGGTCGACGAGGATTTCAACCGTGTCTGGGGTCGCATCGACGAGCCCGCGACCACGGTCGAGACGAAGCGCGCGCAGGTGCTGAAGCCCTTCGTCGAGCGTGCCGACCTGTTGTTGGACCTCCATTCGATGCACGACGATTGCGTGCCGCTGATGCTCTCCGGCCCGCTCGACAAGGGTGTTGAATTCGCCAAGAGGATCGGCACGCCGGTCGACATCGTGCGCGATGCCGGCCATGCCGCCGGCATGCGCATGCGCGACTATGGCGGGTTCGGCGACCCGAAGAGCCCGAAGAACGCGCTGCTGATCGAGACCGGCCAGCACTGGCGCGCCTCCTCGGTCGTCGTCGCCAAGGACGTGACGGCGCGCTTCCTGGTCGAGACGGGGATCCTCGAAGAGGGCGACCTGCCTGCGGGTTGGATCCAGCCGACGCCTGCGACCCAGCGCGTTGTCGAGGTGACGCATGCGGTCGCCACCAAGCGCGGCAACTTCACGCCGGCGCAGCGCTTCGAGGGCCAGGATGTGATCGCCAAGGCGGGCACCGTGCTGGGCCATGACGACGACGAGCCGGTGACGACGCCCTACGACGATTGCGTGCTGGTCATGCCCTCGTCGAGCCGGCCGTTGCGGCCGGGCGTCACGGTTGTTCGCCTGGGTCGGCTGACCTGAGGCCAGGCTGGCGGCGCATCACGTAGCGCAGCTCCGAAATCCGCACGACGCCCAGCGCCGCACCCAGCACGGCATAGGCGCCCGCGCCCAGCAGGCAGATGCCGGCCAGCGCGATGCCGCCGCCGATGTCGGCATGCGACAATGGCCTGGCCAGCCAGATCAATCCCAGCCACAGCGCCCCGCCCATGCCGGCGGTCGCGCCGGCGATGCGGAGGCCGCGCGCGATCAACCGTCCGTCCGGAATCCACTGGCCGCGCCGGCGCAGCACGCCGGCCAGCAGCGCCGCGTTCAACCAGCCCGACAGCGAGGAGGCGAGCGCGATGCCGACCAGGCCGATCGTGGTGGCGAACAGGAAGTAGACGTTGAACAGGATGTTGGCCGTGATCGCTGCCAGCGCGATGTAGAGCGGCGTGCGCGTGTCCTCGCGGGCGAAGAAGCCGGGGGCCAGCGCCTTGACCAGAACGAAGGCCGGAAGGCCGACGGCGAAGGCCGCCAGGGCGCTCGCCGTGCGCAGCGTGTCCTCAGGAGTGAACTGGCCGCGCTCGAACAGCACGCGGATGATCGGATCGGCCAGGAACCACAGGGCCACGGCGGCCGGCAGGCTGAACAGCAGGCCGAACTCGAGCGCGCGGTTCTGGTTGGTCATGGCCGATTGCGTGTTGCCGGCGCGCAGCTCGCGGGCCAGCAGTGGCAGCAGCGCCGTGCCGATGGCGATGCCGACGACGCCGAGCGGCAGCTGCGCGATGCGGTCGGCATAGTAGAGCGCGGAGATCGTGCCGACGGGGAGCAGCGACGCCCAGACCACGTCGAGCATGACACTGATCTGCTGCACACCGCCGCCGATGGCGACCGGGGTCGCGAGCTTCACCAGCCGCGCGACGCGCGGCGTCCAGCGCGGCCGCGTCAGCGCCATGCCAACCTCGTCGCGCGCGCAGGCGACCAGCAGCCAGACCCATTGCAGGACACCGGCGACCGCCACGCCGATGGAAGCCGCGTAGCCCGAGTTGGGCAGCAGCGGCGTCAGCCCCAGAACGGCGGCGATCAGCGCCAGGTTGAGCAGCACCGGCGTCGCCGCGACATGGGCGAACCGGTCGATGCCGTTCAGCACGCCGCCATAGAGCGAGGCCAGCGAGATGAACAGCAGATAGGGAAAGGTGATGCGGCCGAACTCGACGGCCATGGCGAAGGTCGGCAGGTCGTCGACCATGCCGGGCGCCAACAGCGTCATCACCCACGGCATTGCGAAGATCAGCACCACGGTGAAGGGGATCAGCACCAGCAGCAGCGCCGCCTGCGCCTGGCGCGCGAAGGCCATCGCCTCGGCGCGACCACCACCCGTCAGTTCGCGGGCGAAGAGGGGTACGAAGGCCGCGGAAAAGGCGCCCTCGGCGAACAGGCGGCGGAAGAAGTTCGGCAGCTTGAAGGCGACGAAGAAAGCGTCAGCCACCGCACCGGAGCCCAGCACCGCCGACAGCACGATATCGCGCACGAAACCGACGACGCGGCTGACCAGCGTAAAGCCGCCCACTGTCGCGATCGACCGTGCGAGGCTCATGGAAGTGACCTTGTTGTGATGGGGCGTCGAGCCCGCGTCACAGCCATAATTCCGTCATCGCTCTCAGGCATATTTTCCCTCGGTAGCGGCCGGCGATGTGATGGTCGGTTTAAACCGCTGCCACGGCCGGTCCCGAGAGGGGCCGGTTTTCTTTTGCGCGCGTCACGAAGCGCCCGCCAGCTTCAGCAGCGTCTCGCGGTCTTGCGTGACCAGCTTCTTGTAGTCGCCGACGATCCTCTCCAGCTCGTCCGCCGGCAGCACGCTTTCGAGGTCGGTGAATCCCTGCGGCGCGCGCTGCTCGACGATGTCGAGCATCACGTCGATGCCCTTGCGCCGGTTGCTCTCGACGATGCGCGCGGTCGGCGGCAGGCGCCGCTCCTCGTAGCGCCGCAAGGCCTTCTCGGGATCGTCGCCCACGAGCAGCTCCTGCGTGATCGCCTCGCCATCGAGGATCGCCTGCGAGGCGCCGTTCGAACCGATCGGATACATGGGATGCGCCGCGTCACCCAGCAGCGTGATGCGGCCATGGCTCCAGCGCGGCAGCGGATCGCGGTCGACCATGGGGAATTCCAGGATCGTGTGCGCGTTGCGGATGACCTCCGGCACGTCGAGCCAGCCGAAGTTCCAGTCGGCGAAGCGCGGCAGGAAGTCCTCGAGACGGCCGGGCTTGTTCCAGTCCTCGCGCGAGGGCAATGCGCCGTCGCCCATGTGCAGGTCGCAGATCCAGTTGATCAGCGCCTCGCCGCGCTCGGCATGGGCGCGGCTGATCGGGTAGCAGACGAATTTCTGGTTGTGATGGCCGGCCTGCACCATCGTGTTGCCGCCGAGATAGGGCTTGCCGACGGTGACGCCGCGCCACATCAGGATGCCCTGCCACTTGGGCGGGCCCTCGTCCGGATAGTAATGCGCGCGCACCGCCGAATGGATGCCGTCGGCGCCGATCAACAGGTCGGCCTCGGCGTTTTCGGCCGGCATGCCGTCGCGATCGACGAAGTGTGCGGAGACCTTGTCGTGATGCTGCGCGAAGCGGGCGATGCGCCGGCCGAAGCGAATCCGGTTCGCGCCCAGCATCTCCTGCGCGGCGCGGAACAGGATCATCTGCAACTCGCCGCGATGGATCGAGAATTGCGGCCAGGGCAGGCCGGCATGGCGGCCGCGCGGATCAGCCCAGATCGTCTGGCCATGGCGGTTGGCATAGCGCAGCTCGCGCGTCTCGATGGCGGTGGCGGCGAGCGCGGGTTCGAGCCCGAGTCCGCAGAGGATGCGCACCGCGCCGGCCTGGATGTTGATGCCGACGCCCAGCGGCCGCATCTCCGACACGGCCTCGTAGACGTGGACCTCGAAACCCGCGCGATGCAGGCACATCGCCGCGGTCAGCCCGCCGATTCCGGCGCCGGCAATGATGATCTTCATGGGCGGCTCGTCAGGTGTCGCGGTTCAGGCCGCGCTGCGCGAGGGCGGCCTCGTAGGTGGCCCAGCGCTCGACCCGCGTCTCGGCGAGTTCGCGCAGGTAGGCCCAGCTGTAGATGCCGCTGTCGTGGCGGTCGTCGAACACGATGCGGATCGCGTAATGGCCGACGGCCTCGACCGACGCGATCTTCACGTGGCGTCGGCCGGCGACGATCTTCTTCTGGTTCGGCCCGTGGCCCTGCACCTCGGCCGAAGGACTCTCGACCCGCAGGTACTCTGCGGAGAGCGCGCAGGCATAGCCGTCGGAAAAATCGATCTCGAGCCGGCCTTCCTCCTTGAAGACGCGCAGTTCGGTCGGCCACGGCGCGGTGGTCGATTCGTAGCTGCCGCCGTCGGGCACGGCCTTGGGAAAATCGGCGGTCATGGCACGTCGCGGATCTGCCGCGCCTCGCTCACCAGCATGATGGGGATGCCGTCGCGGATCGGATAGGCGAGGCCGGCCTTGCGGCTGATCAGCTCGCCGGCCGCGGAATCGTACTCCAGCGGCCCGTGCGTCGCCGGGCAGACGAGGATCTCGAGCAGCTTGGGGTCCACGCCGGCGCGCCGGGGGGCTGCGGGTTCGTCCGATGGAGGGCTCATCGTGCGGTATTTTTCCCTGATTCTTGTGCCGTTCCTATAGCACGGCGCCGGATGACGCCCCTAGCAGGCTGTTGAAACAGGCTTTTGAGAGGTATCGGCGAGCAGCACCGGTGCGTTACCAAGTTACCGCAACACGGGAGTCGCCCTTTTCGATTCGTTTGTTTCGTTTATTGCGTTTGTTTCGTTTGATCACGCCTATACCAGCCTCGTCAGCCTGGTCGTCGTTGCCTTCTCCGCGGCGCACTCGGCAAGCAGCGGCAGGAGTCTTGCCATGTGGGCGGCCTGGGTGTGCGCCTCCACCGCTTTCTGATCGGTCCATCGCTGGAGCAGGTAGTACAGGTTCGGCTGCTCGGCCTTGTACCACTGGTATCGCAGACAACCTGGATCGTTCTCAGCCGTTTCCTGCTCGAGTTCACGCAAGAGGTCCTCGGCTCTTGCCTCCATGCCGGTCTTCACCTGCAGCGTGAGGATCATATCAATCATCCAAGACCTCCTGTTCTGGGTCAGGGTGGTCTCTGGCGGCGCGCTCCGCAACAGGGGCTGGCGGGGTTTCCAGGGCGGCCGGTTTGGTATAGGGGAGTATACTATGGCACATCTCCAGAAGAAGAAGGCGCAGCTGGTCGCGAGGGTTCGCCGGATCGCCGGGCAAATGGCGGCGATCGAGAAGGCGATCGAAGAGGAGGCGGATTGCTCCGCGGTCCTGCAGCAGGTCGCGGGCGCGCGCGGTGCGCTGAACGGCCTGATGGGCGAGCTGATCGAGGACCATGTGCGCGAGCATGTCGCGCGGCCCGGGCTCGACGCCGCAGCGCGCGCGGCCGGCGCCGAGGAGCTGATCGCCGTCGTCCGCCGTTATGCGAAGTGAGGTTGGCACCATGACCACAGTGCGGGATATCGAGGCGCTCTCCCACGACCACGTGTTCCTCGGCGAGCGACACGATCAAAATGCCCGGCGCACGCTGTGGGTCGTGGTGCTGACCGCCCTGATGATGGTGGGCGAGATCGCCGCCGGCATCGTCTTCAATTCGATGGCCCTGCTGGCCGACGGCTTCCACATGGCGACCCATGCCGGCGCGCTTGCCGTGGCCGCGGGCGCCTATGCCTTCGCCCGCCGGCATGCCGGCAACCGCCGCTTCACCTTCGGCACGGGCAAGGTCGGCGATCTGTCGGGCTTCGCCTCGGCGCTGGTCCTGGCGCTGGTCGCGCTGGGCATCGCCGTCGAATCGGTCGGGCGCCTGTTCGATCCGTCACCGGTGGCGTTCGGCGAGGCGACGCTCGTCGCCATCCTCGGCCTGGCCGTCAACGTGGCGAGCGTGTTCCTGCTGTCGGGCGGGCACGGTCAGGGACACCACCATGATCATGACCACGGGCACGATCACGCCCACCACGACAACAACCTGCGCTCGGCGTTCGCCCACGTGCTGGCCGATGCGCTGACCTCCGTCCTGGCGATCGCCGCGCTGGTGGCGGGCCGCTCCCTCGGCTGGGTCTGGCTCGATCCCGTGATGGGCATCGTCGGCGGGGTCGTGATCGCCGTCTGGGCGTGGCAACTGCTGCGCGATACATCGGCCGTGCTGCTCGACACCAGCGATCCGCATCTCGAGGCGGAAGTTCGCGAGCAGGTCGAGGGGCCGGGCGATGCGCGCATCACCGATCTCCACATCTGGCGGATCGGTCCCGGCGCCCACGCCGCGATCATCAGCGTCGCGGGCACCGTCGACGGCGAGACGATCCGCAGGCGCCTCGTACCGGTGCACGAGCTTGTGCATGTGACGATCGAAACCCGATGAGTCATGGTCGGGTCCGAAGAGTCGAAATCGATCGGGGATCTGGCAATGGACAGTGACAGCGAAACCGCCGCCATCAAGGGCGTGGCGTACATGGACGGGCGCTGGATGAAGCTGTCGGAAGCCGCGGTCCCCATTCTCGACCGCGGTTTCGTCCGCTCCGATGCGACCTACGATGTGGCGCATGTCTGGAAGGGTCGCTTCTTCCGGCTGATGGACCATGTCGAGCGCTTCCAGGCGTCGATGGCGGGTCTCCGGATGTCGCTGCCGCTGACGGGGCAGCAGATCGCCGACATCATGATCGAGTGTGCCAGCCGATCGGGCCTGCGCGATGCCTATGTCCAGGTGACTTGCACCCGCGGGTTGCCGCCCGCGGGCACGCGCGACCCGCGCCTGTGCCGCAACCGCCTGTACGCCTTCGCGCAGCCTTTCGTCTGGATTGCCGACGAAGCCAAGCGGCAGGATGGCCTGCGCATGATCCTGTCGCATACCCAGCGCATCCCGCCGGAATCGCTCGACCAGCGGATCAAGAACTTCCACTGGCTCGACCTGACGATGGGGATCTTCGAGGCCTATGACCGCGATGCGACCATCGCGCTGATGCCGGCCGCCGACGGCACGGTGACGGAAGGTCCGGGCTTCAACGTCTTCGTCGTCCGCAACGGCGCGCTCGCCACGCCGGCGCGCGGCCTGTTCGAGGGGATCACGCGCCGCACGGTGATCGAGATCGCCGAGACGCTCCAACTGCGCTGCGAGGTCCGGTCCGTGCAGGCGCGCGAGGTGGCCGAGGCGGAGGAGATCTTCATCAGCAGCACGGCCGGCGGCATCATGCCGGTCGCGAACTACGAAGGCCGTCCCGTCGGTGACGGCCGGCCCGGCCCGCTGACGCGGCGGATCGAGGAACTCTATTGGGCACGACACGAGGAGGCGGCGCTGTCCACGCCCGTGCCCTACGCCGATTGAGGCCTGACGATCAGTTCTTGCGGCCCGGCGGCGTGTCCGAGGGATCGCCGAAGGCGTTCATTTCCAGGAAGGCGATCAGCAGCTTGGCGCGCGCCGTGCTGTCGGCGGCTTCCAGCAGCGCCTGCTTCTCGGCAGGACCGAACGGCAGCACCATCGACAGCGAGGTGACCAGGTTGGCGTCGGCCGCCTTGTTCACCGCATCCCAGTCGGTCGAGAGCTGGCGGCCGCGAAAGAAGGCGGCCAGCGCCGCCATCAGCCGGTCGCGGTCGAGTTCGACGACGTCGTCGGCATGGTCGAGATCGGCGCGATAGGGCGAGAAGACAGACGAGACGCGACGGTAACCGCCCTGCGCCAGGTCGAGTTCGCGTACGATGTCGAAGCGGCAGACGCCGCTCAGCACCAGCATCAGCCGACCGTCCTCGGTCTCGTTGAAGTTGGTGATGCGGCCGGCGCAGCCGACCCGATGCACCTTGGGAGGGCCGTCCCCCGTCGGCATCCCGTCGCCGGCGAAACCGCCCGGCTGAACCGGCTGCACCATGCCGATCATGCGCGACCCGGCCAGCGCGTCGGAGATCATGGCGAGGTAGCGCGGCTCGAAGATGTTGAGCGGCAGCTTGCCGCCGGGCAGCAGCAGCACGCCCGACAGCGGGAAGATCGGCAGCGTCTCGGGGAGCTGCTCGAAGCTGGGCTCGAACGGATTGCGCCCGGGACTCTGCGACGAGGGCGCACGCTCATTCATGAGAGGGCGCTCATGAGAACAGGATCGTCGACAGGCGCTTGCGGCCGTCGACAGAGATCGGATCGGTGAAACCCAGCGCCTCGAAGAACTTCAGCAGTTGCTGGCGGGCGGCGGCCTCGTTCCAGTTGCGGTCCGCCTTGATCATGGCGAGCAGCTCGTCGACCGCTTCCTGCTTCTGGTTGTTGGCCCAATAGGCCATCGTGAGGTCGAGACGGGCCTGGAAATCCTTCGGATCGGCTTCGGCCTTGGCCTTGAGGTCGGCGACGGGGCCGGCATCCTTGGCCTTCTCGGCAAGGTCGATCGCGGCTTGGGCTGCCACGACATCGGCGCCGTTGCGTTCCTTCGCCGGAATCTGCTCGATCAGCTCCTTGGCTTGCTCAACGTCGCCGAGCGAGACTTGGTAGCGCGCGAGGCCCGCGAGGGCCACGACGTTGGTCGGCTCGACGCCCAGGATCTCGCTGTAGAGCTGCGCGGCGGTGTCCATGTCGTTCTGCGCCATGGCGGCCTTGGCCTGCTCCAGCAGCTCGGCGAGTTCCGCGGCGGCCGGATCGCCGGCACCGCCGGAGGCCTGGATCAGGCGGTCGACGAATTCCTTCAGCTGGCTCTCGGGGACGGCGCCCATGAAGCCGTCGACCGGGCGGCCGCCGAAGAAGGCATAGACCGCCGGGATCGACTGGATGCGCAGCTGCTGGGCCAGCATCTGGTTCTTGTCGATGTCGATCTTGACCAGCTTGACCGCGCCCTTGGCCTCCTTGACGACCTTCTCGATCATCGGCTGGAGCGTCTTGCACGGCCCGCACCACGGCGCCCAGAAATCGACGATGACAGGCACCGTGCGCGAGGCTTCGAGCACGTCCTTGGCGAACTTCGTCTGGTCGCTGTCCTTGATCAGGTCGGCGGGGGCAGCCTGCGGCGCGGCGCCCTGCAGCATCGTTTCCATAAATCCTCAACCGGAATGGGGTGGTTCGACTGCAATGTGGCGTCGCCCCCCCGTGGAAGCAACCCCGGGATTTCTCCCATTTTTAGGGTGCGCGGACCTGATGCTTCATCAGTTCGTCACCGAGCCGGCCGGTGAGGAAGAGGCCGCACATCCTGTAGTCGCTGATCAGCGACCAGACGGGCGCCTCGAAGGTGGCGGGCTTGTTCTTCTCGATGAAGAAGTGGCCGAACCAGGCCGGTCCGTAGCCGAAGACCGGGACGGCGAGCAGCCACCACCAGTTCTGGGTGGCGAGCGCCCAGACCAGGAAGGCGGCCGACGCGATGGTGCCGACATAGTGGACGGCGCGCGTCGACGGCTTCGCGTGCTCGCGCAGGTAGAAGGGCCAGAACTCGGCGTAGGTCCGGAAGCGGGAGGCCATCCGGAAAGCCTACCCCAAAGCGCCGGACTTTTTGAGGGCCTCGATCTCGGCCTCGCTGAACCCGGTTTCGCGCAGCACCTCGTCATTGTGCTGGCCGACTTCGGGTGGCGGGCCGGCGGTGCGCGGCGCCGCGAAGCCGAGGCGGATCGGCGTGTTCACGGTCCGCGGGATCGCCGGGTTGGTCGTGTCGGCGAAGATGCCGGCATGCTCGGCCTGCTCGTCGTCGATCACGTCGGCCAGCCGGCCGATCACGCCGAAGGGAATGCCAGTGCCGGACAGGGTTTTTTCCCAGTTGGCGTAGGTGCGGCCGGCGAAGACCGGCTCCAGGATGTCGTGCAGCTCCTGCGCATGCGCGCGCCGTTCCGGCCGGCCGGTGAAGCGCGGATCGGCCATCAGGTCGGGCCGCTCGATGATGCCGCAGAAGGTGGCCCACAGCCGGTCGTCGCGGACCATCAGGAGCTGCAGCCAGCGATCGTCCTGGGTGCGGTAGAGATTGGTCAGCGCATTGCGCGGTCTGTCGGGCGGCGGGCGCACCGGCAGTTGCGCACCGACCAGCGCGCCGGCCGCCGTGGTGCCGTTGGCCCAGACGCCGTTGGCATAGAGCGAGGTGCCGACCCAGCCGCCCTTGCCCGTCTGGTCGCGGCGACGTAGGCCCATCAGGATCGCGGCCACCAGGGTCATGGCGGTGGCGCGGTCGCCCTGCGCCGGCAGCGAGACGCCCGGCGGGCCGCCATCGTAACGCGCCGCATCGAGGATGCCGGAGCGGCCGAAATAGGCGGTGATGTCGAAGCCCGGCCGGTCGCGGTCGGGACCGGTCTCGCCGTAGCCCGTGAGCGAGCAGTAGACGAGGCGCGGGTTGATCGGCTCGATGTCCTCCCAGCGCAGTTTCAGCCGCTCGCGGGCCGGCGGCGGGAAGTTCACGATCATCACGTCGGCCCGCTTCACCAGCCGCTCGAGGATGGTGCGCGCGCCGTCGGTCTTGAGGTCGAGCGCCAGCGAGCGCTTGTGACGTCCGTCGAGCTGCCACGGGAAGTTCCGGTCGCTTTGCGGGTAGCTGGCGTTGCGAAAGCTGTTGCGGTGCGGGTCGCCGTCGACCGGCGGCTCGATCTTGATCACGTCGGCGCCATAGTCGCCCAGCGCCGCCGCGGCGGCGGGCGCGGCAATGAAGGAGCTGATGTCGAGGACGGTAAGGCCGGCGAGCGGCAGCGGTTCGTCCGGGCTCATCGCAGCGCACCGCTGGCCTTGAGGGCCGTGATCTCTTGCGCGCTGACGCCGGCCTCGCGCAGCACCTCCTCGCCATGCTCGCCCAGTGCCGGCGCGGCATGCGCTATGCGCTGGCTGGCGAAGCTGAGGCGAATTGGATCGGCCAGGGTGCGCGGCATGTCGGGGATCGCCGTCTCGACCACGGCGCCGCAGGCCACCGCCTGCTCATCGTCCGGCACGTCCTGCGGGCGGCTGATGACGCCGAAGGTGACGCTGTGCGTCGCCAGCGCCTCGCGCCAGTGTTCGTAGGGCTTGGTGGCGAAGGTGTCGCTCAGGATGCCGGCGAGTTCGCCGGCGCGGGATCGACGCTCGGGTTCGGTGGCGAAGCGCGGATCGTCGATCAGGGCTTCCAGCCCCATCGCCCGGCAAAGCGGTGCCCACAATTTGTCGGCGCGCACGATGGTGAGCTGCAGCCAGCGGTCGTCGGCGGTGCGGTAGATGTTGCCCAGCGCCGAGCGCGGCCGGTCGGGCGGCGGCCGGTGCGGCAGGAAGGCGCCGACCAGCGCTGCCTGGGCGATCACGCCGCACGACCACAATCCGTTGCCCAGCAGCGACGTGCCGACCCAGGAGCCCTCGCCGGTCCTGGTGCGATTCATGAGGCCCATCAGGATCGCGGACACCAGCGCCATTGCCGTGGCGCGGTCGCCCTGCGCCGGTCCGGGCACGCCCGGCGGCCCGCCGTCATAGCGCTGCGCGTCGAGCAACCCTGAGCGGGCGAAGTAGGCGGTGGCGTCGAAGCCCGGCCGGTCGCGATCGGGACCGGTCTCGCCGTAGCCTGTCAGCGAGGCGTAGATTAGCTTCGGATTGACCTTCTTCACGTCCTCGTAGGCGAGCTTGAGCTTGTCGCGCACCGGCGGCGGGAAGTTGCAGATCAGGATGTCGGAGACCGCGATCAGCCGGTCGAGGGCCGCGCGGGCGTCGGCCTGCTTGAGGTCGAGCACGATGGAGCGCTTGTTCCGCGAATCCATCTGCCACGGGTAGTTGACCTCGCTTTTCGGATAGTTCGACGAATCGTGCATGATCCGGCGGTTGGGATCGCCGTCCGGTCCTTCGACCTTGATCACGTCGGCGCCCCAGTCGCCCAGCACGACGGCCGCGGCCGGTGCGGCGATGAATGAGCTGATGTCCAATACGCGCAATCCCGCCAGTGGCAGGGCAGTCTCGGTCATGGAATTTCCCTTTCGCGGCCGATATGGGCGCGGGGCTCTGGTCTCCGTCAACACCGCTCGCTAGCCTCGTTTCGGCACGCGGTGTGCTTGGCGGAATTCCAGTGTGGGGACCTCAACGTGGCAAAGAAGCGTAAGCCCAATTTCCTGGTCGTCCTGATCGACGACCTGCGGTTCGACGAGCTGGGGATCTGCGGCCATCCCTACATGAAGACGCCGCATATCGACCGCATCGGCCATGAAGGCGCGATGTTCACCTCGGCGTTCCATACGACGCCGCTCTGCTCGCCCAACCGCGCCTCGATCCTGACCGGCCAGTATGCGAGCCGGCACGGCATCATCGACAATGTCGCGCGCGATTCCCACAGCCACCGCCTGCCGAACTACCATGTCATCCTGCAACGGCTGGGCTACGAGACCGCCCATATCGGCAAGTGGCACATGGGCAATTCCGGCGGTCCGCGGCCGGGCTACGACAAGTGGGTGAGCTTCCCCGGCCACGGCTCGATCATCGATCCGGTGCTGAACATCGACGGCGACGAGAAGAAGTACGAAGGCTACATCACCGATCTCCTGAACGGGCACGCGGTCGATTTCCTGAAACAGAAGCGCGACAAGCCCTTCGCACTTTTCTTCGCCCACAAGGCCGTGCATCCCGACGCCTTCCAGGCGGCCGACGGCACGATCGACTTCACCGACGGCGGCTACCGGCCCGCGCCGCGCCATGCCGACCTCTACAAAGGCGAACACTTCCCGCGCCGGCCCAATGCGCTTCCGGCGGCCGATGTGGTGAAGGACAAGCCGGCCTGGACCGAAGCCCATGCGCTGCGGGTCAACGAGGCCTCGCGCAAGGTGCTGGACGGCATCCTGGCCGGCACCGACGAGGAGATCCGCCTGCGCGCCGCCATGATGGCCTCGGTCGACGAGGGCATGGGCGACATCTTCAAGGTGCTCGAGGAGAACGGCGAACTCGACAACACCTTCATCCTGTTCCTGGGCGACAACGGCTACTTCTTCGGCGAGCACGGGCTCGGCCCGGAGCGGCGCTTCGCCTACGAGGAAGGCATCAAGTCGCCGTTCCTGATCCGCTACCCCGCCTGGTTCAAGCCGGGCACCGTGAACGACGAGCTGGTCCTCGCGCTCGACATCGCGCCTACGTTGGTCGATCTCGCCGGCGGCAAGGCCGCGGACTTCAAGACGATGCAGGGGGCATCGCTCAAGCCGCTGGCGAAAGGGGCAAAACCCAAGGGTTGGCGCACCTCTTTCATGTGCGAATACTTCAGCGAGAACGCCATGCCGTGGCTGGTGGGCATGAGCTACAAGGCGATCCGTACCAGGCGTCACAAGTACATCCACTGGACGCAGAAATCGCTCGACGGCGTCGCGTGCGACGAACTCTACGACCTCAAGAGCGATCCCTACGAAATGAAAAACCTGATCGGCAAGCGATCGGAGAAGGGGTTGGTCGCGCGCTTGCGCAAGCAGCTCGCTTCCTTGGTCGCGAGATCCGTCGGCCTCTAGGAGATGGTGCCATGGTCCTGACGAAGAGAACCCTTCTGGCGGGCGCATTGGCCGCCACTGCCCTCTCGACGAGGACCATGGCGCAAGCCTGGCCGGCCAAGCCGATCCGCATGATCGTGCCGCTGGCGCCCGGCGCCACCGCCGACATCATCGCGCGGATCTATGCCGACGAGCTCGGCAAGGCACTCGGCCAGAACATCGTGGTCGACAACAAGACGGGCGCCGGCGGCACCATCGCCACCGCCGAGGCGGCGCGCGCGGCGCCCGACGGCTACACGATGATCCTGGTCTCGCAGGGCACCGTGGTGTTCAACATCGGGCTCTATCCGAAGCCCGGCTACGATCCGGTGAAGGACTTCGACTCGGTGGCGGTCGCCGGCTCGGTCTCCAACATCCTGGTCGTGCATCCCGACAATCCGGCGAAGACCGTGGCCGACGTGATCGCGCAGGCCAAGGCGAAGCCCGGCGAGCTGACCTATTCGTCCGGCGGCACCGGCACCAGCCATCACATGTCGGCCCTGCTGTTCGAGCGCGACGTGGGCGTGAAGATGCAGCACGTGCCCTATCGCACGACGCCTGCCGGCATCATGGGCGTCGCCAATGGCGAGGTCGCGATGGGCTTCTACAACACGCCGACCGTCATCGGTCAGATCAAGGGCGGCAAGCTGAAGGCGATCGCCATCACCAGCGAACAGCGCTCCGACCTGCTGCCCGAGGTCCCGACCATGGTCGAGCAGGGCATGAAGGGCTACGTGTTCAACACCTGGATGGGCTTCGCCGTGCCGAAGGGCGCGCCGGCGCCGGTCGTCGAGAAGCTGAACGCGGAGTTCATCCGCATCGCGCGGCTGCCGTCGGTGCGCGAGAAGATGGCGGGCCAGGGCATCGACCTGATGCCGCCCGAACCGCCCGCCGCCGTCGACAGACTGGTGCGGGACGAGCTGGCGCTCTGGGTGCCGATCATCAAGGCATCGGGCGCGACGGCGGAGTAGCAGGGCTTCCGGCCCTATCCTTGCCAAAGCGGGACCTTGCGCGTATCTCCCCCTGTCCTTCAAACAGGGGTGCGCGCACGCTAGGCGCATATAGTCATGGGCTACAGAGTTGCCGTCGTCGGCGCGACCGGGAATGTCGGTCGCGAAATGTTGCAGATCCTGGCCGAGAGGAACTTCCCGGCCGATGATGTCGTGGCACTTGCGTCGGCCCGCTCGGTCGGCCTGCAGACCTCTTTCGGCGACAAATCGGTCCTGAAGGTCCAGGACCTCGCCAAGTTCGACTTCAAGGGCATCGACATCGTCCTGAGCTCGCCCGGCGCCAAGGTGTCGGCCGAGCACAGCCCGCGCGCCGCCAAGGCCGGCGCGGTCGTGATCGACAACACCTCCTACTGGCGCATGGACCCGGACGTGCCGTTGGTCGTGCCCGAGGTCAATCCGCAGGCGATCGCCGGCTACAAGGGCCGCGGCATCATCGCCAACCCGAACTGCTCGACCATCCAGATGGTCGTGGCGCTGAAGCCGATCCACGAGGCGGCCGGCATCAAGCGCGTCGTCGTGTCGACCTATCAGTCGACGTCGGGCGCCGGCAAGGAAGCGATGGACGAGCTGGTCAGCCAGACCAAGAGCTTCTTCGTCAACCAGACGCTCGACCCGGTGAAGTTCACCAAGAACATCGCCTTCAACGTCATTCCCCAGATCGACGTCTTCATGGATGACGGCTCGACCAAGGAAGAATGGAAGATGGTGGTCGAGACCAAAAAGATCCTCGACCCCAAGATCAAGGTCCACGCGACCTGCGTGCGCGTGCCGACCTTCGTCGGCCATGCCGAATCGATCAATCTCGAACTCGAGCGGCCGCTCGACGATGACGAGGCGCGGCGCATCCTCGCGGCGGCCCCCGGCGTGCTGGTGGTCGACCAGCGCGAGCCCGGCGGCTACGTGACGCCCAAGGAAGTCACCGGCCAGGACGGCGTGTTCGTGAGCCGCATCCGCTCCGATCCCACGGTCGACAACGGCCTGGCGATGTGGGTCGTCAGCGACAATCTCCGCAAGGGCGCGGCGCTGAACGCGATCCAGATCGCCGAGGAGCTGATCAAGGGCTACATCTAGCGGCGTCACCTTCGGGTGCGCGACGAATCGAATGGCGTGGGCCTTCTGGTCCGCGCCATTTTCGTTTGAGGGCGGATGCTTGTAAGGGCCCGCTGAGGTAAACTGCAAGCGTGAACGACACGCCCCACATCCATCCGACGAAGCCGGAATCCGCGGCGGCCAATGCGCCCACGCCGTTGTTCGGCGGCATGGCCGACAGCTTCGTGCAGCAGCTGCGCCTGGCGTCGCAGGCCCATCGTGCCGGCCGCCTCGACGAGGCGATCACCTCCTATCTGCGGCTGCTCGCCGTTCGCCCCGATCATGCCGAGCTGCACAACAATCTCGGCGTCGCGCTGCGCCTCGCCGGCAAGCTCGAAGCCTCGGTGTCGCATCATCGCCTGTCGCTGGCGGCCGATCCGGAGAATCCGGCACTCCATTCCAATCTCGGCAATGCGCTGCGCGCCGTGAATCGCCTCGATGAGGCGGTGAAGCATCACTACCGGTCGATCGCGCTCAGCCGCGACTATGCCGAGGGCTTCTTCAATCTGGCGCTCTGCCTGCGCGATCTCGGCCGCCTCGACGAAGCCATCGGCTGCTTCGGCCGGGCGCTGACCATCCATCCCGACAACCGGCGCGCCCGCGTCGAGTTCGCGATCGCGCTGCTGATGCGCGGCGAGCTCGAAGCCGGCTTCGAGTCCTACGAGATCCGCAAGCGCCTGCCCGAGACGCCGACGCCCGACTTCGCGCAAGCCCCCTGGGATGGCGGACCGCTGCAGGGAAAGCGCATCCTGCTCTATCCCGAACAGGGGCTGAGCGACGGGCTGCTGTTCGTGCGCTTCGCCCGCGAGCTGAAGCGGCGCGGCGCCACCGTGATCGTGCTCTGCCAGGCGCTGCTGAAGGACCTGCTGCGCGCGGTCGATTACATCGACGAGGTCGTGGCCGAGGGCGAGCCGGTGCCTGCGTTCGACGTCCATGCCTCCCTGGTGTCGCTGCCGCATCTCTGTCGTGCCGACTTTGCGGCCCTTTCGCTCGAGCCGCCTTATCTCCGTGCGCCGGAGGAGAGCCGCATCAAGCTCGGCCGGCTGGAGCAGGCGAAACTGCGCATCGGCATCTATTGGGCCGCGATGCCGGGCCAGGCACAGGATCGCCAGCGGTCGGTGTCCTTTTCCCATTTCCTCGCGCTCTCGGGCGATCCCGAGCTGCTGTTCTTCAGCCTGCAGGGCGGTGTCCATCAGAAGGACATCCAGATCTTCGGCGCCGGCGGGCTGGTGCACGATGTCGGCCGCGGCATCTTCGATTTCGCCGAGGCCGCGACCGCGCTCTCGCAGCTCGACCTGCTCATCTCGATCGACGCCCCGGTGGCGCACCTCGCCGCGGCGATGGGCGTGAAGACCTGGGTCCTGCTGCCCTCGACCGCCGACTGGCGCTGGCAGCTCGGCGGCACCGACGCACCTTGGTATCCGTCGGCGCGGATTTTCCAGCAGGCCGTTCCCGGCAACTGGACCGACGTCTTCGCCGCCGTTCAGCGCGAACTCGACGTGGTGAAGAAGGCGACTCCGGTCTAAGCGCCTCAACGGAGCGCGCAACTCCAGTTGCGCTCATATCTTTGCCGATCGCCGAGGCTTGAGCGCAACTGGAGTTGCGCGCTCCATTGATAGTCTATCGCGTCAAACTTAGCCGCTGCAGGGAAGCGGCGTCGTCGACATCGTCGAGCGTGTCGGCCAATGCCGTCGTGACGTGGTGCGGGATACCGGCCAGCGTGTCGGCGAGTGCCGTCGGTGTCGACCAGCACACATCGGCGAAGAGGGAACGCGGCAGCGGGCGCGAGCGCCGGGCACCGAACAGCCAGAAGCCGCCATCGCGCGCCGGGCCGAAGACGAGATCGTGTTGGCCCAGCAGCGCGAAGGCGCGCGCGATGTGATGAGCGCGCATCGCCGGAATGTCGCTGCCGACAAGGACCACCGGTCCTGGCGGCAAGGTCTCGAAGGGGAGCTTCATGCGGCGGCCGAGATCGCCGTGTCGCTGCGGCTTTCGTCGCGAGACGGGCGCGAGATGCCAGGCGGGATGGCGGCGTGCGGTGTCGGGCGTCACGAACAGCCAGACCGTCCAGCGCGGATCGCGCACCATGCGCCTTATCTGTTCGTCGAGAATCCGGCGATAGAAACGAAAGGCTTCCATCGCGCCGATCTCCATCCCGAGACGGCGCTTCACGCGGCCAGCCTGCGGCGCGCGGGCGAAGATGACGAGATGGCGCTTCATCATCCGTAGAGGCGTCGCAGGGTTTGCGGCGGGACGCCGGCGAAATAGAGCGCGAGGCAGGTCAGGTTGCGCAAGGGCCGCAGCAGCCAGCCGTCCCTTTGATAGCGCGCTGCCGAGGTGCGTGCCTCGGCGTCGAGGAGAGCCAGATTGCCCCGGCCGATACGGCGCACGAGGTCGACGTCTTCCATCAATGGCAGCGGCCGGAAGCCACCAAGGCGTTCGTAATGCGCGCGGGAGATCAGCAGGCCCTGATCGCCATAGGGAAGGCCGAAGGTGCGGGCGCGCCAGGCCGCGAGCCGCTCGACCCTTCGGGCGCCGGACTCGTCGGCATCGAGGCGCAGGCGGAAATAGCCGGCCTTGTCGACGGCCGACGTGACGAAGCGCGCGATCATGTTGCCCGCTCCGAAGCTGAGCCTCGTATCGGCGTGCAGGAACAGAATCCAGGGAGCGCTCCCGGCTGCCGCTCCCGTTGCGAGCTGGCCACCACGGCCCGCTGGCGCCGTCACGACGGCCGCGCCGGCGTGCCATGCGATCGCGACCGTGTCGTCGCACGAGCCGCCGTCACAGATCGTGGTCGAGACAGCGAAATCGGGATGGCTGGGAAGCGCCGCCAGGGTGCGGGCGAGTGTCGGGCCTGCATTCAACGTCGGAATGACGATGTCGATTGCCGTCGTCACGCGCTGCAGGCGGCCCCGCCCAGGACGCAGAACTTGGCGCAATGCGGATGGTTGAGACGCACCTCGCCGACACTTTCCGCGAGGGTCTCGCCCAGTTCGAACTGCGGATCGTAGGGCAACAGGGTGCAGGCGACGACCGCGGGCCGCGGCGCGCCCTTGCGCTTCACCACCATGCGGGCCGAGGCGCACATCACGCTGTCCGGCGACTTCTTCAGGATGCCCCAGCAGGACGTCGTGATCTCGGGCACATCGACGGTCGGATCCATCTCGGGAAACAGGATCAGGGTCGCCGGATCGCGCGCATCGATCGGCACGCCCAGTTGAGCGAACAATCGCGCATAGCCGGCCCGGACCTCGTCGTCGGTCTCGTTGGAGAAGTGACGACCGGCCACATGCACCTCGAAGCCCGCCTGGGCCAGCCAGACCAGCCCGTCGATCGTGGGCTTCCAGCTTCGCGCGCCGCGCTCTTCCTCGTGCAGCGTCTTTTCGTAGTGGTCGACCGAGACGCGGATCGCGAGGTTGCCGCCGCCGTGGCGCGCCAGCAGGTCGAGCAGCGCCGGCTTCATCTTGTGCATCGGCTTCATGGCGTTGGTCAGCACCATGGCCTTCAGGCCGCGCGACAGCACGTCGTCCAGCATCGCCGGCAGGTCGGGATTCATGAACGGCTCACCGCCGGTGAAGCCGATCAGCTTGGTCTCGTGGCCGTCGCGCTCGATCTCGTCGAGATAGGCTGCGACCTCGGCGGCGGTGAGATAGACGAGCCGGTCGTTGCGCGGCGAGGATTCGATGTAGCAGTTGCGGCAGGTGAGATTGCACAGGGTGCCGGTATTGAACCACAGCGTCTCGAGCGCCTTCAGCCCGACATGCGCGCGCGTTTCGCCCTTGGCGGTGATCCAGGCATCCTTGAATTTCGCGGGATCGAGCAGAACGGGCAGCATCTATGAATCCTGCGCAGGCATGGGTGGCGGAGGCTAGCATAATTCGTGCTACGGAACCGGCAACGGATGCCGGGTTCCAGCCGGTAACTCGATCACATGTGTGCGTCTCGACCGTTCGATGAAGCTTCGTTACGGTCCACCAACTTTCAAGGGGAATTGAATGCTCGACGACAAGGCGCTTGCCACCATCTTCCGCGAGGCCCGCACGCACAATGGCTGGCTGGACAAGCCGGTGACCGACGAAAAACTTCACGAGATCTACGATCTCATGAAGTGGGGACCGACCTCGGCCAATTGCCAGCCGGCGCGAATCATCTTCGTGCGCACCAAGGAGGGCAAGGAGAAGCTCCGGCCGGCGCTGAGCGCGGGCAACACCGAGAAGACGATGACCGCGCCGGTGACGGCGATCCTGGCCTACGATCCGGAATTCTTCGAGCACCTGCCGCGGATGTTCCCGCACGACCAGACGGCCATCCACTGGTTCAAGGGCAAGCCGGCGGCCGAGCCGACCGCGTTCCGCAACGGCACCCTGCAGGGCGCCTACCTGATCATCGCGGCGCGCGCGCTGGGCCTCGACTGCGGCGCCATGAGCGGCTTCGACAATGCCAAGGTCGACGCGGCCTTCTTCCCCGACGGCAAGTTCAAGACGAACTTCCTGTGCAACATCGGCTACGGCGATCACGCGAAGCTGTTCAACCGCAGCCCGCGTTTCGAATTCGACGAGGTCTGCAAGATCGTCTGAGCTAGATCGCCTGAGCTAAAGCCCGACGAAGGCGCCGATTTTCTTCCAGGGCAGCGGCAGCAGCGAGATCAGGGCAACCAGCCCGAAGCCCAGGATGACGGCACCGGAGCCGCGGTTCAGCCACAGCAGGCCGGTGCCGGTGAAGCGCGCGCGCAACGACATCGACGCGGCGCAGATGATGGTCCACCAGGCGAGCGCGCCGCAGAACACGGCGGCGACCAGCAGCGCGGCATCGGGCAGGCTGGCGCCGACGCCGGCCAGGTTGCGGCCGGCGAAGGCCGCGCCGAAGGCCATCACGGTGAGCGGATTGAACACCGTGATGAAGAAGCTCGAACTGGCATAGTGGAAATGCGTCGAGAACTGGTGTTCGCGGTCGTCGGCAACGGGATCGCCGACATTGCGCGGCCGGTGGCGCATCGTCGACCAGCCCATGATCACCAGGACGAGGCCGCCGATGCCCAGCAGCCAGGCCTCGCGCTCGATCACGAACTGCTGCACGAACGACAGGCCGAAGGCGGCGACGGCGCCGAACACCGCGTCGCCCAGCGCGGCGCCGATGCCGGTCATGTAACCCGCCATGGCGCCGACGGTGATCGCGCGCCGCATGCAGAGCACGGCCGCCGGCCCGACCGGCACGGCGATGAGAAAGCCGATCGCCGCGCCCTCGATGGCGAGCGTGATGGGATTGAAGACGAACCCCGGCACGGACATCGGGCTACAGTCTCTCGGCCCTGAAGAGGCGCGGTGGCGCGACCAGCCGGTCCTGAGCCGCCACGAGCTGCAGCTCGCGCTCGCCCATCGCCTCGGTGGCTTCGAGGACCGCGAAGATCGACGAGGCGGCCTTGCCGAGCGCGTCGGCGACATCGTCGCCGGCGATCCAGTGCGCCGTAAAGAGGGCGGCGACGGCGTCGCCGGTGCCGTTCGGGGCGATGGGAAAGCCGATCATGGGTGTTGCAACGCGCCAGGCTGCCTCGCGTGACACGGCGACCATCTCGATCGTATCGGGCGGCGCATCGGCGCGGCGCAGGCTGGTGATCAGCGCGAGCCGTGGTCCGTTAAGCAACGTGCGCGCGGCCGCCAGCGCCTCGTCCATGGTTGCGACCGTGCGGCCGGTCAGGTGTTCGAGCTCGAAATGGTTGGGCGTCACCAGGTCGGCTGCGGGAATCGCGCGGTCGCGGAAGAAGGCATCGATGCCCGGTCTGACGTAGATGCCGGTGTCGATGTCGCCCAGCACCGGATCGCAGCACCAGATGGCGCGCGGGTTGGCCAACCGCACACGGCGTGCGGTGTCGAGGACGACATCGGCCAGGGCGGCGTCGCCGACATAGCCGGTCAGCAAGCCATCGCAACGCGAGAGCTGGCCCAGCGATTCGATGCCCTGCACGATCTCGCCAACCTGTTCGGCCGAGGCCGCGCGACCGCGCCAGGCGCCATAGCCCGTGTGGTTCGAAAACTCGACCGTGTTCACCGCCCAGACTTCGTGGCCCAATCGTTGCAGCGGAAAGGTCGCCGCACGATTGCCGACATAGCCGTAGGCGACATGGCTCTGGAGGGACAGGAAGCGCATGGCCGGCGCCACCTTGCCACAAGGAGGACCGGCATTATAGTCCGCCGCGTTTTCCGGGGAGGCTCTGAGATGTCGATGTCCGTCCGTCCGCGCCGCAGCGTTCTCTACATGCCGGGTGCCAACACGCGTGCCCTCGAAAAAGCACGCACCCTGCCGGCCGATGCGCTGATCTTCGATCTCGAAGACGCCGTGGCGCCCGATGCCAAGGAGGCGGCGCGTGCCAATGTCGTCGCCGCGGCGCAGAGCAAGGGCTACGGCAAGCGCGAGATCGCGATCCGCTGCAACGGGCTCGCCACGCCGTGGGGCGCGGCCGACATCACCGCGATCGCCAGGTCGGGCGCCGATGCGGTGGTGGTGCCGAAGGTCGAGAGCGCGGCCGAGGTGGCGAGCGTCGTCAACCTGCTCGACGCGGCCGGTGCGCCCTCGTCGATGGCGGTGTGGGCCATGATGGAAACGCCCAAGGGCATCCTGCGCGCCGAGGAAGTGGCGGGATCGCATCCGCGGCTCACTTTGTTCATCATCGGCACCAACGATCTGGTGAAGGACATGCGCGCGCGCCACACGCCGATGCGCCTGCCGATGGTGACGGCACTGGGGCTCGGCATGCTCGCCGCCCGTGCCCACGGCCTCACCATCCTCGACGGCGTCTACAACGACATCAAGGACGAGGAAGGCTTCCGCGCCGTCTGCCAGCAGGGGCTGGAGATGGGCTTCGACGGCAAGACGCTGATCCATCCCAGCCAGGTCGAGCCGTGCAACGAAATCTTTGCCCCGTCGGCCTCGGAGCTGGAGATGGCGGCGAAGATCGTGGCTGCCTTCAAGGCCGCACAGGCCGAAGGCAAGGGCGTCGTCACGGTCGATGGCCGCATGATCGAGAACCTGCATGTCGAGCAGGCCGAGCGCGGCCTGGCGCTGGCCACGGCGATCAAGGAACTGCAGGCCGCGACATGAGCGACAAGAGCAAGACCAGCAACGGCAACTTCTTCGAGGATTTCCGCGTCGGGCAGGAATTCCGCCACGCCACGCCGCGGACGCTCACCGAGGCCGATGCGGCGCTGAACATCGCGCTCTACGGCTCGCGCTTCGCGATCAACTCGTCCGACGTGTTCGCGCAGGCGATCGGCCTGCCGCGCGCGCCGCTCGACGACCTGCTGGTCTTCCATGTCGTCATCGGCAAGACGGTGCCCGACATCTCGCTGAATGCCGTCGCCAATCTCGGCTATGCCGAGTTCCGCTGGGGCGTGCCGGTGTATCCCGGCGACACGCTGTCGGCCCATTCGACGGTGCTGGGGCTGCGCGAGAATTCCAACAAGGCGAGCGGCGTCGTCTGGGTGCGCTCGACCGGCGTCAACCAGAGCGGGGAGACGGTGCTCGACTATGTGCGCTGGGTGATGGTGCACAAGCGCGATCCCAACGCTGCCGTGGCGGGGCCGGTCGTGCCGAAGACCGCACCGTCGGTGAAGCCGGAGGATCTCATCGTGCCCGAGGGCCTGTCGCTCGCCGGCTACGACGATGGCGCAGCCGGCTCGTCCTATCGCTGGGAGGACTATGCGCCGGGCGAGCGCATCGACCATGTGAGCGGCATCACGCTCGAGGACTCCGACCATATGTTCTCGACGCGGCTCTACCAGAACACCGCGAGGGTTCACTTCGACGCCTTTGCCGGCAAGGACACGCGCTTCGGCCGCCGCCTCGCCTATGGCGGCCATGTGATCTCGCTGATGCGGGCGCTGTCGTTCAACGGGCTGGCCAACGGCTTCCGGGTCGCCGCCTTCAACGCCGGCAGCCATGTCGCGCCGACCTTCGGCAGCGACACGATCTATGCCTGGTCCGAAGTGCTGGAGGCGGCACCGCTGCCGGGCCGTTCGGATGTCGGTGCGTTGCGAATGAGAAGCATTGCGGCAAAGGATTGCCCGTGCGGCTCCTGGCCGGGCAAGGGAGCGGACGGAAAGTACCACCCCGCCGTCGTGCTCGATCTCGACTACTGGCTGCTCATGCCGAGGCGCATTGCCTAGAAATGGCGCTCGGCAGGCGGATTTTCGCTTGCAAATCCGGGGCTTAACACGCGTGCAACGCCGACATTCGTTGACTTGAAGCAGTTGCGCGCTACAAACAGCGCCAGCCGCTATCGGCAATTGAGGTCTTCACGGATGAGCGTCGCCAACCGGCCGGTGCATCGGCCGCTTTCTCCGCATCTGCAGGTCTATCGCCCGCAGCTCACCTCCATCCTTTCGATATTGCATCGCGCGACGGGCATCGCCCTGTCGGTCGGCGTGCTCTATCTCGCGACCTGGGTCGTCTGCGCCTCGGGCAGCTACGACACCTACGCGAAGTTCCAGGCGTTCAACACGTCGATCGTCGGCCGCTTCGTGCTCGGCGGCTGGCTGTTCTGCATGTTCTTCCACCTGTTCAACGGCATCCGGCATCTCTTCTGGGATGCGGGCTACGGCTTCGAGATCAAGGACGCCTACCGCAGCGGCTGGATCGTGGTGGCGGCTTCCCTCGTGGCGACGGCGATCTCGTGGATCGTCGGCCTGCGGCTGATCTGAGGAGCGACCCATGAACAGCGACCTCAGAAGTCCCCTGAACCGCGCCCGCGGCCTCGGCTCGGCCAAGAGCGGCGTGCATCATTTCTGGGTGCAGCGCCTGACGGCGGTCGCCCTGATCCCGCTGGTCGTCTGGTTCGCGATCTCGCTGGTGACGCTGAGCGGCGCCGATTACGGCATGGCGCGCTCCTGGCTCAGCTCGCCGGTCGTGATGGTGCTGCTGATCCTGACGATCGTCATCGGCCTGCATCACGCCCAGCTCGGCATCCAGGTGGTGATCGAGGACTATGTGCACAATGACGGCGTCAAGCTGGCGCTGATCGTGGCGGTGAAGTTCATCGCCGTGTTCTTCGGACTGGCTGCGATCGTGGCCAGCATGCGTATCGGATTCGGAGGCTAAGTCATGGCCGAGGCGAGCAGCGGCAAGCCCGTCGCAGGGACGGTCAACATCGGCAACACCGCCTACAAGGTGGTCGATCACGAATATGACGTGGTCATCGTCGGCGCCGGCGGTGCCGGCCTGCGGGCGACCTTCGGCATGGCCAACAAGGGCTTCAAGACGGCCTGCATCACCAAGGTGTTCCCGACCCGCAGCCATACCGTGGCGGCGCAGGGCGGCATCTCGGCGGCGCTGGGCAACATGGGCCCGGACGACTGGCGCTGGCACATGTACGACACGGTCAAGGGCTCCGACTGGCTCGGCGACCAGGACGCGATCGAATATATGTGCCGCGACGGCATCGGCGCGATCATCGAGCTGGAGCATTACGGCGTGCCGTTCAGCCGCACGCCCGAGGGCAAGATCTACCAGCGCCCGTTCGGCGGCATGACGACGGAATACGGCAAGGGCATCGCCCAGCGTACCTGCGCCGCCGCCGACCGGACCGGCCACGCGATCCTGCATACGCTCTACCAGCAGTCGCTGCGGAACCACGCCGAGTTCTTCATCGAGTATTTCGCGCTCGACCTGATCATGGACGAAGGCGTCTGCCGTGGCGTCATGGCCTGGAACCTCGACGACGGCACGATCCATCGCTTCCGCGCCCACAAGGTGGTGCTGGCGACCGGCGGTTACGGCCGCGTCTACCAGACGGCGACCTCGGCCCACACCTGCACCGGTGACGGCGGCGCCATGGCGTTGCGCGCCGGCCTGCCGCTGCAGGACCTCGAGTTCGTGCAGTTCCATCCGACCGGCGTCTACGGCGCGGGCTGCCTCATCACCGAGGGCGTGCGCGGCGAGGGCGGCTACGTCACCAATTCCAGCGGCGAGCGCTTCATGGAGCGCTATGCCCCGTCGGCCAAGGACCTCGCCTCGCGCGACGTCGTCAGCCGCTCGATGACCGTCGAGATCCGCGAAGGCCGCGGCTGCGGCCCGAACAAGGATTACATCGAGCTGCACGTCGAGCATCTCGACCCGAAGATCATCCACGAGCGCCTGCCGGGCATCGCCGAGACCGCGCGCATCTTCGCCGGCGTCGACGTCACCCGCCAGCCGATCCCGATCCTGCCGACCTGCCACTACAATATGGGCGGCATCCCGGCGAACTATCACTGCGAAGTCATGACGGTGAAGGACGGCGATCCCAACACCGTCGTCCCCGGCCTGATGGCGCTGGGCGAGGCCGCCTCGATCGGCGTCCACGGCGCCAATCGCCTAGGCTCCAACTCGCTGCTCGAGCTGGTCGTGTTCGGCCGCTCCGCCGCCAACCGCGTCGCCGAGCAGATGACGCCGGGCCAGCCGCACAAGGACATGCCGCGCGCCGGCGAGGAGGCGATCGCCCGCCTCGACAAGGCCCGCCATGCCAATGGCGGTACGCCGACGGCGCAGCTCCGCGCCATGATGCAGAAGACCATGCAGAACGACTGCGCGGTGTTCCGCACCACCAAGACCCTCGAGGAGGGTTGCGTGAACATGGACAAGGTGTTCGCCGGCAAGGGCGACATCAAGGTCAAGGACCGCTCGATGATCTGGAACTCCGATCTCATGGAGACGCTGGAGTTCGAGAACCTGATCCTCCAGGCGCAGGGCACGATCCGCTCGGCCGCGAACCGCAAGGAAAGCCGCGGCGCGCATGCGCAGGAGGATTTCCCGAACCGCGACGACAAGGAATGGCTGAAGCACACGGTCGTCTGGGTCGACGAGCTGACCGGCAAGACCAGGATCGACTACCGCCCGGTCAACCTGCAGCCGATGAGCAACGACGTCCAGTCGTTCCCTCCCAAGGCCCGCGTGTACTGAGTTCGAGAGGACGACATGGCCGAGTTCACTCTTCCCGCCAATTCCAAGGTCGGCGTTGGCGAGACCTACAAGGCTCCCTCGGGCGCCAAGAACATCAAGAAGTTCAAGGTCTATCGCTGGACGCCGGAAGACGGGAAGAATCCGTCGGTCGACACCTATGAAGTCGACATGGACACCTGCGGGCCGATGGTTCTCGACGCGCTGATCAAGATCAAGAACGAGATGGACAGCTCGCTGACCTTCCGGCGCTCCTGCCGCGAGGGCGTGTGCGGCTCGTGCGCGATGAACATCGACGGCACCAATACGCTGGCCTGCACCAAGTTCATCGACGAGGTGAAGGGCGACATCAAGATCTACCCGCTGCCGCACATGCCGGTGGTGCGCGACCTGGTGCCCGACCTCAACGTGCCCTACGCCCAGCTCACCTCGATCGAGCCGTGGCTGAAGTCCTCCACCCAGCCGCCGACGCGCGAGCGCCTGCAGTCGCCGGAGGAGCGCGCCAAGCTCGACGGCCTGTGGGAGTGCATCCTGTGCTTCTGCTGCTCGACCTCGTGCCCGAGCTACTGGTGGAACGGCGAGCGCTACCTCGGGCCCGCCATCCTGCTGCAGGCCTATCGCTGGATCGCCGACAGCCGCGACGAAGCCAAGGGCGAGCGCCTCGACAATCTCGAGGACCCGTTCCGGCTCTATCGCTGCCACACGATCATGAACTGCACCAAGACCTGCCCCAAGCACCTGAACCCGGCCAAGGCGATCGCCGAGATCAAGAAGCTGATGGTCGAACGCACGATCTAACGTCGCATCGAGGGCGCGTCCGCGCGCCGTCCTGCTCTGTAACGAAGTGGACGCCCCGGCCCGCCGGGGCGTCCACTTTTTTTGTCGTCCTGTGCCAGGAAATCGCGAGCCGTCTTTCCGGGTTCGGCTGCAAATGTCGTTTTCTGCGTCGAGAAGTTGGACATCCGGTCGAGCCGGAAAACCCGGAACCCTTTGCGCAGCTCGCACCACGCGGCAAGGAGCCAGACCGGTCCGTAGAACGCCATGATCAAGGGCCGCACCACGCGCTTGGATGAACGTCCATCGAGATCTTGGTAGGTGAATTCGATCTTGCGTTGGTCGCGAATCGCATGGCGCAGAGCCGTCTGGTCGATCGTGATGGTTTCGCGCGCGTGATCGGCTGGCGCCCACAAGCGTACGAGTTCGAGTTGACGGCGCAGTGCCTCGGGGGAGACAGCGGCGACCTTGTCCATGGCACTCTCGGCCGAGGCAGCCAGTTCCGGGTCGGCCCATGACTGGACGATTCGCATGCCCAGCAGCAGGGCCTCGATCTCGTTCTCGTTGAACATGAGGGGCGGCAGATCGAAGCCCGGCCGCAGGACGTATCCGACGCCCGCCTCGCCGTCGATCGGCACGCCTCGGGAAACCATGTCGCTGATGTCGCGATAGATCGTGCGTTCGGAAACTTCCAGCCGGGCGGCCAGATCGGCGGCGCGTGTCGTCTTCTTCCGGCGCAGGATCTGGATGATCTCGAAAAGACGGTCGGCGCGGCGCATTCTCGCATCGTAGCCTCCTGACGATCTCCTGACACCACGCTGGCAGGAGGATGATCGTACAGTTCGCCCGAGAGACTGAATGACGACAGGAGTCGACCGATGCCCGCTGACCTTGCGACACGCGATCTGTTCGACCGCTGGGAGCGTGTCTGGCACGAAGGTCGGTACGACCTGGTTCCAGCGTGTGTCGCGCCGTCCTACATTCGACACGACGAATCCGGGACTCGGACGGTTACGCCGGCCGAGTACGCGGCGGAGCTTCAGGCAGCTCATCAGGCCAGACCGAACACACGCATCGTCGTCTACGACCACGAATTGACGGAAGATCGGGCCTGGTACCGGTTCAGTATCGTGTGGAGTGACGCCGGCACCGGCGAGAAACGCTCGCGTGCGGGCCTGCAGTCCTATCGTGTCGAGGGAGGCAAGCTGGCCGAAACGTGGATCGCCTTTCTCCCTCTCGATTCGGCCTGGTCAGACGCCGCCGGGCTGGAGCACTGGACCAGCCTGCCGCTCGGCAAATAGCGTCGGATCGAGGGCCATCACGGGCCCGTCTTTTGCTATGCTGGAGCCACCGGGGACAGACTGGGGACTTCAGCAATGTCATTCAAATCCATCACCATAGCGGCCGCGCTCGCCGGCGCGGCAGCGTTTGCTACAGGTCCGGCTTCGGCCGGCCAGACCTTCGACGCGGTCAAGGCCAAGGGCTTCGTCCAGTGCGCGGTGAACACCGGCCTGGCGGGCTTTTCCTTCGCCGACAGCCAGGGCAAGTGGACCGGCCTCGACGTCGATCTCTGCAAGGCCATCGCCGCGGCGATGTTCGGTGACGCCGAGAAGGTGAAATTCACGCCGACCACCGCCCAGCAGCGCTTCGTCGCCCTGCAGTCGGGCGAGGTCGACGTCATTACCCGCAACGCGACCCAGACGCTGCTGCGCGACACGTCGCTGGGCTTCAACATCGCCGGCGTCAACTTCTACGACGGCCAGGGCTTCATCGTGCCGGCCAAGAGCAACATCAAGAGCGCCAAGAATCTGGATGGCGCCACGGTCTGCGTGCAGCCGGGTACCACGACCGAACTCAACCTCGCGGACTATTTCCGCAAGCACAAGATGACCTTCAAGCCGGTGCTGATCGAGAAGCTCGACGAGCTGCTGCAGGCCTATGCCGCCGGCCGCTGCGACACCTACACGACCGACGCCTCGGGCCTCGCCGCGGTGCGCGCCGGCCAGCTCGCCGGCAAGGGCGAGCATGTCATCCTGCCCGAGCGCATCTCCAAGGAGCCTCTGGGACCGATCGTGCGCCATGGCGACGACCAGTGGTTCGATCTCGTGAAGTGGACCCTGATGGGCATGATCGAGGCCGAGGAGATGGGAATCACGTCGAAGAACATCGACGAGATGATGAAGAGCGACGATCCCTCGGTGAAGCGCTTCCTCGGCGTCACGCCGGGCTTTGGCAAGGCGGTCGGCGTCGACGAGAAGTGGATGTACAACGTCATCAAGCAGGTCGGTAACTACGGCGAGAGCTACGACCGCCATGTCGGTCCGGCGACCGCGCTCAAGCTCGAGCGCGGCCAGAACGCGCTGTGGACCAACGGCGGCCTGCTGTACGCGATCCCGTTCCGTTGAGAATCAAACTCTTCCCCTTTGCGGAGTCCGCAAAGGGGAAGTGCCCTCGTCTTACGAGGGCGATGGGGTCAGAGCGTCAGATCGAACCGCATCTTCTTGATGCGGCCGGTCGAAACCTCGATCGCGACGATCTTGCCGGTGCGGTCGCGCACGAGATGGGCGAGCTGGGTGGCCTTGATCCAGCTGCCCGGCGATTCCAGTTCCACCGTGTCGGCGTCGAGGCCGCGCACGATCCAGGGCGCGCCGCCCGAGATCAGCGGGCCGCCAACCTCGGCCTGCCACGTCTCGCCGTCGCGCGAGATTCGCCACACGGCGGCGCAGTCTGACGAGACGTAGGTGCCGGCGAGCGCGGCCGGCACGGCGGCGCGCTTGCCCATCTTGTTGAACGTGAGCACGCGGCCGGCGCCGAGATCGACCCGCAGCGTTCCCTTGGGGCCGGGCTTCAGGGCGAACTCGTAGGAGCCGCGCTCGGCGCCGAACCATCCGCCGGCGCGGCGGCCCAGCGCGAAGGGCAGGCCGTTCTGCGTCACGATCGCCTCGCCGTTGCGCCACGCCAGGTCGAACAGCGAGGGCTCCTCGGCGTTGAACCAGGTCCCGGCCAGCGGCTTGATCTCGGCCTGCGCGATCGGGGCCAGGGCGGGCTTTATCTTCTTGTTGCCTTCCAGCGCCAGCGCGGCGATGGCCCGCGCCCGCCGCCACGGATCGATGCTGCCCAGGTTGGCGATGACCACCACCGTGAGGCCGGCCTTGGGTACGCGCAGGAACTCGGTGCGGAAACCCGGCCACAGGCCGCCATGGCCGACCGTCTGCAGGCCGCGCAGTTCCTCGACGGCGACGCCGCGGCGGTAGTTGTTCGCCTTGCCGCCCGTGAGGCTGGCAATGGCGGTGAGCTGCGCGGGGATGGTCTGGCCCAGAGTCGGCTTGTCGAAGTGCCGGCTCCAGATCAGCAAATCCTCGACCGTCGAGGTGAGGCCGCCTTCGCCGCCCTGCGGATAGGCGTGCGCGGCGCGGCGGAAGCCCTGCTCGCGGTCGCCGAGATAGCCGGTGGCGAGGTTCGGGATCACAGCATCGATCTCGGCGACCAGCGAGGTCTGCGCCATGCCGAGCGGCTTGAAGATGCGTTCGGCCAGCACCTCGCCCAGCTTCTTCTTCGCCAGCTTCTCGACGATCAGGCCGAGCAGCAGGAAGTTGGTGTTGCTGTAGAGGAAGCGGCTGCCCGGCGCGAAGTTGAGATGGCGGTTGCGCGTGCAGGCATCGAACAGGTCCTCTGGCCGCGCCGGCTTGTCGAGCCCGTGGCCGCCCAGGCGCAGCAGCTCGAGGAAGTCCGGCAAGCCGCTCGAATTGCGCATCATCTGGTCGATGGTCACCGGCAGCGGCGGCAGCTCGGGCAGGTATTTGTGCGGCGGATCGGAGAGCTTGAGCTTGCCCTCGGCCGCGAGCATCAGCGCCGCCGTCACCGTGAACTGCTTGCTCACCGAGGCGATGCGGAAGCGCGTGTCGGGACGGATCGGCACGCCGAGCTCGATGCTCGCCAGGCCGAAGCCTTTGCAGAACTCGACCTCGCCGTCGCGCATCACGCCGACGATGGCGCCCGGCGAACCGGGCTTGGTGTAGGGGGCAAACAACGCGTTGACGCGGCGCTCGAAGACGGTGGATTCGATGGCTTTCGACATGCAGGCCAGTCAATCGAAGCGGCTCGCCCTTGTAAAGGCGAGCCGCTAGTTTCGAACGAAAGGACGGAGGAACGCGCGATGGATCGTCAGTTCGTGAAGGTCGAGAAGGGGCTGGGCCCGCAGGGCCGCGTCGCCGTCGTGCGCTTCGACCGCGGCGACAACATCAACGCGCTGAGCCAGCAGGCGATGCGCGAGCTGCGCGACGTGCCGCGCGACTTCGAGGACGATATCGAGACGACGGTGGTGATCCTCACCGGCTCGGCGAAGGCTTTCTCCGCCGGCTTCGACCTGAAGGACCCGGAAGGATGGGCGCGCGCAACTCTGCCGGTGGGCGAGCGCATCCAGAAGCAGCGGGTGGGCCCCAAGATGTGCAAGGCCTGGCAGGACATGGACCAGGTCACCATCGCGGCCATCGAGGGCCATTGCGTCGGCGGCGGCGCGGCGCTCGTGGTGTCGCTCGACTTCCGCACCTGCGGCCGCTCGGCGCATTTCCGCATTCCCGAGGTCGAGCTCGGCATGAACATGAGCTGGGGCTCGACCCCGCGCATGCTGGCGCTGATGGGCCCGGCGCGCACGAAGCAGGCGGTGATCCTGGCGTCCGATCGCATCGGCGCGGCGGAAGCGCGGGACTGGGGCCTGGTCGAGAACGTCGTGGACGACGGCCAGGCCTTCGCTGCGTCGATGGAATTCGCCGAGCGCATCGCGCGCCAACCGCCGATCCCGGTGCGCATGAGCAAGGCGTCGGTCAACCGTCTCGCCCATGCCCTCGACGATCTCGCCGCGCACATGGACGCCGACCAGAACGTGCTGACGGGCCTGACCGAGGACTACAAGGAAGGCACGTCCGCCTTTCGCGAGAAGCGCAAGCCGTCGTTCAAGGGGCGTTAGCTGGGGGCGCGCCACTCCAGTGGCGCGTCTTCGTCATGAGTCATGATCGCGCCACTGGAATGGCGCGCCCCCAGCACTAGAGCTTCCGCGTCGGAAGCTGGTCGAGGATGGCCTGGCGCGCGGGATCGTCGAGCATGACCCAGCGGCCGATCTCCTCGATCGTGCGCTTGCAGCCCAGGCAGAAGCCGCTCTTCTGGTCGAGCTTGCAGATGCCGATGCAGGGCGACACGACGCGGCGTGTCATCGACGACGGCGGCGAAGCCATGGCGTCGTCAGGACTTCTTGCCGAGTTCCGCGAGCTGGCTCTGCAACTCGTCGAGCTTGCGCTTCAAATCGTCGATCGCCGCGTCGCCGGATGGCGTCGCCGCGGCCGCCTCTTGCTTGGTTGGCTCGTGGCCGTTGGCGGCGGGCAATGTCGTGGCGGTCGCCGCTGCAGGATCTAGTCCGCCGGGCGCCTGGCCGTTGGGCTGCGTGCCGAACGGGTTGAACATGCGCATGGCGTTCTCGAACATCGCCATGTTCTGCTTGCCCATCGACTCGAACTGCTGGAACGGGTTGAAGCCGAAGGCATTCTGCATGTAGCGCCGCATCTGGTCCTGGTTGCGCGCGAACTGCGTCATCGACATTTCGAGATACTGCGGCACCACGCCCTGCAGGCTGTCGCCGTAGAAGGAGATGAGCTGGCGCAGGAAGGGGATCGGCAGCAGCGTCTGGCCGCTCTTGCTCTCTTCCTCGAAGATGATCTGCGTCAGCACCGAACGCGTGATCTCGTCACCGGTCTTGGCGTCGTAGACGACGAAGTCGGTCTTGTCCTTCACCATCTGCGAGAGATGGTCCAACGTCACATAGGCCGAGGTCGCGGTATTGTAGAGCCGCCGGTTCGCGTACTTCTTGATGACCACTGGCGCCGCTTTTTTCGGTCCGCCTTCGGATACTGCCTGATCGGCCATTACGCTTCGCTCCTCTAGCTCCCGCGCGCGGTGAACGCTCGTTTACTGGGATCGCTCACCTTAGCGCCGATGCCGCAGTGCGACAAGGCGACCTTTGCCGATGCGAAAGCAGCGTCTGCGCGGCGATGCGTTATACTGTGTGCATGGCCTCAGAGAACGACGACACGACGGGCGGGTCCGGTTCCGATTTCGACAGGTTGGCGCGGCGCTACCTCGATCTGTGGCAGAGCCAGCTTGCCGGTCTCGCCTCGGATCAGGCCGTGACCGAGCAGATCGCCCGCCTGTTCGCGGCTGCGAATGCGCAGGTCGCTTCGGCCATGCAGGTTGCCCAGGGAGCGTCTCATGCAGGCACGACTAGGCCCCCGTCCGTTGCCGCTCCATCTGGGCACGGCCCTGATGACGTGGGCGAGCTCCGAAAGCGCGTGGAGGCTCTTGAAGCAAGGCTCGCCGAGCTCGAATCCCGCAGCGGGGGCGCCTGAATCGCTGGCAGCGCTGCTGCCGGAGATTGCCGCTCTCGAAGCGAAAGCCGGCGCCGGCCAGTTCGAGCAGGCGCTGCAGCGCGAGATCCGCCGGCGCCAGATCCGGCTGGCCGACGGCGTGCTGGCCTATCAGCGCAACGACGTCCAGCGCACCCTGATCGATCCGCCTGCGGTCTGGCGCGAAGGCAATACGCGCCTGCTGGACTACGGCACCACGAATCGCGCATCACGGCGGCGCGGCACGCGCGCGGTTCTCGTCGTGCCGTCGCTGATCAACCGCTGGGAAGTGCTCGATCTCACCGCCGAGAAGAGCCTGCTGCGCGCCATGGCGGCGGAAGGGCTGCGGCCCTATCTCGTCGATTGGGGAACGCCGAACGACGAGGAGCGCGGCTTCGACACGACCGCCTATGTGGCGCGGCTGGAGCGGGCGCTGGCTTTCGTGGCGAGGCGCGCACGCCGGTCGCCGGCGGTCCTGGGCTACTGCATGGGCGGCACGCTCACCGTGGCGCTGGCCGCGCGCAAGCCGCGCCGCGTCGCCGGGCTCGCGCTGATGGCCGCGCCCTGGGATTTCCACGCCGACCGCACCGGCCATGCCTTCCTTCTGTCGACCGGGCCATTGCTGGCCGAGGTCGCCGACCGGGTCGGCGAGCTGCCGGTCGACATCCTGCAGACCCTGTTCTGGTCGCTCGATCCCTGGCTCGCGGTGAAGAAGTTCGGCCGTTTCCTCGGCATGCAGGGCGAGCATGCGAAGGAATTCGTCCTGCTCGAGGACTGGCTGAACGGCGGCGCGCCGCTGGCCGGTCCGACGGCGCGCGAATGCCTGGTCGGCTGGTACGGCGACAACACGCCGGGCAGCAACAAGTGGGTCGTCGGCGGCCGGCGCATCGTGCCGTCGAAGATCAAGGTGCCGTCGCTGGTCATGATCCCCTCGGGCGACCGCATCGTGCCGCCGCTGTCGGCCGCGGCGCTGGCGGATCCGAAGAAGGGCCTGAAGAAGGTGACGCGCATCGACCTGCCGCTGGGCCATATCGGCATGGTGGTGAGCGGACGCGCCCGCGAGCTGTGCTGGACGCCTTTGATCGACTGGCTGCGCGCCCTTCCGTCCCGGCGATCCCGTGTCGTCGCCCGTTAGATCCTTCGACTGGCGCGTCCCGGCGATCTGGTTGGCGCTGCTGACCGTCTCCGTCTTCGCCCACACCCATGTCGAGATCGCCAACGAGGCGGCGCGCGGCCTCCCGATGAGCTACGGCGCCGCCCTGGCGATCCAGGTGTCCAGCCATCTGGTCGTCGCGGCGCTATTGCCGGCGATCTACTGGCTGCACCGGCGCTGGCCGATCCCCCATCATCCGCGCAACCTCGTGATCCATATCGCGGCGATCGTGCCGTTCAGCATCGCCCATACGCTCGGCATGGCGGCGCTGCGGCTCCTGTGGTTCGGCGGCATCGTCGGTGTGCCGCACAGTTTTCCGCTCACCCTCGACCGCCTGCTCTACGAGTTCGCCAAGGACATCATCGCCTACGCGCTGTTGAGCGCGGGGTCGGTGGCGCTGCGCCATTACCTGGCGCGCCCGGTCCCGCCTGTAGTGACGGAACCAGTGGTGACGCTGGAGCCGGCAGCCGGTCCTTTGCCCGAGCGGTTCGCCGTTCGCCGCAAGGGACGGGAGATCATGGTCGAGGTGGCCGACATCGACTGGATCGAGGCCTCGGGAAATTACGCGGTACTCCATGTGGGGGAGGAGACGTTTGAAATCCGCTCCTCGCTCACCAAGCTGGAAGGCGAGCTCGATCCGAAACGGTTCGTGCGGGTGCACAAATCCCATCTGGTCAACATCGCCCGCGTGGTCGAAGTGACGCCCTGGCTGAACGGCGACTGGCGCATCCGTCTGCAGGGCGGCGCCGAAGTGAACCTGAGCCGGCGCTACCGGCAACGCTTCGAGGCCCTGGCGCCGGTGAGAGCCTGACCGGACGTCCCGCGACGCCTGCCGGTCGTCCCACGGAGCACGCCGGTCGTCACAAAACGACATGGAATCAAAGGCTTGGGGAGTAGGTGAGGAGCGCCACCGTCCCGGAGCCCGCCATGCCGACTGTCGCCTTTGCCGCCCGCCGTGCCGATCTCGATTGGCTGCGCGTCCTCGCCTTCGGCCTGCTGATCTTCTACCACGCCGGCATGGCCTGGTCGGGCTGGAGCTGGCACGTCACCAGCCCCGACAGTCTCGAAGGGCTGCGCGAGGCCATGCGGTTCCTGAACCGCTGGCGCATGCCGCTGATCTTTGTCGTGTCGGGTGCGGCCATCATGCTGGCGCTGGGCGACCGCACGTCGGCCGCCTTCGTCGTCGACCGGCTGAAGCGCCTGCTGCTGCCGCTGGTCTTCGGCATGGTCGTGATCGTGCCGCCGCAGGTCTATCTGGAGCGGCTCCAAAGCGGCCAGTTCACCGGCTCGTTCCTGCAATGGCTGCCGCACGCCTTCGACGGCGTCTACCCGAAGGGCAACATGAGCTGGCATCACCTCTGGTTCGTGGCCTACGTGCTCGTGCTCACGCTGGTGCTGCTGCCGGTCTTCCTGTGGGTGCGCTCGGCGCCGGGGCAGGCGGCCGTCACGAAAGCCGGCGCGACCGCGGCGCGTTACGGCCTGCACTGGCTGATGGTCGTGCCGCTCGCCGCGTCGACGCTCTGGCTGGTGCCGGTCTCGTGGAACATCAACGGGCTGGTCGGCGACTGGAACGGGCTCGTCTCCTACGGTGCGCTGCTGCTCTACGGCGCCTTCATCTTCGGCTCCTCCGATCTTCTGCGGGCGTTGCAGCGTCAGCGTCTGTTCTCGCTCGCGATCGGGATCGCAGCCTACGGGCTTCTCTACTTCGGCTATTTCGAGGGCACGGTCCGGCCGGTCATCGAGCCGCAGGCGCGACCGGTCTTCTCCCTGCTGTCCGCGATCAACGTCATGGCCTGGCTGTTCGCCATCATCGGCTTCGCGCATCGCTACCTGACGCGGCGGCCGGCGTTCCTGTCCGAGGCCACGGAGGCGGTTTATCCGTTCTATCTCATTCACCAAACGGTAACCGTCGTGGCGGTCTGGGGCCTGCTGAGCATCGGCGCGCCGCCGCTCCTGGGCTTCGCTGCGGCCGTCGTCGCGACCTTCGCCGGAACCTGGCTGATTTACGCAGGGCTGGTGCGCCCCTGGCGCTGGATCCGGCCGCTGTTCGGAATGAAGGCAGCCAGCCCGATCAGGCGGCAGTCCTTGCCCCGCCGCGCGGCAGGCCTATAAATATCCGCGAGGGCGGCCTGCCACGGAGGGATTCATGACGGACATCGTTATCGCGAGCGCTGCGCGCACGCCAATCGGCTCGTTCAATGGTGCATTCGGCGCGGTGCCGGCGCACGATCTCGGCAAGGCTGCCATCCAGGGCGCGCTCGAGCGCGCCAAGGTGAAGCCCGAGGAAGTCGACGAAGTGATCATGGGCCAGATCCTGACCGGCGGTCAGGGCCAGAACCCGGCACGTCAGGCGGCCGTCAATTCCGGCATCCCGGTCGAGAAGACCGCGCTCGGCATCAACCAGCTCTGCGGCTCGGGCCTGCGCGCCGTCGCTTTCGGCTGGCAGGCAATCCGCAACGGCGACGCCAGCATCATGGTGGTCGGCGGCCAGGAGAGCATGAGCCAGGCGCCGCACGCCGCGCACCTGCGCGACGGCACCAAGATGGGCGAGCTCAAGATGGTCGACACCATGCTGAAGGACGGTCTGTGGGATGCGTTCCACGGCTATCACATGGGCAACACCGCCGAGAACGTCGCGCAGAAGTTCCAGATCACGCGCGCCGAGCAGGACACGTTCGCGGCCTCGTCGCAGAACAAGGCCGAGGCGGCGCAGAAGTCCGGCCGCTTCAAGGACGAGATCGTTCCGGTCACGGTGAAGACTCGTAAAGGCGAGGTCGTGGTCGACACCGACGAGTTCCCGCGTCACGGCACGACGGTCGAATCGCTGGCCAAGCTGCGTCCGGCCTTCACCAAGGAAGGCGGCTCGGTCACCGCCGGCAACGCCTCGGGCATCAATGACGGCGCGGCGGCGCTGGTGCTGATGAGCGCCGACGAAGCCAAGAAGCGCGGCGTGACACCGCTCGCCAAGATCGTGTCGTGGGCGACCACCGGCGTCGATCCGGCGATCATGGGCATCGGCCCGGTCACGGCCTCGCAGGAAGCGCTGAAGAAGGCCGGCTGGACGGTCAAGGATCTCGACCTGGTCGAAGCCAACGAGGCATTCGCCGCCCAGGCGGTCGCCGTCGGCAAGCAGCTCGGCCTCGACGAGAGCAAGCTCAACGTCAATGGCGGCGCGATCGCGCTCGGCCATCCGATCGGCGCCTCGGGCGCGCGCGTTCTGACGACGCTGCTCTATGAAATGCAGAAGCGCGACGCCAAGAAGGGTCTCGCCACGCTGTGCATCGGCGGCGGCATGGGCATCGCCATGTGCGTCCAGCGCGACTGAGCGCGAGCCGCGACGAAATGAAAAACGCCCGAGGGAGCAATCCTTCGGGCGTTTTCTTTTTCAGAAGTTGATGTACGTGCCGACCTGCGTGCCCTGCCGGACGAGGCGGCGGCCTTCCTCCTGCGAGAGCCAGGTGAGCTGGGCGTCGTTGTTGCCCTTGGGCTGCGCCAGCAGGAAGCGGGTCTCGCCGGGGATGACCGTGATGATCAGCTCGGTGTTCTCCCCGTCGCCGTAAGCGCGCAGGTCATAGGGATCGGGCGGCAGGTCGAGGCGCATCCAGGTCGAGCCGGTGAGGCTGCCGACGGCGTTGCGGCTCATGGAGATGGGAATGCTCGGCGCGTCCGGCGGAGCGGTATCACGTACGATGTAGAGTGCGGCCATGCCGTCCTTCGCGACAGGGAAGGAATTCGTGCCGTAGGCCTGGTACCAGCCCGAGGGCGAGCCTGGGCCCGGCTGGCAAGCGGACACGGACAACACTACGAGCGCAGCGCCCAGAAACTTCTTCATGCAACGACCTCCGCCGGCAAATTCCGACGGACCGGCCTGCGGGTCAAGTCTCAGGCTGTCGCTGGCGCCGGCATGACACGCAGGCGTGCCAGCGGTGACAGGACGATGACGAGGGTCGAGAGCGCGAAGGCCACCGCGATCAGCAGCAGGGCAGCCTGCATCCCGGCCTGGGCCGCCACCAGACCGCCGGCCAGGGCGCCCAGCGGCCGGACGCCGTAGATCGCGGTCTGGACCGTGGCGTTGACCCGGCCCATCAGGGGCGAGGGTGTCACGAGCTGGCGCACCGTGGTCTGGCAGATCAGCCACAGCATCGGCCCGAAGCCCACCAGGAAGTAGCCGCCCGCCGCGAGGACGAAGCCGTTGCCTGAGGGCGCCGCCAGGAACAGCAGGACCGCGACGATCGACACGGCCGGTCCGAAGATCAGGGTCACCAGCGGCGGCAGGCGGCGCGCCGACACCGGCGCCACCAGCGCCCCCAGGATCAGCCCGGCGCCGTAGGTCGACTGGGCGAGGCCCATATGCGCCGGATCGAGGCCGAGCGGTCCCAGCGCCAGCGGCGCCCAGATGGCGAGCAGCGCGAAGAAGGCGAAGTTCCAGAAGATCGCGCAGAGGCTGATGCCGCGCAGCAGCTCGTTGCGGACGACGAATTCCGTGCCGACCCGGATGGCGCTGACGAGGGAGGGCCGCTCCGCGCCGGTTGCGGGGGCGGTACCTTCCGGCAATGCGAGCACGCAGAGCAGGGCGAGACAGGCGCCGAGGGCCGCGAGTCCGTAGCCCCAGGTCGGCGACAGGTGTTGCGCCAGCAGGCCCGCCACGAAGGGTGCGGCCAGGCTCACGACCGCCCGTGCCAGCTCGAGGCGTGCGTTGGAGCGCGGCAGATCGCCAGCGGCCACCAGACTCGGCAGAAGCGAGACCGAGGTCAGGACATAGACGACCGTGCCGGAGGCGCCGGCAATGGCGGCGAGACCCAGCAGAAAGACATAGCCGGTGGCTGCCGCGGCGACGGCGACGATCGAGGCCAGCAGGCCGAGCGCCAAGGCCACGATCAGCATGCGGCGGCGCGGCATGCGGTCGATCCAGGCGCCGGCCGGCAGCGAGACCAGCAGCCAGGAGGCACTCTGCGCGGCCACCAGCAGGCCGAGCAGGTCCGGACCGGCGCCCATCACGAGGGTCGCGGTCAGCGGCAGGGTTGCGAGCGCCATCTGGTCGGCGGCATGGGTCCCGGCGGCGGCGCCGAGCAGGGCGGTGAAAGGTTTCATGCCGCCGTTCTAGAGTTGTAACGCCGATCGTCTCTATCCGTGGGCGTCGGCCAATTCGAACATCGCGGCGATATCAATCTGACGCTTGCCGGGGATGGGGGATAAGCGGCTAGAGTGTACGGGCGTTATCACACGGGAGGAAAAAATGGCCGAACGGGTAGCAGTCGTAACGGGCGGAACGCGGGGCATCGGCGGTGCCATCTCCCGGATGCTGAAGGACAAAGGCTACAAGGTCGCGGCGACCTATGCCGGCAACGACGAAGCCGCCAACAAGTTCAAGGCCGAGACCGGCATCGCCGTCTACAAGTTCGACGTCGGTGACTTCGCCGCCTGCCAGGCGGTCATTACCCAGATCGAAAAGGAAGTCGGACCCGTCGATATCCTGGTAAACAATGCCGGCATCACTCGCGATTCGACGATGCGCCGCCTCACGCGCGACATGTGGGACGCGGTGATCGACACCAACCTCGGCTCCTGCTTCAACATGAGCAAGGCGGTGTGGGACGGCATGAACACGCGCGGCTTCGGCCGCATCGTCAACATCGGCTCGATCAACGGCCAGGGCGGCCAGTACGGCCAGGTGAACTACGCCGCCGCCAAGTCGGGCATCCATGGCTTCACCAAGGCGCTGGCCCAGGAAGGCGCGCCCAAGGGCATCACCGTAAATGCAATTGCACCGGGCTACACCGATACCGACATGGTGTCGGCCGTGCCGGCCAACGTGCTGGAGAAGATCGTGGCCAAGATCCCGGTCGGCCGCCTCGGCAAGGCCGAGGAGATCGGCCGCGGCGTCATGTTCCTGATCGCCGACGATGCCGGCTTCATCACCGGCTCGACCCTGTCGATCAACGGCGGCCAGCATATGTACTGACCACCCTTCTATACTGACAATTGGCGCAGAAACGCCAAGATGGGGCCGGCACACTGCCGGCCTTTTTCATTCGTGGAGCAATCACGCATGGCCAGACTGACCGAGTACAAGGACATGAACCCGCGGGCCAAGGCGGTGGTCGAGGGCATCGCCCAGGCGCGCGGCAGCGATCCGGCGAACATCAACAATGTGTGGAAGGCGCTTGCCCGCCATCCCGACACGATGGAACGCTTCGCCGCCGAGATGAAAGCGGTGATGGCGCCGGGTGCGCTCGACGGCCTCACGAAGGAATTGATCTATCTCGCCGTGTCGGTCGCCAACCAGTGCGACTACTGCATCAATTCGCATGGCTATATGGCGCGCCAGAAGGGCATGACCGAGGAGATGTTCGGCGAGTTCATGGCGGTCGTGCTGGCCGCGCAGAAAGGCAACAAGATCGCGACGGCCTATCGTGTGCCGGTCGACGCAGCGTTCGAGGAGAAGTGACGTGAGCGAGCAGAAGTCCACGGTGTGGGATGCCAATCTCTATCTGAAATTCGCCGACCATCGCACGCGGCCCGCGCTCGACCTGATGGGCCGGCTCGATCCGGCGAACGGCGCGCGGCCGGGCCATGCGATCTACGACCTGGGCTGCGGCGCCGGGAACATCTCGCGCATCCTCGCCGAGCGTTTCCCCGAGGCGCCGGTCATCGGTATCGATTCGTCGGAGGAGATGCTGGCCAAGGCGCGCAGCCAGACGGCGGATGCGCGCGTCACCTTCGAGAAGGGCGACCTCGCGCACTTCAAGCCCGGCCTGCCGCCCGGCATCCTCTACAGCAACGCCGCCTATCAATGGCTCGACGGCCATATCGATATGTTCCCGGGCCTGGTGAAGCTGCTGCCCTCCGGCGGCCAGCTCGCGATCCAGATGCCGCGCAATCACGAGGCGCCCTCGCATGCCTCGATGAACGAAGCGGCCCAGGCCGGTCCGTGGCGCGACAAGCTCACCAAGGTGCGCCCGATCGTGCGGGTCGAGGAACCGGAGCGCTACTACGACGTGCTGAAGCCGCTCTGCTCCGATCTCGAAGTCTGGGAGACGATCTACCAGCAGCCGCTCACCGGCAAGGATCCGGTGGCGCAATACACCTCGTCGACCGGCCTGCGGCCCTATCTCGAACTGCTGCAGGAGCCGGAGCGCAGCGAGTTCTACGAGACCTACGCGGCGCTGCTGCGCAAAGCCTATCCGACGCGGCCCGACGGCATCACGCTGTTTCCCTTCCGCCGGCTCTTCATCGTGGCACGCCGCGCATGAGCCTGCGCCGCCTGCTCGGCCTCGCGCTGCTGCTGGTCGCGGCCTGCCGCGTGCCGGCGGTGCAGGCGGCACCGCAGTCGATGGTGGCGGCGGCGCATCCGCTGGCGGTCGAAGCGGGACTGGAGATGCTTCGCCGCGGCGGCAATGCCGTCGACGCGGCGATCGCCGTGCAGATGGTGCTGGGCGTCGTCGAGCCGCACGCCTCGGGGATCGGCGGCGGCGGCTTCCTGTTGCACTACGACGCTGCGACTCAAGCGATCACCGTCTATGACGGCCGCGAGACGGCGCCGGCCGGTGCCAGCCCGACCATGTTCCTGTCGCCCGACGGCAAGCCGCTGGGTTATCGCGAAGCCGTGGTGTCGGGGATGTCGGTCGGCGTTCCCGGCGTCATGGCGATGCTCGAACTCGCCCACAAGGAGAAGGGCAAGCTGCCGTGGAGCGATCTGTTCGCGCCGGCGATCGCTGCGGCGCGCGACGGCTTCCCGGTCTCGTCGCGTCTCGCCGCCTGGCTGCAGAGAATCCCCGCGCTGCGCGAGGAGCCTGCGATCCGCGAGACCTACTTCAATGCCGACGGCTCGCCCCGCAAGCTGGACGAGCGCATCACCAATCCGGCGCTGGCCGAGACGATGGGCCTGATCGCCGCGCAGGGCGCGCGCGTGATGTACGAAGGTCCAATCGCTGCGGAGATGGTCGACCGTGTGCGCAACCACCGCCGGCCGGGCACGCTCTCCGCCGCCGATCTGGCCGACTACAGGCCGATCAAGCGCGAGGCCCTGTGCGGCCCTTACCGCGTCTGGATCGTTTGCGGCATGCCGCCGCCTTCGTCGGGCGGCCTCGCGATCCTGCAGGTACTGGGGCTGATCCAGCCCTTCGACATCCAGCGCGATGCGCCCAACGATCTGCGCGCCATCCATCTCATCGCCGAGGCGAGCCGGCTCGCCTTCGCCGACCGCGACCGCTATGTCGGCGACCCGGCTTTCGTGGATGTGCCGGTGGCCGGCCTGCTGTCGCCGGCCTATCTGGCGGAGCGGCGCAAGCTCATGTCGACGACCCGCAGCATGGGCCAGGTCGGGCCCGGCGTGCCGCCGGGTTATGTCGAGCGCGGCACCAGCCACATCAGCATCGTCGACCGCTGGGGCAATGCCGTCACCTTCACGACGACCATCGAGGCGCCGTTCGGCGCGCACATGATGGTGCGCGGTTTCATCCTGAACAACGAGCTGACCGACTTCTCGCCCCGCCCCGAGCTGAACGGCAAACCGGCCGCCAACCGGGTGCAGCCCGGCAAGCGGCCGCGCTCGTCCATGTCGCCGACCTTCGTGCTCGACCAGGACAGGAAGCTGGTGGCGGCGCTCGGCTCTGCAGGCGGCGCGCGGATTATCGGCGACACGCTGCAGGCGCTGATCGGCCTGCTCGACTGGGACCTGTCGGCTCAGGCCGCCGTCGACCTGCCGCGGGTGGCCAACATGAACGACGCCACCGAACTGGAGGAGGGGACGCCGATTGCCGACCTCGCAGCCGGCTTGCGCGCGCTGGGCCATGAAGTACAAGTCCGCCGGCATGAAGGCGGCCTGACCGCCCTCCGGCGCAGCGGCGACGGATGGGAAGGGGGCGCCGACCCGCGACGCGATGGTGTCGCCCGAGGAGAATAGAATTGGCCGTGAAAAAACTCCCCACCGTCATCCTGCGCGCTGGCGAGGATCGCCGCGTCCGGGCCGGCCATCCCTGGGCCTTCTCCAACGAGATCCTGATGGACGCCGACGCCAAGGCGATTCCCGTCGGCAGCCTGGCGACCCTGCGTGCGCCCGGCGGCGAAGCGCTGGCGCTGGTCACCTTCAATCCGCATTCGCTGATCGCCGCGCGCGTTCTCAGCACCAACCCCGAAGCCCAGGTCGACGCGCTGTTCCTGGGTCGTCGGCTGACCCAGGCCGCCGCCCTGCGCGACCGGCTGGTCGGCGTTCCTTACTATCGGCTGATCCATGCCGAGGCCGACGGCCTGCCGGGCGTGATCGTCGACCGGTTCGGCGACGCCTTCGTGGTCCAGGTCAACACGGCCGGCATGGACGCGCTGACGCCGGTCCTAATCGAGGCGCTGGAGGCGGAGTTCTCGCCGACGACGATCATCCTCAAGAACGATTCGCCGGTGCGCGAGCTGGAAGGGCTGAAGCGCGAAGTGGTGGTGGCCAAGGGCGAGGCCGGCAGTATCGAACTGATCGAGAACGACGCGCGCTTCGTAGCCGATCTTTCGGAGGGCCAGAAGACCGGCTGGTTCTACGACCAGCGCGACAACCGCCGCTTCATGGCAGGCCTCGCCAAGGACGCCAACGTTCTCGATGCCTATTGCTACAGCGGCGGCTTCGGCGTGCTGGCCGCGACGCGTGGCGCGAAGTCGGTCATCTGCCTCGATCGCTCGCAGCCCGCCCTCAACGCGGCCCAGCAGGCGGCGGCGCTGAACGGCGTCGACAAGATCGTCTCGTTCCAGAAGGGCGAAGTGTTCGAGACCCTGGAGAAGATGAAGCCGCGCAGCCATGAGGTCGTGATCTGCGATCCGCCGGCCTTCGTGAAGAGCCGCAAGGATCTCAAGACCGGCGCGCAGGGCTATCGCAAGCTGGTGCGCCTGGCCGCGCCGCTGGTCACCAGGGGCGGCTTCTTCTTTGTGGCCTCGTGCTCGCATCTCGTCGATATGCCGCTGTTCGCGGAGCAGGTGCGCCGCGGCCTGCGCGACGCCCAGCGCTCCGGCCGTATTCTCCTGAGCAGCGGCGCCGCGCTCGACCATCCAGTTCATCCGAACCTGCCGGAAACGGCCTATCTGAAGGCGATGGTGCTACAACTCGACTGATTGCATGACGGGGGGAGAGGGCATGTTCATACGAGGAAGCGCGCTGCTCGCAGTCGCATTGGCGTGTCTCGTCGGCACGGGATGTTCGGTCCCGGAGCGCGGAGAGGCGGTGCCCCGGGTCGACACGGTACGGGCTCAGCCGCTCGGCATTCCCAATGCGCGCTTCTACGCCGACGGCGATGCCAGGCTGATGGTCGACGAGGGCGTGCAATCCGGCGTGCGCGAAGCGGTAGCCCTTCGCGCCGAGGGCAAGTCGCCGGCGCAAGCGCCACCCGCTTACTTTCTTGCCGTGTCCGGTGGTGGCGACAACGGTGCCTTCGGCGCCGGCATCATGAACGGATGGACGGCCGTCGGCACGCGGCCCCGGTTCAAGATGGTCACCGGCGTCAGCACCGGCGCACTGATCGCACCCTTCGCCTTTCTCGGGTCCGACTACGATGCGCAATTGCGCGAAGTCTACACGACCATGACGCCTGAGAAGGTCTTTCGCCAGCGCGGGATCAGCGCGGCGCTGTTCGACGACGCCATGACGGATACGACGCCGCTCGCCGAGGTGATCGCGAAGTATGCCGATCAGAAGATGCTCGACGCGATCGCGGCCGAATACAACAAGGGCCGGCTGCTGATGATCGGCACGACCGACCTCGACGCCCAGCGGCCGGTGATCTGGAACATCGGCGCCATTGCCGCCAGCGGCCGTCCGGGCGCACTCGACCTCTTCCGCAAGATCCTGCGGGCGTCGGCCGCCATTCCCGGGCTCTTCCAGCCGGTGCTGATCGACGTCGAACTCGACGGCAAGAAGTACCAGGAACTGCATGTCGACGGCGGCGCGATTGCCCAGCTCTTCCTCTATCCGCCATCGATCGACATTGCGACCGTCAAGCGCCAGCGCTACGCCTACATCATCCGCAATGCCCGGCTGGATCCGGATTATGCGATGGCCGAGCGCCGGACCATCACCATCGCGGGCCGTGCGATCGTCGCGATGCTGGCAGCCAGCGGCGTCAACGATGTGATCAGGACCTACTTCGTCTCGCAGCGCGACAAGGTCGACTACAACCTCGCCTATATCGGCCGGGATTTCGAGGCGCCCAAGAAGACTGAATTCGACCAGGCTTACATGAACGCGCTCTACGAGTACGGCGTACGGCAGATCGTGGACGGCCGCGCCTGGCACAAGGCGCCGCCGGGCCTCGGGACGCTGACCGGCGTGCCGACACGCTGACTCCCGACCGATGGACGGCTGGCACGACTCGTGCTGACCTCTCCCGGGTTGAAGGAGAGAGCGCTTGGACAAGGATACGATCGAGGTGCTGGCGCGGCGGGCGGGGCTTGCCAAGGCGCTGGCGGAATTTCCCGAGGATGTGACGGTCGCCGCGAAGCAGGCGGCGGACGTGGCGCAGAAGATCAAGCGTCCGGCCGATCCCGCGGCCGAACCCTGGCCGCCGATGAAGGCGGGGACGACGCTATGAGCGACCTGCACTGGATGACGGTGGGCGCGGCCGCCCGCGCCATCGCCTCGAAGGAACTTTCGCCCGTCGATCTCACCCGCGCGTTGCTCGACCGCATCGAGCAGCTCGACCCGAAGCTCAACGCCTTCATCCGCGTCGACGGCGACGCCGCGATGGCGGCTGCCATGGCCGCGGAAACGGAGGCCCAGGCCGGTCGCCTGCGCGGGCCGCTGCATGGCGTGCCGGTCGGCATCAAGGACATCATCAATGTCGCCGGCCTGCCCACGACCTGCCATTCGAAGGTTCTGCAGCATAATCTGGCGAAGTCCGACGCGGTCTGCGTCGAGAAGCTTCGCGGTGCCGGCGCCATCGTGCTGGGCAAGCTCTCGACGCACGAATTCGCCATCGGCGGTCCGAGCTTCGATCTCCCGTGGCCGCCGGCCCGCAATCCCTGGAACACCGACCATCATCCCGGCGGCTCCTCGTCGGGTTCCGGCTCGGGCGTGGCCGCCGGCCTGTTCCCGATGGCGCTGGGCACCGACACCGGCGGCAGCGTGCGCAACCCGGCGAGCTGCTGCGGCATCGTCGGCCTGAAGCCGACTTACGGTCTGGTCTCGCGTCGCGGCGTCTTTCCGCTGTCCTTCACGCTCGACCATGTCGGACCGATGACGCGCACCGTCGCCGACAATGCGCTGATGTTGGAGTCGATCGCCGGCCACGATCCGCTCGATCCCGGCAGTGCGGCGGCGGCGCAGGGTCACTACGGCGCGGCGCTCGAGCGCAGCCTGCGTGGTCTGCGTGTCGGCTTCGTGCGCCATTTCCACGAGATCGACACGCCGGCCCACCCGGAAGTCACGGCGGCGCTGGAGCATGTCGCGCGCAGCTTGCAGGTTGAAGGCGCGGAAGTGCGCACCATCGCCCTGCCGTCGCTCAATGAGTTCGGCGCGGTGAACCGCGTGATCCTGCAGAGCGAGGCCTGGTCGATCCACAGCCCGTGGCTCAGTGAGAAGCCCGGCGACTACGGCCAGCTGGCGCGCCGCCGCCTGATGGCCGGCGCCTTCATGAGCGCGGGCGACTACATGCTGGCGAGCCGCCGCCGCCTGCAGATGATCGCCGAGGTCGAAGCCGCGTTGCGCGAGGTCGACGTGCTGCTCTGCGCCAGCTCGATGGACCCGGCCAGCCGCATCGACGACCTGGCCGAGGTTGAGCGCACCTATCCGCGCCAGGCCCGCACGCCGTTCAATGTCACCGGCCATCCCGCACTTGCGATGATGGCGGGTCTCGCGGTGAACGGCCTGCCGGTCTCGGTGCAGTTCGTCGGCCGCTACTTCGACGAGGCGACGGTCTTCCAGGTGGCGCGCGCCTGGGAACGCGTGGCCGGGACGGACAAAAAGCACCCTCCGATCCTCTGATCGGGGAAATAATTCGTTGAATTAGTTCTTGTCGTCCGAGCGGGCCTTGCCGGTCCGCCCGGCGGGCGCAAGATATCGTCCATGACCCAGAAGCAGCTTCGCCTCGGCGCATTCATGCGCCCCGTCAGCATCCATACCGCGGCGTGGCGCTATCCCGGCGGCACGCCCGACGCCAACTTCAACCTCAAGGCGCTGGTAAAGTACGCCCAGACGCTGGAGCGCGGGAAGTTCGACGCCTTCTTCATGGCCGATCACCTGGCCGTGCTGAACATGCCGATGGACGCGCTGAAGCGCAGCGCCACGGTGACCTCGTTCGATCCGCTGACCTTGCTGCCGGCACTGGCGATGGCCACGAAGCATCTCGGCCTGATCGCCACGGCGTCGAGCACCTTCGAACCGGCTTATACGATCGCCCGCCGCTTCGCCTCGCTCGACCATATCAGCGAGGGCCGCGCCGGCTGGAACCTGGTGACGACGTCCAATCCCGATGCCGCGCTGAACTTCGGCCTGGACGATCAGATGCCCCATGCCGAGCGCTATGCGCGCGCCCGCGAGTTCTTCGATGTCGTGACCGGCCTGTGGGATTCCTGGGCTGACGACGCCTTTGTGCGCGACGTCGAGAACGGAATCTACTTCGATTCGGCGCGCCTGCATGTGCTCGACCACAAGGGCAAGTACCTGAAGGTGCGTGGACCGTTGAACATCGCGCGGCCGGTGCAGGGCTGGCCCGTCATCGTACAGGCCGGCGCGTCCGATGCCGGCCGCCAGCTCGCGGCCGAGACGGCGGAGATGGTGTTCGCCGCCGGCGGCCCGATCGACGGCGCGCGCGCCTTCTATGCCGACGTGAAGGGCCGTGCGAAGAAGATCGGCCGCAACCCCGATCACATCAAGATCCTGCCCGGCGCCTTCGTGGTGGTGGGCGATTCGCTCGACGAGGCGAAGGAGAAGCGGGCACGCCTCGACAGCCTAGTGAACTACGACAGCTCGATCGCCGCCGTCTCGATGGCGCTGGGCGTCGATGCGCGCAAGTTCGATCCCGACAAGCCGCTGCCCGACGACATTCCCGAGACCGAGGCCAGCAAGAGCGGCCGCGACCGCGTGATCGAGCTGGGCAAGCGCGAGAACCTGACCGTGCGCCAGATCGCCGGTCGCCTCGGCGGCTATGGCGGGCTCGGCATGTTGGGCACGCCCGCGATGATCGCCGACCAGATGGAGGAGTGGCTGCTGACGGAAGCCTGCGACGGTTTCAACGTCATGTTCCCCTACCTGCCGGGCGGGCTCGACGACTTCGTCGACAAGGTCGTGCCCGAGCTGCAGCGCCGCGGTCTCTTCCGCACAGAGTATGAGGGCACGACCTTGCGTGAGAATCTCGGCTTGCCGCGGCCGGAGAACCGTTTTTTCGCAGCGACGGCCAAGGCGGCGGAGTAAGCTCCGCGCCCATGAGCTTCGAGATCACGGTCGGCAGCGCCGACGACGTTCAGCGCATGGCCGCCTGGGCCAACGACGAAGGCTGGAATCCCGGCAACACCGATGCCCATGCCTTCTTCGCCGCCGATCCATCGGCTTTCCTGATCGGTCGTCTCGACGGCGAGCCGCAGCTCTGCATCTCGGTCGTGAAGTACGGCGCGGGCTTCGGCTTCCTGGGCTTCTACATCGCCCGGCTGCCGGTGCGCGGGAAGGGCTACGGAATCCAGGTGTGGCGCGCGGGTATGGCGCGGCTCGAGGGACGCAATGTCGGGCTCGACGGCGTCGTGGCGCAGCAGGGTAACTACAAGAAGTCGGGCTTCCGGCTCGCTTGGAACAACATCCGTCACGAAGGCGCAGCGCCGTCGCCCAAGCCGCCGGCCGGGGTTACCTTGGTCGATGCGCGCAGCATCGGCTTCGACCGGTTGGCCGCCTACGATCGTCGCTTCTTTCCCGAGGCGCGGGATTCTTTCCTCGCGTCCTGGATCTCGCTGCCGGAAAGGGCGTCGCTGGTCGCACTGCGTGACGGTGAGATCGCGGGCTTTGCCGTGATGCGGGCCTGTGCGGCCGCCTCGAGGGTCGGGCCGCTCTATGGCGCGACGCCGGAGATCGCTTCCGCGCTGGTGGGCTCTCTCGCCGCCGATCTCGGTGCGACCGCCGTCGCGATCGATGTACCCGACCGCAACAAGCAGGCGGTGAGGCTTGCCAAACAGATCGGTCTCAAACCTTCGTTCGAGACCGCGCGCATGTATACGGGCGCGGATCCCGAGGTCGATTATGCCGGCCTGTTCGGCGTGACCAGCCTGGAGCTCGGCTGATCATTGGAGCGCGCCACTCCAGTTGCGCTCATAGCTTCCTCATCGACAAAGCTTGAGCGCCACTGGAGTGGCGCGCTCCGTTGCGCTCACCGCGTGTCGGATCACTGCGCTTTCTTCACGTTCCAGAAAACCGGGGCCGGTGAGGACAGGCTGCCGGTGATGGTCTTGCGGATCGCCATCGGGATGTTGAACTGGCCGAGTTGCGCCATGGTCGGATACTCCGACTCGCGCACCTGGACGGCGGTCGCCAGTTCCTTGCGCTTGGCCGGATCGGTCGTCTTGGCGAAAGCGTCGCGCAGTTCCTCGATCCTGGCATCGCAGGGCCAGCCGATGGCGGCCTTGTCGCAGGCGGCGCCGACGAAGGCCGAGACGATCGGGTCGAGCAGGTCGGCCGACACCCAGGAGGTCATGAAGCCGCTCCAGCCGCCGGCATTCAGGGGCTCCTTGCGCGAGCGGCGCGACAGCACGGTCTGCCAATCCATCGCCTGCATGTCGACGACGAAGCCGCCGCGCTCCAGCAGGGACTTGGCGATCGGCGTCAGGCGGCCGGTGTTGGTGTCGGTCGCGAACAGCAGCACGACCGGCGTGCCGTCATAGCCTTCCTGCTTCAGGATCTCCTTCGACTTGGCGAAGTTGGATTCCAACTTGTCCTCGAAGCCCGCGTTGGTCGCATAGGGCGTGCCGCAGATGAAGAGCGCCTTGCACTCCTTGAAGTATTTCGGATCGTTGATGGCGGCCAGCAGGAAGTCCTTCTGGTTCAGCGCATAGAGGGCGGCCTGGCGGATCTTGGCGTTGTCGAACGGCTTGTGCAGCACGTTGAAGCGCAGGCTGTACTGGCTGCCCAGCGGATTGAGGTCCTTCACCTCGATGTTCTTGTCTTTCTCGATCAGCGGCAGCATCTCGATCAGCGGCTGTTCGAGGATGTCGATCTCGCCGGTCATCAGCGCGTTGGCGGCGGTCTGCGGATCGGGGATGTTCACCCATTCGACCCTGTCGACATAGACGGTCTTGCCGCCGGACAGGGCCGAGGGCGGCTCGGCGCGCGGCTTGTAGTCCTTGAACTTGTCGTAGACGGCCTTCTCGCCCGGCCGCCACAGGTCGGCGCGGAACACGAACGGGCCCGAGCCGATGAATTCCTTGATCTGGGTGTTGCCCGGCGTCTCGGCGACCCTCTTCGGCATGATGAAGGGCACGTTGGACGAGGGCTTGCCGAGCGATTCGATGACCAGGCCGTAGGGCTCGTTGAGGGTGAGCGTGAAGGTCTTGTCGTCGACCGCAGCCAGGCCCTTGGTGAAGCTCATCAGCTTCTGGCCCATCGCATCGCGCGAGGCCCAGCGCTTGATCGAGGCGATGCAGTCCTCGGCCGTCACCGGCGCACCGTCGTGGAACTTCAGCCCGTCGCGCAGGGTGAAGGTGTAGGTGAGCTTGTCATCGCTCACCTTCCAGCCCTCGAGCATCTGCGGCTTGACGTCGAGCTTCTCGTCGACCGCCAGCAGCGTGTCGTAGACCATGTAGCCGTGATTGCGGACGATATAGGCGGTGGTCCAGATCGGATCGACGATCTTCACGTCCGAATGCATCACGACCTTCAAGGTCTGCGCTTCGGCCCCGACCGAAAACAGCGCCGTCGTTGCCGCGGCGAGCGCCAACCATTTCATCTTCCGCATCACCTGCCTCCTTGTTCTCTCGTTTTCCCGATTCTATCGTCCCGTTGCGGTGCCTATGCAACAGGCATGCCTCGCAGGAGCGCAAAATCATGAGTACCCGGCCCGATTCGATCCGAAACGTTTCCTGGGCCGTGGCCCGGGACGGCGCCGAGAATCGGCATGTCTATCGCCGCGACGTCGACCTGCACCTGAAGGACGGGCGCATCGTCGAGATCATGCCGGCCGGCACTCGGCCGTCGGGACCAGGCGAGACCGTGATCGACGGCAGCGGGATGCTGGCCCTGCCGGGCCTGATCAACATTCATTCCCATCCCTCGACCGAGCCCGGCTATCGCGGCGTGCGCGAGGATCATGGCGTCCCCGAACAGCAGATGACCGGGCTGATGGAGCGGCTGCAGGCTTTTCGCCTCGGCGACGACGGCCGCCAGGGTGCCGCGACGATGGCCTATTCCGAAATGCTGCGTGCCGGCACCACGACCGCCTGCGACGTGACCGTGCCGTTCGACGGCTGGCTGGAGACGATGGCGCTGAGTGGCATGCGCTTCTACGCGGCGCCCACTTTCGCGTCGGCGCGCTGGGGCATGGCCGCGCCGCAGACCGTGACCTGGAAATGGGACGAGGCGGCCGGCCTCGCGCAATTCGAGAAGGCCAAGCGGGTCATGGACGAGGCCGAGGCGCACAATTCAGGGCGTCTCGATGCCGTGGTCTTCCCGGCGCAGATCGACACGGTGACGCCGGAACTGTTCGCTGCCGGCCGCAAGCATGCCGACGAGTCGGGCCGCCGCTTCTCGACCCATATCGGCCAGTCGGTCGTCGAGGTGCGCGAGATGATCCGCCGCCACAACATGACGCCGATCCAGTGGGCGGCGGAGAACGGGCTGATGAAGTCGGATACGATCATGGCGCACTGCATCCTGCTCGACGACCATCCGCAGATAAACTGGCACACGCGCAAGGACCTCGACCTGATCGCCGAGGCCGGCGCCTCCGTGGCGCATTGCCCGCAGCCCTTCGCGCGCTACGGCCTCGCCATGGATCATGTCGGCCGCTATCGCGCGCGCGGCGTCAATGTCGGGCTCGGCACCGACTGCGCGCCGCACAATCTGATCGAGGAGATGCGGCTCGCGATCGTCGCCGGCCGCCTGATGAGCGAGGACATTCGCAGCCTCGACACCGCCGGCGCCTTCGAGGCCGCGACCTTCGGCGGTGCGGCGGCGCTCGGCCGCGACGATATCGGCGCGCTGGCACCCGGCATGGCGGCCGACATCGTGCTGGTCGACCTCAACCATCCGCTGATGCAGCCGGCGCGGGACCCGCTGCGCTCCTTCGTCTTCCACGCCGCCGACCGCGCGGTGCGCACAGTGCTGGTCGATGGCGAGGTGGTGCTGAAGGATGGCGATCCCGTGCATCTCGATCCGGTCGCCGCCATGGAGCGCGTGGCCGAGGCGCAGGCCCGCATGCTGCGCGACTCGATCAAGCTCGACTACGCCAACCGCCCCGGCGACGAGATCTCGCCGCTGTCGCTGCGGATTTCTTGACTCTGTCATCCTGAGCGAAGCGAAGGATCTGGCGCAAGCAACGCAGTACTCTGGTCGCTCGGTCAGGTCCTTCGCTGGCGCTCAGGACGACAGTGAGGTCTACCCCTCGTTGCTCTCGTCCGGCGCATCCGGAGTCAGGGCTTGCGCAACGGCGTCGTCGACCTTCTCGAGCCAGATGAACTCGAGCGTGTTGCGCACCTCTTCCGGGATGTCGTCGTAGTCACGCTTGTTGCGGGCCGGCAGCATGACGCGGGTGATGCCCGCCGCCGCGGCGGCCACGACCTTCTCCTTGATGCCGCCGACCGGCAGCACCAGGCCACGCAGGCTGATCTCGCCCGTCATCGCGGTGTCGCTGCGGATGGTGCGGCCGGTCATCAGCGAGGCGAGCGCCATGAACATCGCGACACCGGCGCTCGGCCCGTCCTTGGGCGTCGCCCCGGCCGGCACGTGGACGTGGATGTCGTTCTTCTCGAACAGGGTCGCGTCGATGCCGATCGACTTCGCCTTGTTCTTGATGACGCTCAGCGCCGCCTGCGCGCTCTCCTTCATTACGTCGCCGAGCTGGCCGGTGAGGATCAGCCGGCCGTTGCCGGGCGAGCGAGTCGCCTCGATGAACAGGATGTCACCGCCCACCGGCGTCCAGGCGAGGCCGGTCGCCACACCGGGCACGCTGGTGCGCATGGCCGCCTCGTTCTCGAAGCGGACCGGTCCCAGCAGTTCCTCGATGTCGGCGGTGCCGATCTGCACCTTGGTCGCCGAGCCTTCGGCCACCTGCACCGCGACATGGCGCAGCGCGCGACCGATCTCGCGTTCGAGCCAGCGGACGCCGGCCTCGCGCGTGTACCCTTCGATCATGAGCTTCAGCGCTGCATCGTCGATACCGGCCTGCTCGGCCGTGAGGCCATTGGCCTCGAGCTGGCGGCGCACGAGGTAGCGCTTGGCGATCTGCAGCTTCTCGCCGGCCGTGTAGCCGGTGAGCTGGATGATCTCCATGCGGTCGCGCAGCGGGCCCGGGATCGTGTCGAGCATGTTGGCCGTGGCGATGAACACGACACGGCTCAGGTCGAACGGCACGTCGAGATAATTGTCGCGGAACGTGCCGTTCTGCTCGGGGTCGAGCACTTCGAGCATCGCCGCCGACGGATCGCCGTGCACGCCGCTGCCCATCTTGTCGATCTCGTCGAGCATCATCACGCAGTCGCGCGAGCCCGCCTTGCGGATCGCCTGGATGATCGTGCCGGGCAATGCGCCAATGTAGGTCCGCCGATGGCCGCGGATCTCGGCCTCGTCATGCACGCCGCCCAGGCTCACGCGCGCGAACTTGCGGCCCATCGCCCTGGCGATCGACTGGCCGAGCGAGGTCTTGCCTACGCCCGGCGGTCCGGCGAAGCACAGGATCGGCGCCTTGCCACCGGGCGCCAGCTTGCGCACGGCGAGATATTCGACGATGCGCTTCTTGATCTTCTCCAGGCCGAAATGATCGGCATCGAGCACCCGCCGCGCCTCGGCGATGTCGATCGGCTGCGTCTCGGGCAGGGCCCAGGGCAGCTCGACCAGCGTGTCGAGATAGGTGCGGATCATGCCGTGCTCGGCCGACGCCTCGGGCGTGCGCTGCAGGCGGCGCAGTTCCTTGCGCGCGGCGGTCTCGGCCTCCGGCGGCATCTTTGCCTCGGTGATCGCCTTGTCGAGATCGGCGATCGCCTGCTTGTTCGAATCGTCCTCGCCCAGCTCGCGCTGGATGGCGGCCATCTGCTCGCGCAGCACCATCTCGCGCTGGCGCGCGTCGAGCGAGTTCTTGGTCTTGCTGCCGATCTCGCTGGTGATGCGCAGCACTTCCAGCCGCTTGGTGAGAAGCCCGCTCACCTTGTCGAGACGCGGCACGAGGTCGAGCGCCTCCAGCACCTCCTGCTTCTCGGCCGGCTTGGAATCGAGATACGACGCCGCGAGGTCGGCCAATGCGCCGGCGGCCGTCGTGTTCTCGACGGTCTGGCGCAGCTCCTGTGGCACCTGCGGCAGCAGGTCGAGCGTGTCGCGGATCTGCTGCTTCAGCACGTTGAAGCGCGCCTCGATCTCCGGACCCGTCGTGGTCGGCTCGGCCAGGTGCAGGCCGCGCGCCAGCAGGAACGGATGTCCTTCGACGAAGTCGATGATGCGGAAACGCTGCACGCCCTGGCAGACGATGTGATGGTTGCCGTCGGGCGTCGTGACGTAGCGCAGGATGTTCACGACCGTGCCGACTTCGTGGAGGTCGGCGGGCACCAGCTCGTCCTTCGCGGGGTCGCGCTGCAGCACCAGCAGGATCTGGCGCTGCTCGCGCACGGCCTGCTGGATGGCGGCGATCGACGAGGGACGGCCGACGCTGACCGGGAACACCATCTCGGGGAACAGCACGAGGTCGCGCACCGGCACGACGATCATCGCGTCGGACGGCAAGGGCTTCGCGTCGGGCTTCGGCTGCGTTTCGGGCTTCATGGTCATCGGCTGACCTGCTTCATCCTGCGGACTCATGGCTGCCTCCGCGTGCCGGCCTTGGCCAGGGTCACGGCGAGGCAACCGTTCACCTCGAACCGGCGTACATCGCCATAGAGGCCGGGCGGCAGGCTGATGCGCCGCTCGAAGCGGCCCTGCGGCAGTTCCAGGCGATGGATCTTCGCGGTGCGCAGTTCGGCCGGAACGGTGCGTTCACCGGACAGGATGAGCGTACCGCTCTCGATCACGGCCTCGACCTTCTGCACATCGACACCGGGCAGCGCCGCGAGGATCAGCACCTCGTGGTCGGTCTCGAGCACGTCGACTGGCGGCTCCCAGTTCGCACGCAAGCGACCGGCCGTCTGCGGCTTGAAAACCTGCTGATGCAGCCGCTCGGCCTGCGCCAGCATCTGCAGCGCTTCCGACCACATCCAGTCTCGGGGATCGCCTCTCGTCATACGCCGGGCCTCCAATACCCACCCCAATGTGGGAATTGTGGGCGCGGGAGGCAACTACCGTTGTCGGCCCGGCACCAGGGCGAGCCAGAGGGAGACTGCCGTCGAAGCGATGGCGACCGCCTGCAAAGTCGACAGAGGCTCTTGCAGGATCAGGATGCCGCTCACGATCGCCACGATCGGAATGGCGATGGAAGAGAGTGCCGCGACCTGGGCCGGCAGCAGCTTCACGAGGGTGAACCAGATGATGGTGCCGATCGCCATCGGGATGGCCCCGGTATAGATCGTGGCGGCCAGCACCTCGGGCGATGGCATGTGCGTCGGCAGCCCGTCGAAGATCAGCGCGCCCAGGGCGATCGGCGGCAGCATCAGCACGAGTTGCCAGAAGGTGAGCGACAGGCCCATGCCGGGCCAGCTCGTGCGCTTCACGACGAAGGTGCCGACCGCCCAGCAGAAGCCTGCAAGCAGCCCCCAGAACAGGCCGAGCGGTGCCGTGGCATAGCTCTGGAAGTTGGGGATCATCAGGGCGGCGACGGCGGCGGCGCCGATGGCGAGGGCCACGAGCAGCCGGCCCGTGAGCCGTTGGCCGAACACGACGAAACCCAGCACCGCGACCCAGAGCGGCATCGTGTAGGCCAGCACCGAGGCGTGGCCGGAGGGGATGTAGAGCACGGCCAGCGACGTCGCGATGTTCCAGACGCCGATATTCATGATCGAAGCGAACAGGAGCGCCGGCCACTTGTCCCGGGGGACGGCGAAGTTGTCGCGGCGCACCAGCAGGATCGCCGTCAGGACGGTGATGCCTGCCAGAAGTACGAGCGTGCGAAAGGTCCAGACCGGTAGTTCGCCGAGCGCGATGCGGAACAGCGGCCAGTTGGTGCCCCACATGAGGGTAAGGGTGCCGAGCAGCGCCAGCACCTTGGGCGAAACGCGAGACATGAAGGGGGAGCGATCAGGCCTGGTGTTCTTCAAGCGCCTGCAGGTAGCAGCCTTCGATGCGCCAGCTTCCGTCGGGCAGCTGCGTCATCGGATAGAAGGCGGTGACCGGCCGGCCGTCGGGGCCGATCACATGGACCTTCTGCGTCACCATGCCGTTCAGGGTGACGATCTCGCGGAACTCGAAGGTGCGCGGCCGATACACCGCGCGATAGCCCTGCCGCACCATGTCCATGAAGGTCTCGGCGGTGCCGAACATGCCCTGGATGTTGGGCGAGGCGTAACCGAACGCGGCGGTGCCATCGTCGCGACGGAAGGCTTCGACCTGGCGCTCGATCACTTCGCGGATGGCGGTCTGGTCCGATTCCGACACCTGTGCGTGCGCCGGCAGCGCCAGGGCGAGCATCGCGCCGAGAAGGGTGAAGAAGCGAAGGACCATGGGCGTCATTCTACGCCCAAGCGCGAGGCTACTGAAGCGGGACGGGCCGCCGGGTCGGCTGCGGCGTGACGGCACCGGCTGCTCCACTGACCGGCGCACCCAGGCGGCCGATGTTCACGTTGTAGGACAGGGTGGCCAGGTTGGCGCGCTCGCGGCCCAGGAACGTGTTTTCGCGGGCGATCTCGGCGTTGAGATCGGCGATCAGCCTGTCGATCTGCTGCATCGAGCGCCCTGTCTCGCTCTCGATGGCGCGCAGGCTGCGATGGTCTTCGTCGGTCGCGCCGCCCACCCTGAGGGTCAGTCGCACGTTCTCGAGCAGGTAGCCCGCCACCGAGGCCTGGGTGGTCACCTGGCTGGCCAGCGAATTCAGGGAGCCGGTGCCCAGGGTCACGGCGTCGAGCCTGCCCTGTGCGGCATTCCACTGGTTCACGAGATTGGGGTTGCCCGGTGTCGTGCCGGCCTGCAGGCGCGAGGTGATGCCGCTCACCAGACCGGAATAGGCCTGGGTGTCGCCCGCGATCTGCCCCTTCGTCGCGTTGAACTGGGCCTGCTGGGCGGCGATTCCGTTGTTGAGCGCGGCTTGGTCGCTGCGGAGCTGCTGGATGGTCGTGCGGACCGTCTGCGTGCCGGTCTGGGTGATGGCTGGATTGGACGTCGACGGCGGCGGGCTGGCCGCGGGAGCGAAGACGTTGTTCTCCGCGCATCCGCTCAGGACGATCGTCGCCAAGAGAAGCGCAGATCCTGGAACTCTTGGCGCCATCTTTGGTCTCGAACCTGCCCCGGTAGCATCATCAGGTACTCCGATCCGGCGCCCGATTTCAGGCTGTGCCGAGCCGGGGCACGCGTCCCCAAATCCAGATGGCAGTCATGCTATCTGAAAGCAAGCAAAACCAACAAGGGCGATTTCCAAGGCAATTGAAGCACTTGAGGGGATTTTTCCGCGGTGTTTTGGACGTGCGGCGGCGCCCGGTCGCAGCCCCGAATGTCGTGCCGACTCGGCTTGCATCGCCGGGGCAGTTTCATTAGGGTGCGCCCCTCTTCGCCGGGCCCCTCGGGACTCGGCCGTGCGCCCGTAGCTCAACTGGATAGAGCATCTGACTACGAATCAGAAGGCTGGAGGTTCGACTCCTTCCGGGCGCGCCATTTCTCCTCAGCCTCCGGCGCAAGCGGGCCAGCGTTTCGACGCTGGTGCCGGCCTGTGCGTAACCCGGAACAGACCGGGCGCGATGTCTAACGTCTGCGTCTAACGCCCGAAGCGCGTTAGACTCTGCCCTCGTTTTCTTCGTCGTCGGTTCGTGTCCACTGATCGAGGGCATCAGATCGCGCGGGATTCGGGCATCGTGCATCAGGGTGATGCAGGTGTGTTGCATCGCGCGCATCGTCAACAGCTCGGTCGGCAGCCGTGGCGGATCCTCCTCCATGACGACGACGTAGTAGGGGTCGCGAAGGAGGGATACCGTTCGCCCAAGGTCGTGCGCAGGGCGTTGAAGGCGTCGCGGAAGGCATCGGCATCGCGCCAAGGCCCGGTAAGGCCGTCGCCGATCAGGCTGCGGCGTTTGCCGTTAAAAAGGGTTGGGCAGAGGAAGCCGTACACAGTGTCTGTCTGACCGATGCCGGCCGGCGGCGCGTGACGTGATGGGGCGCCCGAGAGGTCGAATCGGTGACCGTTACCACTCCAGTGGTATGGCGCTTCGGCCTGGCGCGACGTTTATCTGGACGTCAACTTGCGGTGCTTCCCAGCCGTTGGGGCGACGGAGGCGAGGCGGGTCCGCCGTAGTTTCCCCCGGGGACTCGCCTGCCTGCCGTCGACGCGAAGTAATACCGCCCCTTAGCGCACTGAGGCGATTGGCCGAACTCGGACAATGTATCTCTCCGCGTTCGGTACAGCACGGACACATTCGTTGGCTGTGAGAATGGTTGTAGTAGCCGCTCGCCATGCGCACTCATGGCGATCGGTTAGGCCCCGCGTGGGCCGGAGCCTTCTCAAGGCGAGTCATTGCAATTGCCGACGCGCCTCCCACGCTAGGCGGGACGAGCCAGGTGGTGGACAGCCTCGTCTCAATTCAGCGGTTCGTTATCGGGTCGCTGCGCTGCCGCCTCGACAGCGATGCCGGCCAGCAGCTGGGCCATGTCGGCAATCCCTTCAGGTCCCACATTGCTGCGCACCACGCCCGCACCACTTGGCGCGATCGCCAGCATAATGTGGGGGATCTTTAAGCCGATCGCCGCCAACCGCTCGCGCAGCATGGTGTCGACGTCGCTGAGGATGGCCTGAATATCCGTGATGTGGCTCATGCGGGGCAACGCACGCGGGGACCGGGCGTTTCACCGTTGCGGTCACCCGGGACAGCCGACGCCAGCGAAAGCGCGATCAAGGTCACCGTCGACATCCGACCTGCCGACTTCGACGCCGCTCTGCAGCGGCACATTCGAGCGAAGTTTTTTGCTGCACTGCGGCAACTCTTTATCCCTTGCGTTCATTCACTGCCATCGACCACCGCACTCCCATGCTTCGGTCGAGGAGCGGGCCCCGCCGGTATAAAAACTCCCCCGGCTGGGCCCGTCTCCGCATCCTGCGGCAGGGCCTGTTTCCATTTTGGCGCCGTCGTAGAAGGACGGCGTGCCACGGTGGGGACCGGCTAGTCGTCTGGAACTTGCCGAGCGCGTGAACGTTGCGGCTCATCTCAACGGAGTAACCGCATGGCCGCGAAGAAGAAAGTTGCAAAGAAGACGGTGAAGCGAAAGGTCGCGAAGAAGGTGGCCAAGAAGAAGGCCGCCCACAAGTCCGCAGCCAAGCGTGAACTGATCGATACCGGCACCAACAAGCTCTTCGTCCGCCGCACCGCGCGCGGCACGTCCTTCAAGGAAGTGGTCGATGTCAGCAAGTCGCTGGCGTCCGACCGTCGCCAGAAGGCGAAGAAGGTCGCCAAGCCGGGACAGGGCGACAAGGGCGACCGCCGTCTCTAGTCGCTACCGTAATAGTCTCGCTCGTGACGGGCCGTGCCGACCCACCTCGATGACGATCGACCGAGCTCACCGTGGTAAGCGGAGCGGTCTCATCTTCCGCGCCTCGGTAGCCATCGCGCTGAGCAGCTGTGCCACAGCTTCCATCTCTTCCGGGGTCACGAAGCCACAGATGTGCGGGCCACTCTGAGCCATGACCAGGATGAGGTAGGGCGTCGCGTCATGGTTAATGGCAGTGAGCTCGAGGTCGAGGGTGTCGGCCATGTCTTCGAGCAATGCTTGGATCTTTGGATCGGGGGCGGTCATGTGTGCTCAACGGCTAGGTGGCCGGGGCGATCCGTCACCTAACCGTGAGATTCTCCTGGAACGACGGCGTGTGCCACGTCCCCAGCGGCGGCGAGTCTTTCTCGGGCGGTTTCGGCATCGGCGGCTTGGCGGCGATCGGCGTCAGCGATAAGCCTGCAGGCACATCCGTGACGATTTCCGCCCGCGCCCCGCAGCTCGAGCAACGGAAGGGGCAGGGCTCGTAGGGTCGGTCAAGATCCTCGCGCGCGACCTCCATCGGCGCGTACCGGTTGCACGGCCGGCAGATGACGTGCCACGGCCCCTGCAGGATCGTCAGCAACGCCCGCAGGGTGCCGGGCCGGTGCTTCCAGGGACCGACCATCAGGACGGCTTGTCGCCGGCGACCGTGAGCTGCGGGCCGTCGTAGCGGGGCGGAGCCGGCCGGGTCTCGATGCCCGATTCGGCGATCCATCGTTGCATCTCGTCGGCCTGGATCTGAGTGGCGAAGCCGATCAGCAAGCAGTCGTAGTCTTGCTTCCAGCCGGCGCGGGAGTACCAGCGGTCGTCGCCGCCGGCGATGCTGTCGGCTGCAGTGTGCCATTCCGCCACGTCGGCCGGCATTAGCGGATCCTCGCGACGGAGACGCGCGACGAAAGGAAAGGCACGTGTCTTGATCTCGTGACTGTTCGGGCTGCGGCGAGCCATGGCGATCTCCGGTTTGGCCGCGACCCCTGTCACCGCCGCCGGTTCTGTCTCAGCGCGAGTCCTACTGCCGGCCGGATCGCGTGACGATCCCGGTCCTGCGCATGGCGGCGTGAGCGCGGCGCGCGGCTGCTGGCGGTGCCGGCCACGATGGGAGGTGCGAAAGTCAGACCAGACCACGCGTTAGACACAGGATGAAGATCGTCGCATCCGCGATCTCGTAGCGCAGCTCGTAATTGCCGACGATGATCCGCCGAACCTCGCGTTCGTAGGCTTCCAGTTTCTCGCCGATCCGGGGATAGTCGAGCAGGCGATCCGGTGCGCGGGCAAGCTGCTGCACGACATGCGCTGCCGCGTCGGGAGCAACAGGCCGCGGATGCCCGTGCAGCCGCTTGAGATCAGAGGGTGCCTTTCCGGTCCTCTTGATCTTCATTCAGAGGGCGGCGGTAGCGGCTTGTCGGTGCCAAGGCTATCCGCCCAAGCCTGCACGGCTTGATGGTCGATCACACGCCCGGCGTCTACGTCCTCCAGGGCTTCGAGCGTCATCCGGTGACGCTCCTCCTCCTGATCGACCCAGGCGGCGAGTGCCTGCTTCATCACCCAGCCGCGCGAGCATTCGAGACGTGACGCCGCCGCCTCGACTCTCTTCTCCAGCGCAACCGGGACATGAGCGGTCAAAACCTTTGTGTCTGTCGGCATCGTAACGATCCCTATCAGAGCGATTAAAATATAATCTAATGGAAGTTAGGGGCAAACCAGCGCCCCGCCGTAGGGCGCCGATCGATGGAAAATAGCTTCGTCAACTTGATGCGCGGCGATCCCGCGCCGCGGTTCCGGGCCGCGACGGCCGGCAATCCGAACTACATCTTCGACACGGTGGCGGGCCGCTATGTCGTGCTCTGCTTCTTCGTATCGGGCAGCACGCCGGGCGGCGCCGCGGCGCTGCAGACCGTGGCCGCGAACCGGCACCGGTTCGACGACGAGCGGATGTGCTTCTTCGGCATCACCGCCGATCCGAAGGACAGGGACGCCGGCCGAGTCGAGCAGAGCCTGCCGGGCGTGCGCTACTTCCTGGATTTCGACGCGAGCGTCTGCAGGGCCTATGGCGCCGTGCCGCGCGAGGCTGCGGCCGGGGCGACCGTCGACGTGCGGCAGTTCTGGGTTGTGCTCGATCCGACCCTGCGCGTGCTCCAGATCATTCCCTTCAAGCCGGGCGGCGCGGATGCCGCCGAGCTGATTGCCTGTCTCGATGCGCTGCCGCCGCCGCACCTGCATGCCGGCCAAGCCCTGCAGGCGCCGGTGCTGCTGCTGCCCAACGTCTTCGAACCTGCCTTCTGCCGCAGCCTCATCGCCCTGCACGAAGCGGAGGGCGGACGCGACACCGGGTTCATGAGCGAGGTCGGCGGCAAGACCGTCGAGCTGGCCGATCCCGCGCGCAAGCGCCGCCGCGACCACATCGTCGAGGACGAGAAGGTCATCCTGGCGGTGCAGCAGCGCATCAAGCGGCGCATCGTGCCGGAAATCGCCCGCCTGTATTTCTTCGATGCCACCCGCATCGAGCGCTATCTCGTCGGCTGCTACACGGAAGAGGATGGCGGTCACTTCGCGGCGCATCGCGACAACACGACCAAGGGCACGGCGCATCGGCGCTTCGCGATCTCGATCAATCTCAACGACGATTTCGAGGGCGGCGAGGTGAGCTTCCCGGAATACAGCCCGCGCGGCTTCAAGCCGCCGGTCGGTGGCGCCGTGGTCTTCTCCTGCTCGCTGATGCACGCGGTTTCGCCGGTGTCGCGCGGCCGGCGCTACGCCTTCCTGCCGTTCCTCTACGACGATGCCGCGGCGAAGATCCGGGCGGCGAACAACCAGTTCCTCGATCCGTCGGTGGGCACGTACAAGGGCGGCTGACGTGTCGAGATTCCTTCGCGTCGTCGGCTTCGTGGGAATCCTCGCCGTCGCCGGCACTGCGATCTGGCTGTTCCGGATCGATGAGCTGAAGCTTGCGGGGCCACGCACCGACTATTTCCTCTACCTCGCGGCGTTGCTCGCGTTGGCGGTCGTGGTCGCGCGCTGGCCGCGTCTTTCGGTGACTCTGCTGATCCTGGCCTGTATCGAGTTCGGCTGGGGGCTGGGATCGTGGGCCTTGGCATCGGCCGGATCGCCGTCATTGCTGCCCTCCGTCGTCGCCGAACTCGCGCGCTTCCAATGGCATCCGCTGTTGCAGGCGGTGCCTGTGCCGGGGCTTGTCTTCACCAGTGCGACCGGTCTCGCCATTCGCCACTCCACCCAGGGCACGCGCGGCCGCGATCCCGATCCGGCGCGTCTGGCCGACAGCGGCGTCGTGGCTACCTTCGGCGGCTCGGCGACCTACGATATCGGCAACGGCGAGGGCGATACCTGGCCCGAGCGACTGGACGCGCTGCTGCGCGATGATCGGCTGGTCGTCGTCAATCATGGCGTGCCGGGCTACACGACGGCCGAGCATGTGCTGCAGACGGCCTTCTATCCCGAGAAATTCGGCAAGGCGCCGCGTTGCGCGGTCTACTTCGTGGGCTGGAACGATCTGCGCAACGCGCACATCCCCGATCTCGATGCCGGCTATGCCGACTTCCACATGCCGAGCCAGGTCGATTCGCTGAAGGTGCGGCGCATCGGCGGTTCCAACGTGACGATCTCGCCGCTGCTCACGGTGCTGGCCCGTCTCGTTGCCGCCGAGGTCGACACGGTGCGCTACGCCAAGGACCCCTATGCCTTGCCGCCGGCCAGCGGGCCCGATCCGGCGGCGGCGGCGATCTTCGAGCGCAACGTCCGCACGATCTCCGCCCTCAACAGGGCGCGTGGCACGCCGACGATCTGGGTCGGGCAGGTCGTCAATCGCGACCGGCTGAAGGGCGACGGTCTCTACGGCTGGCTGCCGCGGGTGCGCGACCGCGATCTCTGGCAGCTGCTGCAGCAGTCCAACGCGCTGCTGGAACGCACGGCACAGGCGCTCGGCGATGCCTATGTCGCGCTGCCGGACGATGCGTTCGGTCCAGCCGACTTCGTCGACGACGGACATTTCTCCGCCGCGGGTGCGCGCCGCTTTGCCGGCCTGCTGGCACCCGCCGTGCGCGAGGCTTGCCGCTAGGCGTGCGGGATTCTACTCCTGTCGTCATGGCTTCTCCGTCCCGCGTGATCCTCATCACCGGTGCCTCCTCGGGCATCGGCGCCGCAACCGCCCGCGCTCTGGCCGCGCCCGATACGGCGCTGGCCCTGCATGCGCGCCGCAACCGTGCCGGCCTCGAACGGGTGGCGGGTTTCGCCGCCGGCGCTGGCGCGCAGACGCTGATCCTCGAAGGCGATCTCGCCGAGACCGGGACTGCTGCGCGCCTCGTCGACGAGACCACCAAAGCGTTTGGCCATCTCGACGTCATCGTGAGCAACGCAGGCTTCGCCAACCGCACCCCGGTCGGCGAGCTCGACCGCGCGGCCTGGGATGCCAGCCAGAACGCTATGACGGCGGCCTTCTTCGAACTGGCGACGGCGGCCAAGCCGTGGCTGATCAAGGCCGGGGCGGCCGGTCGCCTGGTCGGCGTCTCGTCCTTCGTGGCCCATGCCTTCGCCCGCGGCCTCATGACCTTTCCCGCCTCGGCCGCGGCCAAGGCCGGCGTCGAGGCCTTCGCCAAGGCCTTTGCTGTCGATATCGCCGGTTCGGGCGCCACGGTGAACTGCGTCGCACCGGGCTTCATCGAGAAGGATCCCGACGCGCACGCCGCCGTGCCGCGCGCCGGCATGGAGAAGGTGACCCAGTCGATCCCGATGGGCCGCTACGGCAAGCCTGCCGAAGTGGCAGCCCTGATCGCCTTCCTGTGCTCGCCGGCCGCCAGCTACATCACCGGCCAGACGGTGCACGTGAACGGCGGCGTCACACTTTAAGGTCCGGTAGCGCGCGATGGAAAAGACGACCTCATATCGCGACCTGCTCCGCATTGCCGACGTGCCCATGTTGATGCTGGCGACCATTCTGTCGCGCCTCGCCAGCCGCATGTTCATTCTCACGCTCGTCCTGCTGGCGCTGGCCCAGTTCTCCTCGCCGGCCCTGGCCGGATGGCTGAGTTTCTCGGCCATGGCGCCCGGCTTGCTGTTCAGTCCCATCGCGGGCGCGCTGCTCGACCGTGTCGGGCCGACGGTCGCGATCCGGATCGACATGATCGCCAGCGCGGTTTTTGTCGGCGGCATCGGGATCGCCTGCGCCCTTGGCTGGGCCAGCCCGCTTGTTCTCGTGATCCTGGTGGTGTGCTACTCGCTCGCCATGCCGCTGGGCGCGGCGGGAACGCGGACGCTGCTGCCGCGTCTGATCCCCGCCCATGCGCATGACCGGGCCAATGCGGTGGATACCGCAATCTGGGCCGTCGTCGACATCGTCGGGCCGCTGTCCGCGGGCCTGATCGTCGCCTGGCGGGGCGCGGAAACCGCGATGTCGGGCATCGCCGTGCTCTATGCCGGTGCCGCGATCTGCTTCTTCGGCGTCCGGCGTTTGCCGGGACTGGCCCAGGCGGGAACGTCGCTTCTGCGCCAGACGCTCGAGGGGATCCAGATCGTCGCGCAACAAGCGACCCTGCGCGGCCTGGCGATTTCCTATTCCCTCTATCAGATCACCTGGGGCGCCCTCTATGTCGTGGTCCCGGTCTTCGTGGTCGAGCACTATGCGATCGAGGACGGCAGCTCCCTGACGGGACTGCTGTGGGCAGGGATGGGCCTCGCCGGTGGCGTCGGCGCCCTTCTGGCGGGTCATCTGCGGACGGCGCGGCGGGAAAGAAACGTCATGGCCATCGGGATGATCGTCACGGCCCTGGCGGCCTGGCCGGTGGCGGCGGAGTTCGGCTTCGGCGGCCTGGCCATCGGCCTGATGCTGGCCGGCCTGGTGTCCGGTCCGATCGACGTCGCGCTGCTGACCCTGCGTCAGCGCCGGACCGACCCCGGGCAACTGGGCCGCGTGATGTCGATCTCGATGAGCCTCAATCTTTCGGGGTTTCCCCTGGGCTCGGCCCTGGCCGGAATGGTGATCACCTCGTCGCTGTCGGCCACCTTCATCCTGGCGGGCGTAGCCTCCGTCGTTGCCGCGATCGCGACGGTGACCATTCCTGCCGACGCGGCGCCCGCGATCAGCCGATCGAACGCACCAGGCGGATGATGTCGATGCCCCGGGCGTCGATGCCGAACCAGTCGAGATAGAGCGGCACCTGGTGGTCGAGCATGTGGCGGCCATGGTGGATGCGCCGTCCGTGGGTGCGAGCGCGTTTGAGCAGCGGCGTCTCGACGGGACTCATGATCACGTCGGCCACGATGACGTCGGCGTCGAGCGTCATCGGATCGAAGGATTGCGGATCGCCGGGACGCAGGCCGAGCGGCGTCGCATTGATCGCGATGTGGATGCCCTTGGGCGGCGACTGCACCTCGGCGACCGGCACGTCGGGATAATGATTGAGCAGCCGGTCGATCGCCTTGCCGGCGCGGGCTTCCTGGATCTCGGTGACGAGCAGGCGGCCGACCCCGGCTTCGCAGAGCGCCGCAGCGATGGCGCCGCCGGCGCCGCCCAGGCCGACCAGCCAGACGCTGGCGCCCTTCACGCGATGGCCCTGCGCCTCGAGGCCGCGCACGAAGCCGACGCCATCGACATTGTCGCCCGCCAGGGCCCCGTCGGGATCGCGGCGCACCAGGTTGACGCTGCCGGCGGCCAAAGCGCGCGGCGTGGCGCGGCTCAGCATGTCGAGCATGGTCGTCTTGTGCGGAATGGTGACGGTGAAGCCGCCGAGGTTGCGCATCTTGGTCAGTGCATCGAGCATCAGCGGCAGCAGCTCGGGGCCGCCCTCGAACGGCAGCCAGACGGCGTTGACGCCGGTGGCGGCGAAGACCTGCGGCATGACGCCGGTCATGCGCAGCTGGCGGATGGGATCGCCGATCGTGCCGTAGAGGCGCGTGGCGCCGTTGACCTGGAACAAGCCGTTGAAGAGCTGCGGATCTGTCGGGTTCATCAAGTCCCCAAAAGAAAACGGCGGAGCCTGCGCTCCGCCGTATCTTGGCCGGCCGTAATGCGCGGCGCTAGAGATTCTTCAGCACGTTTTCGGCCGTGGACACTTCGAAGGCGCCCGGCTTCTCGACGAACAAGTGCTTGATGGTGCCGTCCTCGACGACCATGGCATAGCGCTGGCTGCGCGTGCCGAGGCCGAACTTCGAGCCGTCCATCGTCAGGCCCATCGCCTGGGTGAACTCGGCATTGCCGTCGCCCAGCATCATGACCTTGTCATCGGCCTTCTGGTCCTTGCCCCAGGCGCCCATCACGAAGGCGTCGTTGACCGAGATGCAGGCGATCGTGTCGACGCCCTTGGCCTTCAGCTTGTCGAACTCGGTCACGAAGCCCGGAACGTGCTTGGCCGAGCAGGTCGGGGTGAAGGCACCCGGCAGCGCGAAGGCGACAACCTTCTTGCCCGGCGCGAAAAGTTCTTCCGTGGTGACGGCCTTGGGGCCTTCCGGGCCCATCGTGCGCAGCGTGGCGCTGGGGACTTTGTCTCCGACTTTCGCCATTTTTAGCTCCTCCAATACGCCGCCCAACCGCGGCCTTTACGAACCGGCGGACCCTAGGCCGGGGTGGGGTTTTTGTCCATGGAAGGGGTGTCATGTGGTCCAGCCCTTGCGTTTAGACCGGACAATCCCCATGGATTTAGGAGATGATTGATCATGCCCGGGTCTAGCTCTCCCGCCGCCACATTGGTTGGCCGCTTCCTGGTCGCCGCGCCGTCCATGCCGGACGAGCGCTTCCAGAAGAGCGTCGTGTTCATCTGCAAGCACGATGACGACGGCGCTCTGGGAATCATCGTGAACAACAAGGTCGACGACCTGCCGCTCGGTCAGGTCTACAAGCAGCTCGGTATCGAGGTGCCCAAGACGGCCGCCGACTGGCCGGTCCTGTTCGGCGGCCCGGTCGAGACCTCGCGCGGGCTGGTGCTGCACTCGGCCGACTACAAGCGCGACGAGACCCTGCTGATCGAGGGTGGCATGGCGCTCACCGCCTCGCTCGAGATCCTGAAGGACATGGCCGTGGGCACCGGACCCAAGAATGCCTGGCTGGCGCTCGGCCATTCCGGCTGGGCGCCCGGCCAGCTCGACCGCGAGATGCAGGACAATGCCTGGCTGGTGGTCGACGGCGACGCCGAGCTGGTGTTCGACGCCGACTTCGCCGCCAAGTGGCAGCGCGCGCTCGACCGGCTGGGCCGCGGCCTGCCCGGCGGCAAATTCGACCTCGCTTCCTTCTCTCCGCAGTCGGGCCGCGCCTGATTCCGGCTCGGCCGGCCGTATGCACTTGCGTGTATCAGGTGTGCATTCTCGCGCCTGGATTGTACTTACCTTCCCCAGGCGAACGGGCCTATAGCGGCAGGTACGTCGGCCGCCTGCCTCCCTTCGCGGCCGGCGTTGCGTAACCGGGACGTCCGCTTTCCTTCCCCAACCCCAATAGGAATGTGGACGTCCCGTCCTCGCCGGCCGACGTGAGTATCTGAAATCGCCCGTGACGCCCCTCCACGATGCAGCTTCGAGATGCGCAGCTCGACCGTGTCGGCTCGCGTCTCCCAGTCCCGGTCGCGATAGCCATTGCGCTGAGTTAGCCAGGCCGCGCTCTTCTCGCCATGGGCTGCACGTTTAAGCGCCCCGACCTCGATCTCCATCAGCCGCTCCGCCGCAAACGCGATCGTCTCATGCAACACGCTGGTGACCGCCGAAAGGCCGCTTCCTCTCTGCAGGTGTTGAGCGCCACGCTCGATGGCCCGCGAGATCGGTACGCCCGGTCTCGCCGTTAGCGCACCTTTCGCAGGTCACCCGTTCGAGGTTCTGCCGCGCTGCTCACTAGGCCGGAATGGCCGAACTTTTTCAGGCCTTTTCAAACGATCCGCTTGCAAATTCAAAGTCCGGTTCGCCAGGAACTCAGGGCTTGCTTCTTACAGGAGAGACGCCGTCGGGATTGCTCGGTGGCAGTGACGATGGTGCTGCCTATCCTCCGATGCCTCGCATGCGCGGCGTCGATATGTAGGCCAGCGGCTTCCACCATCTCGTCATCATCGTTTCCCGTCGGGAAAGCGTCCGACACGACCGGGAAAATAGCCCGCACACTGGAGACCGACAAGCCAAGCATCAGCATAGAAGAGTCGCCCTCGGCAGCGCCGGCCGCGGAGTCATGGCCGTTCGACGGCCTCGGGGAGGACAATCCGCTGGGCTTGCAGGCCGACGAGATGTACCTGAGGCAGGACGCGGCGCTGTCCTGGCAGGACCCGGCGCATCTGCGCACGCTGGGCCGCACCGCGGTGGGCGAGCTGCGCTACCAGGGCGAACGAAAAGGCTGGGACGCGAGCCGGACCGACACCGCGGTGCGCACCGGCCTGAGCGATCTCTATGCCGGGGCGGTCGAGGCCGCCCTCGGCCAGGATCCCGAGCGCGCGGCGAAGCTTTTCGACCACGCGCGCGACGTGATCCAGCCGGAGCGGCAGGCGGCGGTCGAGCGGCGCCCGGACCCCGACGACTACCAGGCGCGTGCCGCCGAGGCGACGCCGCCGGACGCCTCGCCGTAGGTTCGGTCGCAGGTGTCGAGGATGGTGCGGATCGAGCAGGCGCGCGCCGACCGTGCGTGGCAGGCGGCGCGGGGCCGCGCGGCGACAAGCGCGCTCGACTGGCTCGGTGCGAACCCCGGGGCGCCGCTGATGGCGATGCCGGTAGAGATGCGCGACGGATTGAGCCGGAGCAGATGCAGGCGCTCGACAAGACCGCCATGAACGGCGGTCGCGTTGTCACGGATCGCGACCTCTACGACAGGCTCGACGACCAGACCGTGAGCGAACCGGAGAGTTTTGCGGCGATCGATCTCACGCAACACCGCCTGTCGCTCGGCGACATCGAGTACAACCGCCTGACCAAGCTCCAGCAGGCTCTCGCCGAAGGCAAACCCGATCCGGCCTTCGAGCGCCACCGTCTCGGCCGCCTGTTCCTGGGCGAGGGGTTGCGGGCTGCCAAAGTCGATCCAAACGGCGAGGAGGCCCGGGCCACACGGCTGCAGCTCGACAGGCTTCTAGGCGCCTTCGAGCCAGTCGAAGGCAAGCCACTGACGATTGCGGACATCCGTGGGCTCGTCGGTGATGTCGTGGGTGGCGTGCTGCCGCGCGGCGAAGGCGATCCGAACATCGTCCGGGTCTCGGGCGGCGAGCCGGTCAAAGCGAACGCCAATACGGAAATAGCGCAGCAGCAAGAGCCAGCCAAGGCCGGCCAAGAGACTGCGCCGCCAACGAAGTCGGTTCTCGGCAGTTCCAAGTTGCAAGCCGCGACGACAAATTCGGGCACAGACCCAGGAAAGCGCGTGGTCCTACCGAACGGTAAGAGCGTGCCAAGCTTTGAAGAGCAGAAAACGGAGTTCCTGATGTCGCCGGTCGAGGACCTTAGAGAGGTTGCTGCGGCCGGTCGGGAAACGGGCAGGAAGTTCTGGGGGAAAGTCTTCACGGACCCCTTAGAAGCAGAGGCATACGTCCGTGAGTTGGGCCGCAAGGACCTCGCCCAGGGAGGACGGTTCGATTATCAGAGGCTCTGGAGTCCCGATGACGACGCTCCAGGCTACTTGCAGTTGCGCCAATTTCGCGATGTCTCGAATTTCAATGTTGGACTGTACATGCAACAGGCCGGCATTCCCAAGTGGAAGACTCTGAAGATTGCGGGCCAATACGCAAAGGAAAATTCGAGCAACTACATGCCGAACGAACCATACGGCCTGGATCCGCGAGTCAAACGGTGGATCGATCGTGGCTATGCAGCAGGAGAAAGTGGCGCCTTCAATGAGCCGTTTTTATTGAAAAAGAACAAAGCACGGCCGAGGACGGCAGATTGATTAGTGTGTACTTGCAACTACACGCCGAACAAGCCCTATGGCCTGGATTTGCGATTCAAACGGTGGATCAAGCGCGGCTATGCAGCAGGAGAAAGTAGCGCCTTCATTCCTGTCGTCTCTGGTGATCCTTCCAAGCCCAGATAATCATGACAATGGCCGCAACCCCGATGGCAGGAAAATAATGCCATGCGAGGGCGGGAAGGACACCTAAATCCCCAACGAAGAAGTTGTCTGGGGATTTAAAGTTGGTGAAGCGTTCAAAGTAGTTAAAGAAGCAGGTAGGAGCGGTCTCCGGCATAATCGGTGGCCTTGGATCAAAGCAATAGCTCAACGGTATGGAAAAATCGTAGGCGGCCAGGACGAACAATAGAACCGCGGAGCGCAAGGCCAGGCGAGGCAAGAGCGGCAAGGGCGCCCTGTTCATGTGGGCCTTTCGCCGAAAATCACTCAGGGCCCAGGCGATAGCGATCGACAAGGACACGACGATCGCCGGCAAATAATGCCACAGGAGGCTGGCAAGGTTGCCTTCCTTTAAGCGTCCAATCAGCGTGTCGACGCCAAGAGGGAGGCAATCGAAAAGGGGCATGTTCATGAAACCCCATGTCAGAATTGAGCAAAGGGAGATCTGTCCGATCAGGTCGAACAGAATGGACAGGGCGACCAGAAGAACGACGAAGTGCGCGACTAGGCGCAACCCATAGAGTGCCACAACTGAAAGTTGTATCTTCATAAGATAAAACTATCATGCCTCGTGGAAACTGACCACACCTTCGCGCAAACCTTCGCATCTTGATCGAGCAGACAAGTTCCAAAAGGACTTAGTCCGGAGACGAACATGGCAAGCATCGAGATGGAGGAGCTGCCGTCGGCAGCACCGGCCGCGGAGTCATGGCCGCGCAACGGCCTCGGCGACGACAGCGCACTCGGCCTTCAGGCCGACGAGATGTTCGCGCGCCAGCTCGACACCGGGTTCGCGGGCGAGGTCCGCGGGCTGGTGAACGACCCGGCGACGGGTCTCGCGGGCCGGGACCCGGAGGCGATGTGGCCGGGATCGCCGGGACCATCCCGCTGCTGGGCGAGCTGAAGGACCGGTACCTGGCGCAGGCGATCGGGGCCCGCCAGAAGGCCCTGCTCGAGCCGCTGTTCGACCGGCGTCTCGACCGCGCCGGCGGCGACCTCGGGCGGATCGCGGAGCAGGCGACGTCGGTGCTGGACGACCGCATCGTGGCCGAACGCCTCGCCGACCTGCGGCAGGACGCGGCGCTGTCCTGGCAGGACCCGGCGCATCTGCGCACGCTGGGCCGCACCGCGGTGGGCGAGCTGCGCTACCAGGGCGAACGAAAAGGCTGGGACGCGGGCCGGACCGATAGGGCGGTGCGCACCGGCCTGAGCGATCTCTATGCCGGCGCGGTCGAGGCCGCGATCGGCCAGGATCCCGACCGCGCGGCGAAGCTCTACGACCACGCGCGCGATGTGATCCAGCCGGAGCGGCAGGCGGCGGTCGAGCGCAGGATCGAACGGGGGCGCGAGGAGCGTCGCGTGACGGAGATCGTGGGCGGTCTCGCCGACACACCGGACGATCCGACACGGCGCCTCGACCTCGATGACTACCAGGCGCGGGCCGCCGATGCGACGCCCGCGGACGCCTCGCCCGAGGTGCAAGCGCAAGTGTTGGCCAGCATCGCAAAGGCGCGCGCTGACCGGGCCTGGCAGGCGGCGCGGGGCCGCGCGGCGACGGGCGCGCTCGAGTGGCTCGGCGCCAATCCCGCGGCGCCGCTGATGGCGATGCCGGTGGAGCTGCGCGATGGGTTGAGCCCGGAGCAGAGGGAAGCGCTCGACCGGAGGGCCATGAACGGCGGCCGCGTTGTCACCGATCGCGACCTCTACGACAGGCTCGACGACCAGACCGTGAGCGAACCAGAGAGTTTTGCGGCGATCGATCTCACGCAACACCGCCTGTCGCTCGGCGATGGCGACTACAACCGCCTGACTAAAGTCCAACAGGCTCTCGCCGAAGGCAAATCCGATCCGGCCTTCGAGCGCCACCGTCTCGGCCGCTTGTTCCTGGGAGAGGGATTGCGCAACGCCAACCTCGAGCCCGACGGAGAGGAGGCCCGAACCGCGCGGCAACGGCTCGACAGGCTTTTAGGCGCCTTCGAGGCGGTCGAGGGCAAGCCAGCAACGATGGCGGACATTCGTGGCCTCGTCGGTGACGTGCTGCCACGAGGCGACGGCGATCCGAATATCGTACGGACCTCGGGCGGCGAGCCTGTAGAAGCCAACGGCAATACGCAAATCTCGCAGCAGCAAGAGCCAGCGAGCGTCGATGAGAGCGAGCCACTGCAGGAGGCTCAGAATCCCCAGCCGAAGCCGACGCAATCCGCGAAGCCCCAGCAGGCGAAGCCGTTGACGTCGACACAACCCTCTAAGCTTTCACCGTCAGAGAGGCTGCAGCTAAGGGAAGAGAATTGGAAAGAAACCATTCGGAAAGATTTGCCCAACCCCCTCCCCGCTGGATGGCAAGATCCACTGCCTGACGATTGGGAGCAGGCTTTGACGCGAATAAATCCTGACTACCTGAAATGGACAAAGGCTGCGGCAGAAAAGAATGGGATCGACCCGCTGCTGCTCGCCCGACTGTTCTACAAAGAATCGAGCTACAACAAGGATAAGGGGTGCAACAAAGGGGCAAAGGGCATCGCCCAGCTTACGGAGACTGCGATCAAAGACCTGAAGCTCGATCCGAAAACCTTCAAATACGATGATCCGAAAGCGTCGATAGATGCCGGAGCAGCTCTTCTGAGCCGGTACTATCGCTATTTCAAAGATTGGCCTAAGGCAGTAGGAGCCTACAACAGGGGTATTGGAAACATACACTATTTCTTTATTCCGACAGAATCGGCGGACACAAACGATCAGAAGTCAGGATTGCCCCTCGAAACGAGTATCTTGCTCAGGTACGTTTTTCGCGGCCAGCCCGAAGCATTCGATAAGAGTAAATAGAAGGTTTGTGTTGATCAATATACAACCTTTGGTTGGTGGCTGGAAATGCCCGCGAAGCGCATCGTGGAGACCATAGCTCGATCTGTAAATGCGGGAGAGGTCTCGCGATGCGAATGGTCTTTCCCTTTTTGGTTGTGTTAGCCGTTCTCGGCGCTTTCGTCGGATCGATGCAAATGCCGGCACGCGCCGACGGTAGCTCGAGCTATTCCAGTTACATGGAAATGCTGAGCGAAGGGGCACTCTTCAACGAGGCCAGCCACCGGAGGTCGTTGGCTGATTTCTATGCAGAAAATGTGAGAGTTCGGCTCGGGCGGGAACAGCGTTTGCCGAACGGCGTGAGCTGGCGGCTGCTGATCGATCAGCAAACGGGAATTGCCACGCCACGGATCACCTGGATGCCCGATCGGAAGAGTATGGCCGTCGCCAACAGGATGCTCGAGGCTCTGCAGAGCCAGGCAGTGGGGGCTGCCCAAGAGGCGGCAGAGAAGAACTTCGAATTTTCCCAGGAAGTCCTCAAGGAAAAGCCATATCTGACCCTTTTGATTCACCCCCCTTTCACCATCGATCGGTCCGTGATGCAGACCGATATCGCCTTGACCTATGCGACTGCTAATTATGTAAGTCTCATAGAACTCTCGAACAGCTTGGCGCCCGAAGCGAATTTCAATCCCAGGCATATGCAGGGACTAATCCTCGATCTTCGACGTGATCGCGTGCAGACGACTGGGGCTTGTCCGGGAAAGAAGGAATATAGGGGCTTGATCCTGGGGGATGGCTTCTTTCAATTCGGCGATCTTTTGCAAATCTGCGACGAAACCAGTCGCGACGCTTTTCTGAAGTTTATTCACGAAAAGGCCAAGCCGCCTCTGGCGGCGGCGGCCAGCAGCAAGAATGCCTTCATCAAGAGATGCCGGAAGCCCTATCTTGCGATCGATCAAATGTTCGTTTTCTTTCTGACGCCGGGCGGATTGGCCGTTCACGCTACGGATTATTGGGTGCACGCGGACATAGATTGTGCGTTGCGACGCAGTTCCGTAGGCACTTTCATCATTCCCTACCGCGAACTTGAGCCCTTCATGCAGCCCGGTCCATTGCGCGATGAACTTTTGCGTCAGTGACGGCCTCTTGGAGAAAAGCGTCAGAAGGCGCAGCCAAACCGTACCATCGAACTTACGAACCGCTCTTAAGCGGGCTACTCGGAGAACAGATCGCGGCAATGGTTATCTACCCGGCTCTGCCAGTGGGCGTAGCCGACGGGCCGCTGAACGGAGACGAACATGGCAAGCATCGAGATGGAGGAGCTGCTCTCGGCAGCGCCGGCCGCAGAATCATGCCCGCTCGATGGCCTCGGGGGATGACACCCCGTCCGGACCGACACAGCGGTGCGCATCGGCCTCAGCGATCTCTATGCCGGCGCGGTCGAGGCCGCCCTCGGCCAGGATCCCGAGCGCGCCGCGAACCAGCCGGAGCGGCAGGCGGCGGTCGTTACTCTCGCAGCTATCGTCCTCTGGACGAGGCAAGTGGCAACACGACCTGGCGGACTGCGCCCTACGAATGCGGCCGGCATTCCTATCGGAACGTTACTCGGCGGCGATCGACTGCGCCGCGGGGCTCTTGTAGGCGGCGAGCAGCGAGGCTTCCCGCTCCTTCGCGACCTTCACGTTCTTCTCCTTCACGTGGCCGAAGCCGCGCATCGTTTCCGGCACGCCGGCAATCTGCACCGCGACGGCGTGGTTGTCCTGGCTGAGTGTCGCCAGCAGCGTGTCGATCGTCGCTTCGTACTCGCCGATGAGGCGACGCTCCATGCGCCGCTCCTCGCTGTAGCCGAAGATGTCGAACGTGCCGCCGCGCAGCCGCTTCAACGAGGCGAGGATGCGGAAGGCCGGCATCATCCACGCGCCGAACTCGCTCTTCTTCAGCTCGCCCGTCACCGGATCGCGGTCGGAGAACAGCGGCGGCGCGAGATGGAAGCTGATCTTGTAGTCGCCGTCGAACTGTTGGCGCAGCTTCTTGTGGAACTCGCCGTCGCTGTAGAGGCGGGCGACTTCGTACTCGTCCTTGTAGGCCATCAGCTTGTAGAGCGACTTGGCGACCGCTTCGGCAAGGCCGCGGCGGCCGGGCGCCTTGTCCTTCTCGACCGTGGCGACTCTGTCGACCAGCGCGCGATAGCGCTCGGCATAGGCCTTGTCCTGATAGGCGGTCAGCAGCTCGACCCGCTTGGAAACGATCTCCGCGAGCGTGCGCGCCACCGGCTTCTCGATGCGGAGTGCGGGCTTGGCGGCGGCCTGCACGGCGGCGAGGTTGTGCGCGGCGAGGCGGCCCCAGTTGAAGGTTCGCTTGCTGCTCTCGACCGCAACGCCGTTCAGCTCGATGGCGCGCATCAGCGCCTCGAACGACAGCGGCACCAGACCCAGCTGCCAGGCATGGCCCAGCATGAAGAGGTTGGTCGCGATCGAATCGCCCAGGATCGCCGTGGCGAGGCCGGTGCCGTCGATGAACGAGGTGGCCTCGTCGCCGGCGGCGTCGCGGATCGCCTTCATCATCGACTCGGCGCCGAGATCCATGTCGCCGTTCATGACGAAGGCGGCGACCGGCTGGACGTAGCCGTTGATCACGGCCTTGGTCACGCCCTGCTCGATGCGCGACAGGGCGGCCGGCGAGGCGGCGACGACCATGTCGCAGCCCAGCACCAGGTTGGCGCCGCCGGCGGCGATGCGCACGGCGTGGAGATCCTCCGGCTTCGGCGCAAGCCGCACATGGCTCATCACCGCGCCGTTCTTTTGCGCGAGGCCCGTGAAGTCGAGGACGGTGCAGCCCTTGCCTTCGAGATGCGCGGCCATGCCGATCAGCGCGCCGACGGTGATCACGCCGGTGCCGCCGATGCCGGTCACCAGGATGCCGTAGGCTTCGCTCAGCGGCCGCAAGGTCGGCATCGGCAGCGAGGCGAAGGGATCCTCGGCCACGACCGCGAGCTTCGGACGGCGGGCCTTGGCGGGAATGCCGCCGCGCACCGACACGAAGCTGGGGCAGAAGCCGTTCACGCAGGAGAAGTCCTTGTTGCAATTGCTCTGGTCGATCTGGCGCTTGCGGCCGAGTTCGGTTTCGAGCGGCTTCACGGACACGCAGTTGCTCTTCTCCGAGCAGTCGCCGCAGCCCTCGCAGACCGCGTCGTTGATGAAGACGCGTCGGTCCGGATCGGGGAAGGTGCCGCGCTTGCGGCGGCGGCGCTTCTCGGCGGCGCAGGTCTGGTCGTAGACCAGCACGGTGAGGCCCGGGATCTCGCGCAGCTCGCGCTGCACGGCGTCGAGTTCGTCGCGATGGCGGATCGTGACGCCGTGCGCGAAGCCGGCATTCATCGGGTACTTGTCCGGCTCGTCGGTGACGACGATCACCTTCTTCGCGCCCTCGGCCTCGACCTGCCGCGTGATCTCGGGAACCGTCAGCGGCCCGTCATGCGGCTGGCCGCCGGTCATCGCGACCGCGTCGTTGAACAGGATCTTGTAGGTGATGTTGACGCCGGCGGCGGCCGACTGGCGGATCGCCATCAGGCCCGAATGGTAATAGGTGCCGTCGCCAAGATTTTGGAAGATGTGGTTGTCGGAATGGAACGGCGCCTGGCCGACCCAGCCCACGCCCTCGCCGCCCATGTGGCTGATCAGCGAAGTGCGCCGCTCCGGCATCCAGATCGCCATGCCGTGGCAGCCGATGCCGGCCATGGCGCGGCTGCCTTCGGGCACCTTGGTCGAGGTGTTGTGCGGGCAGCCCGAGCAGAAGAACGGCGTGCGCGCGACCTTGGGCGGGGGTGCCGACAGCAGCTTCTCCTTCGCCTCGAGGCGGGCGAGGCGCTGGCGCAGCTCGGGCGATTCGCCCTCATGCTTCATCAGGCGGCCGGCGATCACCATGGCGACGCCGGTCGGCGTAAGCTCGCCCTCGCTCGGCAGGATGATGCGGCCGGTCTCGTCGGCCTTGCCGATCACTGTCGGGCGGCGGTCGGCCGGCAGGTGATAGAGGATGCGCAGCAGCTGGTCCTCGAGGTTCGAGCGCTTCTCCTCGACGACGATCACTTCCTGAAGCCCTTCGGCAAAGCGGCGCGCACCTTCGGCTTCGAGCGGCCAGGTGACGCCCACCTTGTAGAGACGGATGCCGAGCGCCCGGGCGCGCGCATCGTCGATGCCGAGATCCTCCAGCGCCTGGCGCGTGTCGAGATAGGCCTTGCCGGTCGTCATGATGCCGATGCGGGCCTTGGTGCCCGTCTCCGTCGGCTCGATGACGGTGCGGTCGAAGCCGTTGGCGCGTACGAAGGCGCGCACGGCGGCCATCTTCGGCCCATGCAGGCGCTTCTCGGCCTCCAGCGGCGGGTCGGGATTGCGGATACCGAGTCCACCCGGCGGCAGCTGGAAGTCGGTCGGCATCACGATCTGGATGCGCTCGGGGTCGACCCAGACCGAGGCGCCGCTCTCGACCGTTTCGGAGATCGCCTTGAAGCCGACCCAGCAACCGGAATAGCGCGACAGCGCGAAGCCCAGGATGCCGAAGTCGAGATACTCCTGGACGGTCGCCGGATTGACGACCGGGATCATGGCGGCGGCAAAGACCTGCTCGCTCTGGTGCGGCAGGGTCGAGGACTGGCAGCCATGATCGTCGCCGGCCAGCGCGATCACGCCGCCATGCGGCGAGGTGCCGGCGGCGTTGCCGTGCTTCAGCACGTCCATCGAGCGGTCGACGCCGGGCCCCTTGCCGTACCAGATCGAGAAGACGCCATCGACCTTGGCGCCGGGGAACAGGTTGGTCTGCTGGCTGCCCCACACCGACGTCGCCGCGAGATCCTCGTTGAGGCCGGGCTGGAAGTGGATGTTGTTCTCTTTCAGGTACCGCTTCGCGCCCCACAGCGCGTTGTCGTACATGCCGAGCGGCGAGCCGCGGTAGCCGGAGATGAAACCGCCGGTATTCAGGCCGGCCGCGAGATCGCGCTGGCGCTGCATCATCGGCAGGCGCACCAGCGCCTGGATGCCGGTCATGTAGACGCGGCCCTTGCCGAGCCGGTAGCGATCCTCGAGGGCGTAGTCGCCGAATACGAGTGGAACGGGGGTGACGGTGCTCATCGCGGGAGCCCTCCGATGCGGCGGCGTGAACGGGCGTTTATTTTGCCGCAGCATAGCGGGCGAAGCGGCGGGCGCAAAAGCCCGTTGGGCCTTTCGCCACCCCGAATTTCGCTAGAACACGGGTTCATATCCTCCCCCGTCAAACGGGGAGGTTGCCCGAAGGGCCGGAGGGGGAAGGACACAGGTCTGAACTCTTCCCGACTCGAAATCTTCGCGTTGCTTTCCCCCACCCGGCCTCCCCCGTAAGACGGGGGAGGTGATGAGGTGTCAGTTCGTCGGCCGCTTGCCGGCCTTGTAGTCGGCGACGGCGGCCTTGAGCTGGCGGTATTCGGCGCAACCGAAGGTGCAGAGGGAGTCGAGGCGGGCGAGCTGCTGTTCGGCCTCGGGCAGGCGGCCCAGCATCAGGTAGGCCTCGCCGAGATATTCATAGGCGCCGATGTGGCGGGGATCGATGGAAAGCGCCTGCTGGTAGTATTGCAGCGAGGCCGTGGGATCGCCCGACTTGCGCGTGGCGAAGCCCATCAGGTTGTAGGCGTCGGCGTTCTTCGGGTCCTTCGCCACGACCTGCTGCAGAAGCGGCAGGGCGCCCTTGTAGTCCTTCGCTTCGATCATCGCCTTGGCGCGCGTGAAGTTGGCGTCGACCGGCTTGGCCGGTGTCGATTCCACGGACCCGCCGCCGGCGGCCTGAGCGGGCAGGGACAGGCCGAGAGACGTCACGGCGAGCGCAGCGGCAAGGAAAAGGGAACGCATGGGATCACCTCCTGAAGGTGGCGGGATTCTCGCCTCACCCGACCGCCGGACAACGAAAATCTTATGACATTGCCGTGAGATCGGCGGCGTTTGCGAGGGCGCGCACGGCGAGCCTTCCCTGGCGGCCGCGGATTTCGACCTCATGGCGCGGCGCCTCGCCGAGATCGATGCCGGCGCGGTCGAGCAGCTCCTGCGACACGACCAGCTCGACGCCGAACTCCTTGGTGAGCGATTCGAGCCGGCTCGCCGTGTTCACCGTATCGCCGATCGCGGTGATCTGGGCGGCACGCGCATAGCCCATCTCGCCCACGATCGCGGGGCCGGCATGGATGCCGATGCCGATGCGCAGCGGCAGGTCGAGATCGCCGGACATGGCTTCGTTGAGATCGTCGAGCGCCAGCGCCATGCGCCGCGCCGCATCGAGCGCCTGCCGGCACGCGACCTGCGGCTCCTGGTCGAGGCCGAAGATCGCCATCACGCCGTCGCCGATGAACTTGTCGAGTCGTCCGCCGGCGGCTTCGACGGCCTGGCCCGTGGCCCGGAAGTAACGATTGAGCAGGAACACGACGTCGTAGGGAAGCTTGCCTTCGGAGATCGTCGTGAAGCCGCGGATATCGGCGAACAGCACGGCGACATACTGCTCGCTGCCATGGGCCTGCGGCTGCGGGCGATAGGCTTCGGCCGGTCCGACGGTGGCCGGCAACAGGGGCGTCACCCGGTAATGGCCGGGCAGCGGGCGCAGCTGGCAGGCGAGCCGGACGTTTGCCGGCGCTCCGATGCGGGCCAGCACCTTCGCTTCCTCGGACGATGCCGGAGGTAGCCGGTGGCGCTCGTCGCCGGTGATGCGGACGCGGCAGGTCGAACAGCGTCCGCGTCCGCCGCAGACCGAGGCATGGGGAATGCCGGCGATGCGACTCATTTCGAGGATCGTGTGGCCGGCGGGCAGCGACACGCTGCGTCGCTCCCCGTAGTCGAGACGCACGACGCCGACACGCCGTTCCCAGAGGTTGCGCAAGGGCCGCGCGGCGATCGCGGCGACCAGCAGCGCGAGCGCCGCATATTCCAGGCCGGCCGAGATCGAATAGAGATTGGCGATCTGCGCGGGCGACGGGATGTGCGCCCGCTCGAACAACTGCTCGAGAAAGCCGGGACGTTGCGCCAGCTCGGCGACGTCGCGCAACGCGACGGCGGCGCCCGCCAGGCTGGCGGCCGGGATCAGCAGAGCCAGGCCGTAGAGAAGCGGCAGCCAGTCGCGATACCAGGGCTTCAGGCGCAGCGCCAGGTGCAGGCCGATGCAGCCATGCATCCAGACGACCAGCGGCAGCGAGAATTGCCGCAGGATGCCCGGCCAGCTGCCGGCGACGAGCGAGCCCAGCACCCAGGGATAGCCCGACTGCACGTCGTAGAGCGTCTCCGCGAGTCGCGTGCCCGCGACATGAACCACGCCCAGCGGAATGATCGTCGCGCCGAGGATCCATTGCGTCCATTCCCAGCGCGACAGCTTCAGGGCGCGCCGGCGGTACAGCGACCACAGCGCCAGGAAGAAGTGCGCGAACAGCGCGCCGTAGAGCACCGTCAGCCCGACGGGGTTGCTCCATATTGTTGCGAACCAGTGCCGTCCTTCTTCGAGGACGCGCAGCGAGATCAGCCCGAGCGCGTGATTGAGAAGATGGGTGACGACATAGAAGAAGAGGACGTAGCCCGACCAGAGGCGAAGCCGTCCGGTCATGGCGTCATTTCAGGAGAGACAGGACCGCTTCCGGCGGTCGGCCGATCGCGGCGTGCGTGCCCTTAACGACGATCGGACGCTGCAGCAGGATCGGATGCTTGGCGATCGCCTGGGCGATGTCGGCCTTGGTGAGGTCCGCCTTCTTGAGCTTCAGCGCCTTGAACTCGGCCTCGCCGTCGCGGATCAGCTCGCGTGGATCGCCGCCGACCTGGGCGATGAGCTTCTCGACCTCGGCCTTGCTGGGCGGCTCCTTGAGATACTCGCGGATCGTCGGCTCGACGCCGTTGCTCTTCAGCAGGTCGAGAGTCTGCCGTGACTTGCTGCAGCGCGGATTGTGCCAGATCGTGACGGTCATGATTTCCTCGTTGGCCGAACCATGGCGAGCCGTTCAGCCTTCGTCCAGAGTGTCGGGATCGCTCGACTCGATGACCTTGCGGGCGAGCTCGTAGGCGAAGCCGGCCCGCGCCATCGAGGCGAGGTCGCGCGCCTTGTTTTCCTCGCGATCCTTCATGCGATAGGGGCCGAGGCGGCGGCGACGGGCGAAGGCCACGGCAGCCTGAATCTCGCGCTTGGCGGGATCGGTGCCGAGTTCCTCGTCGAGGCCGGCCATCGCCTTGTCGACATCCTCGCGACCGACGCCCGCCACCTGCAGGCGTTGCCGCGTCAGCCGGCCGGACATGCCGCGGCGGTGCAGTGAACGCGCTTTGGTCTGTGCGAAGGCCTTGTCGTCGAGCAGGCCGGCCGCCACGAATTTCTGCACGACCGCCTCGATCGCCTCGTCGACATTGTCCATCACCGGCGCCTCGAGCATCCGGGCCTTGGAGACCCGCCGCCGCAGCACGCGGCGCAACCCCTCGGCCGAACTGGCGTATCGCTCGAGATAGAACACGGCGGCGTTCTGGAGATACTTCGCCGTGATCGGAGAGGCCGTCCGCTTCACCGGATCAGTCTCGCAGAGGGATACCCACCATGGCCTGCAGCTCGTCGATCGCGACGTCGGGATCGACGACCTTGATGGTGCGCATGCCGAGTGCCCGCGCCGGCTTCAGGTTGATGCCGAGATCGTCGAGATAGATGCAGCGGTCCGGCGGCACGCCCAGCAGCTCGCAGGCATGCTGGTAGATGCGGGGATCGGGCTTGCGCATCCCGATTCTGCTCGATTCGACGACATGCTCGAAAAGAGACAGGATTTCGGCCACGGCTTTTGCCTTGTCGGCGCTGCGCGCCATGCCGGCCCCTTCGCCGGCCTTCATGTTGTTGGTGATGCAGGCTACGCGGAAGGACGCCTTGCAGCGGCGCAGGGCCTCGACCATCTGCGGCCGAATGTCGCCGCTCAGTGCCTGCAGAATCTTCCAGCCCTCGACGCGGTACCCTTGGAGGCGGGCCTCCTCCTCGAACAGGGTGACGAAGTCTTCCCGCGAAACTTCGCTTCGTTCCATTTTCGCCCAGGCGTTGGTGTCAGGATTGCGCGCATTCAGCCCGCGCAGGAAATCTTTGGGAAGTCCGGCCTCGGCCTCGTAGCGATTGAAGGCCTCGAAGGGGCTGGAGAGGATCACGCCGCCGAAGTCCCAGAGTACCGCGAGCGGGGTTTTTGCATGGCTCGTATTCATCGTGGTGCGACCGTGTTTACCTTGTTGCTGCCGCAGTCGGCCCTTATCTCACGCCCTCCATAGGCGACTGGTCGTACGTTGACCATTCAAGCCTTAACTCCGGATTAGGAATGTGCACATGAGCGAAGCAGCGGTGATGCCGCGCGGCAACGCAGTGGCGGCAGTGGCAGCAGCAGACGCGAGCAACACGAACACGGCTCGTCCCGACGGGCGCAATCGTCGCGCCGCCGAGACCCGTCGCAAGATCATCGAGGCCGCCAAGGTCATGATCGCCGAGACCAGCACGGCGCCGACCGTCGTGGCCGTCGCTCGCCGGGCCGATGTCTCGGTCCGCTCGGTTTTCCAGCATTTCGGCGACGTCGAGTCACTTTTCGTAACTGTCTTGGACGCCATCGGGCAGGACATCGTCGTCCCGCAGCAGGCTTCCGACTCCCGCCCGCTGGCAGAGCGGGTCGCCTCGGTGGTCCAGGGACTGGCCGAGGTGTTCGACAAGATCGTCCCGCTTCGGGTCGCCGCCGGGCAGTTCGTCGACCATCCAGCGCTGATCGAGCGCGGCCAAGCCTTCAAGCTGGAGTTGCGGAAGTCGACTTTCGAGGCTTTTGCCCCGGAATTCGCCAGCCTGGGCGAGCCGGCCCGCGAAGAGCTGGCGGATGCCATCGGTGCGGCCCTCTCGCTCGACGCCTGGATCGTGCTGCGTCGCCGGGACGGGTTGAGCTTCGAGCGGGCGGCGGCCGTCTGGCGCATGACCCTACTGGCGCTGCTGACCCATCGTTTCGCCTCGGTTGCGGCGGAATAGCAAATTGGCGGTCGCCGATTGACTTGGCGTTTGGGATCAGAGAGTTAAGAGCCCCAAATCAACTAAAGAACGCTCGGTAAATGGCGACCAGCCAGCTTCATGAGGACTTTTCCCGCGAGGAGCACGTCAAGGCGGGCACCGATCGCGGCTTCGGGTTCGTTTTCGCCGGATTCTTCGGAATCCTGAGCGCGATCAACCTGTGGAACCACGGCACGGAGCACGGTGCGGCGTGGAAATGGATGCTGCCGGTTGCGGCGGCATTCCTGGTTGTGGCGCTCGTCTATCCCAAGGCGCTCGGGCCGCTGAACCGGTTGTGGCTGAAGTTCGGCCTGCTCCTCTACAAGGTGATGAACCCGCTGGTCCTCGGCATGCTGTTCTTCGTCACCATCATGCCGATCGGCCTCATCATGCGTGCCTTCGGCAAGGACTTCCTGCGGCTGAAGCTCGACCGGAATGCCAAGAGCTACTGGATCGACCGCTCGCCGCCGGGTCCGCCGCCGCAATCGATGAAAAACCAGTTCTGATTCCGAAAGGACCGATCCATGGGCTCCATCCTCGTCGAACTCTGGGCCTTCATGCGCGAGCGCAAGAAGTTCTGGCTGCTGCCGATCCTGGTCATGATGGTGATCTTCGGCGGCCTGATCGTTCTCACCAAGGGTTCGGCGATCGCGCCCTTCATCTACACGCTGTTCTAGGCGGGTAAGGACACTGCCATGCGGGTGCTCGGCGTCTCGGCCTTCTATCACGACAGCGCGGCCGCGCTCATCGAGGACGGTCATCTCGTCAGCGCCGCGCAGGAAGAGCGCTTCACCCGCAAGAAGCACGATGCGGGATTCCCGCAGAACGCGGTCCAGTTCTGCCTGGACCGCGCCGGCATCAAGCTTCAGGACGTCGACTACGTCGCCTTCTACGACAAGCCGTTCCTGAAGTTCGAGCGCCTGCTCGAGACCTACCTCGCCTATGCGCCGCGCGGCTTCAATTCCTTCCGCATGGCCATGCCGCTGTGGCTGAAGGAAAAGCTGTTCCAGAAGACGCTGCTGCGCGACGAGATGAAGAAGTGGCAGCCCGACTTCGACTGGCAGAAGCGCCTGCTGTTCGGCGAGCATCACCAGAGCCACGCCGCCTCGGCCTTCTTCCCCTCGCCCTATGAAGAGGCCGCCGTGCTCTGCATGGACGGCGTCGGCGAATGGGCGACGACGTCGCTGGCGATGGGCAGCGGCAACAAGCTCGAGATGCTGCGCGAGATCCACTTCCCGCACTCGATCGGCCTGCTCTATTCGGCGTTCACCTACTACACCGGCTTCAAGGTCAACTCGGGCGAATACAAGGTCATGGGCCTCGCGCCCTATGGCGAGCCCAAGTTCAAGAGCCTGATCCTCGACAAGATCGTCGACCTCAAGGAAGACGGCACTTTCCGCCTCGACCAGAGCTACTTCGACTATTGCACCGGCCTGCGCATGACGAACGACAAGTTCGGCGCGCTGTTCGGCGGCGCGCGGCGCACGCCTGAGGAGATGCTGACCCAGCATCACATGGACCTCGCGGCGTCGATCCAGGCCGTCACCGAGGAGATCGTGATCCGCCTCGGCCGGTCGGTGAAGAAGGAAACCGGCGTCAAGAACATCTGCCTCGCGGGCGGCGTCGCGCTGAACTGCGTCGCCAACGGCAAGCTGCTGCGCGAGAACATCTTCGACGGCATCTGGGTGCAGCCGGCGGCCGGCGATGCCGGCGGCGCGGTCGGCGCGGCCTACGCTGCCTATCACGGCTTCCTCGGCCAGCCGCGCAAGCTGAACGGCCACATGGACGGCATGGCCGGCTCGTATCTCGGCCCGGACTACACCGACGACGAGATCGCCGAGCGCCTCACCGCGGTGGGCGCCAAGTTCTCGCGCCTCTCTCGCGACGAGATGATCGACCAGACCGCGCAGGCCCTGGCCGACGACAAGGCGGTCGGCTGGATGCAGGGCCGCATGGAGTTCGGCCCGCGCTCGCTCGGCGCCCGCTCGATCCTGGGCGACGCGCGCTCGCCCTCGATGCAGAAGACGCTGAACCTCAAGGTGAAGTACCGCGAGTCGTTCCGCCCCTTCGCGCCGGCGGTGCTGCGCGAGGACGTCGACAAGTATTTCGACTTCCACACCGACAGCCCCTACATGCTGATGGTCGCGCCGGTCGTCGAGGGGCGCCGCCGCAAGATGACCGAAGAGGAAGACAAGCTGTTCGGCATCGACAAGCTGAACGTGCCGCGCTCCGACATCCCGGCCGTGACGCATGTCGACTATTCGGGCCGCATCCAGACCGTCCACGAAGAGACCAACAAGCCGTTCTACGACCTGATCTCGTCCTTCAAGGCGAAGACCGGCAGCTCGGTGATCGTGAACACTTCGTTCAACGTGCGCGGCGAGCCGATCGTCTGCACGCCCGAGGATGCGTGGCGCTGCTTCATGGGCAGCGAGATCGAGGTGCTGGTCGTCGGCAACTGCCTGCTGCGCAAGGAAGACCAGGATCCGGCGCTGAAGCTCGACTACAAGAACGCCTTCGAGCTCGACTAGGCGAGCGGCGTGGCGGATCTCTCGCCACCCCGGCGATACCGACTTCGCCGTGTTGCCCTCAGGATCGGTTTTGGTATCGGGCTTGCCCTCTTCTATGCAGGGGTTGCCGTTCCGTTGTTGGGCGCCACGTGCGGACGGCACAAAATCGAGAATTATTGCGCCTTCTTCGGTGGGCTTTGGTTGATCGTTCACGTGCCATGCCTCGCGCTGGGCGCCATGGCGGCTTATGGCCTGCGGCGCGAGTTCGGCTCCCTGGCGCGCCGCGCGGCGGGACTTGGCGGATGGGCTGCGGTTTTCTCGTTCGCGATCATCTCGATCATCTCGATCTGCGCGGCAGGCGTCGCGGTGTTCGGCTTTCGGATCGATTTCCTTGGCGTTAGTCTCCTTGGTCTCTTGCTGCCGGGTTTCTTAATCCTCGGTATTCCCGTTTTCGTGCTCGCCGCCCTGTGGTCCGGCTTGTACCTCGCTTTGTCAGACCGCTGGTCCTTGAGCTGACACCATGCGCGCGCTCGTTTGCGATCGCCTCGGCGATCCCTCCGTTCTCCACATTGAAGAACGCCCGATCCCCGATGCGGGGCCGGGCGAGATCGTCGTCAGGGTCGGCGCGGGATCGGTCAATTTCCCCGACGTGCTGATGGTGGCCGGTGGCTACCAGCACAAGCCCGAACTGCCTTTCATACCGGGCATGGAAGGGGCGGGGACGATTCATGCGATCGGCGTAGACGTCACCGGCTGGAAGGTTGGCGATCGCGTGATCTTTGGCGTGCGCCCCGGCGCCTTCGCCGAATACGTGAAGGTGAAGGCGAGCGGGCATCTGATGCGGCTGCCGGCTGACTGGTCCTTCGCCGAGGGCGCGGGCTTCCGGGTCGCCGCGCAGACGGCCTTCCATTCGCTGGTCCATCGCGCGGCCTTGAAGAAGGGCGAGACGCTGCTGGTTCATGGCGCCTCCGGGGGTGTCGGTTTCGCGGCCGTGCAACTGGGCAAGCATCTCGGCGCACGCGTGATCGCCACCGGCAGCGACGACGCCCGCCTCGCGATCGTGCGTCAGGGCGGTGCCGACGAGGTCGTGAACTACCGGACAGGCGACTTCGTCGCTGCGGTGAAGGAGATGACGGACGGCAAGGGCTGCGACGTGATCTACGACCCGGTCGGCGGCGAGGTGCTGGAGAAGTCGGTACGGGCCGCCGCCTACGGCGCGCGCCTGCTGATCGTGGGCTTCACCTCGGGCGGGCCGAGCAAGCTCATGTCCAACCACATCCTGATCAAGGGCTTGTCGGTCCTGGGCGTGCGCGCCGGCGAGACCATCCTGCGCCTCTCGCCCGAACTCGGCCGCGACTATGTCGAGGAGCTGCCGCGGCTCGCGGCGCTGGGCGTGATGCGCCCGCACGTCTCGCACCGCTTCCCGATGGAACGGGCCGCCGACGCCTTCCGCGTCCTGATGGACCGCAAGGTCGTCGGCAAGGTCGCGATCGAGATGAACTCAGGATCGTAACGCCGCAATGGAGCGCGCCACTCCAGTGGCGCTCTCAAATGAGACTAACGCGCGTAGAAGATCGTCACCTTGCGGTCGATCTCGGAAGCATTGTCGCTGCCGAAGCTCATGTTCCCGAAGGCCTCGGGGTCAGCCACGATGGTGATGTCCTTGGCGGGATAGCCGTCGCGGATCATCTCGGCGGCAACCGCCTGGGCGCGCGCCCGCGAGAGCTTCTGGTTGTAGGCCTTGTCTCCCAATTTGTCGGTATGGCCGATCAGACAGATGGCCGACACCTGACGATCCTTTGCTGTCTTCACCGCCTGGGCGATTCCGGGTTTCTCGGCCGGTGGCACCACCGAGCTGTTGAGAGCGAACAGGACGCGCACCGGCGGCGGCTGGTTGGCACCGCCGCCGCGCGGGCAGGTGCCGACGGTCTGCGCGAAGGACGGCGCCGCGGCGAACAGCGTGCCGGCGACGACGAGGATGCCGATTTTTCTTTTCATTTGAGCTCTCCCTTGAGGGCCATTTCGACGAAGGGGAGGCGATCGTTGCCGAAGAACATCATCTTGTCCACGAAGCAGGTCGGTGCGCCGAAGACGCCGCGCGCAACGGCTTCGTCGGTCGTGGCCTTGAGGCGATCCTTCACGTCCTGGTCCTGGATGCGCGCGCCGACCTTCGCCGGATCGAGTCCGGCCGCGCTCAGCACGGCGGCAATCTCCTTCATGTCGTTCAGGTTGCGGCCGTCGACCCACATCGCCTTGTAGATCGCCGGATGGTAGCGTTCGAACGTGCCGTCGATCTGCGCCGCCGCGGCGCCGCGCATCAGCGCCAGCGTGTTGATCGGAAAGAATGGATTGCGCTGGAACGGCACGCCGTAGTGCTTGGCCCACATCGGCATGTCGACGCCGCTCCAGGCGGATTTCTGCGGCAGCTCGGCCGGCGAATGGTTGCCCGTCGCCTTGAACACGCCGCCCAGCAGCATCGGCTTGCGCACCAAGGTAGCGCCGGCGCGCTGTGCGATCGCCTCGACCTGCGTGTCGGCGAGATAGCTGTAGGGGCTGCCATAGTCGAAGTAGAATTCCAGCGTGCGGGCCATGTGTTCCTCCTTGCTTGTGGCAAGCCTGCGCTGCTTCTGGCGCTGCGACAAGAAAGTTTGGAAGCGAGCGCGCGGCGTCCAACGAAAAAGCACGCCGGAGGCTGTTGCCTGCGGCGTGCTCTAGTTGATCGAGGATCTGTGATCGCTCTTCCTTCGGCGCTCCCGGACATTGCCAAAGGCAATGTCCTGCCGCTTGCGGGCTGAGCTTCGCTCAGCCTCTTACTTGATGATCACCTGATGCGTGAACTTGTCGCCGTCGCTGATCGTGATCTGCTGGAAGCCGAGCAGCTTCAGCAGGTCGAAGAAGTTCGCGTCCTCGGCGATCGTGCGCTCCTGGAAGAACGGCGAGAGGCGCGACATGGTCGTCATGTTCGCGAGGATCGCGCGGGCGCGGTAGATCGTGCTCATCTCGCCCGGCTGCAGGCCGACGATGATCATCTTGTCGGCCTTCTCGCCCTTCACGAAGACCGAGTAGGGAACACGGTAGGCCGACTGGATCGTACCCTGCGACACGACCGTGGCGAACTGCACGCGCTGGGCGCGCTCGGCGCCGGCGATCGTCTGCATCGGCGAGGTGTAGGTCTCGGTCGCGGTCGGCTTCGGATAGTAGTAGCCGACATAGCGGTCCTCATCGGTCTTCGGGGTCGCCGCGGCGGCCGCCGGCTTGGGCTGCTGCTGCTGCGCGAGCGCCGGCAGGGCAGCGAAAGCGACAAGGACGGCCAGGCTGGCTGCGAACCGATTCATCATGAGTGTTCCCCCAGAGAGTCTGATGCTGAAGTGGCGACGAGTTAAAAAATAACGGGCTAGAACAACGTATAGCCGCCATCGATGACGAAGTCGCGTCCCGTCGTATAGCCGGAGGCGCTGCTCGCCAGGTAGACGGCGATCGGGCCGAAATCGGCGCCGGTGCCCCAGCGGCGGGTCGGAATGCGCGGCAGGACGTTGCCCGCGAACTTCGGATTGGCGACGGCATTGGCCGTCATCTCGGTCTCGATCCAGCCCGGCAGGATCGAGTTCACGGTGATCTTGTAGCGCGCCAGTTCGACCGCCAGCGCCCGCACCATCGCCGTGACGCCGCCCTTGCTGGCGCCGTAGTGGCTGGAGCGGGCCGCGCCCTCGATGGCTGCGGTGCTGGCCATCGCCACCAGCGAGCCGCCCTGGCCGCGCTCGACCATGTGCTTGGCGGCTGCACGGAACGTGAAGAAAACGCCGTCGAGGTTGATCTGCAGCACGCGGCGCCATTCCGCATAGTCCATCTCGAGGATCGAGCCCTTGCCGCGTCCCGAGACGCCGGCATTGGCGACGCAATTGTCGACATGGCCCATCACCTTCACCGTCTCGGCAAAGGCGTCCGCGACCTGCTTCTCGTCGCCGACATCGACGATCTGGGCGTGGACCTTGCCGCCATGCTTCTTGAGCTGCTCGACGGCCGCGTCGTTCTTCTCCTTGCGCGTACCCCAGATGCAGACGCCCGCACCCGCCTGGGCCATCGCGTCGGCCATGCCGAGGCCGATGCCGCCATTGCCGCCGGTCACCAGCGCCACCTTGCCCGTCAGATCGAAGCCCTTGTAGGCCATGCGTCTCTCCCAAACGAAAACCGGGCGGGATCAAAGCCCGCCCGGTCCATAGCGTCAATCTGAGGAGAGGTCAGTTCAGCCGGTCCGTTTCGACCAGCACAATCTCGGCATCCTCGAGAGCCACGATCTCGATCTCGTCCTGGTCGACCACCGCCACGCCATCGCGCGCCTTGGCGGTGATCGGCTGGCCGTCGCTGCCGCGCACCTCGATCTTGCCCTTGGCCGGCACGAGATAGGCGGGCTTGCCGCCCAGCGTCTGGCGGATCGTCTGGCCCGCCTTCAGCGTGCCGGCCAGCAGCGAGCCGTCGGCGTAGAGCGGGATCGCCCCGTCATCGCCGCGCCCGGAGGCCAGCGGCACCAGTCTGCCCTCGCGGCCGTCGGCCGGGAACTGCACGGTCTCCCAGCGTGCCGGCACACCCTGCTTGTTGGGCAGGATCCAGATCTGGAACAGCTCGGTCTCCTCGTCCTCGCGGTTGTACTCGGCGTGCTGGATACCGTTGCCGGCGCTCATCACCTGGATCTGACCCGCCTCGGTCCGGCCCTCGTTGCCGAGATGGTCCTTGTGCGTGATCGCGCCCTTGATGACGTAGGTCACGATTTCCATGTCACGGTGGGGATGCGGCGGAAAGCCGGAATCCGGCGCGATGCGGTCGTTGTTCCAGACCCGCAGGGCACCCCAATGGACACGGTCCTGGTTGCGGTAGTCGGCGAAGCTGAAATGGAAGTTTGCCTTGAGCCAGCCGTGGTCCGACTTGCCCAATTTATCGAAGGGTCTGAGCTCGATCATGGTTGATCTCCTTTGCCTGCAAAAATGGCCTTGTAAGCAGGGGGATCAAGTTTCTGGTTGGTAACGGGCCGAGCTACGCTCGGCCGCAAAGGTCCCTCGCTTACGCTCGGGATGACAATTTTGTTGGGGTTTGCGCAGTGCGCCGATCAAACAAACGGTGTCATCCCGAGCGTAAGCGAGGGACCTTTGCCTCCCGGCCCGAGCTACGCTCGGGCCTGCGGTCGACGAATCGGCTCCGACCCATCCCAGGTCCGGGCACGCTCGCGGATGTGCTCGAAGAAACGGCCCTTGTTGCCGCTGATGTCGGAGATCTCGACGACGGTGCCGGCGTGGGGATCGGCCGGGGCGCCGGTGTCGAAGTAGGCGAAGCGGCCCTGCTCGCCGCCGATCTGGCCTTCGTGGCCGAGCTTGTAGCCCTGAGCGAGCGCGCGGTCGTAGAGCGACTGGTAGTCGGTCGACCAGAAGGCCACGTGCTGCAATCCCTCGCGGCCGCTGTCGATGAACTCCTTGTACATCGACGGCGCGTCGTTGCGCTGCTGGATCAGCTCGATCTGCAGGTCGCCGGCATTGGCCAGCGCGATGCTCATCTCGACGGAAGAGTCCTGGCCGCGATGGCGGAACCAGTCGGTCTGCACGCGGTCGATGTAGAACCACGGGCCGACCTGCAGCACGTCGATCCAGTGCGCCATGGCCGCCTCGATGTCGCGCACGACGTAGCCGTTCTGGCGGATCGGGCCGAACAGCCGGCTCATTCGGCCGCTGCCTGTTCACGCCCAGCCGCTTGGCCGAACGTGAAGCCGCGATAATTGTCGGCCACGATCTCCTTGCAGGTCGTGCGATAGCCCTCGCCGATATACGGCATGAACACGCGCGGCTTGCCGGGGATGTTGACGCCCAGGTACCAGGAGTTGGCCTTGGGAAAGAGCGTGCGCTCGGCGACCTCGGCGACATGCCTGCCCCAGGCGACCTGTGCCTCGCCGTCGGGTTCGATCGTCGAGAGGTTGTGCCGGCGCATATGCGTCAGGCACTCGTCGATCAGGTCGACATGATACTCGCAATTGGTGATCACGTTGCCGATGACCGACGGGCTGCCCGGGCCTGTGATGGTGAAAAGGTTTGGGAAACCCGCGACGGTCAGGCCAAGATAGGTCTGCGGTCCTTCCGACCAGGCGTCCTTGAGCGTGGCGCCGTTGCGACCCTGGATATCGACCGCGAGCAGGGCGCCGGTCACCGCATCGAAGCCGGTCGCGAAGACCAGCGCATCGAGTTCGAAGTGCCGCGACTTCGTGTCGACGGCATCTTCCGTGATCTTTTCGATCGGCTCCTCGCGCAGGTTCACGAGCTCGACGTTCGAACGGTTGTAGGTGTCGAAGTAGTCGGTATCGACGCACAGGCGCTTCACGCCGAACGGATAGCCTTGGGGCGACAGTGCCGCGGCCGTCTTGGGATCCTTCACCGTCTCGCGGATCTTCTGGCGCACGAAGTCGGCGCAGACATCGTTGACCTCGGGATGAACCAGGATGTTGGGGAAGGCCTTCAGGAAGCCGCCGCTGCCGCCCTCGTTCCAGAGCTTCTCATAGTGCTTCCACTGCACGTCGCGCGGCGGGACCTCGGCGGTGAACGCGGTGGGCGGCACGCGGCCGAAATCGGATTGCTCGAGGCTGGCGAGATAGGCGTCGAGGCCGTCGTCGAAGCTCGTGTGGTCCTCGTCGGTCAGCGGGCGATTGCGCGCCGGCACCGAGAAATTGGGCGTACGCTGGAACACGACGAGCTGCTTGGCCGTCTGGGCGATCATCGGGATCGCCTGGACGCCGGAGGAGCCGGTTCCGATGATGCCGATGCGCTTGCCCGCGAAGTCGACCGGTTCCTGCGGCCAGCGCGCGGTGTGGTAGATCGCACCCTTGAAGTCGGCGACGCCGGGAATGTCGGGCGTATTCGGCACCGACAGGCCGCCGGTCGCCATGATGACGAAGCGGGCGGAGAGGCGGGTGCCGCGATCGGTCTCGACGATCCAGCGCTCGCTCTTTTCGTCGAAGGTGGCGCCCGCGACTCTTGTGTCGAACTGGATCAGCTTGCGCAGGTCGAGGCGGTCGGCGGCGAACCGGGCGTAGCTCAGGATTTCTTCCTGGCCGGCGTAGCGGTTGGTCCAGCGCCATTCGCGGCGCAGCTCCGGCGACCAGCTGTAGGAGTAGAACAGGCTCGGCACGTCGCAGCGCGCGCCGGGGTACCGGTTCCAGTACCAGGTGCCGCCGACATCCGGCGCCGCTTCCAGCCCCCGCACCGAGAAGCCGCTCTCGCGCAGCTTGTGCAGGGCATAGAGGCCGCCGAAGCCGGCACCCACCACGACGACATCGCACTCGGTGTCGGCCTCGACGGCTTTCACGCGTTCCTGGACGGCTGGCATGGCGTCACGAACTCCTAAAATTGGAAACGTTTCCAAATTAATCTTGCAAGCACTGCCATTGATGTCAAATATGCGGCTTCGTATGGCAGAAATCGGTTCCAAAGCGACCATTCGAGACGTGGCCCGCACGGCCGGCGTCTCGGTCGGGTCGGTGTCGCGGGCGCTGAACGGCGGCAAGAACGTCAGCGCCCGGGTGGCGCGCGACGTCGCCGCGGCGGCGGAGAAGCTCGGCTATCAGCCGGACCTGCTGGCGCGCAGCCTGCGGACGCGCACGACCGGGATGGTCGGCTGCCTGGTCTCCGATGTCGCCAATCCGCTCTACGCCAGCATCGTGCAGGCGGCCGAGGCAAGGCTGCGCGAAGCCGCCCTGCTGATGGTGGTCGCCAACACGGCGAACGATCCGGCGCGCGAACGGGCGATGGTCGCGGCATTCCGCAGCCGGCGTCTCGACGGGATGCTCGTGGCCCCCGGCAGCGACGAGAACGACCGCACGTGGCGCGAACTCGCCGCCGACGGCGCGCCGGTCGTCATCCTCGACCGTGACGTGCCGGAAGAAGATGAGATGCCGTGGCCCGCCGTGCTGGTCGATCATCGCGAAGGCGCGCGGACGGCCACGCGCTACCTGATCGGGCTCGGCCATCGCCGCATCGCGCTGCTGACGCCGGGTGCGCGCATGCGGCCGGGGCGCGAGCGAATCGCCGGTTTCAAGGCGGCCTTCGCCGAGGCCGATATCGATCCGGCGGGTGCGCTCGTGTGTTTGCAGGAATCGTCGATGGATTTTGCGCAGGGCGATGCGCTCGCGCTGTTGCGCCGCGAGCAACGGCCGACGGCGATCATCGCGCTCGGAACCCGCATCCTGGCCGGCGCGCTGCGCGCCGCACGCGATCTCGGGCTTTCCATCCCGGGCGATCTGTCGGTGATTGCCGTCGGCGACACAGATCTCGCCGCCGTGTATTCGCCGGCGATCACGGCGCTGCGCTGGAGCCTGGAAGATGTCGGCCGGGCGGCGGCCGAGCTGCTGCTGCAGCGGCTGAGAGGGAATTCAGGTGAGGGTCAATCGCGGGCGCTGTTGCCCGTCGATCTCGTGCTGCGCGAATCGTGCGCGCCGCCGGCCAGGACGTAATCAAGAACCACGTGGAGGAAAGAATGAGATTGTTCCGGAGGGCATTCGCCCTGGCTTTGGCTTTGGGCGTGACGGCGCCGGCGTTTGCACAGACGACCGACAAGTGGCCGAGCAAGCCGATCCGCATGATCGTGCCGTTCGCCGCGGGCGGCGGCACCGACCTGGTGGCGCGCTCGCTGGCGGAGAAGCTCGGCACCGCACTCGGTGTGGTCGTCGTCGTCGACAACAAGCCGGGTGCTTCGGGTTTCATTGCGATGGAAGCGGCCAAGACAGCGCCGGCGGATGGCTACACGCTGGTCCTCGGATCGGCCAGCACCGTCGTCGTCAACCCGGCCGTGATGCCGGACCTGCCGTATGATCCCGTGAAGGACTTCGAGCATCTGGCCGACATCGGTTCGGCGACGGTCGTGATGGTGGCCCATCCCGACTATCCGGTGAAGGACCTGCGCGACGTGATCGCGCTCGCCAAGGCCAAGCCCGGCGAAGTGAACTACGGCACCTGGGGCAACGGCTCCACCGGCCATCTCTGCGCCGAGATCATCCGCGCCGGCACCGGCATCAACATGACCCACGTGCCCTACAAGGGCGCGGCGCCGGTGCTGAACGACGTCGCGGCGGGCCACATCAAGCTCGGCTTCTCCGACGTGCAGTCGGCCGTGCCGATGGTGAAGTCGGGCAAGGTCAAGGTGGTGGTGTCGTGTACGCGCCGCTCGATCAACTTCCCCGACGTGCCGGGCTTCGTCGAGCAGGGCGTCGATTTCGACTTCGTGTGGCGCTACGACCTGATGGCGCCGGTCAACACGCCCAAGCCGATCGTCGAGCGCCTGCACGCCGAGCTGATGAAGATCCTGGCGATGCCTGACATCAAGGAGCGCTGGGCCGAGTTCGGCATGACCGCCTCGACCATCAGCCCCGACGATCTCAAGGCGCAGACGGCCAAGGACATCGCCACCCTGCGCAAGATCGCGCAGCAGGCCAACGTCAAGCCATGAGCCCCGTCACGCAGGCCGCCGTCGTCACCGGCGCGGCCAGCGGCCTCGGTCGCGCCATCGCGCAGCGCTTCGTGAAGGAAGGTATCAAGGTCGCGCTGTGGGACCTCGATCTTGCCGGGGCGAAGCGTGCCGCCGAGGAGATCGGCGAACTCGCCACGCCGTTCGCCGTCGACATCACGGACACGGCGGCGGTGAGAGCGGCCTGGTCGGCGACCAAGTCCGCGTTGGGCACGCCGTCGATCCTGGTGAACAGCGCCGGCATCCTCGGCCCCTCGGCCGGTATCGCCTCGTATCCCGAGGACCAGTGGCACCGGGTGCTCGACATCAACCTCAACGGCACGTTCCGTTGCTGCCAGGCGGCGGTGCCCGACATGGTGGCGAGCGGCTATGGCCGCATCGTCAACATCGCCTCGATCGCGGGCAAGGACGGCAATCCGAACGTCGCGGCCTATGTCGCGTCCAAGGCCGCCGTCATCGCGCTCACCAAGTCGATGGGCAAGGAACTCGCGACCTCGGGCGTGCTGGTCAATGCCATCTCGCCCTCGGCCTCCGAGACCGCGATCTTCGGAGAACTCACCGACGAGCGGCGCGCGAAGCTGCTGGCCAACGTGCCGATGGCGCGCATGGTCCGGCCCGAGGAAGTTGCCGAGCTGGCCTACTGGCTGTCGTCGCCGGCCTGCTCCTTCTCGACCGGCGCCACGTTCGACATCTCCGGCGGCCGCGCCACTTATTGAGGCTGCTTCATCGCCGCCGCAGGGCTGGCCCAGGTCCCATCCGGGCGAGCAGTTCGTCGAGTTTGCCCAGGAATGCGCGCAGGAGGGGCGAGTCGTTGTCCCGCCGGTAGCCGATCATCAGGTCGATCGTCGGTTGCTCGCCGTCCAACGGGCGGCTGACCACGCCTGGTGGCAGTACGTCTTCGATGGAGGCAGGGAGAAGTCCCACGCCGCGCGTCGAGGCAACCAGCGAAATCGCCATGGCGAAGTTGTCGATCTCCAGGTGGGGAACGGTCGTGACGCCGCTTCGCCGCAGGTAGTCGTTGACCGCCGCTCGCAGTACGCGCGGGACCTCGGATATCCCGATAAAGGTTTCGCCCTCGAAGTCGCGCGGATGCACCGTCTTCTTCGCCGCCAGCGCGTGATCGCTCGGGAGGATGGCGACCAGCGGCTCGGTTTCCACCAGCCTGAAGACGAGGTCGGTGTCGGCCTCGTGGCGCAGGAAAGCGACATCCAGAGTTCCATCTACGAGATCGTGCGCCAGCGTCGTCGAGAATCCGCTCGAGACCTTGATCTCGGCACCGAACAACTCGTCGCGCAGCAGCGCGGTGGAGCGGGGAAGCCAATCGGTTTCGTGCCCCACCAGGACGCCGATGGCGAGGCTGGGCTTGGGAGGAGAAGCTGCCTTGCGCGCGGCCTCGGCAGCTGCCCGCGTCTGCGCAAGGATGAGTTTCGCATGTTCGAGAAATGCCTGCCCCGCGGCGGTCAGGACTACGCCCCGGACACCCCGGATCATCAGGAGCACGCCGACTTCCTCTTCGAGCGCGCGGATCTGCCGGCTCAGCGAGGGCTGGGCGGTGTGCAGGCGCTTGTGTGCGGCCAGCGTCACGCTGCCCGCCTCGGCGACGGCGACGAAGTAGCGGAGATGCCGGAGTTCCATCTTCGACGACCATGCCTGCTGGGCATGACTTAGCGACCTATAAAGTCTTTTTGCAACAAGCTTCCGCCCGTTACACCCGCTTCTGCGCGCCACTCCGGTCGCAAATATGCCTTCGGAGCATGGCGAATGCAGTGAGGCATGGCGTGATGAGTCCCTTTACCCACGACACCGCACCCACCCAGTTCGTAGACGCCAACGGCATCCGCTTCGGTTATCGCCGCTTCGGCAAGCCGCAGGGCATGCCGATCGTCCTCAACCAGCATTTCCGGGGCACCATGGATTACTGGGATCCGGCCGTGACCGACGGCCTGGCCCGGACCCGGGAAGTGATCCTGTTCGACAATGCCGGCGTCGCATCGAGCTCCGGCGAGGTGCCGGCCAGCTTTCCTCGCATGGGCATGAATGCGATCGCGTTTATCCGCGCGCTGGGCCTGTCCCAAGTCGATGTCCTGGGCTTTTCGATCGGCGGCATGGTCTCGCAAGAGATCGCGCTGCAGGCGCCCGAACTGGTCCGCAAGATGATCCTCGTCGGTACAGGACCGCGCGGTGCGGATATGGCGGCCAGCCGCTCGGCCGAGATCTTCGCCGGGACCTACGACCCGCTGGAGCATCTGTGGCTCGCCGTGCACTTCAGCCCGTCAGCCGCGGGCCGCGCGGCGGGGCTCGCCTTTCTCGAGCGCAAGCTTCGGCGAAAAGATCGTGATCCCGAGGTGAGCGAAGCGGCTTCCATCCGACAGCGCGAAGCGATCGGTGACTACATCGTCGGTGGCTCAGGTGCCCAGGGCCGCCTCCACGATATCCGCGCTTCGACGCTGATCGTGCAGGGCAGCAACGACGTCATCATTCCGACGATCAACTCCTATGTCCTGCAGCAGAAGCTGCCGGATGCGCAGCTCATCCTGTACCCGGACGCCAATCATGGCTCCTTCTACCAGTATCCAGACCTGTTCCTGGAACACGCGACGCTTTTCCTCGACGCGTGAGATCGCTCAACACGAAAGGACGTTCCTCATGGCCATGCTCTCAGGGAAAGCCGCCTTGGTCACCGGTGCGTCGCGCGGAATCGGCGCCGCGATCGCCAAACGGCTGGCAGCCGACGGTGCCCATGTCGCGATCACCTACAGCAAGGGCGCCGAGGCGGCCGCCAAGGTGGTCAGCGACATCGAACGCGCCGGCGGGAAGGCTGTCGCCATCCAGGCTGACGCCACCGATGCAGAGGCGGTCACGGCTGCGGTCGCAAAGACCGTCGCGACCTTCGGCCGGCTCGATGTCCTGGTGAACAATGCCGGCACCGCCATTCCCAAGCCGTTCGAGGAGACCACGCTGGACGAGATGGACCGGGTGATCGACCTCAACCTGCGCGGCGTGCTCATCGCTACCCACGCGGCGCTACGGCAGATGCAGGAGGGCGGCCGCATCATCACCATCGGCTCCTGCGTCGGCGAGCGGATGATGACGCCGGGCCTCGCGGCCTATGCCGCCACCAAGGGCGCCGTGAAGATGTTCACCCAGGGACTGTCGCGCGAGGTCGGTTCCCGACGCATTACCGTCAACACCGTCCAGCCGGGTCCCATCGACACCGATCTCAATCCCGCGGCCGGCGACTGGGCGGCACCGCAGATCGCCAACACCGCGCTGAAGCGCTACGGCAAGGTCGAGGACATCGCAGCGATGGTGGCGTTCGTGGCCGGTCCCGAGGCGGACTATATCACCGGCGCGAGCCTCACGGTCGACGGCGGCACCAACGCGTGACGACCTGCGTGTGATGCTCGCGACAGGCTGCTCTCGTCAGCGGCCTTCACGCCACCAGGCGCTGGCGATGGCCATCAGGAAGGCGAGCGCCACCAGGATGCCAGGTAGCAGCGGGAGCTGGTTGATGCCGGCGACAGTGTAGCCCTCGTTGCGGCGCAGGCCGATCCAGTCGGAGCCGCCGGCGGCGCGGCCGGGGCGGACGGTGCGGATGTCGGGCTCGGACTGGTCGGCGATCCACATCAGGCCGCCGCCGGTTGCTTCGACCAGCGGCTTCAGCTTCGCGTCGGTCGCGCGCACGTCGGAGAATTCCAGCGGGTCGGGGCTGCCGACCGCGGCGACGGTGCGCAGGGTGCCGTCGTCGAAGCGGTAGAGGCCGGGCTTGTCGACATCGACCACCGCGAGGCCGAGGCCGGGCGCGGTCTGGCGCAGGTCCAGCGTGCGCGTGGCGCCGCCGGGCGAGGTCATGGTGACCTGCGGGAAGGTGGCGGCGAGCGTGCGGCGGGTGATCTCGATGCGGCCGCCGACGGCCGTGGCGCGCAGCGCCTCTTCCTCGAGGTCGGGCTCCTTCATCAGCCAGTGGGCGACCCGGCGAACGAGTTCAGGCTGCGGGCCGCCGCCGTCGATGCCGCGGTTCCACAGCCACAGGTGATCGGACAACAGCTGCGCCACGCGGCCCTCGCCGACGCGGTCGAGGACGACCAGAGGCTTTTCGTCGGCACCGGCCAGCACGGCATTGCCGCGCTCGGTGCGCGAGGTGATCAGGCGGAACCAGCGGCCCCACTCCGGTTCCTTGTTGGGATCGCCGGCCTGCGGCAGGTTCGCGGTGACCGGGTGACGCTGGCCGATCTCGGTGACCTTGGGCTTGAAGCCGGTCTCGACCACGTCGCCGGTCGGCGCGGCCGGCAGGATGGCGCCGAGCGGCGTGCGATAGAGCGAGCGCTGGGTCGCGAACACCGGCCCCACCGAGACGAGCAGCGCGCCGCCGCCCTTCACATATTCGGAGATGTTGCGGAAGTAATCGCGCGTGATCAGGTTCCCCGACTCGTAGCGGTCGAAGATGATCAGGTCGAATTCCTTCAGCTTCTGCTCGAACAGCTCGCGCATCGGGAAGACGATCAGCGAGAGTTCGCGGACCGGCGTGAAATCGTCCTTCTGCGGCGTGCGCAGGATGGTGAAGTGCACGAGATCGACCGCCGGGTCGCTCTTCAGCAGGTTCCGCCACGCCCGCTCGCCCTGGTAGGGCTCGCCGGAGACCAGCAGCACGCGCAGACGGTCGCGCACGCCGTTGATGGTGAAGAGGGCGCGGTTGTTGTCGAGCGTGAGCTCGCTGGTACCCGGACCGACTTCCAGCTCGACGACGTTGGCGCCGGGATTGCCGACGGTGATCGGCAGCTCGACCGAGCGGCCGACCGGCACGTCGATGCGCTTCACGACCTCACCGCCGACCGACAGGGTCACCGGCGCGGTGCCGCCTGCGGGATCCTCGATCTTGAACTTGGCCGTCACTTCGCGGCCGACCACGCCGAAGCGCGGCGACTGTTCCAGCACGATCAGCCGGTCGCGCTCGTTCTTCTTGCCGGCGATCAGCGCATGAACCGGTGCGCCGCCCAGTTCCGGCGGCACGCCGGCCGGCACGTCGTGGACCTGGCCGTCGCTCAGCAGCACCACGCCGGCGAGCCGCTCCTGTGGAATCTCGATCAGCGCCGAGCGCATCGTATCGATCAGGCGCGTGCCGCCCGGCCGCTCGCTGCCGAGCTGGATCTGCGACGGCGGCAGCACGACCTCGCGGACCTCGAGGCCTTCCTGCTGGCCGAGCTTGCGCTTCAGCGATTCGCGCGCGGCCTGGACCTGCTGGCGCCGCTCGCCGATCGCCATGGAATCGCTGTCGTCGACCACGACCAGCGCCACGTCGGCGATGGGCTTGCGCTGCTCCTCGATCAGGGACGGATTGGCCAGCGCCGCCAGCACGACGACGAGCGAGCCCAGACGCCAGATCGTGCCGCGCGCGCCGGCACGCAGGCCGAGCAGCACCAGCACGAGGCCGATCGCGCCCAGCACGGCCAGCACCGTCCACGGCAGCAGCGGATCGAAGGCGACCGAGACGGCCGATGTCATGTTCATCGCCTCAACCTTTGCATGATGTCCGGCAGGTGAACCTGGTCATCCTTGTAGTTGCCCGTCAGCGCATGCATCACGAGGTTGACGCCGAAGCGGTAGGACATCTCGCGCTGCGTCTCGCCGCCCGGCGTCACCGGCATCAGGCCGCGCCCGCGCGGATCGGTCGCCCAGGCGCCGGCATAGTCGTTGGAACCGATCAGGACCGTGGTGACGCCGTCATTGACGCGTCCGCCGCCCGATTCGATCCAGAGCTTTCCGCCCTGCCAGCGGCCCGGCATGTCGGAGAGAAGATAGAACGCCCGGCTCAGCACATGGTCCGGCGGCATGGCGACCAGGGGCGGCGTCTCGACGCCGGCCAGCAGGCGCTTGAGGTCGGGATTGCCGCCGGCGGGGCGGTCGAAGCTCATCTGCTGGTCGCGCGTGTCGATGAAGATGATGCCGCCCGTCCGCAGGTAGCGGTCGAGGGCTGCCTGCGCGCGCGGCGACAGAGCCGGCTGGGTCGAGGTCACCGGCCAGTAGATCAGCGGATAGAGGCGCGGCTCGTCGCGTTCGAGATCGAGGCCGACCGGATCGGCGGGCTCGACCGAAGTGCGGCTGCGCAGGATCTCGCTCAATCCTTCGAGGCCGGCCTTGCTGATATCGTCGACTTCCTTGTCGCCCGTGATGATGTAGGCCAGCCGAATGTCGAGCGAGCCCTTGAGCGCCTGCTCGTCGGTGAGCGGCGGCGGACCAGGCTTGGCCGCCGGCTGCGTCGCCGCGGTGCCCGGACGCTGGGGCGGGGCAGGCTGCTGTGCCTGAACGTCGGGCGAGCCGGTGAAGACGAGAGCGGCGAGGAGCAAAGCGGCCGGTGCGGCGCGGCCGAACCGGACGGCCTTCGGCAACAGGCCGCGCAGCCACAGCGAGATCAGCAGGTCGGCCAGCAGCAGCACGAGGGCAGCCAGCAGGAACCACTTCGAGAGATCGGTCTCGCCGCCTTCGGAGAGCTTGTCGGTCGAGACGCCGCTTGGCAGCGCCAGCGGCTTCGGCGCGGGAATGCGGCCGCCGATGTTGAAGGCGACCTGCGCGTTCTCGTCGCCATAGAGGCCCGGCGGCGAGGAGGGCTTGGGCTGGAACGTCTCGCCGGCATCGGCCGGCAGTATCTGGATGCCCGCCGGCGGCGCGCCGAGGCGGCCGAACCCGTCGAGCGTGCGCCACGGCTTCAGGGCCTTGTTGACGCCGTCGCCCGCGACGCCGCGCGAGAGGGTGACCAGGCGTTGCAGCATGTTCACGAACAGGCCCGACAGCGACATGTTGCTCCAGCCGGTGTTCGCGGTGGTGTGGATCAGCACGAGATAGCCCTGGCCGCGCTTCTCGGCGGTGACCAGCGGCGTGCCGTCGGCGAGGCGGGCCCAGGTCTTGTCGGCGAGGTCGGGCGTCGGCTCGGCCAGCACCTGCTGGGAAATGCGCACGTCCTTCGGGATCGGAATGCCGAGGAACGGGCTGTTGGGCGGGAATTCGGCCAGCGAACTGGGCTGGCCCCAGCTCATGATGCCGCCCAAAGCGCGATCACCAAGGCGCAGCGGTGTCGGCACCAGATTGTCGGCGCCAGCCGCGAGATTCGGGCCGGCGAAGCGCACGGCAACGCCGCCGCGCTCGATCCACTTGGCGATCTCCTCGCGGTCGTTGGCCGACGGGGTGGAGCCGTCCGGAATCAGCAGCACGGCGGTATTGCGCGTCAGTACCGATTCGCGATCGCCGATGCTCAGGCTCACATAGGGATCGAGCGCGCGTTCGAGGAAGTAGATCTCCTGCAGCAGCGGCTGGTTACCCGCGGTGGCGCGCTCGCCCAGGATGGCGACGGGACGGCGGCGATGGCGCTCGTCGAGCAGGATCGCGCTGCCGGCGCCGCCTTGGGCCTCGATGTCGAGGCGGGCCATGCGGTTGCGCAGCTCGGGCGGCACGGCCAGCACGCCTTCGCCCTGCGTCGCGGTCGCGGCAAAGTCGAGGTCCATGCGGGCCACCACGCGGCCCTGTTCGTCGGAGGCCTGGACGGCCGCCTTGCGCGGCCCGTCGGCGACGGCGCGCTGCGCCCGCACCTTGAGGTCGCGGCCTTCGGCGGCCGGCGGCAGAAGCAGCAGTGGCGTGGTGGCTTGATCGGGCAACAGCACCTGCAAACCGTCGAAGCGGCGCAGGCGCTCGGCGAGGCGCGTCGCGCCCTCGTCCTCGAGACCGTCGCTCAGCCATACGGCATAGGCGCCGGGATCGATCTGCATCTGGTCGATGGCGGTCGTCGCGGCGGCGCGATCGGTCGGCCAGGGCTTGGGCCGGAAAGCGCGCAGCAGCGTACGCGCCTCGTCGGGCCGCATGGCGCCGCGACGCACGGCGGGCGCATCGAGCGGCGCGGGGGCGGTGCCCACCAGAACGACCGGGCGGTTGGCGCGCTCGGCGCGCTGGATCAGGCGTTCGGCATGGGCGGTGCGCGTGGCCCAGCCCGGCGCGCTCGACCAGCCATCGTCCATCACCAGAAGGAGCGGACCACGACCCGGCAGCTCGGCCTGCGGGTTCAGCAGCGGGCGCGCCACGGCCAGGATCAGCGCCGTCGCCAGCAGGAGGCGCAGCAGCAGCAGCCACCACGGCATCTTCATCGGCGTCTGTTCGGCGGGCTCCAGCCCGACCAGCAGGCGGATCGCCGGGAAGCGCACGAGCTTGGGCAGCGGCGGGATCAGCCGCAGCAGGAAATAGATCGCCGGCAGGGCCACCAGCAGGGCCAGCATGCCGGGGGCAGCGAAGGCGAAAGCGCCGAGACTGAGCATGCGGTCAGGCCAGGTTCAGCCGACCCATGTCGGCCATGGCGAGGTAAAGCGACAGGAGCACGGTCTGGGGCGAGCGGTCGGTGCGATGCAGATGCACCGTCCAGTTGGCCGGGCGCGTCAGGCGCTGCAGCCCTTCCTTCTGCGCGGTGAGGCGGGCGCCATAGGCGGCACGCACGGCCTCGACCCGGCGGATCGTGTGCTGGCCCTCGGCTTCGAGGCCCTCGAACTTCACATGGCCGTCGAACGGCAGCTCTTCTTCGGCGGGATCGAGGATCTGCACGAGATGACCGCGCACGCCGACGCTGGCGTAGTAGCGGATGATCTCCTCGATCTTTTCCAGCGGATCGAGCCAGTCGGAGACGAGCACGACCGAGCCATGCGCCGGCAGCGGCACCATCGGCGGCAGGCTGGCGGGCGTGCGGGTCGTGTCGCGGCTTTCGTCGAACAGGGTCTCGGCGACGCGGCGCACGGCAACGCGACCGGAGGTCGGCCGCATGCCGCCGCCCAGGACGGAAACCCGCTCGCCGGCATCGGCCAGCAGGCTCGCCACCGCGAGCGTGATCAGCTCGCCGCGAACGGCCTTGGTGTCGATGTTCTTCAGCGAGGCGTACTGCATCGAGGGCGACGCGTCGCGCCACAGCCAGATGCTGGCGGCGGCTTCCCATTCGGTCTCGCGCACGAACAGGTTGCGGCTGCGCGCACTCTGGCGCCAGTCGATCTGGCTCGCGCTGTCGCCATCGCGAAACGGCCGGTACTGCCAGAAGGCGTCACCCTGGCCGACGCGGCGACGGCCATGCACGCCCTGGATGACGGTCGCGGCAACGCGATCCGCCGCCACCATCAGGGCGGGCAGCGTTCCGGCAAGTTCCAGGGACCGATGAAGGGTTGAAGGCGAAGCCATGAATTCCAGAAGTGCAAGGCCCAGGCCAGACGATTACCCGAGGCGGGCGCACATCTGGGCTATGACGGACTCGACGGTTACGCCTTCGGCGCGGGCAGAGAAGTTGACGGCCATACGATGGCGCAGGATCGGACCCGCGAGCGCCACGACGTCGTCGACCGACGGGGCGAGGCGGCCCTGGATGATCGCGCGGGCGCGGCAGGCCAGCATGAAGGCCTGGCTGGCGCGGGGGCCGGGGCCCCAGGCGACCCTCTGGCGCACGATGTCGAGGTCGGTGTGCTCGGGCCGGCCCGCGCGCACCAGCTTCAGGATGGCATCGACCACGCTCTCGCCGATCGGCATCCGACGGACCAGCGACTGGGCGGCCATCAGGTCGCCCGGCGACAGCGCCTGCGTGGCGACGGCCTGGTCGGCGCCGGTGGTGCCGATCATGATCTGGCGCTCGGCTTCCTCATCGGGATAGCCGACATCGACCTGCAGCAGGAAGCGGTCGAGCTGGGCTTCGGGCAGCGGATAGGTGCCTTCCTGTTCCAGCGGGTTCTGGGTCGCCAGCACATGGAAGGGCGCCGGCAGGTCGTAGCGCTTGCCGGCCACCGTCACGTGCCGCTCCTGCATCGACTGCAGCAGGGCGGACTGGGTGCGCGGGCTGGCGCGGTTGATTTCGTCGGCCATCAGGAGCTGCGCGAAGACCGGACCCTGAAGAAAGCGGAAGGAGCGGCGGCCGCCGTCGCTCTCCTCGAGCACTTCCGAGCCCAGGATGTCGGCCGGCATCAGGTCGGGCGTGAACTGGATGCGCTTGGCTTCCATGCCGAGCACGACACCCAGCGTGTCGACCAACTTGGTCTTGGCGAGACCCGGAACGCCGATCAGAAGAAGGTGGCCGCCCGAGAGAAGGGCGATCAGCGTTTGATCGATGACGTCCTGCTGGCCATAAATGACCTTGCCGATGGAGGTGCGGGCGGCGCGCAGTTGTCCACCCAGCCTCTCGATGTCGGCGAGGGCGGCCTGGGCGTCGGCGTCGGTAGCAGTCGATGTATCGGGGGCCACCAGGGCGCTCCTGTCGTCGAATGGAAATATGATTGAGGGAAGCCCAGAATTGAGGCCGGAACAAGGGCATGACGGTTGACGAAATTGTGCGGCGGATCAGTGAGCGTAGCAGGCGTTTGGCATCAGGATTGCCCGTCGCCCAGCCACCGATCGGCAGCGACTTCTCCCTGAGCGGTGTCGTGCCGATGCCGGAGACGTGGCGTGCAGCCTCCGTGCTGGTGCCGCTCGTGCGGCGCGAGCCCGGGATTACCGTGCTGCTGACCCAGCGCACCGAGGACATGCCGAGCCATGCCGGGCAGATCGCCTTTCCCGGCGGCCGCCGGCAAGCCGAGGATATCGACGCCACGGCGACGGCGTTGCGCGAAACCGAGGAAGAAGTGGGTCTTACCCGCGATTTCATCGACGTCATCGGGCCGGTCGACCAATACCGGACGGGCACGGGCTACGAGATCACGCCGATCGTCGGCATCATCAGGCCGGGATTCACGCCGCGTGCAGACCCGCGCGAGGTCGCCGACGTCTTCGAGGTGCCGCTCGATCATTTCCTCGACGAACGCAATCATCGCATCGACAGCAGGGTCTGGCAGGGCCGCGAGCGACGCTACTATGCGATGCCGTACGGCGAACGCTACATCTGGGGCGCCACGGCGGGTATGCTGAAGAACCTGCATTTCATCCTGACCGCCGGCGGCTGACGCAGGCCCGGAGCCTTCATGCGCGTCGTTCTCTTGATCCTCGCCCTGGTGCTGGCGCCGTTCTGCGCCTTCTTCCTCTGGGCGTGGGCGGTGAAGATCAAGCAGGAGCGCAAGCTCTCCGGCACCTTGCCGGAGTGGCAGGACATGCCCATGACCTGGCTCGGCATTGCCGGCTTCGCCTGTGCCATCGCGGGCTTCATCGTCATGTTCTTCACCCAGAACCAGGGTTACGGCGGGCTCTTCGCATCATGAAGCCTGTTGGTTGTCTGGAGACGGCGCCGTGGTCGGACGACACGGCGGTCCATACCCTGTTCGATGCGCTGGGCCGCGCCGGCATCGCCGCGCGCTTCGTCGGCGGCTGGGTGCGCGATGCCGTGCGCGGCGTGACGCTGACGAACGAACCCGACCTTGCCGTCGACAAGCCACCGGAGACGGTGATGCTCGCCCTCAAGGCGGCCCGCATCAAGGTGGTGCCGACGGGGCTGAAGCACGGGACAGTGACGGCGGTCATTGCCGGAGCGCCCTACGAACTCACGACCCTGCGCCGCGACGTCGAGACGGATGGTCGGCACGCGGTCGTGGCCTTTACCGACGACTGGCTGGAGGATGCGAGCCGGCGCGACTTCACCTTCAACGCGCTCTACGCCGATCTCGACGGCACGCTCTACGACCCGTTCGACGGCCGCGCCGATCTTGCCCAAGCGCGCGTGCGCTTCATCGGCGATCCCGACCAGCGCATCGCCGAGGACCGTCTGCGCATCCTGCGCTTCTTCCGCTTCCATGCCTGGTACGGCCGCGCGCCGTTCGATGCGGTGGGCTTCGCGGCCTGCCGGCGCAATGCCGGCAGCCTGCGCGGCCTCTCCGGCGAACGCGTGCGCAAGGAATTCCTGCGCCTGCTCGAAGCGCCCGCACCGGCCGACACGGTCGGCGCCATGCACGAAGCCGCCATCCTCGATCACTGGCTGCCCGAATGCGACGGCACGAAGCGACTGCGGGCATTGATCGCGCGCGAGGACAGGCCCGACGCGATACGCCGCCTCGCGTCCATCCTGTCGGCCGATGCCGATGCCACGGTGATCGGCAAGCGGCTGAAGCTTTCGACCCAGGAGTCGCTGCGGCTCGAAGTCATGTTGGCCGCCGATCCCGTCATCGACGTGGCGGGCGGGGCGAAGGCGTGGCGCGTGCAGATCTATGCGCTGGGCGGCAATCTCTACGCCGACCGTCTGCTGCTCGCGGTCGATGCCCCCGGTGACTGGCGCGGGGCGCTGGCGATGGCGCGCACCTGGACGCCGCCGGAACTGCCGGTGAGCGGCGGCGATGCGCTGAAGCTCGGCCTCAAGCCGGGACCGAAGGTCGGCGCGTTGATCGAGGCGGTCGAACGCTGGTGGATCGACGGCGACTTCACGGCCGACCGGACCGCCTGCCTCGCCGAACTCGAGCGGCTTGCGCAGATGTCGCCATGATCCGTCCCGCCGTCACCTTTTCGCTCTGGCTGGCGATTGCCGTCCTCGTCGTCCTGAACGATTTCGTGGGCGACACCTGGATCGCGTCGACGCTCTCGGTGCGGGCGGTCGAATGGTACAAGGCGCTGGTGCCGATACCCTATGTCGCGATGATGGCGATCTTCCACGCAGGCCGCACGACGGGTCGCAACTGGTTCGAAGCGGCGTTGCTGGCGGCGCTGCTGTGGCCGACCTCGACGGTGCTGATCGATTTCCTCTATGCGCGCGTGACCTACGAGGAGGGTGCCGAGGCGTTCCTCGACCGGTTCGGCATCTGGTGGGGCGCACCCTATCCGCTGCTGGTGCTCGTGCTGTTCGCGGCGCCGCTGCTGGCGGGTTGGGCGCTGGCTAAGCGTCGATGAGTCCAGGATGAGCATCGTCTCGCGGCTCTGCATCTCGGGCTATCGCTCGCTGCGCGACGTGCGGCTCGAGGTCGAGCCGCTGACCGTCGTGACGGGCGCCAACGGCAGCGGCAAGTCGAGTCTCTACCGCGCGTTGCGGCTGCTGGCCGATGTCGCGCAGGGCCGGATCATCCAGTCGTTGGCCATCGAAGGCGGCATCTCCTCCGTGCTGTGGGCGGGACCCGAGCAGTTCTCGCGCGGCATGAAACGCGGCGAGCAGGCGGTGCAGGGCACGGTGCGCAAGGGACCGATCAGCTTGAAGCTGGGCTTCTCCTCGGACTCCTACGGCTATGCAATCGATCTCGGCCTGCCGATCCCGGGTGGTCTGTTCGGCCGCGACCCGGTGATCAAGACCGAATCGCTGTGGACTGGCTTGGTCCTGCAGCGCGCCAACGCCTTCGCGGAACGACTCGGTCCCTCGGTCACCTTGCGCGACCGCAAAGGCCAGCGTCGGCAGGCCTATACGCATCTCCAGCCGTTCGACAGCATGCTGACCCATTGCGCCAATCCCGAGGATGGTGCCGAACTCCTGTCGTTGCGCGAGCAGCTACGCGACTGGCGCTTCTACGATCACTTCCGCACCGACAGCGAGGCGCCGGCGCGTCGCCGCCAGGTCGGCACGCGCACGCCCGTGCTCGCGGGCGATGGCGCCGATCTCGCGGCGGCCCTCGCGACGATCCAGGAGATCGGCATCGAGGGCGAGCTCGACGCCGCCGTCGCCGATGCCTTTCCCGGCGGCTCGGTCGATGTCGCGGTGAGCGACGGCTATTTCGAGGTCGAGATGCTGCAGCACGGCCTGCTGCGGCCGCTGAAGGCCACGGAGCTGTCCGACGGAACGTTGCGCTACCTGCTGCTGGTGGCGGCGCTTCTGTCGCCGCGCCCGCCGTCGCTGATGATCCTGAACGAGCCCGAGACCAGCCTGCATCCCGACCTGCTGGCCCCGCTCGCGCGTCTCATCGCGGGTGCGGCGAAGCGATCGCAGGTCATCGTGGTGTCTCATGCGGAACGCCTCGTATCAGCGCTGACGAAAGCCGGCGGACGGCGCATCACGCTCGCGAAGGAACTCGGCGAGACGGTCGCCGAGGGCGAGGAACGCCCGATGTGGAATTGGCCGTCGCGGTAAAAAAACTCCGTCGTCTCGACCGAAGCCTCGCGCAGCGAGGCGTAGCGGAGAGACCTTCTCTCCACAATTTGATGGCTTTTGGTGGAAAGAAGGTCTCTCCGCTTCGCGCCTTCGGCGCTTCGGTCGAGACGACGGTTTGTGTTTACGGCCAGTGCACTTCCGGCGGCAGCGACATCAGGATCGCTTCGACATTGCCGCCGGTCATCAAACCGAACCGCGTGCCGCGATCGTGCAGCAGGTTGAACTCGACGTAACGGCCGCGGCGCGTGAGTTGGTGGGCGCGCTCGGCCTCGGTCCACGGCTCGTTCATGTGACGACGCACCAGCTTCGGATAGATGTCGAGAAAGGTCTCGCCGACGGCGCGCGTGAAGGCGAAGTCGCGCGCATGGTCGCCGCTGTCGAGATAGTCGTAGAAGATGCCGCCGACGCCGCGCGGTTCGCTACGATGCGGCAGGAAGAAGTACTCGTCGCACCATTCCTTGAAGTTGGAATGGCAAGCGGGATCGTGCGCATCGCAGGTCGCGCGGAGCGCGGCGTGGAAATCACGCGTGTCCGGCTCGTGCGGCACCATCGGCGTGAGATCGGCGCCGCCGCCGAACCAGCTGCGTGTCGTCACGATGTAGCGCGTGTTCATGTGCACCGCCGGCACCCTGGGCGACTGCATGTGCGCGACGAGGGAGATGCCGGCCGCGAAAAAGCGCGGGTCCTGCGCGGCGCCGGGAATCTGGCCGCGGAACTCGGGGCTGAACTCGCCGAACACGGTCGAGATGTTGACGCCCACCTTCTCGAACACGCGGCCGCGCATCAGCGACATGGTCCCGCCGCCGCGATCCTCGCCATTCGGACCCTTCTCGCGCTCCCAGACCTTGCGCTCGAAGCGGCCGGGCGCTCGGTCGCGATGCGTGCCCGTCAGCTCGTCCTCGATCCGCTCGAACTCGTCGCAGATGCGGTCGCGCAGGCCGGCGAACCAGGTCGCGGCCTCTTCCTTCTGACGGATGATCGTCGCCTCATCGGGCAGCGGCGAGGGGCCGTTGGGGCCGGTGGCGGTGCGGGTGGACTTGGCGGTCATGCGAGTCTTTCGAATCCCGAGGTCTGGCGAAGGGCCTCGCTCAATACCATCGCGCCCGCCAGGGCGACATTGAGCGACCTCGCCCCCGCCTGCAGGGGAATGCGGACCCGAAGGTCGGCCGCCGCGTGAACCTCGGGCGGCACCCCGGCGCTTTCCCGGCCCATCAGCAGGATGTCGTCGGGCCGGAAAGCCGCCTCCGGCAGGCGTTCGGCGCCGGTCGTGGTCAGCAGAACCAGCCGTCCCGGCGGCCTGTCCCGGCAAAAAGCCGCCCATGAGGCGTGCCGGACCAGAGTGGCCAGGTCGTAATAGTCCATGGCCGCCCGGCGGATCCGTTTGTCGTCCACCGGGAAGCCGCAGGGCTCGATGACGTCCAGCGGGACGCCCAGTCAGGCCGACAGGCGGATAAAAGCTCCCAGATTCTGAGGAATATCGGGCTCGAACAGGGCCAGACGCATGAACTCTCTCAATTTCCAGTCCGCGGCGCGGAATGTCTCTTCTGCGGCACGCCGTCACAGAATGCCGCGCATCGGCCCTGCGACCAACAGAGCCTTGAAACAAAAGGGGCTTTCCCGGCTATATACCCGCCATCTCCTCGGGGGGACGGAAGAGAGTAATCATGGCTGCTTCAAGCACTTCGGCCCACGGGCACAGCGAACCGACACGGCGCGACTTCCTCATGGTCGCGACGGGCGCTCTTGGCGCCGTTGGTGCCGCGGCCGTCGCGTGGCCCTTCATCAATAACCTCAATCCCGCCGCGGATACGCTGGCTCTGTCGACCATCGAGGTGAACGTGACGCCGATCGCGGTCGGCCAGGCGGTCACCGTGAAGTGGCGCGGCAAGCCGATCTTCATCCGTCACCGCACCGAGACCGAGATCAAGGAAGCCGAGGCCGTGCCGATGGCGCAGCTCCCGGATCCCCAGACCGACAATGCGCGTGTCACCGACACCGCCAAGAAGGTCCGGCCGGAATGGCTGATCATGATCGGTATCTGCACCCATCTGGGCTGCGTGCCGCTCGGCAACAAGCCGGGCGACCCGAAGGGCGAGTTCGGCGGCTGGTTCTGCCCCTGCCACGGCTCGAGCTACGACACGTCGGGCCGCATCCGCAAAGGACCGGCGCCGAAGAATCTCGTGATTCCGGACTACCTGTTCACTTCCGACTCGCTCGTTCGCATCGGCTGATCGACCCAGGTCGTCCGCCTCAGATCTCGCTGGAGTTCCAGAATGGCCTCGTCACACGGCACGCCGCCGGTCTTCAATAACAAGGTGATCGCCTGGATCGATTACCGCCTGCCGATTTTCTCGTATATCGAGAAGGAATATCACACCTTCCCGACGCCGCGGAATTTCAACTATTTCTGGAACTTCGGCGCGATCGCCACGGTGATGCTGGTCCTCATGATCGCCACCGGCATCGTGCTCGCGACCAACTACACGCCGCATGTGCTGATGGCCTTCGACTCGGTCGAGCGCATCGACCGCGACGTGCCGCAGGGCTGGCTGATCCGCGACCTGCACATGAACGGCGCCTCGTTCTTCTTCATCGCCGTCTACATCCACATCTTCCGCGGCATGTACTACGGCTCCTACAAGGCGCCGCGCGAACTGCTGTGGATCCTGGGCGTCGTCATCTTCCTGCTGATGATGGCCACCGCCTTCATGGGCTACGTGCTGCCGTGGGGCCAGATGAGCTTCTGGGGCGCCACCGTCATCACCAACCTGTTCTCGGCGATCCCGATCGTCGGTGAATCGATCGTCACCTGGCTGTGGGGCGGCTTCGCCGTCGACAACCCGACGCTCAACCGCTTCTTCGCGCTGCACTACCTGCTGCCGTTCGTCATCGTGGCCGTCGTGGCGCTGCACGTGGTGGCACTTCACATCCACGGCTCGAACAACCCGACCGGCATCGACCCGAAGGGCCCGCAGGACACCGTCCCGTTCCATCCGTACTACACGATGAAGGACGGCTTCGGCGTCGTCTGCTTCCTGATCGTCTACGCCGCGTTCGTCTTCTTCGCGCCCGACTATATGGGCCATGCCGACAACTATATTCCGGCCAACCCGCTGGTGACGCCGCCGCACATCGTGCCTGAATGGTACTTCCTGCCGTTCTACGCGATCCTGCGCGCCATCCCCGACAAGCTGGGCGGCGTGCTGGCGATGTTCGGCGCCATCGCGGTGCTGTTCATCCTGCCGTGGCTCGACACCTCGCGCGTCCGGTCGTGCACGTTCCGGCCGATCTACAAATGGTTCATGATGGTATTGGTCGTTGACGTGATCTTCCTGGGTTACTGCGGCGCGAAATCGCCCGATGCAGTTTTGGACCTGTGGCTTGTCCACATCCCGCTGCTGCCGCTGTCGCAGCTCGCGACCCTCTACTACTTCGCGCACTTCCTCGTTCTGCTGCCGATCCTGGGCAAGATCGAACGGCCATTGCCATTGCCTCCCAGCATCGCCGACTCGGTGCTCAAGAAGAAGGCGGTTTAAGAGTCATGCGCAAGCCGTTCGCCCGCACTCTCCTGGTCTCTGGCGCCATCGCGCTCGCTGCCTTCGCCACCGGCGCGGTCGCCATCGCGGCCGGCACGGAACAACATCCGCCGCACAAGCACTGGCACTTCCAGGGCCCGTTCGGCACCTATGACCGCGCCGCAGCCCAGCGCGGCTTCCAGGTCTACCAGGAAGTCTGCGCGGCCTGTCATTCGCTGTCGCTGATGTCCTACCGCAACCTGACCGAGCTCGGTCTGACCGAGAACCAGGTGAAGGGCCTGATCAAGGACATCTCCGTCCCCGATCTCAACGACGATGGCGCGCCGGTCGATCGCCCGGCCCGTCCCTCGGATCGCTTCAAAAAGCCGTTCCCGAACGAGGCCGCTGCCGCCGCCGCCAACAACGGCAAGGCGCCGCCCGACCTCAGCGTCATCGTCAAGGCGCGCGAGGAAGGCCCAGACTACATCTACGGCATCCTCACGGGCTACGTGCCCTACGACAAGCTGACGCCGGAGCAGATCAAGGAGTTCGACGTCAAGAAGGACGACAACTTCAACAAGTACTTCCCGGGCCACAAGATCGCCATGGCGCCGCCGCTCAGCGACGACAAGGTGACCTACGCCGACGGCACCAAGGCCACGCTCGACCAGGAAGCCTCCGACGTCGTCGAGTTCCTGGCCTGGGCGTCCGAGCCGCACATGGAAGACCGCAAGCGCACCGGCGTCCGGGTCATCCTGTTCCTGATCGCTCTCGCGGGCATGATGTACGCCGTGAAGCGCATGGTGTGGGCCGACAAGCACTGATCAAGGGAGCGCGCCACTCCAGTGGCGCGCTCCTATGACGGTCTGATCCTCTTCCCGATCGCTTCGTATCGCTGGATCAGCCGGCGGGCGCGATCGATCACCGGGATGTCGATCATCTTGCCATCCACCGAGAACGAGCCGCGGCCCTCAGCCGCGGCTTTTTCGTCGGCCGCGATCAGCTTCCTCGCATAGGCGACGTCGTCTTCCGTCGGCGTGAAAGCCTCGTTCAGCGTGGCCACCAGGCCGGGATGGATGCAGGTGCCGCCGGAGAAGCCGAAGAGCCGCGCCCGCTCGGCGCTCTTCCTGTAGGCGGCGGGATCGGAATAGTCGGCGACCGTTCCCAGGATGCCGATCATCGACAGGCCATGCGCCTGCGCCGCGAAGGACACCATGCGCTTGGGCAGTTCGAGCGTCTCGTCGGTCGGCACCGAACCGGTCTCCAGCGCGAAATCCTCGCCACCCAGCATCATGGCGACGACCCTCGGCCCGCGCTCGGCGATGTCGTTCAGTTCGGCAAGCGCCCGCGGATGCTCGATCATGGCGGCGAAGCCGATGCCGCCCACCGTCATGCCGCGCTCGCGCTCCAGCTCGCTCACCACCTCGTCGAGCAGGCGCAGATGCTGCACGCCCTCGGTCTTGGTGACGAACAGGGCCGACAGGCCGGGACGCACCGCCGCCTCGATGTCGGGGATCGCCAGCCGCAGCGGCCGGTTGATGCGCACCGCGACGTCGGCGCCGCCGCGTGTCACCTTCTTCATGGTCTCCGGCAGCATCGCCCTTGCCTCGGGCTTCTGCGCCGGCTGCACGCTGTCCTCGAGATCGACCAGCACGCAATCGGCGCCGCGTTCGTGCGCTCTGTCGATGAACTTCGGGACGTTGCCCGGGACGTAGAGGATCGAGCGCCAGACGGGCGGAACGGGGCGGTTCACTTCTTCTTTCCCCCGCTCTTCCCGTCCGAGATCGCACCCGACGCGCAGAGCTTGTCGTATTCGGCGTCGCCCAGCATCGGCTTCAGCAGCGCTTCGTTGTGTTCGCCGACCTTGGGCGCGGCGCTCTTCAGCGCGCCGGGCGTGCCGGACATACGCGGCACCACGGGATGGGTCGGAATCTCGCCCATGTCCGCATCGTCGATCTCGATCAGCGATTCGCGCTCCAGCACATAGTCGTCCTGCACGATCTGCGAGATGTCGTAGACCGGGCCGATGGTGACGCCAGCCTCGTCGAAATAGCGCAGGTTCTCGTCGAGATCGCGGGCGCCGATGAACTCGCCGATGATCTGGTCGAGCTCGACCCCGTTGCGCACCCGCTCGATGTTGGTCGAGAAGCGTGGATCTTCCATCAGCTCCGGCCGGCCGATCTTGGCCAGCACGCGCATCGCCATGCCCTGCGTCGAGGCCGAGAGGCAGACCCAGCTCCCGTCCCTGGTCTGATAGACGTTGCGCGGCGCCGCATTGGTCGAGCGGCTGCCGGTGCGGACCTTCACGTCGCCGGTCAGCTTGTGGTTGGCCGCCTGCGGACCCAGCATCGAGAAGAGCGGATCGAACAATGGCAGGTCGAGGACCTGGCCGTTGCCGCCGTTCATCTCGACCTCGCGCAGCGCCACCATCACGGCGCCGTAGCCGTTGAGGGCGGCCATGCAGTCGGCCAGGTACATCGGCGGCAGCACCGGCTCGCGGTCGGCGAAGCCGTTCATCGAGGCGAAGCCACTGTAACCCTCGATCAGCGTGCCGAAGCCCGGCTTGTGACGATAGCGCCCGTCCTGGCCCCAGCCGGAGATGCGCACGATCACCAGCTTCGGATTGATGGCGTGCAGCTCGGTGGGCGACAGGCCCATGTCTTCCATAACGCCCGGCCGGAAACTCTCGACCAGGATGGCGGCGGTCTTCGTGAGCTCGCGCACGATGGTGCGGCCGGCATCGGAACGCAAGTCGAGGGCGACGCTCTTCTTGTTGCGGCTATAAACCTTCCACGCCGTCTCGACGCCCTTCACCCGCCAGGAGCGCAAGGTGTCGCCCTCGGGCGGCTCGATCTTGATGACCTCGGCGCCGAAGTCGGCGAGCTGCAGGGTCAGCACGTTGCCGGCAACGAGTCGGGACAGGTCGACGACGCGGACCCCGTTCAGGGGACCGCGCGCATCGGGGGTGAATGATTTCTTGGCGGGACGTTTGGCGGGCATCTTGGAACGAAAATCCTGTCATCCCGCGCGCAGCGAAGGACCCTTGGCGATGCCGGGAAAGGTCCCTCGCTGCGCTCGGGATGACAATGGTGGTTGGAAAGGCGTCGTGCGTCAGCCGACGTGTTTGGCCATGAATTCGAGCGTGCGGGCATAGGCCTGCTGGGAGGCCGCCGCGTCGTAGCTGCCGCGCTCGTCGCAGTGGAAGCCGTGGTCGGCGGGATAGTCGTAGATCGGCACGTTCGGATGGAGCTGGCGCAGCTCGTTCACGTGCGTCATCGGGATGTGCATGTCCTTGTCGCCGAAATGCATCATCGTCGGCACCGTCGGCTTCTCGTCCTTGGCGCCGTGGATGCCGCCGCCGTAATAGGCGATGGCGGCGTCGGGCTTGAGGCGCGTGGCCGCCAGCCAGGTGATGGTGCCGCCCCAGCAGAAGCCGGTGACCGCAACCTTCGTCACGCCGCGCTTCTTCAGCTCGGCGATGGCGGCGTCGACATCCTGCACGGCCTTGTCGGTGAAGCCTGGCGTCATGACGTAGCCGCGGCCCTCGGCGACGGTGTCCGGCGTATAGCCGAGCTCGATACCGGGCTTGATATGGTCGAAGAAGCGCGGCGCGAGAGCCAGGTAGCCTTCGGCGGCGAACTTGTCGGTCACCGCCTTGATGTGGTGGTTGACGCCGAAAATCTCCTGGATGACCACGATGCCGCCCTTCGGCGTGCCCGACGGGGTGGCCAGGTACGCGCCGATTTCGCCGGCGGCAGACTTAAGACGGATATCTTCGCCCATGAATAATCCTCCCTGTGTGGCGGGTATTGGACCATGGTAAGCCCGCGCCGTTCAAGGAATCCAAGCCATGTATCTTCCGAAGCATTTCGCAGGCGATGAATCGATTGGCCGGGAGGTCATGCAGGCCCATAGCTGGGCGCTGCTGATGACGACCGACGAGGCCGATGCGCCCTTCGCCACCCACCTGTCGCTGCTCTGGCAGGACGATGGCAGCGAGCATGGTTCGCTGATCGGCCACATGGCACGCGCCAACCCGCACTGGAAGCTGTTCGAGCGGCCGGCGGACTCGCTGGCGCTGTTCTGGGGCCCGCATGCCTATGTCTCGCCGACCTGGTACGCACCCGGACCGAAGGTGCCGACCTGGAACTACGTCACGGTCCACGCCTACGGCCGGCCGCAAGTCATCGAGGAAACGCCAGCCGTGCTCGACGTGCTGACGAAGCTTTCGACGGCCTACGAGGGCGCGGATCCATCGTCGTGGAACCTCGACCGCCTGCCGCCGGGCAATGCCGAGGCCCAGACGCGCGGCATCGTCGCCTTCCGGATGCCGATCGTGCGCACCCAGACCAAGATCAAGCTCAGCCAGAACCGCGATCTCGAAGACCGGCAGCGCGTGATCGAAAAGCTCGAGGCCAGCGATGGCCAGGACGCGCAGGCCACGGCGACCTGGATGAAGCGCGTCCTGCCTTAGACTGACGGCTGCCGCTTGGGCGGCGTTGCGGCACCGAGGCCGAGCAGGCCGTAGATGCGGCGGGTGTAGGCGCCGAAGGTCTCGTGGGTGCGGATGTCGAGCCCGCGCTCGGCCGGCAGGTCGATCGGGATGTTCTCGGCCATGCGGGCCGGCCCGGCGGTCAGCACGATCGTGCGGCTGCCGAGGAACACCGCCTCGGCGATGTCGTGGGTGATGAAGACGATGGTCTTGCCGCTCTCGCGCCAGATGCGCAGCAGCTCCAGGTTCAGCCGGTCGCGCGTCAGCGCATCGAGGGCGCCGAACGGCTCGTCCATCAGCAGCAGCTTGGGATCGTGCACCAGCGCCCGGGCGATCGCGGCGCGCTGCTGCATGCCGCCCGACAGCTCGTAGGGGTACTTGTCCTCGTAGCCGGCGAGCCCGACCAGCGCCAGCAGCTCGCGCGCGCGCGTCCGGCTCGCCGCCACCGGCAGGCCGAGGATCTCGGCCGGCAGCATCACGTTGTCCAGGATGCGGCGCCATTTGAGCAGCAGGGCCTGCTGGAAGACCATGCCGACATCGCGCCCCGCATCGAACGGGACCGTGGCATTGCCGATGCTCACGGTGCCGCCGGTCGCGTCCTGCAGGCCCGCCAGGATGCGCAGGATCGTGGTCTTGCCGCAGCCCGAGGGGCCGACCAGCGTGACCAGCTCGCCGGCGCCGACATCGAAGGTGACGTCGGATACCGCGACCTGCTCGCGCCCGCGGCCGCGATAGCTCTTGCGGACGTTGGCGAGCCGGATGAACAGCTCGCGCTCAGGCAAGTTGGGCTCAGGCAAGTCGGGCATCGCGCGGCACCACCAGGTACTCCAGCAGCAGCACCAGCCCGTAGAGCACGACACCGAGCAGGGTGATCAGCAGCAGCGCCATGAACATCGCCGCCGTGTCGAGATTGACCTGCACCTGCATCATCAGATAGCCGAGGCCGCGGTCGGAGCCGAGGAACTCGCCGACGACGGCGCCCGCGACGGCAAGCACCGCGCCGACCTTCATGCCCGAGAAGACATAGGGCAGCGCGTTGGGAAGCTGGATCTTGCTGAAGGCCTGCCAGCGCGAGCCCTTGAGCGATCGCACCAGGTCGAGCAGCTCGGGCTCGACCTCCCGCAGGCCGCGCGACGTCGTGAGCACGATGGGAAAGAAGCAGATCGAGAAGGTGATCAGGATGTTCGGCCCGATGCCGTACTTGAACCAGACGATGATCAGCGGCCCCAGGGCCACCTTGGGGATCATGTTGAGGCTGACCAGAACCGGCATCAGCAGCATCTCGAGATGCCGGAACCAGGAGAACAGCATCGCCAGCAGAAGCGCAGCCACGACGGCGATGAGATAGCCGCCGAAGATCTCGCTGGCCGTCGCCAGCACGTTCTCGGTCCAGCGATAGTTCGGTTCGATCAGGGCGGCCAGCGTGGCGGCCGGGCTCGGCAGCACGAAGCTCGGCACCTTGCCGATGACGACCGTGGCCTGCCAGGCGACGAGCAGCAGCAGATGACCCAGGATCGCGTAGCCGTAGCGCGTCCAGTTCGTCGAGCTCATCGGGTGCGCCGCCGCCGCTCAGTCCGCCTTGGTGACCCAGCCCTGCTTGGAGATGTCGAAGATGACGCCGTTGGGGTCACGGAACTTTTCCTCGTAGTAGAGCGTGTCCTTGAGGTTGGGCAGGTCCATGAAGAACTTGCCGCCGTTGCTCTCGATCTTCTCCTTGGCCGCGGTCGCGTCGGGCACCTGGAAGCCGATGTGATGGACGCCGACGAAGTCCTTGCCCTCCTTGATGCCGGCCATCTCGTCGCTGTGGTACTTCAGCAGCGCGATGTTGATGTAGCCGTCGGTGACGTAGACGCCGCTGGCCAGCGGCGATTCCGTGCTGCCGACACGCGTGAGGCCGAACACCTTCTCGTAGAACTCCGCGGCCTTGTCGGGATCGGGAACGGAAAAGGCGATGTGCCTGATCTGCGCCTTGCCTTGCGCCATGTGCCGTCTCCTTGCTTAGAGAAAATCGTCCAGGATCGCGTTGAGCGCGGCGGGCTGCTCGATGGGATGCCAATGGCCGCATTTCTCGATCGCGCGGTAGCTGCCGTTCGGCAGCTCGGCGGCGAAGCCCGAGCCGTTGGCCGGCGGGCTGATGGCGTCGTCCTCGCCCGCGATCACCATGACCGGACAGGTGATCCTGGCGATATCCGCGGCCTGCGAGGCGGCCATCGCCTCGCAGCAGGCCGCATATCCCTCCGCGCTCTGGCGCAGCAGCAGCTCGCGCACGAAGGCCACGACCTCGGGCTTGGTGGCGAAGGTGTGGGGCGACAGCCCGCCCTTGACGATGCCGGGCGCGATCGGGTCGATGCCCCCGGCCCGCACCTTGGCCACGCGCTCGCGCACCGCCACGCGCCGCGCCTCCGGCGGCGCGCGGTTGACGCCGATCAGCGCGAGGCTCACGACCCGCTCGGGATGGAGCACGGTGAAATGCTGCAGGATCAGCGTGCCCAGCGAATGACCAACGAAGCGCGCCCTGGCGATGCCGTGCTTGTCGAGCAGGGCTGCGAGATCGGCCACCCAGCCCTCGATCGACAAGGATCCCGCGAGCGGCGAACGGCCGGCGCCTTCCAGGTCGTAGCGGATGATCGTGAAGCGGTCCCGCAGGTGCATGGCCTGCGGCTCCCAGACGTTCGAGGTGCTGCCAAGCCCATGCAGGAAGACGACGGGCTCGCCGTTTCCTTCGACATCCACGGCCAGTGTCTTGTGACCAAGCGTTTCCAGCATCTTCTTTTCACTTTTCCATTCGGTGATGCGGTGACACGCAACTTGCGTACCAGAAGATATTCGGCATGTGATTTGCTGACCTCAATCCCAGGGACCTTCGGGCAGGGAGAGGGCAATGCGGGCGAGAAACTGGATGGGGCTCGGCGCGATCGCCGCGCTGGTCTTTGGGGCGGGCGGCGCCGCGGCGGCGGACAAGGTGTCGGTGGCGCTCAATTGGGTGCCGGGCGGCGACCACGCCGCGATGTACTACGCCAAGAAGCTCGGCTGGTACGAGAAGGAGGGCCTCGATGTTGCCCTCGAACCGGGCAAGGGCTCGATCGGTGCGATGCAGCAGACCGCCAACGGCCTGTCGACCTTCGGCCTGATCGACATGGGCGTGGCGATGACGGGGCGCGGCAAGGGCGCCGATGTCGTGGCCGTGTTCAATATCTACTCAAACACCGCGCTCGGCATGTACTGGCTGAAGAGTTCGGGCATCTCGAGCGTCAAGGATTTCGCCGGCAAGAAGATCGGTGTTCCACCAGGCGATGCGCAGCGCGCCCTGTGGCCGGCGCTTGCCGCCAAGAACGGCGTCGATCCGAACTCCGTCACCTGGGTGAATGTCGATCCCAACGGCAAGTTGCCGGCCCTCAAGTCGAAGGCCATCGACATCACGACCAACTTCTACAATCTGCACAGCATCATGTCGCGCGAGCTGGGCCCCGACATGGGCTACCTCGCCTGGTCGAAGGCGGGGATCAATCCCTACGGCCTGACCCTGTTCGTCGGCGGCAAGTATCTCGCCGAGCGCGGGCCGGTGGTGGAGCGCTTCGTCAAGGTCACGCAGCGTGCCTATGCCGAGTGCGTCAAGTCGCCCGAGCCCTGCGTGCAGGCGCTGGTCGATTCCGTGGGGGCGTTGCGCTTCGATGCCGAGATGGTCAACTGGAAGCTCACCATGCAGCTCATGAGCGACAAGGTCTCGCGCACGGTCGGCCTCGGCTTCATGGATGAAAGCCGCCTGCGCGACGACTACGAGCTGGTGAAGACCCATCTCGGCATCGGCACGCCGTACGAGCTCAGCTCATTCTACACCAACAAGTATCTCGACCCGTCGATCAAGATGGTCGAGGTGCCGGACAGCCCGTTCAACTGAGGAGGAAACGATGGCGACGAAGGCCGCGGAGCGCATCAACGCACCGACCGAGGGCGAACAGGAGACTCGTCGGCTGCTCGCGGCCTGCTACCGCATCTTTGCCCGGCGCACCATGGACGACATGATCTACACGCACCTGTCGGCCCGCCTGCCGGACGATCCCGACCGCTTCCTGTTCATCCCGTTCGGCATGCTGTTCGAGGAGGTGACGGCCTCCAACCTGATGGTGGTCGACATCGAGGGCAAGGACGTCGCCAACTCCGGCAAGGCGGTCAATCCGGCCGGCTGGATCGTCCATCGCGTCGTCTACGAGGCGGCGCCCGAGGCGCAGGCGGTGATGCATCTCCACACGATCTGCGGCACGGCGGTGTCGGCGCAGCAGTCGGGGTTGCTGCCGATCAACCAGTTCGGCGTCACCTATAGCGGCCGGATCAGCTACCACGATTACGACGGGCCGGGCCTGCGGCCGGAGGAGCAGAAGAAGTTCGTCGCCAATCTCGGCGCCAACCGCATGATGTTCCTGCGCAATCACGGCACGCTGACGCATGGCCGCAGCATCGCCGAGGCCTTCACCCTGATGCACAATCTCGAACGGACCTGCGAGATCCAGGTCATGGCCCAGTCGGGCGGCGCGCCCCTCGCCCTGCCGAGCCCGGAGGTCATCGCCTCCACGGCGAAGATCGGCCAGGGCGTGGGCGACCGCCATTTCGGCGATGTCGGCTTCGAGGCGATGCTGCGCAAGATCGACCGCGACGACCCGTCCTACCGTCTCTGAGCGGTAGCGTATCGGGGGCAATCGGACATGAGGTAAGGGTCCCTCGCTTACGCTCGGGATGACACCGTTTGTTTGATCGGCGCACTGCGCAAATCCCAGCAAACTTGTCATCCCGAGCGTAAGCGAGGGACCTTTCGCCTTCTTCAGAACGCCAACAACCATGGCCCTTTGAGGCATATGCGATTGCCCTGCAGGGTATCGGGGGCGGCGCCCGTTGTTTCCCTTCGCCTGGCCTCTCCCCCGGCGGGGGAGAGGGACGTGAGAGGAAGTCGAAGAAGCGAGAGAGCTACTTCGCCTTCAGGAGGTCGGTGACCTTCAGGAGGATCAGCTCGTTGTCGTCGGACTTGCCGAGCGCGCGGCCCGACGAGAAGGGCAGGTTGTTGTCGTTGCCGACGATGATGTGGTCGGCGTCGATCAGGTCGACATTCTCGATGGTGAAGAACGGGAAGGTGAGCTTGCCGTCCTTGGCGCCGGCGCGCGCGACCTTGTTCGGGTCCTGGATGTCCATCAGGTCGATGTAGCCGACCTTCTTCACGAAGCCGTCGGCATCGGCCTGGCCGAGGTCGATCTTGTAGATGCGCTTGAACTTGGCCGGCACGTTGAAGCAGTCGGCCTTCACGGCGCCGTCCTTGCAGGCCTGGGCCGCGTCGCCCTCGGTGTCGTCACGCTCGATGATCAGGCCGGTACTGGCGTCGATCATGTTGAAGTCGCCGATGGCGTTGGCCGGCGCTTCGAGCGTGTACTTGAAGCTCTTGCCGGTGTACTCGCCCTTGGCCACATCGAACTCGAGGATGCGCAGGAAGCGCTTGCCGTCCTTGGCTTCCATCTCGCCCGACTCGGTCACCAGCGGACCTTCGAGCAGCGGATAGAGGAACTTGCCGTCGGGCGACTGGGCCATGCCCTCGAAGCCCTTGCTGCGCCGGACCTCGAACTTCACCGGACCGGGCGCGCCCGGCATGGTCATCGCGGGATGGTCGGGCGAGCGCACGACCTTGCCGTCGACCTTGGTCTCGAAGATCTGCAGGACCTTGCCGCTCTTGTCGGTCTTGATCAGGTAGGGGCCGAACTCTTCGCCGAAGTACAGGAAGTCGCCGACCGGCTGCACCGATTCGAGATCGAAGTCGCCGCCGGTCAGGTAGCGCTTGGGGGTGTTCTCGTTGACGATGCGGAACGGCACCTTGCGGTCCGGGTCGCTGAGGAAGCTGGTCGAGACGCGCTCGACGGCGCCGCTCTTCCAGTCGGGCTTCAGCACGTGGAACATCAGCATCGAGTCCGGCGAATTGGCCTTTGAGCCGAAGCCGTTGTCGGTCAGCGTCAGGAAGGTGCCGTCCTTCATGTTCTTGATGCCGGACAGGCCCTGCACGGCCTGGCCCTTCAGCGGCAGGCTGAGGCCGGTGGGACGCGGCGCCGCCTTGTCGGAGAGGGCGGAGAAGGCCTGCACGCTCTCGGGCGTGTCGACCCGCTGGCCGGTCGGGCCGGCATAGCGGCCGGAGATCTGCAGCTCCTGCGGCGCATCGGCCGGGGCGGGAACCAGCGTCATCGCCGGCAGGATCGCGTGGCCTTCGAGGGTGGCCGGATATTTGGTCTGGGCCGACGCGGGGAAGGCAGCCAGCAGGAGCGCGGTCGCGGAGGCGGCAAGCAGCAGACGTGTTTTCATGGTTGTCTCTTCATGAGGTGTGACGTCTGCCTGCTACAGGCTTAGCGCTACGGTTTGCTGACGGTCGCTTGTGGACGGCGATGCGGCGCGCGCAAAATCGTAACGGAAACGACATTTTTGCCCGCTACCCAAGGCGGACCGTTTCGAGGAGCTCACCATGGCCGCCGCACAGAGTGACGATTACACGGACCCCGACGATATCGGCGTGAACGCCAGCACCGAACCGTCGATCGGCGAGCTGATCGAACGCCGCCTCAGCCGCCGCGATGCACTGCGCGGGCTGGCGGGGATCGGCGCCGCGGCGGCGCTCGGCAGCCCGTTCGCGGCGACGGATGCGGAGGCCCAGACGGCCGGTCCGTCGACGCTCACCTTCAAGGAGCTGGCGCACACGCTCGACAAGACGCAGCACGTCGCCGACGGCTACGAGATGCAGGTGCTGATCCGCTGGGGTGATCCGATCCTGGGCGGCGCTTCGGAGTTCGATCCGGCCAAGCTGACGGCCGCCGAGCAGGAGAAGCGCTTCGGCTACAACAACGACTATCTCGGCCTCTATCCGCAGCCGGCCGGCAATCGCAGCGGCGACCGTTTCCTCATGGTCGCCAACCACGAATATACCAATCCCAACCTGATGTTCGCCGGCCTCGGAAGCGGACGCGACGCCGCGCTGAAGGCAACCAAGGACCAGGTCGCGGTCGAGATGGCATCGGTCGGCGGCGCGATCATCGAGATCGTGCGCGACGGTGCCGGCTGGAAGGTCGTGCCGGACAGCAAGTTCGCGCGACGCCTCACCGCCACGACGCCGATGGAGATTTCGGGCCCGGCGGCCGGCCATGACAAGCTCAAGACCTCGGCCGATCCGACCGGCACCAAGGTGCTGGGTACCTTCGGCAACTGCGCCGGCGGCAGCACGCCGTGGGGCACGTGGCTGACCTGCGAGGAGAATTTCCACTTCTACTTCGACGGCGATGCGGCGCGTGCGGCGGATACCGAACTCGGCAAGCGTTACGGCGTGGCGCGCGCGACCAATGCCTGGGGCCAGCATGTCGATCGCTTCAACTTCGACAAGGAGCCCAACGAACCCAATCGGTTCGGATGGGTGGTCGAGACCGATCCGTATGAACCCAACTCACCGCCCATCAAGCGCACGGCGCTCGGCCGCTTCAAGCATGAAGGTTGCACCTATGCGATGGCCAAGGATGGCCGCGTGGTGCTCTACAGCGGCGACGACGAGCGCTTCGAGTATGTCTACCGCTTCGTCACCGCGAAGCCGTGGAACCCGAACGATCGCGCCGCCAACAAGAACCTGCTGGACGAGGGCACGCTCTCGGTCGCGCGCTTCAATGCCGACGGCAAGGTCGAGTGGCTGCCGCTGGTGCAGGGCCAGGGCCCGCTGACCGCCGAGAACGGCTTTGCGACGCAGGGCGACGTGCTGGTGAAGACGCGGATGGCCGCCGATCTCCTGAAGCCCACGCCGATGGACCGGCCGGAGGACATCGAGACCAATCCGGTCAACGGCCGCGTCTATGTCGTGCTGACCAACAACGGCCTGCGCAAGGCCGACCAGGTCGATCGCGCCAATCCGCGGGCGACCAACGATCACGGCCATATCCTCGAGATCACTCCGAAGGACGGCGACCATGCGTCGAACGAAGGCGCCTGGTCGATCTTCCTGCTGGCCGGCAAGCCCGGCCAGGATGCCGGCGCACGCTATCATCGTGCGACGTCGGACAATGGCTGGCTGAGCTGCCCCGACAACATCGCCTTCGACAGCAAGGGCCGCATCTGGATCGTGACCGACGGCGCGCCGTCGGCGGCGGGTGTCGCCGACGGCGTCTATGGCGCCGACACGATGGGCTTCGGTCGCGCGCTGACGCGCTGCTTCTACCAGGCGCCGACCGGCGCCGAAGTGTGCGGACCGATCTTCTCGCCGGACGACAACACGCTGTTTCTCGCCATCCAGCATCCGGGCGAGGATAGCGGCTCGACCTTCGAGAAGCCCTCGACCCGGTGGCCGGATTTCAAGGACGGCATGCCGCCGCGGCCTTCGGTGGTCGCGATCACGAAGAAGGGCGGCGGTATCATAGGCTCATAAGAGAAAGGTCCCTCGCTACGCTCGGGATGACACCGTTTTAGCGGTAATTGTCATCCCGAGCGTAGCGAGGGACCTTTCGGCTTTCTTATCTATTCTGCGCCGAGTGAGCTCTCGCGCTTGATTACAAGCGCTGCCGCTCACCGGTTCAATGTCTGAAGCGCCGTAGGCGCTTCAGACATTGAACCTGAAGTGAAACACATCCCCGTCCTTGACGGCGTATTCCTTGCCCTCGAGCCGCAGCTTGCCGGCATCGCGCGCACCCGCCTCGCCGTTCAGGGTGACGTAGTCGTCATAGGCGATGGTCTCGGCGCGGATGAAGCCCTTCTCGAAATCCGTGTGGATAACGCCGGCGGCTTCCGGCGCCTTGGCGTCGCGGTGCACCGTCCAGGCGCGGGCTTCCTTCGGGCCGACCGTGAAGAAGGTCACGAGGTCGAGCAGCGCATAGCCCGCGCGCACGACGCGGGCGAGGCCGGTCTCTTCCAGGCCGAGCGACGAGAGATAGTCGGCCTGATCCTCGGCCGGGAGCTGCGCCACCTCGGCCTCGATGGCGGCCGAGATCACGACCGACGGCATGCCGCGCGACTTGGCGAAGGCCTCGGCCTTGGCGCTGTGCTCGTTGCCGGTCGCCGCCGAGCTCTCCTCGACGTTCAGCACGTACATCATCGGCTTGGCGGTGATGAGCTGCAGGCGGCCGAAGATCGCGCGCTCGTCGTCGCTGAGCTTGGCCTCGCGGGCCGGCTTGCCGTCGCGCAGCGCGTCGAGCGCCTTCTTCACGACGGGAACTTCGGCGGCAGAGTCCTTGTCGCCGCCCTTGGCCTTCTTCTCCAGATTGGGCAGGCGCTTCTCGAGGCTGTCCATGTCGGCCAGCATCAGCTCGGTCTCGACGACCTCGGCGTCGCTCACCGGATCGACCTTGCCGCTCACATGCGTGACGTCGCCATCCTCGAAGCAGCGCAGCACATGGGCGATCGCATCGACCTCGCGGATGTTGCCGAGGAACTGGTTGCCCAGTCCTTCGCCACGCGACGCGCCCTTCACGAGACCGGCGATGTCGACGAATTCGAGCTGGGTGTTGATGATCTTGGCCGAGGTCGCGATGGCCGCGAGCTTGTCGAGCCGAGGATCGGGCACGGCGACCCGGCCGACATTGGGCTCGATGGTGCAGAACGGATAGTTGGCCGCCTGCGCCGCCTGGGTGGCGGTCAGCGCGTTGAACAGGGTCGACTTGCCGACATTGGGCAGGCCGACGATTCCGCAATTGAAGCCCATGGGTCTACTCTTTGCTGTTCTTAGCTGTCCTGGGCGCCCTTGATGTCGAGGCGGGCCGGAAGATCGGGAGGCGGCGCGAGATGCGCCACCCGGCTCATATATTTTTCGTCGGCCTTGGCGCCGCCTTCGACCAGCAGCGCCGATTCCTCGGCCAGCGCGTTCAGCACCTTCGGGACCCAGCCGTCCTTCGGATCGCGCTCGTCGCGTTCGAAGTCGCGCAGCACCCAGTGCAGCACCAGGTCCTTGTGGCCGGGATGGCCGATGCCGATGCGGACCCGGCGGTAGTCCTTGCCGACATGGGCGTCGATGTCGCGCAGGCCGTTATGCCCGCCGGCGCCGCCGCCCTTCTTCATGCGCACCCGTCCGGGGGCGATGTCGAGTTCGTCGTGGAAGACGACCAGCCGGTCGAGCGGAACCTTGAGGAAGCGCACGGCTTCGCCCACGGCCTTGCTCGACTCGTTCATGAACGTCATGGGTTTCAGGGCGATGACGCGTTCGCCGCCCAGATGGCCTTCGGCCACCTCGCCGTTGAAGCGCGCACGCCAGGGGGAGAAGACACGGCGGCGGACGATCTCGTCCACCGCCATGAATCCAACGTTGTGCCGGTGCCCCGCGTAGCGCGGCCCGGGATTGCCGAGCCCAACCAGCAGAAGCATCGACCGAGCGGAGCCTTCGCTTGCTCGTTACTTCTTCGCCGGAGCGGGGGCCTTGGCCGGAGCGGCGGCCTTGCCGCCCGCTGCCGGAGCCGCCGCACCCGCCGCCGGAGCCGCCGCCGCAGCGCCGTCGGCCGGAGCATCCGTCGCGGCCGCTTCGCGCGCCACGGTCGGCGCGGCGATCGACGCCACGGTCGCGTTCTTGTCGCGGCTCACCACGCGCGCGCTCTCGGGAATGTTGAGCGTCGACATGTGGATCGAGTGGCCGATCTCGAGACCGGTCAGGTCGACCTCGAAATACTCCGGAATGGAGTCGGCCTTGGTGCGGATGGTGATCTCGTGCAGCACGACGTTCAGAACGCCGCCGCGCTTGAGGCCGGGCGAGGCCAGCTCGTTGCGGAAATGCACGGGCACCTGCACGGTGATGACCGACTCAGGCCCGATGCGCAGGAAGTCGAGATGCAGAGGACGGTCCGTCACCGGATCGACCTGCACGTCGCGCGGCAGGACGTCGTAGTCCGTGCCATCGACGGCGATCTTCATGCGGTGATTGAAGTAGCCTTCCTTGTGAATCTCGCGCTCGATCGTCTTCGGCTCGACGGCGATCATCACCGGGGCTTGCTTGTCGCCGTAGATCACGGCGGGAATCAGTCCTTCGCGACGACTGGAGCGGGCGCCCCCTTTACCGGCCCGGTCCCTCATCTTCGCGACGACTTTGGTCGTCTCTGCCATTTCAACTTCTCCTTGGGTTGCTCTCTTATCGCGGCGTGGCCTCCAGGGGTGCCCATCGCCGGATCTCTTGAATTCCTTTGACGTCTATTCGAACAGGCTCGACACCGAGGTCTCGTCGGTGATGCGCCGCATCGCCTCGGCCATCAGCGTGGCGATGCTGAGCGGCCGGATGTTCGGCGACACGCGCACCGCCTCGGTCGGCATGATCGAGTCGGTGATGACCATCTTCTCGATCGGCGAGGCCGCGACGCGGGCGACCGCGCCGCCCGACAGCACGCCGTGCGTGATATAGGCCGAGACCGAGGTGGCGCCCTGATCCATCAGGGCGACCGCGGCGTTGCACAGCGTGCCGCCCGAATCGACGATGTCGTCGATCAGGATGCAGTCGCGGTTCTTCACGTCGCCGATGACGTTCATGACTTCGCTGACACCGGCCGCCTCGCGGCGCTTGTCGATGATGGCCAGGTCGGCATCGATGCGCTTGGCGATGGCGCGGGCGCGGACCACGCCGCCGGTGTCGGGCGACACGACGGTCAGGCTGCGGTTGGAGAAGGTCTCCTTGATGTCCTTGGAGAAGACCGGGCCGGCATAGAGATTGTCGAGCGGGATGTCGAAGAAGCCCTGGATCTGGCCGGCATGCAGGTCGAGCGTCAGCACGCGATTGGCGCCGGCATGGGTGATCAGGTTGGCGACCAGCTTGGCCGAGATCGGCGTGCGCGAGCCGGTCCGGCGATCCTGGCGGGCGTAGCCGAAATAGGGGATCACCGCCGTGATGCGGCGGGCCGAGCTGCGGCGCAGCGCATCGATGGTGATCAGCAATTCCATCAGATGGTCGTTGGCCGGAAAGCTCGTCGACTGGATGACGAACACGTCCTCGCCGCGGACATTCTCCAGGATCTCGACGAAGATCTCGTTGTCGGAGAACCGGCGGATATTGGCCTTGACCAGCGGCAGGGCCAGTTTGGCGGAAATGGCTTCGGCCAGCGGTTTATTGCTGTTGCCGGTGATAATCTTCATGGATCGCGTTCCTCGCGCCGGGGCGGGAAATCGTTAAGCCGTTGATCTAAAACGACAAAACGGCCATCCCGGGCCGCGACGGGGCGGAACATACCAATGAGTCGATGGTCTGTAAACGCCCTGAAATACAGGACTTTTCGTCGCTTCAGTAAGGCACCTTGTCGTCGATCATGATGATGCGGTGCAAGCGCCTGATCTGGGTCGCTTCGTCCCATTCGCTGGCCCGGTGCAGGCTGCAGCGATTGTCCGACATCAGCACGTCGCCCGGCTGCCAGCGGTGCTGGTAGGAGAAGCGGTCCTGGATCATGTGCTGCAGCAGCTCGTCGTAGAGCGCCTGCGCCTCGTCGGCCGGCAGGCCGTCGATGCACGACCCCCATTCGCCGCCGAGATAGAGGCCGCGCTTGCCGATCTCGGGATGGGTGCGGACCAGCGGGTGCACCACGTCGGGGATTTTCAGGCGCTCGGCTTCCGCCTCCTCCTCGGTCGCCTCGGGGAACAGGTTGCGGAACAGGCGGGCGCGGCTGTGCAGGACCTTCAGCCCGTCGATCTCGGCGCGCTTGGCATCGGGCAGGGCCTCGTAGGCGGCGATGCCGTTGGCGTAGCGCGTGTCGCCCTGGCCCTCCGGCACCTGGATGGCGTGCAGGTAGGTGAACAGGCCGGGCTCGGGCAGGTGATAGTGGTCGGTGTGCCAGTTGAGGCCGACCTTGGGCGAGCCGACCTTCGCCTGGTCCTCGTGCACGTTGCCGACGACGAAGATCTCGTGGTGATCGGCCAGGCAATAGTGGCGGAGCGAGTGCAGGTCCGGGCGGCCGCCGAAGCGGTTGGCGAAGGCGAGATAGCCGGCGGGTGAAAGCTTCTCCTGGCCGCGGAACAGCAGCAGGGTCCGTGCAACGCAGGCGGCGCGGATGATGGCGATCATCTCCTCGTCGTGGTCGTCGCCGAGGTCGATGCCTTCGATCGACGTCGCGACATTCTCGGCGAGGTCGCTCACCTTCAGTCCGCGCGCCGACGCGGCGCTGCGCCAATCGAACTGCTCGGACATCGTCGTCTCCTTCGGTGGCACCGTTATTGCAGTTTCAGGTGCGAGTTCGGGTGCGAGGTTTCGCCCGGAACCGCTGCAAGCCCTGTGCCGTCCCCTTGCCGACGGCACCCCCAAGCAAGGATGGATGTCATGCGCGCTCGTCGGCTCTCCGCACTCGTTCTGTCGCTCGGCCTCGCCGCCGCGCCGGCCCTGGCGCAAGACTGCAAGCCGGCCATCGCCAATGCCGACCTGGTGTCACCGGGCAAGCTGCAGATGTCGATCAATCCGACCCTGCCGCCACAGCAGTTCGTCGACGAGAAGGGTGAACTACAGGGGCTGAACGTGGATCTCATGCGCGAGATCGCCAAGAAGCTCTGCATCCCGCTCGAGCTGATCCGCATGGACTTCCCGCCGATGATCCCGGCGATGCAGAGCGGCCGGTTCGACGGCGTGAACACCGGCATGTTCTGGACCGAGGAGCGCTCGAAGATCGCCTACACCGTTCCCTATGCGCAGCAGACCATTGCGCTCACGGTCACCGCGAACTCGCCGCTGAAACTCACCGACGCCGAGTCGCTGGCCGGCCGCAAGGCGGGCGTCGAGGTCAATTCCTACCAGGAGCGCTGGCTGCGCGGCGTCGACAAGGAGCAGGTCGCCAAGGGCGCCAAGCCGATCGAGGTCCTGACCTTCAAGACCGCCACCGACGTGCTGGCCGCCTTGCGCGCGGGCCAGGTCGAGACGGCGATCCTGATCGACGTGACGGCGGTCGAGATCAAGCGCCGCGGCCTGATCGAGATCACTGCGACCGGGCTGGGCAGCGCGCCGACGACGCAGATGTATCGCAACAAGAACGTCGCGGAGAAGGTCGCGGCCGCGCTCACGGAGCTCAAGAAGGACGGCTATTACGACAAGCTGTTCGACAAGTACGGTCTCACCAAGCTGCCGGTCGAGACCTTCGCGATCCGCGGTCCCGGCCCGACCTGATATCGCAACGGCCGTAGCATGAGAGGCTTCGACCTCGGCGACTTCTACGCGGCGCTGACGAACCAGTTCCTGATCGTCGGCGTCTTCGTTACCGCCGGCCTCACCGTGGCGGGGCTGGCGGGCGGGCTGATCCTTGGCCTCACCATCGCGTTGATGCGCGCCTCGCGTCACGGTCCGGTCAGCAAGATCGCGCAGGGCTACATCTGGTTCTTCCGCGGCACGCCGCTCCTGATCCAGATGGTGATGATCTATTCGGGCCTGCCGCAACTCGGCATCAAGTTCGGCGTGATCACCTCGGTGATCGTGACCCTGATACTGAACGAGGCGGCCTACATGGCCGAGATCATCCGCGGCGGGTTCCTGGCCATCCCGGCCGGCCAGCACGACGCGGCCAAGGCGCTGGGCCTCTCGCGGTCGCTGGCGCTGCGCAAGGTGCTGCTGCCGCAGGCGACGCGGATCATCCTGCCGGCGCTGGGCAATTCGGTGAACGGCCTCCTGAAGGCCACGTCGATCGCCTCGGTGATCTCGATGGAGGAGCTGATGCGGCGCGCCGAGATGATCATGCAGATCAAGTTCGACGTGCTCGAAGTCTTCGCCGCCGCCGCTGTCTACTACCTGGTCCTGACGACGCTCTGGGACCGCGCGCAACGCTGGCTCGAACGCCGCTACGATCCCACGCGGACGGCGCAGGCGACGGAGAAGGAAAAGGGCGCGACCACCGTCATGCCCGCCGTGGAGCAGGCGGCCCTGCCGAGGTAGAGGCGTAGTAATGGAGCGCGCCACTCCAGTGGCGCAATCAAGCTCATGAGCGCCACTGGAGTGGCGCGCTCCATTGAGGCAGCTCGGTCAAATCACTTCTTCAGCGGCGCGTAGAAGACGCTATCGATCTCGATGATGTCGCCGTCGAACAGCTTCTTCGCCTCGAACATGGTGCGCGGCGGGTAGGGCGGCTTGCCCCAGAGTTCGGCCTGCACCTTGTCGACCAGCGGCGCGATGGTGGCGAGATCGCTCACATAGATCGTGAGGCGCACGCAATCCTGCAGCGTCGCGCCTTCCGACTGGGCGATCAGTTTGATGTTGAGGAAAGCCTGGCGGATGCGCGCTTCGTTGCCTTCGACCAGTCTGTTGGTCGCGGGATCGACGCCCTGCATGCCGGCGACGAAGACGAAATCACCGGCCCGGGCGCCGAGGCTCCAGGTGCCCTCGGCCTTGAGGGCGCCGGGTGGATCGAGCGTCCTGACACCGTTGGGAGATTGAGCGATGGCCGCGCTCGAAAGCACCGCCATCGCGCAGACAAGAGCCAGCCGCCTCACGCGTGCGGGTTGGCGACGAAGGGCCACTGGGTCTTGTCGGCCTTGGTGTAGGGCAACAGCGACCAGTCCGGCACCAGCGCGCCGGGGGCGGCGACATAGACCACCTCGCTGGCGATCGGCGCGTAGGCGGCATGGAAGTGCTGCATCGACTTCACCACGACGACCTTCTTGGTCGAGGGATCGATGCCGAGCTTGGTGAAGCAGTCGAGGCTGTGGCACTGCGAGCGCGTGGAGTTGACGATCACCGTCACGCCCTCGATCTGCAGCGCCGCGGCATCGCCGATCGGGCTGGTGCCCTTGCGGGTGCCGCCGAACTGGATGAACACGTTCTTCTCGAGCTTCAGCACCTTGGCGCGCGCATCGACCGGCGCGCCCGATTGCGGACCAAGCTTGCCGCCGAGGCGGATGTCGAGTTCGGCGCCTTCACCGACCTCGAAGGCGAGCTTCACGGCGCCCGGATCCCAGAACATGGCGACGGCCGCGTCCTTCACCTTGCCGTCGAGCAGCGCCTTCAGGATGAAGGTCGAATCCGACGCTGCACCACCGCCGGCATTGTCCGACACGTCGGCCAGCACCATCGGCTTGGGCAGGTTATGCGAAGAGACACGTGCCATGGCGGCGTCGAGCGTGACATAGGGGGGCTGGGTGGCCTGGCGCATGGCGAAGAACTCCTGGCCCAGCTCCCTGGCGAGCGTCTCGGCCTTCGCCTTGTCGCCGTCGGTGACGGCGATGATGCGGCTGCTCATCTCCTTGATATCGGACCACGGGAAGCCGTGGGCGACGGAGAGGGAGAGCACGCCGTCCTTGCCTTCCATCGCCATCAGCTTGTCGACGAAGCCGCGCATCGGCTCGCGCGTGGTGTGGAACACGCCGATCATGCGGCAGTCCCAGGTCGCCATCACCGGCCTGGTGCGGCCCTCGATGGCGCCTTCCATGACGTTGAACAGGTCCTCGGCCCGGTCCGACACGTCGACATGCGGGTATTCCTTGAACAGGACCAGCGCCGTGGCGTCGCGCATCGTGCCTGCGCCGATGTTGCAATGGAGATCGAGCTCGACGCCGACCGGCAGGTCCGGACCGACGACCTTGCGCACATGGGCGAGCAGGTCGCTTTCGCAGTCGTCGTAGCCCTCGGCCACCATGGCGCCGTGCATGGACAGGAACACCGCGTCGACCGGCATCGCGGCCTTCAGGTCCGCGATGATCTCGTCGCGGAACGCCTCATAGACCTTCTTCACCGTCTTGCCGGCCGGCTGGGCGAAGGCGCAGAGGCTCTCGACCACCTGCCAGCCCTTGGCCTCGGACCGCTTGCGCCACACATCGAGCGGCGCCCCGAACATCGGGACCTTGTCGCCGTAGCTGCCCTTGCGGAACAGGCAGGTCTCCTCGAACAGGCCGTGCCCCGTCGGGATCGAGGCAAAGGTATTGGTCTCCGTGCCGAGGCACGCCGTGAAGATCTTTTTCATTGGGATCGGTGACTCACTGGGAAAATGTTCCGGAACGCCAAGGCCAAAATCTCATGTCGCACCTCGCGGCGGCAAGGACTTGTTCCATGGCCGCTATTGCCAGAATTTCCACCGAGATTTCGGCTCCTGCCAACGGAGAAGCTCGAAGTCCATGAATTGCGTTTCGTCGTGCTTGAAGCCCGTGATCGACCGAGCCAGCACTAACGGAACTTCAAAAATGTAATCGGCCTCGGCGCTCGTTTCGTCCTCGAGCAATTGTTTCGAACGGTATTGCTTTTCGATGGTCGCGAAATCGGCGGGCAATTCACCGAGCGTCTTCAAGCCGGGACTGTCCGAATCTCCTTGGTGCTCCACATGCCAAAGGCACTTGCCGTCCTTCCAATATGCCGACGAGCTGTACATCGCGTGTTCTTCAACATTGCAGGCGACGATCACACAATCGGCGGACAGTTTCTGCAATTCCGATTCGGCTACGAGTGGATGTTCCACTTGGTCCAGAGCCAGCAATATCCAGCCGTCGGAGAGCATGCGCGAGCCGATATTGCCTCCGGCGTAGTCACCTGTGGCTCCGGTCGGCGAAAGACGAAGGCGGCTGCAGACGGTCTCCCTGTCGAGACCCTTGATCGCGATCCACGATAGAGATTCGCCCATCTCTACGCCGCCAGCGCGCGGTCCATCAGCGCGGTTTCGCTGCCGCCAAGGTCGGCGCTGCCGAACTGCGCGAAGGGCGAGCCGCCGAGGCGCGTCTCGGCATAGAGCGCGGCGAAGGGCGAACCCGCTTCGACCAGCGCTGCGACGGCCGCGATCTTCGCCAGGCCCTCGCACAGGAAACGCGCCCGCCGCTCGGCCTCACCCGACTTCAGGATTTGCTCAAGGGAATGCGCCAGCGGACCGGCCCTGAAAGCCTGGTCGGCGGTGCGCACGAGGCGCGAGAGCGTGTCGGTCGCGGCCTCGGGATGGCGGCCGGCGGCGCGCAGCACGTCGAGCGCCATGACGTTGCCGGAGCCTTCCCAGATGGCGTTGAGCGGCGACTCGCGAAAGTAGCGGGCGAGCGGCAGATCCTCGGTGTAGCCGTTGCCGCCCAGGCATTCGAGCGACTCGTAGACGAGCTGCGGCGTGCTCTTGCACACCAGGAACTTCACGGCGGGCGTCAGTAGCCGCGCATAGGCCGCCTCGCGCGGATCGTGGTCGGCATGCTCGGCGGCGCGGAGCAGGCGGAACACCAGCGCGACCTGCGCCTCGAGTTCCAACGCCATGTCGGCGGCGACGGCGCGCATCGCCGGCTGGTCGGCCAGGCGGCGCTGGAAGACCGAGCGGTTGCGGATGTGGTGCAGGGCCTGGCTGAGCGCGATGCGCGACTGCCCGGCCGAGGCAATGGCGCAGTCGAGCCGCGTCAGGTTCACCATCTCGATGATGGTGCGCACGCCCGCGCCCTCTGCACCGATGCGCTCGGCCCAGGCGCCGTGGAACTCGACCTCGGAGGAGGCATTCGACTTGTTGCCGAGCTTGTCCTTCAGCCGCTGGAAGCGGATCGCGTTCTGCGAGCCGTCGGGCCGGTAGCGCGGCATCAGGTAACAGGTGAGGCCGCCTTCTGATTGGGCGAGCACGAGGAAGGCATCGCACATCGGTGCCGACATGAACCATTTGTGGCCGGTGATCTCGACATGGTCGCCGTGCGCGATGGCGGTCGTGATGTTGGCGCGCACGTCGGTGCCGCCCTGGCGCTCGGTCATACCCATGCCCAGCGTGACGCCGTTCTTCTCCCGCCACGGCAGCGGCCGCGGATCGTAGGTGCGGGTCCGGATCTTCGGCAGCCACTTCGCGAGCAGCGCCGGCTCGGAGCGGAGCGCGCCCACGCAGGCATGCGTCATGGTGATCGGGCACATGTGCCCGCTCTCGGCTTGCGTCGCGAGATAGAGCCGGACGGCGCGTGCCGACATCGGCGCCGGCTTGTCGCTGCCGTCATGGGCCGAGGCATGGATGCCGTGGCCGATGCTCTTCCGCATCAGCGCGTGATAGGCGGGATGGAATTCGACCAGGTCGAGCCGGTTCCCCTTGCCGTCCATGGTGCGCAGCTTGGGTAGGTTCTCGTTGGCGAGCCGGCCGAGATCGAGCGTCTCGGCCGCGCCGTAATCCCTGCCGCAGGACGACAGCGCCGCGAGATCCAGTCCCGCACGCTGCGCCGCGTCCGCCAGTGGTCGGTCGGTGTTGAAGAGGTCCACGTCGCCGAAAGAAGGCGACTGGTTGAAGGATGCGTCTTCGAGGAAACCGGAGGACATGGAGCGACTTTAGCTCATGCCCGGGTGCGCGCCACAGGAGTGGAGCGCACCCAGCGACGAGCTCAGCTGCCGCCTTCGTACTTGAAGGAGAGCTTCACCTTGCTGCGGTAGGCGGTGACCTTGCCCTTCTCGATCACCATGTCCTGCTCGACGATCTCCGCGACACGCAGGTCGCGCAGCGACTTGGCTGCGCGGTCGACGGCCGCCTTGGCGGCCTTTTCCCAGGATTCGCTGCTGGTACCGACCAGCTCGACCACTTTGTAGACGCTCTCCGCCATCTGAACCTCCCTGAACACGGTTGTGCCGTTTGGTCCGGCGCCGGGTCAGGGGGAGGCTCGGCAGCGGCTGCCTTGGGGGCCTTTTCCTTGGTCGCGGGACGAGCCTAGCACGGCTTCCAGGGAGGGCCCAAATCAGAGGATCAAGCGGCGAACTTGCCGAATTCCCAGTGGCGGCCGGGGGCGGCGGCGAACAGGGCCTTGGTGTAGTCGGCCTTGGGCGAGCCGAAGACCTGTTCGGCCGAGCCGTATTCGACGACGCGGCCCTTGCTCATCACCGCGACGTAGTCGCAGATCTGCGCGGCGACGCGCAGGTCGTGGGTGATGAACAGCACGGCGAGGTTCAGGCGGACGCGGATCTCGTCCAGCAGCTCCAGCACCTGCTTCTGCACCGACACGTCGAGCGCCGACACGGCCTCGTCGGCGATCAGCAGCTCGGGCTCCATGGCGAGCGCCCGGGCGATGCAGATGCGCTGGCGCTGGCCGCCCGAGAACTGGTGCGGGTAGCGGTCGAGCGCGTTGGGATCGAGCCGCACGGTTTCCATCAGCTTGCGCGCGCGGGCCATCGCCTCGTCGCGCTTGATGCCGAAGTTCATCGGCCCCTCGATGATGAAGTCGCCCACGGTGATGCGCGGGTTCATCGAGCGGTAGGGGTCCTGGAAGACGATCTGCACGCGGCGGCGATGTGGCCTCAGCTTGCTCGCCGACATGGTCGCGATCTCGGTGTCGCCGATATAGACCTTGCCTTCGGTCGGATCGATCAGACGGGCGATGCAGCGCGCCACTGTCGACTTGCCCGAGCCGGATTCGCCCACGATGCCCAGGGTCTCGCCCTTGCGGATGTCGAGGTCGACATCGACGGCCGCCTTCACGACCCGCGCCTTCTGGAAGAAGGAGTTGCCCGTATAGATCTTGCCGAGCTTCTCGGTGCGCAGGATGGTGGTGCCGTCGCGCCGCACGCCGCGATGGACGGGCGTGATCGACGGCACCGACGAGATCAGCATCTTGGTGTAGCTCTGAACCGGCCGCGACAGTATCTGCTCGGTCGGACCCATCTCCACCAGCTCGCCCCAGCGCAGCACGGCCACGCGATGGGCGATTTCGGCCACGACGCCGAAATCGTGGGTGATGAACAGCACGCCGGTGCCCTGGCCCGCCTGCAGCTCGGCGACGAGCTTCAGGATCTCGGCCTGGGTGGTGACGTCGAGCGCGGTGGTCGGCTCGTCGGCGATCAGCAGGACGGGATCGAGCACCAGCGCCATGGCGATCATGATGCGCTGGCGCTGGCCGCCCGAGAGCTGGTGCGGGAAGGAGGCGTAGATGCGCTCCGGCTCCGGCAACTTCACCCTGTCCAGGATGGCGATGATCTTGGCCTTGCGCGTCGCCGCGTCGAGGTCGGTGTGCGTGTTCAGCACTTCGTCGATCTGCTGGCCGCAGGTCATGACGGGATTGAGCGCCGTCATCGGCTCCTGGAAGATCATCGACATGCGCGTGCACCGAAGCTCGCGCAGCCGGCTCTCGCTGGCCGCCAGGATATTCTCGCCCTCGAGCAGGATCTCGCCCGAGGTCGGCTTCAGCGCCTTGGCGAGCAGGCCCATCACCGTGAAGGCGATGACCGACTTGCCCGAGCCCGATTCGCCCACGAGGCAGACGATCTCGCCGGGATTGACGGTGAAACTCACCTTCTCGACGGCATGGACGCGGTCGCCGCCCCTGGGCAGGGCGACGCTGAGGTTGCGGACTTCGAGGACGGGCTTCTTTGCTTCGGTCGACATCAGACTTTCTTGCTCATTTTCGGGTCAAGCGTGTCGCGCAGACCGTCGCCCATGATGTTGATGGCCAGCACCGTCAAGGCAAGGAAGATGCCGGGATAGAGGATGTTGTGCGGGAACACGCGGAACAGCGTGCGGCCCTCGGCCATGATGTTGCCCCAGCTCGGGATTTCCGGCGGGATGCCGATGCCGAGGAACGACAGCGCGGCCTCGGTCAGGATCGCGGCGGCGGCGAGGAAGGTGCCCTGCACGATCAGCGGCGCCACGGTGTTGGGCAGGATGTGGCGGAACATCAGGATCCAGGTCGGCGTGCCGACCGAGATCGCGCCCTCGACATAGGGCTCCTCGCGCACCGTCAGCACGATCGAGCGCACGAGGCGCACGACACGGGGCACGTCGGGCACGACGATGGCGAACACCACGGTGATCAGGCCGGCGCGCCAGATCGAGACGAGGGCGATCGCGAGCAATATGCCCGGGATCGCCATCAACCCATCCATGACGCGCATGATGATCCCGTCGGCCCAGCGGATGTAGCCGGACACCAGGCCGATCACCATGCCGATGGCGACCGCGATGATGGAGACGGCGACGCCGACGGCCAGCGAGACACGTGCCCCGTAGAGCACGCGGCTGTAGACGTCGCGGCCCAGGCTGTCGGTGCCCATGATGGCGACGCGCTTGGCCGTCGTCCCGTCGTCGAGGCGATAGGTGATCTCGGTGCCCGGCTTCTTGTTGCGGGCCGCCGGGTCGATGCGCGTCGGGTCCACGGTGCCGAGGAACGGCGCCAGGATGGCGATCACCAGCATGGTCAGCAGGATGAGGCCGCCGAAGATCACGTTCGGGTTGCGGAGAGCAACGAGCCAGAGGCTCTTGCGCTTGGTCGACGCCGCCGCAATGGAGGCGGAATCGACGGCTTCTGGGGTGATCGCGCTCAATACCGGATCCTCGGGTCGAACAGGGTGTAGCTGATGTCGATGAGCAGGTTGATCACGACATAGACGACGGAGAAGAGAAGAATGACGGTCTGGATGGTCGGGAAGTCGCGGCTCAGCACCGCCTCGACCGTGAGACGGCCGAGACCGGGCAGGCCGAACACGCTCTCCGTCACCACGGCGCCGCCGATCAGGATGGCGATGCCGAGGCCGATCACGGTGAGGATCGGCACGGCGGCATTGCGCAGCGCATGGCGCATCAGCACCACGCGGTTGGACAGGCCCTTGGCGCGGGCGGTGCGGATGTAATCCTCGTTCAGCACTTCGAGCACCGAGGCGCGGGTGATGCGCGAGATCAGGGCGATGAAGCCGACCGAGAGGGTGAGCGACGGCAGGACCATGCGTTCGAGGAACTGCCAGAAATTGACGCCGATGCGGACGTAGCCCTGCACCGGCAGCCAGCCGAGCTCGATGGCGAAGACGTAAATCAAACAGTAGCCGATGACGAAGCCGGGCACGGAGAAGCCCAGCACCGAGAAGCCCATCACCGCACGGTCGAGCAGCGAGCCCTGGCGGTAGGCCGCCATCACGCCGATCGGCACCGAGACGGTGACGGCGAAGAGCAGCGTGCAGATCGCGAGGGCGAGCGTCGGCTCGACGCGCTGGGCGATCAGCTCCGCGACGGTCTTCTTGAAGAAGAAGCTCTCGCCGAAATTGCCCTGCAGCACATTGCCGATCCAGATGGCGAACTGCGTCCAGATCGGCTCGTCGAGGCCGAGCTTGTTGCGGATGTCGGCGATCTGGTCCGAGGTGGCGTTGTCGCCGGCAATGACCGCCGCGGGATCGCCCGGCGTCAATCGCAGCATGAGGAAGACGAAGACAGCCACCACCGCCAGGACGGGGATGATGGCTATGAGACGACGGGCAATAAAGTCGAGCATTTTCCCTCTACGTGTCACCCCGAGCGAGGCTGGCTGCTCCGCTCGGGATCACAGCTAGGCCAGATGGCCCCGCTGTTATTTCTTTTCGATGTTCCACATCACCGGCACCGGCGCTTTCAGCCAGCCCGAGATGTTGGAGCGCATGGCGCCCGGTCCGTACCACTGACCGATCCAGCCATACTGCGCCGTTTGCAAGGCCCGGGCCTGAACGGCGGCGGCGAGCGCCTTGTTCTTCACCGGGTCGGTTTCCTTGGCGTAGTCGTCGCGCAACTTCTCCATTTCCGGATCGGTCGGCCAGCCGAACCACGCCTTGTCGCCGTTCGCGACCATGTAGGAGGTCGAGATCGGGTTCAGGATGTCGGCCGCCACCGAGAAGGTATGGAAGATGTTCCAGCCGCCCTGACTCACGGGACCCTTGTTGGTTCGACGCGTGACGACGGTCTGCCAGTCCATCGACTGCATGTCGACCTTGAAACCGCCTTGTTCGAGCAGCGCCTTTGTCACAGGGGCGACGTTGGTGAGCACCGGCAGGGTCGTCGACTGCAGCAGCACGATCGGCGTGCCGTCGTAGCCCGCTTCCTTGAGCAGCGCCTTCGACTTCTCGAAGTTCGGCTTCACCAGCAGGTCACCCGGCGCATCGACGGCGTTGGGCGTGCCGCAGATGAAGGCGGCGGTGCAGACCTTGTAGAACTCGGGCTCGCCGACGGTCGCCTTGAGGTAATCTTCCTGGCGGATGGTCAGCAGCGCGGCCTCGCGGATCTTCGGATTATTGAACGGCGGCTGCAGCCAGTTCATGCGGTAGATGAACTGGTGGCCGAGCGGGTTCCAGTTATAGAGCGTGACGCTCTTTTCCTTCTTGAGGATCGGGATCAGGTCGTGCGGCGGCTGCTCGATGACGTCGATCTCGCCCGCGGCGATGGCGTTCACCTGCTGCTGCGGATCGGGCATCTCGATGATCTCGACCCGGTCGACCTTGACGACCTTGCCGCCGGCCAGGCCCGAGGCCGGCTCGGCGCGCGGCTTGTACTTGAGATTCTTGTTGTAGACGTGCTTCTCGCCGGGCTTGGACTCGGCGTTCATGTAGATGAACGGGCCGGAGCCGATCTGGCTGTCGATCTGCTTGAAGGGATCGGTATCGGCGATCCGCTTCGGCATCATGAACGGAACCTGCGACGACGGTTTGCCGAGCGAGTCGAGGACCAGGCCGTACGGCTCCTTCAGCACCATCTGGAAGGTCTTGGGATCGACTTCCTTGAATTCCTTCACGAAGTCCATGAGCTTCTGGCCCATCGCGTCGCGCGCACCCCAGCGCTTGATCGAGGCGATGCAGTCCTCGGACGTCACCGGCTTGCCGTCATGCCATTCGAGGCCGTCGCGCAGGGTGAAGGTCCAGACCGTCTTGTCGGCGGAGACGTCGTACTTGTCGACCATCTGCGGCTTGACGGCGTTGTTCTCGTCGGAGGCGAAGAGCGTGTCGTAGATGAAGTAGCCGTGGTTGCGCGTGACGTAGGCCGTCGTCCAGATCGGATCGAGGATGGTCAGGTTGCCGTTCTGGACGAACTTGACGACTTTCCCCTGGGCCAGCACCGGCCCCGCACTCGATAAAATCGCACCGGCCACCATGGCCGCAAGCGTACGCTTCATTACTTTTTTCATAACGCTCCCTCCGGGTGTTTCTTCCCCATCGAGAAAGGCGGACCCCCCGCCCGCCTTCGTCGATGGGCGCGCGGGACCGAAGCCCCGCGCGCGGATCGGGCTACTTCTTGGTCACGTTCCAGAACACCGGCGCCGGGGCCGTCAGGTTGCCGTCGATGTTGTTGCGGCGCGCCAGCGGCGCATACCACTGGCCGACGTTGATGTGGGTCGGATAGTCGACCCAGCGCTTCTGCAGGGCCTCGACGATCTGCAGCTGCTTGGCCGGATCGGTCTCCTTCGAGAACTGGTCGCGCAGCTTCTCGATCTCGGCGTCGCACGGCCAGCCGAACATCGCCTTGTCGCAGGAAGCGTTGAAGTAGCCGGCCATCACCGGATTGAGGATGTCGGCGGCCACCCACGAGGTGAGGAAGGCGTGCCAGCCACCCTGCTGCGGCGGGTCCTTCTTGACGCGGCGGGCGACCAGCGTCTGCCAGTCCATCGAGACCATGTCGACCTTGAAGCCGGCCCGTTCCATCTGCGCCTTGGCGACCGGCGCGAGGTTGGTCAGGACCTGCAGGTCGGTCGACTGCATCAGCACGATCGGCGTGCCGTCATAGCCGGCCTCGGTGAGGAGCTGCTTGGCCTTGGCGGCGTTGCCGTTCAGCACGTCGGCCATGCCGGCGTCGGTGGCGAGCGGCGTGCCGCACACGAACGGCGCCTTGCAGACCTTGTACCACTGCGGATCGCCGATCGTGGCCTTGAGGAAGTCCTCCTGGGCGAAGGCCACGAAGACGGCGTGGCGGATCTTGGGATTGTCGAACGGCTTGGCAATCGAGTTGAAGCGGAAGGAATACTGGTTGCCGGTCGGGTTGAAGTTCAAGAGCTTGATGTTCTTGTCCTTCGCCAGCAGCGGCAGCAGGTCATGACCCGGCGATTCGAGCATGTCGATCTCGCCGTTCTGCAGCGCCGCGACCTGCGTCTGGATGTCGGAGATCCAGAGCCATTCGACGCGGTCGACCTTGACGACCTTGCCGCCGGACAGGCCCGAGGGCGGCTCGGCGCGCGGCTTGTACTTGGTGTTCTTGACGTAGACCGTCTTCTCGCCGGGCTTCCATTCATCGGCCTTGAAGATGAACGGGCCGGAGCCGATCACGTCTTCCAGCTTGATCTGCGTGTTGGGATCGGTCTCCGCAACGCGCTTGGGCATCATGAAGGGCACGTTGGACGACGGCTTGCCCAGCGACTGCAGCACGAGGCCGTAGGGCTCCTTCATCGTCATCGTGAAGGTCTTGGCGTCGACCGGCTTGAGGTCGGCGACCGAGGCCATCATCTTCTGGCCCATGGAATCCTTGGCCGCCCAGCGCTTGATCGAGGCGATGCAGTCCTCGGCGGTGACGGGCTTGCCATCGTGCCACTCGAGACCGTCGCGCAAGGTGAAGGTCCAGGTGAGCTTGTCGGCCGACACGTCGTACTTGTCGACCATCTGCGGCTTCACGTCGAACTTTTCGTCCATCGCGAAGAGCGTGTCCCACACCATGTAGCCGTGGTTGCGCTGGATGTAGGCCGTGGTCCAGATCGGATCGAGAATCTTCACGTCCGAATGCATCACGACCTTGAGCGTCTGCGCTTCGGCGGGGGCAGCGGTCATCAGTCCGCCCATGCTCGCCGCGGCGATGATCGCCAATGCCGATTTCTTCAATGACAACATGCTTCTTATGCTCCCTGTATCGAGCTTCTTTCCTGCGTTGTGAAGTCTTGCAAGAATCGAGCCGACCCTCGGGACAGTAGCAGCCGAAAGCCCCCCTCTGACAAGCCGATTCACGCACTGCGCAGACGTCAGCGCGGCTTGTTGATCGCCTGTTCGAGAAGCTGGAGCACGCCTTCCGACGCGGCGGAGGCGACGATGTCGCCGAATCCCGCCCACGAGCCCTTCGCCGCGGCGAGCGGCACCGGGTTGGACTGTTCGATATCGCCGACATTCTTGCCGGCCGGATCCTTGACGATCCATTTGACGACGAGCTTGGCCATGCGGTCGTCGATGGGCGTCATGTTGACGGTGCCGACGACGGCGAAGGCGCCTTCCTCTGCCTGGTCGACGATCACGAGCTTGCTCGATCCCAGCGCACGCCGCATGCCGGAGGTCAGTTGCCGATTGCCGTCGGACGGCGCGCCGGTGACCTGCGCCACCAGCACCTTGACCTGCGGTTCGGCGGGCTTGGCGGCGGCCGGCGTCGGCACCGTCGTCTTCGTGGGCGGCCCGTCGGTTGGCGCCGGCGGCGAGGCCACGGGATCGGGCGGGAATTCGTAAGGAATGGTGACGCCGGCCGCGACCTGGCCCGGCGCTTTCGGGATGAAGTTGGGCGGCTTGCCGATCAGGGTGGCGACGCGAGGCGCGGCCTGTTGCGCAATGCGCGAGACCAGGCGCTCGGCCTGCTCGGCATAATCCTCGGGCGGCGCGCGGGTCTTGACGGTGGCGGGCTCGTCGGTGCGCGGCTTGCCGCGGATGCGCCAGTCGACCTGGACCTCGATCGACATGCCGGCGTCGCGCGTGCTCATCACGCCATCGACCTGGATCGGCGCTTCGGCCGGCGCCGTGGCGGCGACGATGCCGTAGGACTGGAGTTCCATGGCGAGGGAGGCGGCGACGCGCTCGCCCATCTCCGGCGGCATGTTGCGCGGCGGGCTGATCGCGACCTCGACCTTGTCGCGGATCTGGCGGCCGTAGGAGATCTGCGAGGAATCGTGCTCAAAGGGCCTCGGCGTTCCGCCGCACGCCGCGAGGGCGAGCAGGCAGAGCAGCATCACAACATGGCGCATGTCGCGACGACCCCGAGCAGGCAGCAGATCATCAGGAAGTAGAAATAGGGCACGTCAGGCCGCGAGGGCGATCGCCGACAGGCCGCGCCCATAGTCGCGCACGCCCTGGAGCGTGTTGCGGCGATAGCTGAAGAAATCGTCGGTGCCGCTCAGCGTGTCGTGGCCGGTGGCGCTCACGTTGACGCCGTTGCGCGCGATGCGGTGCACCAGATAGCCCGGCAGGTCGAACATGAAATGGCCGGCGCGCGCGGCGGTCCGGAAGAAGACTTCGTTCGCCTCGTCCTGCGCCAGGAACGGCGCGGGAAACTCCGGCCCGACCTCGTAGGAGGCCGGCCCGATGCAGGGGCCGACCGCGACCTGGATGCGCTCGCGCCTTGCGCCGAGCTTCTCCATCGCCGCGATGGTGGCGTCGACGACACCGCCCAGCGCGCCCTTCCAGCCGGCATGCGCGGCACCGATCACCGAGGCCTCGCCGTCGGCCAGCAGGACCGGCGCGCAATCGGCCGCCATCACGCCCAGGGCAACGCCCGGCCGGTCGGTCACGAGACCGTCAGCCTTGGGCGCGCCCGGTGACGTCCAGCGTTCCGCCGCGACCGTCAGCACGTCGGCCGAATGGATCTGGTGCACGGTCTGCAGGTCGGGTTCATCGAGGCCGAACTGCCCGGCTGCGCGGCGACGGTTCTCGCGCACGTTCTCCGGCGCATCGGCCGAGCCATAGCCGCAGTTGAGCGACGAAAAGAGACCCGTGCTCACCCCGCCCCGGCGGGTGAAGAAGCGGTGTTGGACCCCGTCGAGGGCGGCGAGCGTCTTTGCCTGGATCATGTGTCGTCCGAGGGGGTGTCCGTAAAGCCGGCGGGCGGGGCGTTCTTACCGTCGCCGAGGGCCAGCACGCGAAAGAGGGTGCCCATTTGGTCGGGCGCGATCAAGCGGGCGGATGCCGCATCGATGGCATTGGCCTGCGCCACTTTTGCATTGCGCTTCAGTACCTGCGCACGCTCGAGCAGGCCGAGCCGGCGCAGGAACGCGCCCTGCCCCACGGGCCCGTAGGCGGCAACGCCGGCGGCGGCGGCAAGAGCCGAGAAATCGACATGGGCACTGAGGTCGGTCTCGCCGGGACGGTCGAGGATGCTCGCACCCTGATGACCGCGCACCGCCTGCAGCGAGGAGGCGCGGCCGGCGCTCTCCAGCCCGTAGTCGACGATGAGCGCCCAGCCGCCGTCACGGCCGATGCGCCCGCCGATGGCGGCAGCGAGCGCGCGGCCTGCTTCGCTGAGTTCGGCCTCGGCGCCTTCCTCGGCGTCGGGCAGAAGCGGGGCGAAGGGCGTGTTGCCCGGTGCGAGAGCCAGCCGCAGCGCGCCCTGCTCGTCGAGACCGACCATGCGCTCGCGCCAGCCCTGGGGCGTGCGATGGAACTGGCGCACCGGCAACGCATCGAAGAATTCGTTGGCGACCAGCAGCAGCGGTCCCTCGGGCACTTCTTCGAAGCGTTCGTGCCATGTCGGGCGATAGGCCTGCAGCGCCGCGCGCTGGGCCTCGCGCATCGGGGCGTTGGTGTCGACCAGATGCAGGTCGAGTGCGGCATGGAAGCCCGGCACGCCGCGCGTCGCACGCAGCGCGTCGGCCATCAGCGTGCCGCGGCCGGGACCGAGTTCGACCAGCCGCACGGGGGACGGCCGGCCCATCGCCAGCCAGCGCTCGGCCAGCCAGGCGCCAATCAGCTCGCCGAACATCTGGGAGATTTCGGGCGCGGTGGTGAAGTCGCCGGCGGCGCCCACGGGCACGGCGCGGCGGTAGTAGCCGAGCCGCGGATGGCCCAGCGCCTCGGCCATGAAGTCGGCCAGCGAGATCGGGCCGGTGAGCGCGATGCGGCGCGCGATCAGCCCGCCCAACTCGTTCATGAGGGCCCTGTCACGCAAGCCCGGTCACGGCAACGCGGGCTTCCGATAGGCCCGCAGGATCACCCAGATGCCGAACAGCAGCACCGGCAGCGACAGCAGCATGCCCATGGTGATCGGTCCCCAGAGGTAGCCGAGATGCGCGTCGGGTTCGCGGAAGAGCTCGCCCACGATGCGCGCGAGGCCGTAGCCCGCACAGAACACGCCGGTCAGCAGGCCGGGGCGGCGGCGTCCCTCGGTGAGCTTCCACACCGCGAGCACGACGAGGGTCAGCAGCACGCCCTCGAAGAAGGCCTGGTAGAGCTGGCTGGGATGGCGCGGCAGCGGGCCGCCGCGCGGAAAGACCATCGCCCAGGGCACGTCGCTGACCCTGCCCCACAGTTCGCCGTTGATGAAGTTGGCGAGGCGGCCGAAGAAGAGGCCGAGCGGCGCCACGATGGCCACCAGGTCCGACAGCATGAAGGGATCGGCCTTGTTGCGCATCGCGAAGAGCAGGATCGCGGCGATCACGCCCAGCAGCCCGCCATGGAAGGACATGCCGCCTTCCCACAAAGTGAGCGCCGACAGCGGATGCTCGATGTAGAAACCCGGCTTGTAGAACAGCACGTAGCCTATCCGCCCGCCCAGGATGACGCCGAGCGCGGCCCATAGCAGGAAGTCGTCGATCTTGAGCGGCGACAGCACCTTGGGCGGCTGGTCGCAGACGCGGCGCATGACCTGCCAGCCGATCACCAGGCCCGCGATATAGGCCAGCGCATACCAGCGGATGGCGAAGGGCCCCAGCTGGACCAGGACGGGGTCGATCTCCGGATAGGGGATCGCCAGGAGAAGCGCGGGAACGGTGCTCATGAAGGCGCCCCTTATAGCGGGGGAATCGTTTCCCTAAAACGTCACGGCGCCGATCCGGGGGGATCGGCGCCGCTGGGACACTCCGAACATGTTGTTGTTTTTAGCGAGAGGGGGCGTCGGAAGGTCCTTTGTCGGCTCAGGCTTCGCCGACCGTCTCCAGGATCGAGGCGGTCAACGCGTCGGCGGGGCTCTTGCCGGCCCACACGACGTACTGAAAGGCGGGGTAGAAGCGCTCGCTCTCGGTGATCGCCACCTCGACGAGATCGTTCAGTTGCTCTGCCATCAGGCCATTGGTCCCGCGCAGCGGGATGGCGTGGCGGAACATCGGCAGGCCTTCCTCGGTCCAGAGATCGAAGTGACCCAGCCACATCTTCTCGTTGATCATGGCCAGCAGGCTATGGATGTCGGTGTGACGCTCGACCGGGATGCGGACGTCGTAGGCGCAGGTGAAGTGCAGCGCTTCGACGTCGTCGCGCCAGCTGAAGAACATGCGGTAGTCGCACCAGCGGCCGGCGACCTCGACGGCGATCTCCCGGTCCGACGTCCGGTCGAACGGCCAGTCGTTGGCGGAAACCACTTTCTCGATCATTTCGAGCGGGTTCAGGTCGGCTTTCCGTCTGGTCCGCTCATGCCGCGATAACGCCATCGACCCGCTCCCCAACCATTTCCGCCGTGCGGTTCCCGTGGAACCATTCTTGAGGCGGTGGTCGACATATCGTGGTGAGTACCCAACAACCCACTAGCTGTAGCCTGCCAAAGGATACCCCGCGGCGCAATAACAAATGGCCGTGTAAAACGGGGAAAGAGTCAGGGATTCCATGAATTTAATCCCCAACGTTAAGATTCGAGTCCGGCGTTTCCGCAGGACGAATCGGAGAAAATTGCTGAAAAATTGCGCAAATATCGGATCGACCGGCAGATAAACCTGCATTTCCGCACGGTCTGAGCGATTGGCGCAGGCCTTGCTTCCCGAGCCTCCAAGCACGTCAGCACCAAGACGTGGAGGAGGCTCTCGATGTTCAAGGACCCGTTCGACCCCAAGGCCCTGCTCGGCCGCGGGGGCTGTAGCTGCGGCGGCAACCATGCCCAGGCCGACCATCCCCGCCTGACGGCGACTGCGGTGCCGACCGGGGAAGAAGATCGCTGGAACCGGGTCGTCGACGCGGCCGTCCTGCGCGCCGTGTTCCCGGTCGATGCCCAGCGCCGCCAGTTCCTGAAGACGGTCGGCGCCGCCACGGCAATGGCCGCCATCTCCTCCGTCCTGCCGCTCGGCGCCGCCCGCGAGGCCTTCGCGCAGGGAGGGCCGGGGGGAGGAGCGCCGGAGAAGAAGGACCTCAAGGTCGGCTTCATCCCGATCACCTGCGCCACGCCGATCATCATGGCCCATCCGATGGGCTTCTATTCCAAGCAGGGCCTGAACGTCGAAGTCGTGAAGACGGCCGGCTGGGCGGTGATCCGCGACAAGTCGCTGGCCAAGGAATACGACGCCTCGCACATGCTCTCGCCGATGCCGATTGCCATCTCGCTGGGTGTCGGCTCGAACCCGGTGCCGTGGACGATGCCGGCGATCGAGAACATCAACGGCCAGGCCATCACCTTGGCCAACAAGCACAAGGACAAGCGCAATCCGAAGGACTGGAAGGGCTTCCGCTTCGCCGTGCCGTTCGACTACTCGATGCACAACTACCTGCTGCGATACTACGTGGCGGAAGCGGGGCTCGATCCCGACAAGGACATCTCGATCCGCTCGGTGCCGCCGCCGGAGATGGTCGCCAACCTGCGCGCCGACAATATCGACGGCTATCTCGGTCCCGATCCGTTCAACCAGCGCGCCGTGTTCGACGGCATCGGCTTCATCCACCTGCTGACCAAGGAACTGTGGAACGGCCATCCTTGCTGCGCTTTCACGGTGAGCAAGGAATTCGCGATCCAGAACCCGAACTCCTATCGCGCGCTCTTGAAGTCGATCATCGACGCGACGGCCTATGCCCACAAGCAGGAGAACCGCAAGGAGATCGCCAAGGCGATCGCGCCGGCCAACTACCTGAACCAGCCCGAGACGGTGCTGGAGCAGATCCTGACCGGCACCTATGCCGACGGGCTGGGCGGCGTGAAGAAGGATCCGGAGCGCATCGACTTCGATCCGTTCCCGTGGAACCAGTTCGCCATCTGGATCATGACCCAGATGAAGCGCTGGGGGCAGCTCAAGGCCGACGTCGACTACGCCAAGGTCGCGTCCGAGGTCTATCTCGCCACCGACACCGCCAACATGATGAAGGAGATGGGCCTCACCCCGCCCGATCCGTCGAAGAAGACGATCGTGGTCATGGGCAAGCCCTTCGATCCGGCCAAGCCCGACGAGTACGTCAACAGCTTCGCCATCAAGCGGACCTGAGATGATGAAGCGGTATCAGGTGCCGGGGGCGCGCGACTCCAGTCGCGCGTCATGCTTGGTGGTCAAAGAAGATCGCGCCACTGGAGTGGCGCGCCCCCGGCGATGAAAACCTCGCTCGGGCTGTGGGCAGGCCTGCTGTCGGTGCTGATCTTCCTGGCCATCGTCGCCATCTGGCAGGTCGCCACCATGCCGACGGCGGCCAGCGGCCCGGCAATGGATCCCGAATATGCCAAGCTGGTGGGCGCCGCGGCGGCGACGGGGCAGAAGTCGGCGATGCCGACGCCGGCCGATATCGGCGCCACGATCTGGAAGCATCTCTCTGATCCCTTCTACGTGCGCGGCAGCAACGACAAGGGCATCGGCATCCAGCTCGCTTATTCGCTGGGCCGCGTGCTGCTGGGCTTCGGACTGGCGGCACTGTTCGCCATTCCGCTCGGCTTCCTGATCGGCATGTCGCCTTTGGTCTATCGCGCGCTCGATCCCTTCATCCAGATCCTGAAGCCGGTCTCGCCGCTCGCCTGGATGCCGCTCGCGCTCTACACGATCAAGGACAGCGCCATTTCCTCGATCTTCGTGATCTTCATCTGCTCGGTCTGGCCGATGCTGATCAACACCGCCTTCGGCGTCGGCAGCGTGCGCAAGGAATGGCTGAACGTGGCGCGCACCCTCGAGGTCGGCTCGTTCCGCACCGCCTTCAAGGTGATCCTGCCGGCCGCCGCGCCGACCATCATGACCGGCATGCGCATCTCCGTCGGCATCGCCTGGCTGGTGATCGTGGCGGCCGAGATGCTCGTGGGCGGCACGGGCATCGGCTACTTCGTGTGGAACGAGTGGAACAACCTCTCGATCGCCAACATCGTGACCGCGATCCTGCTGATCGGCCTGGTCGGTCTCCTCCTCGACCAGGGCCTGGCCTATCTCGCCAGGCTCGTCACCTATCCGGAGTAGGGGCATGGAAAACCGTCCCCTGATCAGCGTCGAAGGGCTCGGGCGCCGCTTCGGCGAGGGCCAGCCGGCCGTATTCGAGGACATCTGGTTCGGCGTCGACAAGGGCGAGTTCTGCTGCCTGATCGGCCATTCCGGCTGCGGCAAGACCACGATCCTGAACGTACTGGCCGGGCTCGACAGTCCGAGCGAAGGCGCCGTCATCGTCGACAATCGCGAGATCGACGGGCCGAGCCTCGACCGCGCCGTGATCTTCCAGGGCCATGCGCTGCTGCCGTGGATGACGGTGATGGGCAACATCGCCTTCGCCGTCTCCTCGCGTTGGCCGAGCTGGGATCGCGCCAAGGTGCAGGAGCATGCGCGCCGCTTCATCGAGTTGGTGGGGCTCAAGGGCGCGGAGAACAAGAAGCCGGCGCAGCTTTCCGGCGGCATGAAGCAGCGGGTCGGCATCGCCCGCGCTCTGTCGATCCAGCCCAAGATGCTCTTGATGGACGAGCCGTTCAGCGCGCTCGACGCGCTGACGCGCGGCATGCTGCAGGACGAGGTGCTGCGCATCTGCGCCGACACGCAGCAGACCGTGTTCATGATCACCCACGATGTCGACGAGGCGATCCTGCTCGCCGACAAGATCGTGCTGATGACCAACGGCCCCGGCGCCAGGATCGCCGAGATCGTGGTCAACACCATGCCGAAGAACGAGCGGCACCGGAACGACCTGCATCGCCATCCGCAGTACTACGCCATCCGCAATCACCTCGTGGAGTTCCTGGTCAATCGCTCGAAGGCGTTCGACCAGGAGATCGCCGGGCAGGGCTACGATCCGCGGCGGCTGAAGCTGGTGAAACCTGGCCTCATGTCCATGAAATTGTCGGCGGTCAATCCGCCGGCCGAGATCGTGCCTTTAACAACCGGGAGACGGCAATGAAGCGGGCTGAAGTCACCGAGAAGATCCTGACGGCCAAGCGCATGAAGGAGCTCAGCTGGGAAGAGATCGCCAAGAAGATCGGCGGCGCCTCGAAGATCATCGTGACCGCGGCCTGCATGGGCCAGATGAAGATGACCAAGGAGCAGGCGACCAAGGCCGGCAAGCTGTTCGGGCTGGGCAAGGAAGAAGTCCTGCTGCTGCAGGAGGTCCCTTACCGCGGCTCGCTGCCCCAGATCCCGCCGACCGACCCGCTGATCTACCGCTTCTACGAGCTGGTGCAGGTCTACGGCACGACCTGGAAGGAACTGATCCAGGAAGAATTCGGCGACGGCATCATGAGCGCCATCGACTTCGACATGACCATGGAGCGCCAGCCCGACCAGAAGGGCGACCGGGTGAAGATCGCCATGTCGGGCAAGTTCCTAGGCTACAAGAGCTACTGAGGCTCATCGCCCGACGCTTCCTCCTTGTCTGAGCGGGGAGGAAGCCGTCCGGCATGCTGGTCATGCTGGACTCCTGGAAGCATGAGGTGCAACCGGTGAGACACGTATTCCCCTCGTAAAAGCAACCGTGCCATAACTATGCGTCTCGTGGGAGGGGCGCGTGGGAGAACAACAAACTGGAGCCGACGGAGGCGATGGCCCCGTCCAAGGCTCTGTCGTGACTATTTTGGCGGAAACAGCGGCAAAGCTGAACTTCGCGGCGCATCAGAGCTCTTTCGCATTTTTGCGAGATTTACGGGTCGTCAATAACGACCCGGCTGCGGCATTGTCAGATGTCGTTGTGACGATGTCGGCCAGCCCCGCGTTTCTTAAGCCAAAAAGCTGGCATCTGGATCACCTTGCGCCGACAAGTACGACGACCGTCAAGAATCGGGATGTCGATCTCGATGGCGGCTTCCTGCTCGATCTGACCGAATCCATCCGGGGCACAGTGACGATCGTTGCGAAAGCTGGCGATCGAGTACTGGGGCAGGAACAAAAAGTCGTCGAGTTGCTCGCCTATAATGAGTGGGGCGGTGGCGGTTACATGCCCGAATTGTTGGCAGCGTTCGCGATGCCGAACGATCCGGCAATCGACCGTGTTCTTCGCGACGCCAGCACGTGCCTGCGCAAGGCTGGAAAGCCTGATGGTATCGATGGATACAAATCCGGCAGCCGCCAGAGAGTCTGGGAGATCGCGTCTGCTGTCTACACAGCGGTCGGCAATCTGGGGATTGCGTATGCCCTGCCGCCAGCAAGCTTCGAAAGAAATGGCCAGAAGATTCGTCTCCCTGGTCAGATTCTTGAAGGGCGGCTCGCTACGTGCCTGGATACGACGATGCTCTTTGCGTCGGCTTTGGAGCAGGCAGGGCTAAATCCGATCATCGCGCTTCCCCAAGGGCATGCGATTGTCGGGGTTTGGCTCCAGCCGGAGGAGTTGGCTTCGATCGTCGTCGATGAAGCCGAGACGTTAAGGAAGCGCGTTCAACTCAATGAACTCGTTCTGATCGAAACGACCTTCGCGACCGCCCATCCGGCGCCTCCGTTCTCGAAGGCGGTTGCCGTTGCCAATGACTGCATTTCGCCAGACAAGGACGAGACGTTTCTTGCCGGCATAGATATCCGTCGCGCTCGCGCCCATCGCATTACACCCTTGGGGCGCAAGCTCGGAGGAGCAAGTGCCTCTGCCGGCGGTGAGCAGCACACTCAGCTTGAGCAGTCGTTGGAAGAGGCGCCTCCGTTGCCCGATTTCGATGGGCAGGTCGAGGAAGAGGGTCTGCCGGAGACGCCAGCCGGCCGACTGGAGCGCTGGCAGCGCAAGCTGCTCGATCTTTCGGCGCGGAATCCACTGCTGAATCACAAGTCTTCGAAAACCAGCCTTCGTCTTATCTGCCCGAATCCGGCACTGCTGGAGGATGGGCTTGCCGCAGGCGCGCGATTTGCCATCCAGGCCGTCCCGAGGCCGTCCAGCGTCGGGCAGGACGAGGAAGTTCATCGGCAGCGCACCGGCGAGGTCATCGCTGATGAGTATGCGCGAGCGGCTCTTGAGAAGAAGCAGGTGCTCGTAGACCTCGCTGAGGAGGAACTGAACCGTCGGGCCGTCGAGATTTACCGCAAGGCCCAGACTGCGCTCCAGGAAGGCGGAGCGAATACTCTCTATCTCGCGATTGGCTTTCTCCTGTGGAAGCAGGATGCGAAAAGCGACCGGCGCTTTCGTGCACCCTTGATCCTGCTGCCGGTGACGCTGGAGCGAAAGTCGGTTCGCAGTGGCGTCCGCATGCTGGCTCATGATGACGAACCGCGCTTCAACACGACCCTGCTTGAAATGCTCCGGAAAGATTTCCGTATCGACATACGAGATTTCGATGGCCCACTCCCCGCGGACGGGAACGGGATCGACGTCTCGTCCATCTGGGAGCGGATGCGCCGAGCAGTGAAGGACGCGCCGGGGTTCGAGGTCGTCGAGGATGTGGTGCTGGGACACTTCTCCTTCGCGAAGTACCTCATGTGGAAGGATCTTGTGGATCGCACAGATGCGCTCCGCAGGAATCCAGTGGTCAAGCACCTGCTCGATACTCCGCGTGACCGCTACGGAAACGAGATCGAGTTCGTCGAGAACGCCGATATCGACCGCAAATATCATCCATCGGAGCTGCTGGCACCCCTGCCCGCAGATGCATCTCAGATGGCTGCGATCGCCACAGCAGATCGAGGCAAGGACTTCATTGTCATTGGTCCGCCTGGCACCGGTAAGAGCCAGACGATCAGCAATCTGATCGCTCACATTCTTGGACAAGGCAAAACCGTCCTGTTCGTCTCGGAAAAGACAGCGGCACTGGATGTTGTCCAAAGGCGCCTGAAGGCCGTGGGCCTCGGGCGATTCTGCCTTGAGCTTCACTCGAACAAAGCCAGTAAGGCCGATGTGCTGAGCCAGCTGCGCGATGCCTGGAGTTATGCCCAGAATATTGCGCCCAGCGACTGGGAGAGAGAAGGCGAAAGGCTCCGGGATTTGCGAGATCGGCTGAACCGGATCGTAGATCGACTCCATTTGCGACGCCGGAATGGCCTAACAGCGCACCATGCCATTGGCCTGAAGGTCCGTGATGCCTCACTGACGACGCGCGTTTCGCTTGCGTGGCCGTCGGCAGATCATCACGATGAAGCTGGTCTCCGCTCGATGCGTGATGCGGTAGAGAAGCTGCGCATTCAGGTCGCAGCCGTTGGCAATATTTCTGAAAGTCCGTTCCAACTGGTGACCCACGATGACTGGTCGCCCCAGTGGGAAGTCGCCGTGGCGGAGCGTGCCGCGCGGCTTTCCGCGTCCATGATCGCGCTGGAGCGGTCATGCGAGGATTTCCTGCGCGCTGTGGGGATCGGTGGAAGTTACAGGAACACGTCTGGACTGCAGGCGCTGGCCGATCTGGCCTCCCTATTGGTTGAATGCTGGCAGAAGCAGGCCGGATACGCCCTCGACCCGAATGGTGGAGAGAAGATTGATGGGTTGACGGAAGCGGCATCGCGCTTGCGGGCGTTTAGTGAGGCTGAGGCCTCCTTGAGTTGCCCTTACGAGGCTTTGGCTTGGCGCAAGCTCAATGGTGACGAAGTGGGGCGGCGCTGGCAGGCGGCGACCTCCGCTTGGTGGCCCAAGAGCTTCTTTGCACGCCGAGGCGTGCTTAGAGAACTGAAGGAAGGTGGCGCAAGAGGAATGCCGGTTCCGACGACGGATGCGCCACTGCTTATGCGCTTGCGGCAAGAGGGCGACGCCATCGACCGGCTTGGTGAGATACTATCTGGCATCAAGGGATGGCGAGGCCACACGACAGATCCCGATGCCATGTTGGCGCTGAAAGAACTGGGGGTGCGGATCCGGGCTGTGATCGGGCGTCTGGCCAGTAATTCGACGATTCTAATTGAAGTCCGCACCAAAATACGGAGCCTTCTCCAGGAGGGTGACGATTTGCTCGCACCTGAAGCTGCAGTGGGCCGGGCGGCGACTGACCTGACGACTGCCTACGCAACCTTCCTATCAGCGCATGAAGCGTTCGCTGTTTCGGTGGGTGTGTCCATCCGGGAACGCTTGGCAGAGGCAGAAGACATGCTTTCGGCGGTCAAGCAGGCGACGCTGGCTATTGAAACGCGCCATGCCGAATTGCGTGACTGGTGTCATTGGCGCCGGAGAAGGACAGAGGCGGTCGACCTTGGACTTGAGCGTCTGGTGGAAAGTATCGAGCGCGGCTTGATTCCCGTCGAGGAGATCGAGGCGACATTCTATGCGTCCTACTGTGCTTGGTGGTCGGCTGCGGTCATCGGTGAAGACGACGTCTTGCGGACCTTCTCTAGCGATGAACATGTCGATGCGATCGAGAAGTTCCGGCAGGTCGATGCTGAATATCAAAAGCTGACCGCCGCCGAGATCGCGGCGCGTTTGTCGGGCAAGGTGCCAGGAGCCGGCCAGCAGAATCAGACACCCTCTTGGGGAACACTGCGAAAGGAGATGCAGAAGAAGACCCGGCACAAACCTGTGCGTCAACTCGTCCAAGAGGCACCCGATGCCCTTACGGCGCTGAAACCTTGTCTGATGATGTCTCCGCTGTCGGTCGCGCAGTACTTGCCGGCCGATCATGCGCCGTTCGATGTCGTTATCTTCGATGAGGCGTCGCAAATTACTGTTTGGGACGCCGTCGGGGCGCTGGCGCGAGGAAAGCAAGTCATCGTGGCGGGCGATCCCAAGCAGATGCCTCCGTCGAATTTTTTTGCGCGCAGCGACGATGATCCAGACGGCGACATCGACGTTGAGGGAGATCTCGAAAGCATTTTGGACGAAATGCTGGGGGCGAGTATTCCGCAGCGAAGCCTCAATTTGCATTACCGCTCTCGCCGGGAAAGCCTGATCGCATTCTCGAACAGCCGGTACTACGACAATTCGCTGGTGACCTTTCCGGCGCCCGTCAATCCCGACCTGGGTATTCGTCTGGTCCGGCCGACGGGTTTTTATGCGCGAGGTGGAGCGCGACACAATGAAGGTGAAGCCAAAGCAGTTGTCGCGGAAATCGTGCGGCGCTTGACGCACCACGATCCTGCGGTTTCCAAGGCCTCGATTGGTGTCGTGACCTTCAATTCAGAGCAACAGACGCTTATCGAGAACCTTCTGGACGATGCCCGCGCCAAGCGGCCGGATATCGAGTGGGCCTTCTCTCAGGATGCGTCGCTCGAGCCGGTTTTCGTCAAGAATCTCGAGACCGTACAGGGAGACGAGCGCGACATCATCCTGTTCAGCGTCACTTACGGGCCAGACCAGAGCGGCCATGTGACGATGAATTTCGGGCCTCTCAATCGATCCGGTGGCGAGCGCCGGCTTAACGTTGCGTTGACGCGCGCGCGCTCCGAGCTCGTTGTGTTCTCTACACTGGACCCGAAGAGGATTGACCTATCGCGCACACAGGCCCGCGCTGTGGCGGACCTGAAGCACTTCCTGGAATACGCAGAGCAGGGGGCAGCTGCTCTTGGGGCGGCGGTGTACGGTTCCAAAGGAGATTTCGAGTCGCCATTTGAAATGGCGGTGGCAAGGGCGCTGCGGGGTAAGGGATGGACCGTCCACACCCAGGTCGGGGTATCTGCCTATCGTGTCGATCTGGGTATCGTGCATCCGGATTTTCCAGGCGTGTATCTGGCTGGCGTCGAATGCGACGGTGCCATGTATCACAGCTCTGCATTTGCCCGGGAACGCGACAAGATTCGGCAATCGGTTCTGGAAGGGCTTGGATGGACGTTGTTTCGGGTCTGGTCGACGGATTGGTGGACGCATTCCGCCAAGGCTTTCGACAAGCTCCATCAAGCTCTTGCCAATCACCTCGAAGCAGCGCGCACGAAAAGCACGTTGCAAAATGCTGCAGTCGATGTGTCGGCGTCTTCTACGTCTGTCGTCATGCCGCCTGAAGACACGGTCGATGATGATCCTCCAGATGAGGGCGAGAGAGTGGAAGTGCCGCCGGCGGCAACGACCCAATCTCTCGAAGCTGGAAGCTTTCATGATCGCGCGCTGCCGCGTACGCATTCATCAGCTTCTGCCGAGCGTAATGGCTCGAATCTCGATTCGGCAACTGATGTCCGTTACGTCTTCGCCAATCTCGATCAAGAACGCTATTCCGCCGATTTCGATCAGTTCTATTCCGAAGGCTATGAGAAGCGCCTTGCCGCAATGATTGATCACGTCATCGATACGGAAGGTCCTGTGCACGAAGACGTGCTCATCAAGCGTATTGCCCGACATCACGGGGTTCAGCGTATCAGCAATCAATTTCGGGAAGCCGTCGCCGCATTGGCACAACGCCGACGGGGGCGGACGCAGGAAGATGTCGGCCGGTTCTTTTGGAGGAAGGGCACCGTCAAAGATAAACTCGCGCCTGCCCGTTACGAGGGGCGGGACGACGGCCTCAACGATCTCGAATTGATCTGCAAAGAGGAGTTGCGATCAATTCGCGATGCGCTGGCGCTGGGTGATGATCCGCTTCTGCTCGCGCGTCGACTTGGGGCGGTCCGCCCCAGTCAGGTGGTAAAGAGTCGTCTCGAAAGGGTTTTGCGCCGATAGGTCAATTGGTTGATGCACGGCCAGGTCGGATAGGCCAACTCTCCAAGTCTCCGTAATTTCCTTGCCTCTGCATTGACCAGACGCCACATTGTCAACAATCGACGATCTGGGTTTCCAAGAGGCTGTTTGTCCGTTACCGACCTCTCGACGCGGGACGTAGGCGCGCTTTTCGAGCGGGTGCCGAAGGCGACGTTGCGCGCGCATATCGTCGAGCGGCTGCGGCTCGCGATCCTGGCGGGCGACATCCCGCCGGGGGCGCCGCTGGTCGAGACCGCTTTGTCGGAGCGCTTCGACGTGAGCCGCGGGCCGCTGCGCGAGGCGTTGCGGCAGCTGATCGAGGAGGGGCTGGTCGTGACCGTGCCCTATACCGGCACGCGCGTCGCCGAGCTCTCGGTCGAGGATGTCCACGAGATCTATTCGCTGCGCACGGTGCTGGAGACCTTCGCCTTCGAGCAGGTCTGGCCGCGTCGCGACGATCGCTTTCGCACCGAGCTGAAGCGCCGCAACGACATGCTGATCGCCTCGATCGATGCCGGCGACGATCGCGCCAGCATCCTCAACGAGCTCGAATTCCATGGCCTCGTCTACGAGGCGAGCGGCCACAAGCTGCTGCAGCGCGCCTGGCACGGTCTGCGCGGGCGGCTGCAACTCTACTGGGCGGCGCATCATCGCGCGCACGGACGGCGCGGGCCCAAGCGCGACAGCCACGACAGCTACATCAAGGCGGCCTTCGGTCCGGATTTCGAGGCGATGAAGGCCGAGATCGCCGATCACATGCGCCGCGGCGTGGAGACCACCGAGAAGTTCCTGCGCTCGCTGCCGACTTCGTCCGGGAAGCCAAAAAGGGGAGACAATTCATGACCATCAATCGACGTTCGTTGCTGACTGTCGTGGCCGCCAGTGGCGCGGCCCTGGCCATTCCGTTCGCCGCCCGTGCCGAGGGCACGCTGGAAGCGATCAAGAAGCGCGGCACCTTCCGTGTCGGCGTCACGCAGGCGCCGCCCTGGTTCTCCAAGGATCCCAAGTCGGGCGAGTGGGCCTCGGGCCTCGGCATCTCGATGGGCAAGGCAATGGCCCAGACCCTGGGCGTGAAGATGGAAACCGTCGAAGTGAGCTGGGGCAATTCGATCGCCGCGCTCCAGGGCGACAAGATCGACATCATGTTCACCATCGACGCCACGGCCGAGCGCAAGCAGGCGGTGGACTTCCCGACCGCGCCGCTTCTCTATTATTCGCTGGCCGTGCTGGCGAAGGACGATCTCGTCGTGAAGGCTTGGGCGGATCTCGACAAGCCGGGTGTCCGCATCGCCGTGCCGCAGGCCTCGTCGATGGATCGCTTCGTCACCGAGCATGCCTCCAAGGCCGACATCCAGCGCTTTCCGGACAATGCCGCGGCAATCGCGGCGTTCCAGTCCGGCCGCGTCGACGCCGTGTGCCTGTTCCATCCGCCGCTGCTGGCGGCGCGCCAGCGGCTGGGGAAGGGCAAGATCGTGGTGCCGACGCCGGCGCAGATCCAGGAATCGAGCACGGCGCTGCGCAAGGGCGATGCCGAGTTCGCCGCCTGGGTCGACAAGCAGCTGGTCACCTACTACCAGAGCGGCCAGACGCAGAAATGGTACGAGCAGGCGCTGGCCGACTTCGGTCTCGATCCCAAGCTCGCGCCGCCGATCATGAAAGAGATGATCAAGTAGGCGGCTCCGCCTCTTGGCCTATCAGTGGGACTTCTCGCCGGTCCTCGCCAACGCACCCTTGTTGGCTGAGGGCCTGGTGAACACGCTCAAGGTCACGGGCACAGCGCTGGTCTGCGGCGTCGTGCTGGGCCTCGCGCTGGCGCTGCTGCGGTTGTCGCCGCGGCGGGTCCTGTCGTGGCCGGCCGGCTTCGTCATCGAAGTGTTCCGAACGACGCCGCCGCTGGTCCAGCTCTTCTGGTTCTTCTTCGCCCTTCCGATGCTGGTCGGCATCGAGATGACGCCGTTCGTCGCCGGCGCCGTCACCTTCTCGATCCAGTCGGCCGCGTTCTTCGCCGAGGTGTTCCGCGCCGGCATCCAGTCGATCGAGCGCGGCCAGTGGGACGGCGCGCGGGCGATCGGCATGCGCCACGACCAGGCGATGCGTCGCATCATCCTGCCGCAGGCGGTGAAGCGCATGATCCCGGCCTTCATGGAGCGCGCCATCGAGCTCATGAAGACGACGACCCTGATCGCCACCATCTCCTATGCCGACCTTCTGTTTGCCGCCAACGAGGTCTCGCAGAAGACGTTCAGGCCGCTCGAGACCTACACGGTGGTGGCGCTGATCTATTTCGTCGTGATCTTCCTCGCGAGCCAGGTCGCACGATGGTTCGAGCTGCGGCTGGCGCGCAGTGGCGAATCGACGGTGCACTGATGCGCTGGGATTTCGCCTCGGTCTTCGACAATACCGACGCGCTGCTGGTCGGCGCGGCGGGCACCTTGCGCATCTTCGCCATCTGCCTGGTGCTGGGCCTGAGCCTCGGCTTGCTCGTCGGCCTCGGCCGCTATTCGCGCAACCGCTGGATCCACATCCCGGCCACGATCTTCGTCGAGTTCTTCCGCAACACACCGGTGCTCGTGCAGATCCTGTGGTTCTACTTCGCCCTGCCGATCCTGCTGCCGTTCACCATCACACCGCTGGCCGCCGCCTCGCTCGGCATCTCGCTCAACTCGGCGGCCTTCTCGGCCGAGATCTATCGCGGCGGCATCCAGTCGATCGAGACCGGCCAGTGGGACGGGGCGCGGGCGCTGGGCATGCGCTGGGGCCAGGCGATGCGGCGCATCATTCTCCCGCAGGCGCTGAAGCGCATGCTGCCGGCGCTGACCAATCGCGCCATCGAGATCTTCAAGATGTCGACCTTGGCGTCGGCCGTGGCCTATGTCGAGCTGCTGCAGCAGGGCAAGCTGATCGCCTCGCTCAACTACAATCCGATCGAGGCCTATACAGCCGTCGCGCTGATCTTCTTCGTCTTCCTGTGGCCGCTGGTGCAGTTCAGCTACTTCCTCGAACGCCGTCTGCGGAGGGACGAATGACGATCCTCCACGTCACCGGCCTCACCAAGCGCTTCGGCGCCACCGAGGTGCTGCGCGGCATCGATCTCGACGTTCAGCGCGGCGAGCGCATCGCCATCCTGGGCGCCTCGGGTTCGGGCAAGAGCACGCTGCTGCGCTGCCTCAACTTCATGGAGCGTCCGGGCGGCGGCACGATCGCGCTCGACGGCCAGGTGCTGGGCCGGGAGGGCCGCGCGGGCGAGCGGACCTATCGCGAAAGCGAGCTGATCCAGGTGCGCCAGCGGGTCGGCATGGTGTTCCAGCAATTCAATCTCTTCCCGCACATGACGGCGATCGGCAACGTGATGGAAGGGCTGCGCACCGTGCGCGGCATGCCCAAGCCGGAAGCCGACGCGCGGGCGCGGAAAGAGCTGGCGCGGGTCGGACTCGCGGAGAAGGCCGACACCTATCCGGCCCATCTCTCGGGCGGCCAGAAGCAGCGGGTCGCCATTGCGCGTGCGCTGGCGATGGATCCGGAGATGCTGCTGTTCGATGAGCCGACCTCGGCACTCGATCCCGAACTGGTGGGCGAGGTGCTGAACGTGATCCTCGCCTTGGCCAAGGAAGGCCGCACCATGCTGCTGGTCACGCACGAGCTGGGCTTCGCCTATCACGTCGCGACGCGCGTGATCTTCCTGGCCGACGGCGCGATCCACGAGCAGGGCACGCCGGACGAAGTCCTCAAGAACCCGAAGAAGGAGCGCACCCGCGCCTTCCTCGCCAGCCACAAGCAATTCAGCTTCTAGGGAAACGTCATGAGCAACGAGCAAGCGAGCGCCCAGGCCTACATGGCCGATGCGCGCAACGACCAGGTGCTGGTCTACGTGAACGGCGCGTTCGCGCCCCGCAACGAGGCCAGCGTCTCGGTGTTCGATTCCGGCTTCGTGCTGGGCGACGGCGTGTGGGAGGGGCTGCGCCTCGTGAAGGGCAAGCTGATCAGCCTGGACGCCCATCTCGATCGCCTGTTCGAGGGTGCGCGCTCGATCGATCTCGACATCGGCCTCGACCGTGCCGGCGTCACCAGGGTCGTGACCGATACCTTGGCGAAGAACGGCATGACCGACGGTGCCCATGTTCGCCTCATGATCACGCGTGGCCTCAAGAAGACGCCCAACCAGGATCCGCGCTTCGTGATCGGCAAGGCCACGATCGTCTGCGTCGCCGAATACAAGACGCCGATCCCCGAGGCCAAGGCCCGGGGCTACTCGCTCTTCACCTCGACCTTCCGCACGACCAATCCCGACCAGTTCGACCTGCGCCTCAACTCGCACTCGCGGCTCAACCTGATCCAGGCGCTGATCCAGGCCATCAAGGCCGGTGCCGACGAGGCGCTGATGCTCGACCCGCGCGGCTTCGTGGCCTCGTGCAACTCGACCAACTTCTTCATCGTGCGCGGCCGCGAACTCTGGACCTCGACCGGCCTCTACAGCTTCAAGGGCATCACCCAGCAGAACGTGATCGACGCCTGGCGCGCAGCCGGCAACGTCGCGAAGGAGTGCGATTTCACCCTCGCTCAGGTATACTCCGCCGACGAGGCCTTCGTGACCGGCACCCTGGGCGGCGTCACGCCGGCGACGAAAATCGACGGCCGCCCGATCGGCGACGGCAAGGCGGGCAAGGTGACGAAGCAAGCGAGCGACCTCTATCTGAGGTCGGTCGGGGCGCTGTAAGCGAAATAAACGAAACAAACGAATCAGACGAATCGGGGTAGGGGCTCCTGTGTTGCGGTAACTAAATACCGCAACAATTTCGCTCTTCGGTACTTCTCAACACCCTTCAACAGCCTGCTAGGCTCGTCCCATGAGCCACCCGTCCCCTTCCTATCGCCTCCACTACTTCCCCGAGTCGGGCAACAGCTACAAGCTGGCGCTGATGCTGACCTTGTGCGGCCAGACCTTCGAGCCGGTCTGGACCGATTTCGGCGGCGGCATCACGCGCACGCAAGAATGGCGCGCCACGGTCAACGAGATGGGTGAGATTCCCGTTCTCGAAGAGGATGGCGAGCGCCTGACCCAGACCGCGCCGATCCTGCTGAAGCTCGCCGAACGCCATGGCCGCTTCGGTGGAGAGAGCGAGGCGGAGACGTTCGAGATCCTGCGCTGGCTGTTCTGGGACAACCACAAGCTCACCGGCTACATGGCGACCTATCGCTACATTCGCGCCTTCACGCCGTCGGCCGATCCCGTCGTGCTCGCCTTCCTGCGCAAGCGCATCGACGACTATCTCGGAATCCTGAACGGCCACCTTGCGACTCGGCCCTTCGCGATCGGCGACCGGCCGACCATCGCCGACATTTCGATGATGGCCTATCTGTCCTTCCCCAAGCACGAAGCCGGCTACGACCTCGCGGTCAGCCATCCCGCCGTGAATGCGTGGCTTCTGCGCATGGCGTCACTTCCCGGCTGGAAGTCGCCGTACGACCTGCTCCCGGGCAAACGGCTGCGCTGCTACGTGTAGCTACTCCGCTGCGAGCTTCCGCGCCGCGCGCGGATCGCGTGTCAGGAGACCGTCGGCTAGGTCGCGCTCGATCATCGCATCGGGGCGCTCGACGACGCGGCCGAAGCCGGCGCCGCCGCCCACGAACATTTCGACGATGTCGCCCTTGCCGAGATCGAGCGCGGCCTTGCTCTTCAGCTCCTCGACGGTGCCGTTCGCGCGGAAGATGCGGCAGTAGCCGCGCTGGCCGGGCTCACCGCCCAGAAGGCCCTCGGGGGCGAGGCGGAAGCGGTCGGAGTAGATGGCGAGCTGCACGTCGTCGTGCAGGATCTCGCAGCGTCGCGTGAAGCCCGCGCCGCCGCGTCGGGCGCCCAGTCCGAACGAGTCGGGTGCCAGCTCGTAGCCGACGATGCGGAAGAAGCCGTAGTCGATGTCGAGCGATTCGACCGGCGCGTTGGAGCAGTTGCTGAGCGGCGAATCGACGGCATCGCAACCGTCGGCGTCCCTGGAGGCGCCGTAGCCACCGCCGAAGATTTCGAGATAGACGCTGTAACCCTTCTCGCCGAGATGGCTCAGGCAAAAAGCCGTCGTGCAGTCGAAACCGGTGGCGATCACCTTGTCGGGGAGCGCCTGGGCCAGCGCCTTCATCACCGCGTTGAACACGCGATAGGCCGGGATCATGCGCGCCCGCACCGGCGCCGGCGGCCGCGGATTGAGCAGCGAGCCGTAGGGCACCTTGATGGTGATCGGCCGCGCCATGCCCTCGTTGTAGGGAATGTCGGGACTGGTCAGCACCGACTTCACGCAGGACAGCGCCGCGGAGAGCGTGCTGGAATAGGGGCAGTTGAGGTTGCGCTTCACCTGCGCGCAGGTGCCCTCGAAATCGATCTCGACCGAATCGTCGGAGATGGTGACTTTGGCCTTCACCACCAGCGGCTCGTCGGTCAGGCCATCGTCGTCGACCGCGTCCTCGCCGTAGAAGGTGCCCTTCGGCGCCTGCGCGATGGCGGCACGCACGCGGCGCTCGGAATAGTCCTGCATCTCGCGCATCGCCGCCTCGACCTTGTCGGTGCCGTAGCGCTCGCAGAGCTGCTTCACCCGCATCACGCCGATGGCGTTGGCGGCGAACTGGGCGTTGAAGTCGCCGATGGTGAGGTCGGGCACGCGCACGTTGGCCGTCACGAGCCGTTCGAACGAGCCGCCGTTCCAGTCGTGCTCGAAACTGTAGCGCGAGGGCGGGAAGCGCAGCCCTTCCTGGTAGACGTCGGAGGCGTGGATGTTGAGGCCGGGCGCGCCGCCGCCCAAGTCGAGATGATGCGCCACCGAGGCACCGAAGCCCACGACCCGGCCTGCCACAAAGATCGGCGTGAAGATGAAGACGTCGGGAATGTGCTGGCCGCCCTCGAACGGGTCGTTGTTGATGAGGAAGTCGCCTTCCTTCAGCGTCTCGACGGGATGGCGGCGCAGGCAGGCGCGCAAGGTCTCGCCGATCGGGCCGAGCTGCATCGGGATCAGCTCGGCCTGCGCCACCGTGTTGCCGTCGCGGTCCATCAGGCCCGCCGACCCGTCGCGCGCCTCGCGCAGGATGGTCGAGTAGGCGGAGCGGATCAGCTTCACGCCCATCTCGCGAGCGCTCGCGATCAGCGCCTGGCTGATGACGGCATAGTCGATCGGACCGAGCTGGCTCATGGCGATCTCCGCAGGATCAGATTGTCCGCTTCGTCGAGCCCGGCCGTCCAGCCGGGCGGCACCCAGGTGGTGGCGGTGTAGCCCTCGATGACGGCAGGGCCCGTGATCTCCTGGCCCGTCGTCAGCGCCTCGGCCGTGTGGCGGGCGCAGTCGAGCCAGGTCTCGCCGTGGAAGATCTTCGCCTGCTCGGGTGCACGGGCCTCGAGCTTCTCGCGGTCGAGCTTCGGGGCGCCACCGATCGGCAGGGTGGCGCCGACCCTCAGGGTCACGATCTCGACGGGACGGTCGAGAGTGGCACCGTGCATGAAGGTGCGGTGATGGGCATCGGCGAACAGTCCGGCGAGATAGGCCGCGTCGAGCGAGCCCAGGCGATCGGCCGGGATCTCGACGCCGACCTCGAAGGCCTGGCCGACGAAACGCATGTCGAGCGTGTGCGTGTAGTCGAGCGTGCCCGGCAGCTTCATGTCGGCGAATTGCGCGGCAAGCCGCTCGCGCATCTCGGCGAAGATACGGCCGGCCTCACGCGCTGCCGCGTCGTCGAGCTTCATCTTGCGCGTGACGGCATCGAACTTGGTGTAGTCGGACGCGACCAGCCCATAGGCCGAGATGACGCCGGCATTGGGCGGCACGACGATGGTCGAGATGCCGAGCTCCTCGGCGATGCGCGCGGCATGGAGCGGGCCCGCGCCGCCGAACGGCACCAGCGCATAGTCGCGCGGATCGCGGCCGCGCTCGGTCGAGACGAGCTGGATGGCGCGCACGATGTTGGCGTCGGCGAGCTGCAACGCCGAGGAGGCAGCCTGCTCGACACTGAGCGTGAAGCGCTCGGCCAAAGGCTCGAAGGCGCGCCGCGCCGCCTCGCCGTCGAGCTGCATGCGGCCACCGAGGAAGGCGCCGGGCCGGATCGTGCCGATGACGATATGCGCATCGGTGGTCGCGGGTTCGGTGCCGCCGCGGCCGTAGCAGGCGGGGCCAGGATCGGCGCCGGCGCTCTGCGGGCCGACCCGCAACATGCCGCCATCGTCGACCCAGGCGAGCGAACCGCCGCCGGCGCCGACCGAGACGATGTCGAGCACCGGCGTGCGGATCGGCAGTCCGTCGATCTCGGTCTCGGCGGCCAGCGAGGGTCGGCCGTCCTGCACCAGGCACACATCGGTCGAGGTGCCGCCCATGTCGAAGGTGATGAGGTCCTTGAAGCCCGAGCGCGCGGCCTGGCGCGTCGCGCCGACCACGCCGGCGGCAGGGCCGGAATAGAGCGCGGTGATGGCGCTCTGGCGCATCGCCTCGGCGGGCAGGCGGCCGCCGTTGGATTGCATCACGGTGAAGCGGCCCTTGAAGCCCGCCTCTGCGAGCTTGCCCTCGAAGCGATGCAGGTAGCCGTCGATCACCGGCTGCACATAAGCCGATAGAAGCGTCGTCGAGGCGCGCTCGAATTCGCGGAACTCGCGCGCCACCTGATGGCTGCAGGTCACCAGCACGCCGGGCAGGGCCTCGCCGATCAGTGCGGCCAGCCGCTTCTCGTGCACCGGATCGGCGTAGGCGTTGAGCAGGCAGATCGCGACCGCGCGATAGCCGCCATCCCTGAGGGCAGGCAGCAGCTCGGCTTTCACCCTCGCTTCGTCGAGTGGCGTTTCGACGGAGCCGTCGGCGCGCAAACGCTCGACCGCCTCGAAACAATCCTTGCGGCGCACCGGCGGCGCGGGCTTGGCATAGAAGAGATCGTAGATGTTGCGCCGGTCGTGGCGCTGCATGAACAGCAGGTCGCGAAAGCCCGCCGTGGCGATAAAGGCTACGGTCGCGCCCTTGCGTTCCAGCACCGCGTTGGTGGCGACGGTCGAGCCGTGGCCGAGATCCTCGATGCGCGCGAGATCGATGCCTGAAGCCGTCAGCGCGGCGAAGGCGCCGACATCGGGCGACTTCGGCGTGCTCGGCACCTTGGTGACGACGACCCTTCCGCCCTCGACGGCGACGAGGTCGGTGAACGTTCCCCCAACCTCGACGCCGACGCGCATGTGCTTTCCCTTCGAGTTGAGTCGTATTCGTGTCATCCCGAGCGCAGCGAGGGATCCTTGCTCAGCAGTTCAAGGATCCCTCGCTGCGCTCGGGATGACAAATTTTCAGCTTTGACCGTCGCCAAGCTTCGCCTGCAGCTCGGCGATCTGCTTCCTCAGCTCCTCGTTCTCCTCGCGCGCCTTGGCGGCCATCGCCTTCACGGCGTCGAACTCGTCGCGCCGCGGAATGTCCATGCCGTCCAGGATCTTCGCGATCTGGTCGCGCACGCGGGCCTCGACCTCGTCCTTCATGCCGGTCAGCGCACCCATCGCGCCGTTGGCCACCTTGGTGAGGTCGTCGATGAAGGGATTGCGGGTTTGCATGGCTGGTCTCCTGATGCGGCGAGTATGGGCGGCTGGTAGCATCCTTCGCAAGAAGCACTGGAGGACGCCGTGGGCCTGGTCAAAGTCGAGTCGAGCGAAGGTATCACCACCATCACCATGATGCGCCCGGAGAAGCGCAATGCGCTGACCCAGGAGCTGTGCGACGGCCTCTACGACGCCTATCGCGCCTTCGAGGAAGGCGACGACAAGGTTGCCGTGCTGCAGGCCGACGGCCCGGCCTTCTGCGTCGGCGCCGACCTCAATAATGCGCCCGCCGCCATGTGGAAGGCTGTGCCGCATGTCAGCCACCCGCTCACCAAGCCCGTCATCGCCGCCACCCAGGGCTGGGTGATCGGCGGCGGCATCTGCCTGGTGATGACCTGCGATCTCATGGTGTCTGCGGATACCACGAAGTTCATGTACCCCGAGGCCAAGGTCGGCGTGTTCGGCGGCCTGATGCCCGGCATCGTCTCGCGCATGCCGCACAAGGTGGCGATGGAACTGCTGCTGCTCGGCGAGGAAATCTCGGTGAAGCGCGCCTATGACGTGGGCTTCGTGAACAAGGTCGTGCCGCTCGGCGAGGAACGCGCGGAGGCGCGCCGCATGGCGACGGTCATCGCCCAGTCCGCGCCGCTGGTGATCCGCACCCTGCGCGACTTCGCCAACCAGACCTTGCCGCGCGGCCCCGCCGAGAACTTCATTCCGGAGCGCTACAAGCTCGAGACCATCGCCAACTCCGAGGACCGCAAGGAAGGCGCCGCGGCCTTCCGCGAAAAGCGCTCGGCCAAATTCAAGGGACGCTGATCATGGGCAAGTTGCTGCTGGTCGGTTGCGGCAAGATGGGCGGCGCGATGCTGGACGGCTGGCTGGCGCGTGGTCTCGTGGCTTCCGACATCATCGTCGCCGAGCCGGTCGAGGCGATCCGTCCCCGGCATGCCGGGGTTCGTGTCGTTTCCTCCTCGACCGAGGTGACGGAGGCGCCCGAGATCGTCGTGCTGGCGGTGAAGCCGCAGTCGATGGACGAGACCTTGGCAGACCTTCGCCGGTTCGCTGGCAAGGGCGCTGTGTTTCTCTCCATCGCGGCGGGCAAGACGCTGGGCTATTTCGCCGCCCATCTCGGCCACACGGCCAAGATCGTGCGTTCGATGCCCAACACACCGGCGGCGGTGCGCCAGGGCATCACTGTGGCGACGGCGGCGGCGAGCGTGACGGCCGACGAGAAGAAGCGCTGCCACGAATTGCTGGAAGCGGTCGGCCAGGTCCTGTGGGCCGACGACGAGGCACTGATGGATCCGGTCACCGCGCTGTCGGGCAGCGGCCCGGCCTATGTCTTCCTGCTGGTCGAGGCAATGGCCGCGGCGGGCGTGAAGGCCGGCCTCCCGGCCGACATGGCCATGCAGCTCGCCCGCGCCACGGTGGCCGGCAGCGGCGAACTCTTGAAACAGTCGAAGGAGCCCGCGGCGCAGCTGCGCGTTAACGTCACCAGTCCCGGCGGCACGACCGCCGCAGCCCTGCAGGTCCTGATGGCAAGCGACGGAATCCAACCCGTGTTCGACAAGGCCCTTGCGGCCGCCTCGCATCGTTCGAAGGAACTGGCGGGATGAGCGAGAACGGCGACAAGGCTCTCGACGCCTTCCTCGGCCTGATCGCCGAGAAGGGCTATGCCGACGTGGCGCTGCGCGACGTGGCGCAGGCGGCGGGGCTGGGCTTCGCCGATCTCTATCGCCTCTATCCCGACAAGACCGCGTTGGCCGCGGCCTTCATGGCCCGTATCGATGCGGAGGTGCTGGCGGGAACGCCGTCGGCGGTCGATCCCGAGGAGACGGCGCGCGACCGCCTGTTCGACGTGATGATGCGCCGCTACGACGCGCTGAAGCCGCACCGTGCCGCGCTTCACGCGCTGCGGCGCGCGGCCCTGCGCGATCCCATGCTGGCCCTCGCCATGGCCCCGGCGCTGCGCCGCTCGATGGCGGCCATGCTGGAAGCCGCCTCGGTTTCGAGCGAAGGGCTTCCCGGTGCGTTGCGGCAAAACGGGCTGCTGGCCATCCACCATGCCGTTTCCCGCGTCTTCGACGGCGACGAGACGGGCGATCTCTCGAAGACGATGGCCGCGCTGGACAGTCGCCTGAAGACGGCGGAGCGCTGGGCGCAAACCTTTGAAAAATATACCAAATCGCCGCGTCCGCGGGCCGAACCCGACGTGCCGATTTCGCCCGAGGCGTGAGTGTTTTGTGCAGTGCACAAAATCACCCCTTGACTCGCTGCAGCGCATCCCTAAATTAGGCTCCGTTGTGCACCGCAGCAAAGGCGGGGCACCTAGCTCAGCCTTTGTTTGTCCCCGCAGGAGAGATCCATGTACGCCAACGGCGCCTTCAAGAACCCCTTCGCCGATTTCGACTTCAGCAAGGTCGCTGGTGAGTTCAAGCTCCCGGCCGTGAATGTCGAGTCCTTCGTCGAGACCGCTCGCAAGAACTTCGCGACCATCACCTCGGTCAACACCGCCGCCGTCGAGTCGATGAAGACGATCGCGCAGCGCCAGGGCGACATGGTCCGCGCCGCGATGGAAGACCTCTCCAAGCACGGCAGCGAAGTGCTCGCCGCCGCCACCGTCGAGGAGAAGGCCGCCAAGCAGATCGACTTCATGAAGAAGACCTACGAGTCGGCGATCACCAACTCCAAGGAACTGGCCGAGCTCTACACCAAGGGCCAGACCGACGCCGTGACGGCGCTGAGCGCCCGCGTCGCCGAGCTGACCGAAGAGGTCAAGGCCGCGATCGCCAAGAAGTAAGCGTTCAGCGTAAGCGTTGATCGGCCAGTCGCCGATCGGGAAGGGGCCGCATTCGCGGCCCCTTTTCTTTTGCGCGCGCCGTTCTAGTTTCAGCGCACCATGACATCCATCACCTATGAAGATTTCGAGCGTGTCGACATCCGTGTCGGCACCATCGTCGAGGCGGCACCGCTCGAAGGCGCGCGCAAGCCTGCGTACAGACTGCTGATCGATTTCGGCGGCGAGATCGGCACGAAGAAATCCTCGGCGCAGATCACAGTGCATTACACGCCGGAAGAGCTGATCGGCCGTCAGGTCGCGGCAGTCGTTAACTTCCCGCCGCGCCAGATCGGCAGGTTCATGTCGGAAGTCCTGACGCTCGGCTTTCCCGCCGCCGACGGCAGCGTCGTCCTGATCGCGCCGACCAAGCCGGTGCCGAACGGCGGCAAGCTCTTCTAGGTGCGGCCTAGAAGACCTTGTGGATCCAGCGGTGCGGATCGGCCGTGCGGCCGCGCTGAATGCCAACGAGGGCGGCCTTCAGCTCCTCGGTCTTGGCGCCGGAGCCACCATTGCCGATCCTGAACTCGCCGTCCTTGCTGCGCACCGTGCCGATCGGCGTGACGACCGCGGCGGTGCCGCAGGCGAAGGCCTCGCGCAGGCGGCCGCTGGCGGCATCCTTGCGCCACTGCTCGATCGAGTAGCGCTCCTCGCTGACCTTGATGCCCTTGTCCTTCGCAAGCGTCAGCAGCGAGCTGCGCGTGATGCCGGGCAGGATCGTGCCGCCGAGCGGCGGGGTGATCATCGAGCCGTCGTCGAACACGAAGAAGATGTTCATGCCGCCCAGCTCCTCGATCCAGCGCTGTTCGACGGCGTCGAGGAACACGACCTGGTCGCAGCCATGACGCGTCGCCTCGGCCTGCGCCTGCAGGCTGGAGGCATAGTTGCCGCCGCACTTGGCGGCGCCGGTGCCGCCGGGCGCCGCGCGGGTGAAGTCGTGCGAGACCCACACCGATACCGCCGGCGCATCGGTCTTGAAGTAGGCACCGACCGACGAGGCGATGACGATGAACAGGTAGTCCGACGAGGGCTTCACACCGAGGAAGATCTCGTTGGCGAACATGAAGGGCCGGATGTAGAGGCTGCCGTCGCCCTCCGGGATCCAGGCGCGATCGATCTTCACCAGCTGGTCGACGGCCTCGAGGAACACGTCCTCCGGCAGGGACGGCATGGCGAGCCGCTCAGCCGACTGCTGGAAGCGGCGGGCATTCTCCAGCGGGCGGAACAAGGTCGCGCCGCCGTCGGCCGTGCGATAGGCCTTCAGCCCCTCGAAGATCTCCTGGGCGTAGTGCAGCACGGCGGCCGCCGGATCCATCGGGATCGGCGCGCGCGGCTCGACCTTCGCATCGTGCCAGCCCTGGGACTCGTGATAGCGGATGGTGACCATGTGGTCGGAGAAGACGCGGCCGAAGCCCGGATTCTTGAGCAGCTCCGCGCGCTTCTCGGCGGCAAGCGGCGACGGATGGGAGACGTGCGTGAACTGAAGCGGTGTCTTGGACATTGTCTTGGACATTTCTCTCTGAAGTATTTCTGTCACTCTATCACAGGCGGCCGCGCCGCAAGTCCCGGGGCATCGCTCACAGCGGAATTCGCACGACCACGCGCAAACCGCCGAGGGGGGAGGCGGCCAGCGTGACGTCGCCGCCATGGCTGCGCGCCACGTCGCGGGCGATGCTGAGGCCCAATCCCACCCCGCCGGTCGCGGCATTGCGCGATTCGTCGAGGCGGAAGAACGGCCGGAACACATCTTCGTACTTCTCGGGCGGGATACCCGGGCCATTGTCGTCGACCGTGATCTCGACCGTGGTCCGGCCGCGCACGGCCTCGACCCTGATCCTGCTGGCATAGCGCTGGGCATTGGACACGATGTTGGTCAGGCAGCGCTTGATGGCCACGGGGCGCAGCTCGACGTCCATGTCGCCTCTCCAGGCGAGCTCGAGATTGGCATTGCCGTGCCGCGCGCCGGCCGCGACATCCTCCAGGATCTCGGAAAGGTCCGACATCACCGGCTCCTCGTCGCCTTCGCCGCGCGCGAAGGCGAGGTAGCCCTCGATCATGCGCTGCATGTCGTCGACATCGTCGGACAGTTCCCGCACTTCCGGCGAATCCGGCAGCAGCGCCAGCGAGAGTTTCATGCGGGTGAGCGGCGTGCGCAGGTCGTGGCTGACGCCGGCCAGCATCTCGGTGCGCTGCTGGATCGAGCGGCGCAGGCGGATGCGCATCGTGTGGAAGGCGGTGGCGGCGTTGCGCACCTCGCGCGTGCCGCCCGAGAAGGCGAAGTCGGGCACGTCGCGCCCCTTGCCGAGCGCATCGGCCGCCACGCCGAGATGCTCGATGGGCACCAGCTCACGCCGCATGAACCAGATGGCGAGTCCGAACAGGACGAGGGCGAGGCCGAGCTGGGCCACGACATAGGCGAAGCTCGAGCCGAAGGTGAGGCGCACATGCGGCACCAGCACGTCCATCACGTCGCCGTCGGACAGCTGGATCTCGACCAGGAGCTGGCCGCCGCCGATATTGTTGTCGAGGAAGAAGGGCCGCTTCAGGTCGGCCTCGAGCGCGCCCTGGACTTCGCGCGCCACGATGTCGAAATACTCGGGCTCCTTGAAGGGCCGCACGATGCCCTTGCGGAACGACACGAACAGCAGCAGGTCCTGCGCGGAGCGGCGCAGGATCCAGTCGCGGTGCTCGTCGTCGGGGAAGTCAGAGCGCAGCGAGATCAGCAGGCGCAGGTCGCGCACCAGCAGGATGGCGAGGCGATTGGTGACGTTGTCGCCGCGCTGGCTGTAGAACCACCAGGCCGACAGCGCCTGCAGCAGCAGCATCGGCACCACGATGATGATGAGGGCGCGCGCGAACAGGGTCTGCGGCGAATGCTTGTCCGACCATTGCGCGATGCGCTCGAAGATATCGCCGATGGTGCTCCACCTCATGCGTCGACCAGCCGATAGCCCTGGCCGCGCACCGTGCGCAGGTAGCGCGGAAAGGACGGGTCGGGCTCAATCTTGCGCCGCAGCCGCGTCACCTGCACGTCGATGGCGCGCTCGTTCACGTTGGCGCCCACCGTCTTGCACAGGGTCTCGCGGCTCAGCACCTCGCCGATGCGGCCGGTGAAGGCGCGCATCAGCGCGATCTCCGCGTCGGTCAGCGCCACGCGCTTGCCCTTGTGCGTGAGCTCGCCCAGTTCGAGATCGAACAGCATCGGGCCGAACGTCACCTGCCGCGGCGGCTCCACCGGACCCATGACGTTGGCCGGCCGGCCGCGGCGCAACACGCTCTGGATGCGCAGCAGCAGCTCGCGCGGCTCGAACGGCTTGCCGAGATAGTCGTCAACGCCTCGCTCGAGGCCGGCGATGCGGTCCTTGGTCTCGACCATGGCGGTCAGCATCAGGATCGGCACGTCGTCGGTGCGGCGTAGCTCGGCCGCGAATTCCAGGCCGGTCTCGCCCGGCATCATGACGTCGAGCACGATCAGGTCGAAGTCGAGCGAGCTGATGCGCTGGCGCGCTTCCGCGGCGTTGGCGGCGGTCGAGACGCGGAAGTCGTTGCGCGACAGGAACGACTTCAGCAGCTCGCGCAGGCGCGTATCGTCGTCGACGACCAGGATGTGCGGCTTGTCGGTCGACGCATCCATGGCGTGCTAGCGGCCGCCGCCGCGGATCCGCTTGTCGACCACGAGGCGCTCCGGCGGATCGAGCAGGCCGAGCAGGACCTTACGGAAGCCTTCGACCGCCTCGGCGCCGGTCTCGCGATAGGCGCGGGCGAAGCGCTGGCTCTGGCGGTCGGTGAGGTCGCGTTCGAGTTCCTGTCCCTTGGGCGTGAGCCAGAGCAGTCGCTCGCGGCGGTCGCGCGCGCCGCTCTTCTGCTCGACATAGCCCTGCTCGATCAGGTCCTTCAGCACGCGGCTGATCGACTGCTTGGTGACCTTCAGGATCGACAGGAGGTGACCGACGGTCTGGCCGGGATGGCGCCCGATGAAGTAGAGAGCGCGATGGTGGGCGCGGCCGAGCTGGTGGTCCTTCAGTCTCTGGTCGATCTCGAAGGTGAAGTCGCGATAGGCATAGAACATCAGCTCGATGCCCTGGCGCAGCTCTTCGTCGCGCAGGAAAAGGGGGTTGGCGGGGGCTCTGGATTCCACGCGGTCTTTATAGAGCGGGCGCGTTGCGTTGACACCCTGCGCGGGCCGATGTTACGGCGCGGCCGCCCTTCCAGACATTTTCTTATCCCGTGCGAGGATGCCATGCTGACCGTCCACCATCTCGGCAGATCGCAATCGGAACGGATCGTCTGGCTCTGCGAAGAGCTCGGCCTGGACTACAAGCTCAGGGTCTACGACCGCGATGCGGTCACCCGGCTCGCGCCGCCCGAGTACAAGGCGCTGCATCCGCTCGGCGCCGCACCGGTGATCCAGGACGGCGATGTCCTGCTGGCCGAGTCCGGCGCCATCGTCGAGTACATCGTCGCCAAGTACGGCAAGGGAAGGCTCGTCCTGGCGCCCGATCATCCCGACTTCGCCCAGTTCCTCTACTGGTTCCACTTCGCCAACGGCACGCTCCAGCCGGCGACCGGCCGCAACATGATCCTGGGCCGGCTCGATCTCCCGGCGGACAATCCCCTGATCAAGGCCATGAAGGGCCGTCTCGACCTGGCGCTGGGCCTCCTGGAGGCGCGGCTCGCAAAGGCCGATTACCTGGCCGGGGCCGAACTCACGACCGCCGACATCATGGCGGTCTTCTCCCTGACCACCATGCGTTACTTCCTGCCCTACGATCTGGCGCCCTATCCGGCGATCCGCGCCTATCTGCAGCGGATTGCGGCCCGCCCGGCCTACCAGCGGGCGATGCAGAAAGGCGACCCGGGAATGCCTCTGCTCCTGACCTGAACATTCACGGCGGAAAACACCACAGGGTCAGTGCGATTGACAAGGTCAGTAATATTGACCTATTTGAACGGATAGTTGTTCTGAGGACCACCTCAGAGACCTATTTGGAATCAATCGAGAGAGGATATCGCAATGTCCTTAACCATGGATGACCGGGACGGTTTCATCTGGCTGGACGGCAAGCTGGTCCCGTGGGGCGAGAGCCGCATGCATGTGCTGACCCACGCGCTGCACTACGGCTCGGCCGTCTTCGAGGGCGAGCGCATCTATGACGGCCGCGTCTTCCGCCTCGCGGCCCACAGCGCCCGCCTGATCCGCTCGGCCAACCTGCTCGACTACGATCTCCCGTGGTCGCGTGAGCAGATCGACGAGGCGACCCGCGCCGTCGTGAAGGCCAACGACCTCACCGCCGGCTACATCCGTCCCATCGCCTGGCGCGGCTCGGAGGTGCTGGGCGTGTCGGCGATCGGCACGACGGTCCATCTCGCCATCGCGCCCTGGGCGCAGGAAGGCCGCCTCTCGGTGCAGGCGCGCGACGCCGGCATCAACGTGACCATGGCGAAGTACCGCCGGCCCTCGCCGGAGACGGCGCCGGGCCACGCCAAGGTGGCCGGCCTCTATGTCATCTGCGGCATCGAGAAGGACCGTGCGCTGAAGGCCGGCTTCGACGATGCGCTGATGCTCGACTGGCAGGGCCGCATCGCCGAGACGACCGGCGCCAACATCTTCCTGGTGATCGACGGCAGGCTGGTCACGCCGACGCCGCACAATTTCCTCGACGGGATCACGCGCCGCGCGGTGATGGGCATGGCGAAGAAGCGCGGCTGGACGGTCGAGGAGCGCGACGTGATGCCGGAGGAACTGGCCCAGGCCAGCGAGGTCTTCCTGTGCGGCAGCGCCGCCGAGATCGTGCCGGTCGGCTCGATCGACCAGCACCATTTCCAGGCCGGCCCGGTGGCGAAGACGCTGATGGCCGACTTCCAGAAGCTGGTGCGGGAGCCCGACAGCGAGGGCTTCGGCGAGGCCACGCATCTCCTGCAGGAAACAGCCCGGGCAGCCTGATTCGAAGCCGGTTTCATCGAGGCGTTTGGCGCGTCGGTTCGGACATCATTCGGCAGGAGGGATGCAAGCAGAGAAGCTTGACGCTTGGCGGGTCGGCCGCTTGACTGCTCGCAGCGATCAGCCCGGCTATCTCTTCAGCGTTTGAGTGGTGTGCAATGAAAAGTACCTTCGGAAGAGCCCGGCCGATCCTCTTCCCGCTGCTTCTCGCCCTTGCCGTTCCCGCTGCGGCGGCACATGCCTTGATCTTGCCGCCGGCCGTCGAACGGCAGGCGGACGAGCACATTGTCCTCGTCGATCAGGGATGCGGACCCGGCTGGTGGCGCGGACCTTGGGGACATTGTCGCGACACGCCTTACACCGGCAACCTGCCGGGCGGCGGCTACGGCACCAACGTCGGCGAATCCTACTGGGGCAGCTACAACACCGGAAACGGCTGTCCGCCCGGCTGGTGGCGGGGACCCTGGGGCCACTGCCGCAACACGCCCTATCATGGCCGCCTTCCGGACGGCAGCTGGCAATGATCTTCATGAGGAACGACATGACCCGCCGATACGCGACGCTCGTCGCGACGACAGTCCTGACTGCTGCCTGGCTTTCCGTAGCGCCGCAGGTGGTGATGGCGCAGCAGGCTGCCCCCGTGCCGGCCTATACCGACGCCGACCTGCAGGCCGTGCTCAATGCCCGCATCGCCGCGCTGAAGGCGGTGATCGGCCTCACGCCTGAGCAGGAGAAACTGTGGCCGCCCGTCGAAACGGCTATCCGCGACGCGGCGCGCAGCAACGCCGAGCGGCTCAAGCAGCGCCAGGCTGCCAAGCCGGGCGATTTCCTCGATATCCTCGGTCTGGTGGCCGACGGCGAGGAGGCACGGGCCAGGGAAATCCGCAAATTCATTGCGGCCGCCAAGCCGCTGATTGCGACGCTGACGCCGGAGCAGAAGCGTCGGATGCCGGCCTATCTCGGCATGACCGATTATCCGGGACAGCCGAGCGGCGGCCTCTGGGTGTTCCAGGAAGAACAGGGCTGACCGTCGCGGGCGGCGATCGGATCATTGGCCCCTGCCACCTTGACAGGGGCGCCCGCGATCCCCTTTTCTCGAAGACGTCCGAGGGGTGCCTGATCTTCCAGCGGAAGACGGGCTGAGACAGCCTTAACGGCTGAACCCTTTGAACCTGATCCGGGTCATGCCGGCGAAGGAACGGGAGTCAGCGTTGGATCGTCTTGTCGTATCAATCATTGGAGCTGGCGTTGCGGGCCTGGCCTGTGCGACCGAGCTTGCCGACCACGGCGTGGCCGTCGAGGTGCTGGAGCGCGCCGGACGGGTGGGCGAAGGCGCCTGCTCGTGGATGGCGGGCGGAATGCTGGCGCCTTGGTGCGAACGCGCGACCACCGACGAGGCCGTGGCGCGTCTTGGGGCGCCGTCGATCGACTGGTGGCGGAAGCATTTCCCCGGCACCGTCTCGAAGGGCAGCCTCGTGGTCGCGCCGGCACGCGATGCCGCCGACCTCACGCGCTTCGCGGCGCGGACCGAGCGCCATGAATGGCTCGACGGCGACGCAATAGCCGCGCTGGAGCCCGATCTCGCGGGCCGCTTCCGCCGTGCCCTGTTCTTTCCCGATGAGGCCCATCTCGAACCGCGCAAGGCGCTGGCGTCGCTGGCTGCGAGTCTCGAGGCGCGCGGCGTTCCGATCCGGTTCGGGGTCGACGCAAAGCCAGCCGAATCCGGTTCGCGCTTCGTCGTCGATTGCCGCGGCCTGGCCGCGCGCGACGCGCTGCCGGACCTGCGCGGCGTGCGCGGCGAGATGGTGGTGGTGCGCAGCCGTGACATCGTGCTGTCGCGGCCGGTGCGGATGCTGCATCCGCGCATTCCGCTCTACATCGTGCCCCGCGGCGACGGCATCTTCATGATCGGCGCCACGATGATCGAAAGCGAGGAACGCCGTGCGGTCAGCGTGCGTTCGGCGGTCGAGCTGCTGAACGCGGCCTACACGCTGCACCCGGCGTTCGGCGAGGCCGAGATCGTCGAGCTGGGGGCCGACCTGCGCCCGTCCTTTCCCGACAACCTGCCGTGCGTGCGACGCAACGGCCGCGTGCTGCACGCCAACGGGCTTTACCGGCATGGTTTCCTGCTCGCGCCCTGGCTGGCGCGGCAAGTGGCCGATGCCGTACTTCTGGAGACGAGAGATGCGGATATTCCTGAACGACGACATGCATGAGGTCTCGCCCGGCACATTGGCCGCGGCCCTCGAAACCCTCGGCTTCGGAGGCCGCAAGATCGCGACGGCGGTGAACGGCCGCTTCGTCGCCGCTGCCGCTCGGCCGCGCACGGAGCTGGTCGACGGCGACAAGATCGAAGTCGTCGCGCCGATGCAGGGAGGATAATCATGTCGTCCTTCTACGGCGTCGACCTGAAGTCGCGGCTGCTGCTCGGCACGTCGCGCTATCCCTCGCCCGCGGTCCTCGAACGCGCGGTCAAGGCGTCGGGCGCAGAGGTCGTGACCGTGTCCCTGCGGCGCGAGAGCGGTGCAGGCAAGGCCGGCCAGAGCTTCTGGTCGCTGATCCAGTCGATGGGCGTGCGCGTGTTGCCCAACACGGCGGGCTGCCATTCGGTGAAGGAAGCGGTGACGACTGCCCACATGGCGCGCGAGCTGTTCGACACGCCGTGGATCAAGCTCGAAGTGATCGGCGAGGCCGACACGTTGCAGCCCGACGTGTTCGGTCTCGTGGAAGCCGCGCGCATCCTGTCCGAGGACGGGTTCGAGGTGTTTCCCTACACGACCGAGGATCTCGTCGTGGCCGAGCGGCTGGTCGAGGCGGGCTGCAAGGTGCTGATGCCGTGGGGCGCGCCGATCGGTTCGGCGCGCGGCCTGAACAATGTCTACGGCCTGCGGTCGATGCGGGCGCATTTCCCTGACATCCCGCTGGTGGTCGATGCCGGCATCGGCGTGCCCTCGCATGCCGCGGCGGCGATGGAACTGGGCTACGACGCGGTGCTGCTCAATACGGCGGTCGCCGAAGCGGGCGATCCGGTCGAGATGGCGCGCGCCTTTGCGCTCGGCGTCGAAGCCGGCCGCGCCGCCTATCTCGCGCGCCCGATGGAGCCGCGCGACATGGCCGTGCCGTCGACGCCGGTGATCGGCAAGGCCGCCCTTGGAGACTAGAGAGATGCTCGATCCCTTCTATCCCGTGGTGCCCGATTCCAGCTGGGTGCTGAAGCTGGTGCCCGTCGGCACCAAGCTCATCCAGTTGCGCATCAAGGATCAGCCCGAGGCGGAGATCCGCCGGCAGGTGCGTGAGGCCAAGGCCGTCAGCGAACAGCATGGCGCCGACCTGATCGTGAACGATTACTGGCAGGTCGCGATCGACGAAGGCTGTTCGTGGGTGCATCTCGGCCAGGAGGATCTGGTCGATGCCGACGTGAAGGCGGTGCGCCGCGCCGGCATCAAGATCGGCGTCAGCACGCACGACCATGCCGAACTCGACAAGGGTCTCGCCATCGATCCCGACTATGTGGCACTTGGCCCGATCTGGCCGACCGTCCTGAAGCAGATGCCGTGGGCGCCGCAGGGCACCGAGCGTCTGGCCGAATGGAAGAAGCTGATCGGCAACCGGCCGCTGGTCGCGATTGGCGGTCTCACCTTGGAACGCGCGTTGCTCTGCCTGAAGTCGGGTGCCGACATCGCTTCGGTCGTGGGCGACATCGTGAACAATGCCGATCCGATCGGTCAGGCCAAGGCCTGGATCGCCGCGACGAGAAGGCCATGACCAACCGTTACGCCCGGCAGGCGGTGCTGCCCGAGATCGGAGAGGCGGGGCAGGCGCGCCTTGCCGCCGCTTCGGTGCTGGTGGTCGGCGCCGGCGGTCTCGGCTGCCCGGTGCTACAATATCTCGTGGGCGCCGGTGTCGGCCGGCTCACCATCGTCGATCACGACACGGTCGAGGAGACGAACCTGCATCGTCAGCCGCTCTACGGCATGCCCGACATCGGCAAGCCGAAGGTCGAGGCGGCGCGCGCCACCCTGCAGCGCTTCAATCCGAACGTCCGCATCGACACGGTCGCCGAGCGTCTGACGCCGCAGAACGCGCAACGCCTTGTCGAAGGCGCCGACATCGTGGTCGACGCCGCCGACAGTTTCGCCGTGACGTACATGCTGAGCGACGTCTGCCACGCGACCGCCAAGCCGCTGGTCAGCGCGTCGGTGATCGGCATGACCGGCTATGCCGGTGCCTTCTGCGGCGGCGGCCCCAGCTATCGCGCGGTATTCCCTGAAGTCTCGGTCGATGGCGGCACCTGCGCCACCGTGGGCGTGATCGGGACGGCGGTCGCCGTGCTGGGTGGCCTGCAGGCGCATCTCACGCTGCATCATCTGCTGGGGCTCGAACCCTCGGTCTTGGGCCGCGTCATCACGTTCGACGCCAAGCGCGTGGTCTTCGGCGGTTTCGGCTTTGCCGACAGTCCCGAGCCCGAGGAGGCGGTGTCCTTCATCGCGCCCGATCAGGTGCGATCCGACGACATCGTCGTCGACCTGCGCGGCCTCGACGAGGCGCCGGTCTCGCCCTTTGCCGGTGCGCGGCGGCTGGTCGTCGACACGATCGACGAGCTGGGCACGCCCGACGGCCGGGTCGTGCTGGCCTGCCGCAGCGGCCAGCGGGCGCTGATGGCGGCGGATCGCTTGCGCGAACGGGGCGTCACAAATCTTGCGCTGGTGGCCTTGGGCTAGAGAAGCCAAAGTGGCCGGGAGCTAGAGGAGTTCCGGCGTGGCCAATCCCGTTCCCCCGACAATGGAAGAGACCCGCCGCCACCAGATGTATCCCGTGCTGACGGCGGCGGAGCAGAAGCGCATCGGGCGGTTCGGCAAGAAGCATCATTTCAAGGCCGGCGAGTTCCTGGCGCGGACGGGCGAGGACAGTCCCGGCATGTCGGTCATCCTGTCCGGCCGGATCGCCATCCTGGGTCATGACGGGCTGGATCACATTTCGCCGATCGCCACCATGGGGCCGGGTGACTTCGCCGCCGAACTGGCCGAACTCTCCGGACAACCGGCGATGGTCGATGTGCGGGCCGAGGAGGATGTCGAGGCGCTGATCGTGCCGCACGACCGGCTGCGCGCCCTGATGGTCGCCGAGGCCGAGCTCGGCGAGCGCATCATGCGGGCGTTGATCCTGCGCCGCGTTCGTCTCATCGAGGTCAACAAGGTCGGACCGATCCTGGTCGGCGAGCTCACGCAGCCGGGCATGATCCGCCTGCAGGGCTTCCTGACGCGCAACGGCCAGCCGCACACCATCCTCGATCCGGAGAACGATCCCGACGCGGCGAAGATGATCGAGCGGCTGTCGCCCGATGCCGAGGATTATCCGCTGGTCGTCTGTCCCGACGGCACGATCCTGCGCAATCCTAGCGACCAGGAACTGGCCCTCTGTATCGGCCTGCTGCAGGAAAGCGGCGAGCCGAGGATCTACGACATCGCGATCGTGGGCTCGGGTCCAGCCGGTCTCTCGACCGCCGTCTATGCCACCTCCGAAGGCCTGTCGGTGCTGGTCGTGGAAACCCGCGCCTTCGGCGGCCAGGCCGGTGCCAGCGCCCGCATCGAGAACTATCTCGGCTTCCCGACCGGCATCTCGGGCCAGGCGCTGACCGCGCGCGCCTTCGTCCAGGCGCAGAAGTTCGGCGCGCAGTTCGTCATCCCGCTCGAGGTGGCACGACTCGATTGCGGCGGCGGCCTCGATCGGCCGATGACCTTGGAGATGACGGACGGCTGGAAGGTGCAGGCGAAGACCGTCGTGATCGCCTCGGGTGCGCGCTACCGCAAACTCTCGTTGCCGAACCTCGAGCATTTTCTGGGTCGCGGCCTGTGGTATTGGGCCTCGCCCATCGAGGCGAAGCTCTGCGCCAATTCCGAAGTCGTCATCGTCGGCGGCGGCAATTCGGCGGGACAGGCGGCCGTCTTCCTGGCGGGCCATGCCGCGAAGGTCTGGATCCTGGTGCGCGGCCCCGGTCTCGCCGAGACCATGTCGCGCTATCTGATCGACCGCATCGCATCGGCGCCGAATGTCGAGGTGCTGGCCGAGACCGAGATCGTCGAACTCGTCGGCTCCGAGCAGAGCGGGTTGCGCGGCGTGAAGTGGCGGCACCGTCCGAGCGGCGCCGACACGCACCGGCCGATCCGCCACGTCTTCCAGTTCCTGGGCGCGGAGCCCGCGACCGAGTGGATGACGGATTGCGGCATCGACGTCGATAGGACCGGCTTCATCCGCACCGGCGCCGACGTCGAGGCGCCGTGCCCCGAGCGTCCGCCGCTCGCCTACGAGACCAACGTGCAGGGCGTCTTCGCCGTCGGCGACGTGCGCTACGGATCGGTGAAGCGGGTGGGTGCCGCGATCGGCGAGGGCGCGAACGTCGTCGCCCAGATCCACGGCGTGCTGGAAGCGATGAACGAGGCGAAGTAGCGCCGCCTACTTCTTCTCCCAGCGCGCCGCCGCTGCATCATCGCCTTCGTGGGCGCCGACCCATTGGTCGCCCTTCGGTGTCTCTTCCAGCTTCCAGAAAGGCGCCTTGGTCTTCAGCCAGTCGACCAAGAACTCGCAGGCCTCGAAGGCGGCCTCGCGATGCGGCGAGCCGACGGCGACCAGCACGATGCGCTCGCCCGGTTCCATGCGGCCGTAGCGGTGCACGATCAGGGTCGCTTCGAGCGGCCAACGCCGGTTCGCCTCGGCCTCGATCTCCTGCAGCGCCGTCTCGGTCATGCCGGGATAATGTTCCAGCGTCAGCGCATCGATGCGGTCGCGGTGATAGCCTTCGCGCACATGCATCTCGCGTACGAGGCCCACGAAGACCGCGAGGCCGCCGATCCGCTTGTTGCCATCGGTGAGATGGGCCAGTTCGGCGCCGACATCGAAGTCGGCTTCTTGGACACGCACGCTCATGGCGTCACCCGCCGGTGAAGGGCGGGAAGAAGGCGACTTCGCGCGCGCCCGCGAGCTTCACGTCGAAGGTCGCCGTGCGCTGGTCGACGGCGGCACCGAACGCCGCGCCTTCGGCCAGCGCCTCGGCATGACCGGGGCTGCGGCTGCGCAGCCACACGATGAGGTCGCCCACCGTGTCGATGTCGGACGGCGGCGTGACTTCTTCTTCAGGCACGCCGACGGTCTTCTTCATCCACGCGAAGTAACGGACTTTCACTTCTGTCCACCCGCCGGCGGCGCATCCTCGGCCATGTGGCGCAGGCCGGTGCGCAGATAGTCGTAGCCGGTGATGAGCGTGAGCGCCGCGGCGATCCAGATCAGCACGACGCCCGCCTGGGTGACCCAGTGCGCGGCGGAGTCGCCGACCAGCAGCGCCGCGATCGCGACCATCTGTACCGCCGTCTTCCATTTGGCGAGCGCGCTCACCGGCAGGCCGACCCGCAGTTCCGCCAGGAACTCGCGCAGGCCGGAGACCAGGATCTCGCGCGCCAGGATGATGAGGGCAGCCAGCACGTTCACGCCGGCGAGCGTGCTGTTGTCGACCAGCATGACCAGGGCGGCGGCGACCAGCAGCTTGTCGGCGATCGGATCGAGAAAGCGGCCGAAGCGCGAGATCTGGTGATAGCGTCGCGCGAAGTAACCGTCGAACCAGTCGGTAACCGCGGCGGCCACGAACAGCGCCATCGACAACCACTGCGCCCAGCCGCGATCGAGCCAGAAGCAGGCGACGACCAGCGGGATCGCGACGATGCGCGACAGGGTGAGCACGTTGGGAAGATTGAACAACATCGACCCGGACATTACCGGCCGCCCCGGAAGTGGTCATGGATTTTCTGGGCGAGTGCCACGGAGATTCCGGGCACCGACTTGATGTCCTCCAGGGTCGCACCTGATACCGCACGGGCGCTGCCGAAATGATTCAGCAGCGCGCGCTTGCGGCCTGCGCCGATGCCCGGCACCTCGTCGAGCGCTGAACGGGTGAGATCGGCCGCGCGGCGCGTGCGATGCGTGCCGATCGCAAAGCGATGTGCCTCGTCCCGCAGGCGCTGCAGGAAGTAGAGGACGGGATCGCGCATTTCGAGCGAGAAGGGCGGCTTGCCGGTCATGAAGAAGCGCTCGCGGCCCGCATCGCGGTCGGGCCCCTTGGCGATGCCGACGAGAGGAATGTCCTCGAGGCCGAGCTCGGCCATCACGCCGCGCACCGCTTCGAGCTGGCCCTGGCCGCCGTCGATCAGCAGCAGGTCCGGCCAGTGCTCGTCGTCGCGCTCGGGATTTTCCTTCAGCGCGCGGCCGAAGCGGCGGGTCATCACCTCGCGCATCATGGCGAAGTCGTCGCCGGCGGCGCCCTCGGTCTTGATGTTGAACTTGCGGTAGGCGTTCTTGTTGAAGCCCTCGGGCCCCGCCACGATCATGGCGCCGATCGCCGCCGTGCCCTGGATGTGACTGTTGTCGTATACCTCGATGCGCTCGGGCGGCGCGTCGAGGCCGAACACGCGCGCCACGCCTTCCAGCAGGGTGCGCTGTGTGCCGCGTTCGGCCATGCGGCGGGCCAGCGCCTCGCGCGCATTGTTCACCGCCTGTTCGAGCACGTCCTTCTGGTCGCCGCGCTTGGGCTGGCGGATCTCAACCTTGTGGCCGGCCGACAAAGCGAGCGCGCTTTCCATCAGCTCGCGCTCGGGAATGTCATGGCTGGTCAGGACCAGTTTGGGTGCCTGACGCGCTTCGTAGAACTGGCCCATGAACGCTTCCAGCACCTGCGGCTCGTCGAGGTCGCGCCCATGGCTCGGGAAGTAGGCACGGTTGCCGAGATTCTGGCCGGCGCGCAGGAAAAAGACCTGGATGCAGATCTGCCCGCTATCGGCGTGAGCGGCGAAGATGTCGGCCTCGTCGATCGACGGCAGGCTGATCGACTGGTGCGACGTGATATGGGCCAGCGCGCGGATGCGATCGCGCAGGATGGCGGCGGCCTCGAATTCGAGATTGGCCGAGGCCTGCTCCATGCGCTGCGACAGGGTCTGCTGGATCTCGCGGTTTCGCCCGCCCAGGAAGCCGCGCACGTCCTCGACGATGGCGTCGTACTCGGGCTTCTCGATGCGGCCGACGCAGGGCGCCGTGCAGCGCTTGATCTGGTACTGCAGGCAGGGCCGCGTGCGGGTCGAGAAGACGCCGTCCGAGCAGGAGCGCAGCGGAAAGGCGCGCTGCAGGGCGTAGAGCGTGCGGTTGACGGCGGTGGCGGACGCGAAGGGGCCGAAATACTCGTTGGCCGGCTCGCGCGTGCCGCGATGCTTGGCGAGCTGCGGCCAGTCGGTGTCGCGGCGGATGACGATGTAGGGGAACGACTTGTCGTCGCGCAGCAGCACGTTGAAGCGCGGCCGGAAGCGCTTGATCAGGTTGTTTTCAAGAAGCAGCGCCTCGGCTTCGCTGTCGGTGACTGCGAATTCCATGGTCCGCGTCGCCGAGACCATGCGGATCAGGCGTGTGGCGAGCCGGGTCGGCTGGGTATAGGCGGCGACGCGGCTGCGCAGCGAGCGCGCCTTTCCGACGTACAGAACTTCTCCGTCGGCCGCGATCATGCGGTAGACGCCCGGCTTGCGCGGCAGGGTCCGCACGAAGTCCGCGATGATCCGCATTCCGTCGGAAAGCGAGCCTTCGCTGGGGGGCAGGTCGATGTCGGTTTCGTCGGTCATCTGGGACGCGGAAAATGGCCCCGCGAGGACGTCTGCACAAGGCAATCGGCGGCATGTGGGGAAGTCTGTGAAGAAACCGACCGTCCCACGGCCGTTACGTCAGCGTCACTGTATTGACTCAATGAAAAAGGGGTGGCAGTCACCCGCCACCCCTCGTTTAAGCTTATGTTCCGATTTGCTTTTTCGCCGTTTTGCGCGGGGACAGAAAAGGCTGGTTATCTTTTTTGTTCCCGGTACGGTCCAATCGGCCGTCGCGCTTCGATGTGTGGATAAATTTGGGGGCTACAGCACCGACAGCATGCGGCCGACCAGCGGATGACGGACCACGTCCTCCTGTGTAAGCCGCACGACGGAGACGTCGTCGAGCCCTTCCAGCCGGGTCGCGATCGAGGCAAGGCCGGACAGTTCCGGCAGCAGGTCGGTCTGGTCCGGATCGCCGGTCATCACCATCGTCGAGTGCCAGCCAAGCCGGGTCAGTAGCATTTTGAGCTGGCCGTAGGTGCAGTTCTGCGCCTCGTCGATCAGGACGAAAGCATTGTTCAGCGTGCGGCCGCGCATGAACGCCACGGGGGCGATCTCGATCGTGCCGTCGTCGAGATGCTGGGCCAGCCGCTTGGCGCCCAGCCGGTCGTTCAGCGCATCCCACAGCGGGCGCAGGTAGGGGTCGAGCTTCTCGCGCATGTCGCCCGGCAGGAAACCCAGATTCTCGCCGGCTTCGACGGCCGGTCGTGACAGCACGATCCGCGAGACGGTGCCGCTTTCCAGCGCTTCGACGGCAGCGGCGATCGCCACGTAGGTCTTGCCGGTACCGGCGGGGCCGAGCGCCACGGTGAGGGGCTTGGCCTCGATCGCTTCCATCAGCACGCGCTGGTTGTCGCTGCGCGGCCGGATTTTCTTGATGTAGCTCTGGTCTCGATCGTTGGCCGGAGTGTGGTCGAAAACGACGTTGTGAATACGGGCGCTATCGATAGCGTGCAGCTTGGCTCGGCGTGCGGCGCGTTTGGCCATATTCGGACTCCGGTGTCAGGGTCAGGGAAGCGGAACCGATCGCCCAAAACAAAAACGCCCCCGGCGAGCGGAGGCGTTGGCGATCGGTGGTCTGGCTGAAGGGTGAGGCAGACAGGGCACGCGGTGGATGTTCCACCGGTGAACCAGTTTCCGTCGGGGGACATGTCCTCGAACGGATAAAAACCCTCCCTCAGCTACCTGTCGAAAGCGTAGTCCCAATCCTGCCCTCCGGCCACCACATTTATGGTCTGCCACTGAAAATTAACCCAAGGGAAAGGGATCCGTCTCGCGGGGAGCCGCCGGCAAGAGGAGCGGCATGCTAGAGAAGGGGCCTGTAACCGGGGGATGACGATGAGCGAGATCGTGTGGCGCAACATGACGCGGGCTGAACTCGACAAGGCTTACGACAATACCAACGCCGTGGCCGATTCCGGCCCGCGCCGCGACGGCTGGATCGAGCGCAGTGATCTCTTCCGGGCACGCCACGCCGAGAGCCTCGATCTCGCCTACGGTCCGCGGCCCCGCAACAAGCTCGACCTGTTCCGCTGCGGCACGGCCAAGGCGCCGCTCTTCGCCTTCATCCATGGCGGCTACTGGCAGCGCAATGCCAAGGAGACCTTCGCCTGTATGGCGGAAGGGCCGCTGGCCAATGGCATGGATGTGGCTTTCGTGGGTTATACGCTGGCGCCCGACGCGACCTTGTCGGCCATCGTCACGGAGATCGCCGAGGCCGTACGCTGGCTGCGGCGCGAAGGCCCACGCCATGGCGTGGGGCAGGGCCGGCTGGTCGTGTCGGGCTGGTCGGCGGGAGGTCATCTGACGGCAACGACGCTTGCGATGGACGAGGTCGATGCCGGCCTTGCCATCAGCGGCATCTACGATGTCGAGCCCTGCCGGCTGAATTACCTCAACGAGAAGTTGCAGCTCACGGCCGAGGAGGCGGCGCGGACGAGCCCGCTGCTGCATCTGCCCGGCAAGAGTGCGCCGGTTGTCCTGGCCTACGGCACCGGCGAACTGCCCGAGCTGCAGCGCCAGTCCGTCGCCTATCACGACGCACGCCGCGAGGCCGGCCTCCCGAGCGAGTTGCTGCCGCTTGCCGGCCTCAACCATTTTTCCATCATGGACGAGCTCGAGAGGCGCGATGGTTCTCTGGCGATGACAGCTGCCCGTTTGGGGCGTAAAGATGGTTGAAGACTAGTGGATACATTGCACACGGATCGCGTTGTCGTCAGGGCGGCGTAAGCAACCGTGACTAGGTTCTCGTTGCTCATGACGTTTCCTGAACTCAGTCCCCCCCAGCAGACCATCGTCCGGCGCCTCGCCCTCGGCCTGTCGCTGCGCGGCCTCGGCGTTCGTCAGGATTTTTCGCAACTGGCGAGGCTGGGGCTCGTGACGGGAAACCGGGACTATCCGCAGCTCACGGACGCGGGCTTCGCCTGCCTGCATGCGATGCCGCCCGACAGGAAGCCGGGTCCGTTCGCCGCCTGACAAAGGCCTTGGATTTCCTACGACCTCGCGTCACATATCCCTCACCGATGTTTGGATGATAATCTGTCCTGTCTGGAGGTAGGGTCAGGTATGAGCGTCGATCGAGAGGCAGCAACCGCTGCCCCGGCAGGCGAGCGAGAGCTCCGTTCGAAAAAGACTGGTTGGGTGGCGCGCATCGCCCTGGTGACGGCTTCGGTCCTGCTGTCGCTGGCGTTGCTCGAAGTGGGATACCGGCTGCTGCACGGGGGCCCCGGGAGCCTGACGCACTGGCCGAACCTGGCGCACCTGCGGATGGGCACCGGCCCCGACCCCAAGAGCGTGCGATGCCAGTATGCCTACAGTCCGGCGATCGGCTGGACGTCGCCGTTCAACTGCGCGTCAGGCGGCTACAATTCGGATGCCGACAGTTTCCGCCGGACATCCCCCAAGGCGTCCCTCGCCGAACCGCCCATCCTCGTCACCGGCTCGTCTTTTGCGAAAGGCGACGAAGTGAAGGATGACGAGACGTGGCCCGCCTATCTCCAGGACATGATCGGCCGGAAAGTGTCGAATGCGGGGGTCAGCGGATACGCCTTCGACCAGATGGTGCTCAGCACCGAACAGCTCGTCCCGAAGGTGAAGCCGCTCTTCGTCATCGCCAGCTTCACGCCCGGCGATATCCGGCGGGCCGAACTGAAGGTCGCCTGGAGTCGCGAGAAGCCCTACTTCGCTGTGACCGACGGGAAGCTCGATCTCCGCAACGTGCCGGTCCCGGGAAAGCCGGGCGCGCCGATTCCCTTGCCGGCGCCGGCGGAGTGGCTCGGACGCTCCGCCCTGGCCGAGTTCGTGGTGCAGCGCCTCGGTATCCAGGAGGGCTGGTACTTCAGCGAGGTACAGGCCGTGCCGCGCGGCACCGGTGAGACGATCGCCTGCCTGCTGATGCCGCGGCTCGCCGCCCTCGGCGTGCCGGTCGTGGTCATGGCGCAATACAGCCGCGCCTACTGGAAGAATGGCGGGCCCTACGGGACGGCAGACCATCGCGCCGTCCAGAAGGTGCTGGGCTGTGCGGCTGCGGCCGGACTGATCCCGTTCGATCTGGCCGATACGATGAAGGCAGCTGTCGACACTCATGGCGTCGACGCGCTCTACCGTTCCGACCACCATTCGGCCGAGGGCAATCGCGTGGTGGCAGACCTCGTCATGCGCGAACTCGTCAGACGGCGGCTCGTGAACCAGACGGCGGATCGCTAAAGCCTTTCCGACTTGGATTGAGACGTCGGAACTCGGGATCAATCTAAGGGACGAGAATCCCCTTACCGGCGGCACTCGTAAAATCGAGTTGGACCACGAGGTCGTTGAAGTCCTGGTCGCCGCCACCCCTGGTGTCTTCCCAGCCCCAGGTGTTCAGGCCAAAGTTCCACAGGTGACCCTGCCCATCCGGGTTGGCCTGCGAGAAGGCGAAGTAGGTATCGCCCTTGCTCATGTTGACGAGCGCCATGGCGACGAAGTCGCCGGCGTCGACGTCGAGCAGCGAGTTCTGAGTGAAGTTTCCGTAGCCCGGCCCGCCGAGCAGTATGCCGCCCGAGCCCAGCTGATAGGCATTGGCTTGCGCCGCTGCGGCGTATCCCGCTTGTCCGGGAGCGATGCCGTTGACCGTGCCGGAAAGGTCGTCGACCTGGTAGAAGATGGCGCCGAGCGAGTCTTTGCCGTTCTGCCGTACCCGCACGATGGCCGTTGCATCGTCGGCGCCGGCTGCGGTTTCGGCGATCGCAACCGGTTGCGCCACGCGAACCGCGCCGCCGCCTCCGCCGAAGTCCGCAAACCCGAAATCCGAACTGAGCGTCCCTTGCGGCGAGCTCGCCGCCGAGCCGTTGAGCGTCATATCGAAAGATGCGCTGTCGGCGGCGTGGGTTTGCACGACCGTGCCGATCTTGTAGCCGTCGAACATGGTGACGAGGCCCGGATCGAAATCCGACTGCAGCGTCTGCTGGGCAAAACGCATCGTCCAGGCATAGGTGCCGCTTCCGGCATTGGAGAAACTTATGTCGGACGCTCCGGCGTCGACGTCGATCTGGAGGCTCCCGGCCGACATTGCCTGGAGCAGCAGGGTCTGGTCCGCTCCGCTTTGCCATCCGTCCGCCTCGTGCCATGTCAGGACATGGGGCGCGGCATCCGGCCCGTCGTGGAAAAAGAGCTCGCTGTGCGCGATTGCACTCAAGGCGCGTGCCAGCAACACCCCGTTGGGCGATCCCAGGCCGGAGGCGAGATCGTAGCCGGGACCGGCCTCATAGCCGAAGCCGGTTGGTGTGATGTCATGACCGTCCGCGTGATACGTCCCGTTCTGCAGAAAAGAAGAAGTGTTGTTGCCGTGCACGATGTCGTTGAAGGAGCCAGGCGCGATAGCGGCCGCGACATAAAGCAGATCGGTCATATACCCGAGCGTCATCTGCGTTCCCTGATCGAGCAGGATCGCGTTTATCTGCGATGCGAGCGAAGCCCAGAACGGAGTCGCACCGCTCGTGCCGCCGTCTCCATGCGCCTTGTCCATCTCTTTCGTGGGCACAAGATAGAAGAGGTTGCCGCCTGCATTGGCTGACACGTCGGGTACTCCGCGACCCGTCAGAGCCTGCCCATCGGTCGTGGTCGGCGTCAGCCCGAATTCCGTTTGATAGTGTGGCACAGGCTGCGTGGAATCCACGCCCCCATTGCCGGCGAGGTTACCGTAGTAGCCTTGCCGATCGAAGGTGGTGCCATCGAGCTTGTAGGTATTCCACACCGTTTCGATAAAGCGGGCGGCGTCCGGCGCGCTGGATGGCAACACGCTGAGGCCGTTGGCGACAAGACGCCAGATCGTGTCGGCGTCGCCGGCCAGGGCGTCATTTCTGATCTTGGAGAGCGTCGGATCGGTTTCGGCAATTTCCATGCTGCTCAGCGAGGTGCCGCCGACGATGACGCTGTACTGGCTGGCACGTGCACCGCTCACGTTTGTGAGGCCGTTTGGCGTCGCATATCCGGAGCCCCCATCACCCGCAGAGGAGAAAACGGTGATCCCCGCGAGCGCGGCATCCGCCAGGAGTTGACTGACGGCAAACGCGAACGGCGAGTCCGGCGTCATCCGCGCGACGGTAAAGCGTTCGGAAGATGAGATTACCTCCGGGTCATGACTCGTATCCCAGATCGCTGCCTGATAGGTCGTGAAAGGTTCGGACTTGGCGTGATCCTTTTTGCCGGACCCCGCATAGAGCACGAGCTTGCTTTGCGGATTGATCGTCGTAACGACCCCCACATCGAGTGAGCGCTCGCCACTCTCTTTATCCTTGTCTCCGCCCGGATCGACGCCGACCGCGTCACTTGCCGTGTCGATGCCGGCGCCCAGGCGATAGTTATCGAGACGCGTGTCGAAATCGTCTCCCTTTATCCGGATGCCGAGATCGGATTCGAGCAAGCCGACCGTGCCGGTCTTGACCGTAAGCCAGTACTCACCTGTCAGCGGGAAGTTGTAATAGTCGGCGGCAATGTCGGAGGGATAGAGCGCTTTCTCATCCGAAGTCAGGAGTGAACCATTGCCGATTCCCGGTCCCGGCGCTGGTGGAACCAGAATGCCGTCCGTCCGGTTCGGCAGCGCGGTGTGAAACTCGAAACTGTCGAACCAGAGGCCTGCCACGCCCAAGGGCCCCGAAAGCTCCGCCGGGAGAGACAGATTGCCGTCCCAGTACCAGGTCGTGTCCCCGGTGGCGGTCTGGCCCTGCATCAGTTTTGTATTGAAGAGGGTATTGAAGCCCGACTTGTCGAGCTCGACCCAAAGAGTGCGTGACTCGATGGACGAAATATACTGCGAGCTCGTCGTGTCGTAGTCGCGCGTCTTGATATTGACGTCGGGCGACTTCAGGAAGTTGACGACATTCTCGTATGTCTGTTCGTTCGCCCCGAACGTCGACCACAGCGTGCCATCGGCCGTCATCTTGGCGATTTCCTGCTGGCGCGGCCCCCAATCCATACTCAGAAGTTGATCGAGCGTTGCGGCATCGGAATTGCGCTCGAACACCAAAGCGACGTTGACCTTGAAGTCGTCAACCTCTGTACCGCCCATTATTGGCCCGACGTCGCTGCGATACCCCTGGAAATCGAGGAAGGTGGAATTGGCCAAGGTATCGTAGCTGATCGGCATCGTCGGAACTCGCTTTGCGGCTCTACGCGGCGAAGGTAGGTAGCCACCCGTTGGGGGTCAAATTAACGCTGTAATAAACCTCGAAGGTCATGAGCGAGGTGTGCCGGCGATCAGGTCCTGGTGAGCGGGAATGACGGGGCGGGGCGGACATCCAGGCTCAGTCGACGTGCGACGGGCATGCCCCGGCAAGACAAAGGGCCCAGCCGTTTCCGGCTGAGCCCTTGTTTTAGTTGGTGGAGCCAAACGGGATCGAACCGTTGACCTCTACAATGCCATTGTAGCGCTCTCCCAGCTGAGCTATGGCCCCGAATTCCTTGGGAAGGCGCGAGGTTATAATTGCTGCCTCGCGCGCTGGCAACAGCCTCTAGCGGTCGCCTTCCTCCTTGTCCTCCACCTCGACTTCGACCTCGATATCGTCCTCGTCGTCGTCGAGATCGTCCGCCGACAGCGCCTCGTCGCCGTCCACGTCGGGCAACTCGTCACCGTCCAGATCGTCCACCTTCTTCTTGGCCGCCGCCGCCTTGGCGGCTGCCGCTGCGGCGGCGGCTGCCGCCGCTGCCGTCGCGGCGGCCGCGCCGCGGCCGCGGCGAACCTTCACGAAGTCCTCGCGATCATGCTCACGCCCGCACTTGGGGCATTTGATCGGGCTCTTGTTCAGGTCATAGAAGCGCGCTGCACAGCTCTGGCAGGTGCGTTTGGTGCCCCAGCTCGCTTTGACCACGCTAAATCTCCTGCAAATCGGCCGAATGGGCCGCGAGGGAGCGCGTATGTCACGCGTCTTTCACCCTGTCAAAACCAAATTCAGGCATGCTAGGAGGGCGCCGCGCCGTCATCGCGCCTTCTGCCACTTCTGTCGTGGAGACTGTCCTGTCCGCTCATGCCGCTCCGGCGAAGCTGATCGCCCATCCTGTGGACCGGTTGCAAGGCCGCGTCCGGGCTCCCGGCGACAAATCGGTCTCCCATCGCTCCCTGATGTTCGGCGCCCTTGCACTCGGCGAAACGAAGATCACCGGCCTGCTGGAAGGCGAGGATGTCCTCGCCACGGCGGCCGCTCTGAGGGCGCTCGGCGCCAAGGTCGACCATCAGGGCGAAGGCGCATGGCGCGTGCGCGGATTTGGCGTGGGCGGCGCGCACGAGCCCGACAATGTGCTCGACCTCGGCAATTCCGGGACATCGGCCCGTTTGCTCGCCGGCATCCTGGCCAGCCACCGCTTCACCAGTTTCATGACCGGCGATGGCTCGCTGCGCCGCCGGCCGATGCAGCGGGTCATCGCGCCCCTGTCGCGCATGGGCGCGCGCTTCGAATCGCGCGAGGGCGGTCGCATGCCGCTCGCCGTCCTGGGAACGGACGAGATGGTGCCGATCGAGTACCGCCTGCCCGTCGCCTCGGCGCAGGTGAAGAGCGCCATCCTCCTGGCCGGCCTCAACGCCGCCGGCGAGACGACGGTGATCGAGCCTGAAGCCACCCGCGACCATACCGAGCGCATGCTGCGCCATTTCGGCGCCGAGGTGCGGGTCGGCCCTGCAGATGGCGGCGGCAAGCGCATCACCGTGGTCGGCTGGCCCGAGCTCAAGGCGCGCGACATCGCCGTGCCGGGCGATCCCTCGTCGGCGGCCTTCGCCGTCGTCGCGGCGGCCATCCGCCCGGGCAGCGACGTGACGGTCGAGAATGTCGGCCTCAACCCGCTGCGCGCCGGTCTCTACGAGACGCTGCGCGAAATGGGCGCCGACATCACGGCCGAGAACCAGCGCGAGGTCGGCGGCGAGCCGGTGGCCGACCTGAGAGTCAAAGGCGGCGAGCTGACCGGCGTCGACGTGCCGCCCGAGCGGGCGCCGTCCATGATCGACGAATATCCGATCCTGGCCGTGGCGGCCTCCTGCGCGCTGGGCACGACGCGCATGCTGGGCCTGGCCGAGCTGCGGGCCAAGGAAAGCGACCGGCTGGCCAGCGTGTCGGCCGGGCTGGCGGCCAACGGCGTTCGCCACGAGATGGGCTCTGACACGCTGTTCGTGCACGGCACCGGCACACCGCCGGTCGGCGGCGGGACGGTCGTCACCCACCTCGACCATCGCATCGCCATGTCGTTCCTCGTGCTGGGCCTTGCCTCGCGCAACGGCGTGGCGGTCGACGACGGCTCGCCGATCGACACCAGCTTCCCGGGCTTCGTCCGGCTGATGGGCGCGCTCGGGGCCAAGATCGAGGCGGCGTGACGAAAGGGCGGGTCATCACGATCGACGGGCCGGCAGGGGCCGGCAAGGGCACGCTGGCCCGCCGGCTGGCCGACCATTTCGGCCTGCCCCATCTCGACACCGGCCTGCTCTACCGCGCGGTCGGGCTGAAGGCCGAGAAGACCGCCCGTTCACCGGTCGAGATCGCGGCCGGACTGGATCCGTCCGACCTGGCCGATCCCGAGCTTCGGACGGACGAGGCGGGCCAGGCCGCGTCGAAAGTCGCGGTGATTGCCGAGGTTCGGGCCAACCTGCTGGATTTCCAGAGGAAATTCGCCGGTCAGATGACCGGTGCCGTGCTCGACGGGCGGGATACCGGCACCGTCATTTGCCCCGATGCGGCTGTGAAATTGTTCGTGACCGCCAGCGTCGAGGCGCGGGCGGAACGCCGGTACCGGGAGTTGCGCGACAAAGGGGTGGACATTATAAAGCCGCGCGTTCTTGCCGAGATGGCGGAGCGGGACCGTCGCGACAGCGAACGGGCGGCAGCACCTCTTAAAGCCGCACCCGATGCTTACCACCTCGATACCAGCGACATGGATGCCGACGCGGCCTTCGCCGCCGCTTTGGCGTTCATCGAGCGCAAGGGCTTTCGATCCTCCGGGCCGTAAGTCGCCGCCGGCGGATCGAAGATTTCCAGCGGCGACTGCGCCGGGACGTGTCGTCCCTGCGCCGGTGTTTCAAGGCAGTGGATCCGCCGGACTTAACCGGTTGGCCGACGGGCGGCAGCGTTTCGCCCGGGATCGATGAAGGAGAGTTTGAATGGCCAAGGGCAGCGCCCTGCGTACCCCGAACGACGCCGCAAGTGCGGAGTTCGCAGCACTACTCGAGGAATCGCTGGGCGGTTCGTCGAGCTTCGAAGGCACGGTCGTCAAGGGCCGCGTCATTCGCATTGCCAATGATTTCGTCGTGGTGGATGTCGGCCTCAAGTCCGAGGGCCGCGTCGCGCTGCGTGAGTTCGCCAACGGTGGCACCGCCGCCCCCGAGGTCAAGGAAGGCGACGTGGTCGACATCTTCGTCGATCGCATGGAGAACAAGGAGGGCGAGGCCGTCCTGTCGCGCGACAAGGCTCGCCGCGAAGAGGCCTGGACCGTTCTCGAGAAGGCGTTCACCGACCAGGAACGCGTCATGGGCACGATCTTCGGCCGCGTGAAGGGTGGCTTCACGGTCGACCTGTCGGGCGCCGTGGCCTTCCTGCCGGGCAGCCAGGTCGACGTGCGCCCGGTGCGCGATGTCGGCCCGCTGATGGGCCAGGCCCAGCAGTTCGCCATCCTCAAGATGGACCGCCGCCGCGGCAACATCGTCGTGTCGCGCCGCGCCGTCATGGAAGAGACCCGCGCCGAGGACCGTACGCGCCTGATGGGCGCGCTGTCCGAAGGCCAGGTGCTCGACGGCGTCGTCAAGAACATCACCGACTACGGCGCGTTCGTGGATCTGGGTGGCGTCGACGGCCTGCTGCACGTCACCGACATCGCCTGGAAGCGCATCAACCATCCGTCGGAAGCCCTCACCATCGGCCAGCAGGTCAAGGTGCAGGTCGTCCGCTTCAACCCCGAGACGCAGCGTATCTCGCTCGGCATGAAGCAGCTGATGAGCGATCCGTGGGACGGCGCGGGTGCGAAGTACCCGGTCGGCCTCAAGCTCAAGGGCCGCGTCACCAACATCACCGACTACGGCGCGTTCGTCGAGCTGGAGCCGGGTGTCGAGGGTCTGGTCCACGTCTCCGAGATGAGCTGGACCAAGAAGAACGTGCACCCCGGCAAGATCGTGTCGACCTCGCAGGAAGTCGAAGTGATGGTGCTGGACGTCGACATGTCCAAGCGCCGCATCTCGCTCGGCCTCAAGCAGTGCATGGCCAACCCGTGGGAGAGCTTCGCCGAGCAGTTCCCGGCCGGCACCGAGCTCGAGGGCGAGGTCCGCAACATCACCGAGTTCGGCCTGTTCGTGGGCCTGCCCGGCGACATCGACGGCATGGTCCATCTCAGCGACCTGAGCTGGGACAAGGCCGGCGACGAGGCGATCCGCGACTTCAAGAAGGGCGACCAGGTCAAGGTCAAGGTCCTCGACGTCGACATGGACAAGGAGCGCATCTCGCTCGGCATCAAGCAGCTCGCCAACGATCCGTTCGAGAAGGTGGGTTCGGTCGCCAAGAAGGGTGACGTCGTCACCGTCATCGTGGCCGGCATCCAGGACAATGGCATCGACGTCACGGTGCAGGACGGCATCCCGGGCTTCATCCGCAAGACGGAGCTCAGCCGCGATCGCTCCGAGCAGCGCCCCGACCGCTACGCGATCGGCGACAAGCTCGACGCCAAGATCACCAACATCGACAAGGCCTCGCGCCGGGTCGTGCTGTCGGTCAAGGCCCGCGAGCTCGACGAGGAGAAGAAGGCGATGGCCGACTTCGGTTCGTCCGACTCGGGCGCCAGCCTGGGCGACATCCTGGGTGCAGCCCTCAAGAGGCGCGCCGAGGCCGACGAGGACGAGAAGTAAGCTCGTTTTCATCAAGGTTTACGGAAAGGCCGGCCCGCAAGGGTCGGCCTTTTCTTTTGGTTTCAAGGGCTTACGCTTGACGAACCTGTTATCTGGTTTAATATCAAGGACTTAATCATTGTGCTCAGGGGCTGAATCGCCCCGTCCATGGAAACGCGATGACCAAGTCCGAGCTGATTGCCCGCCTGGCGGCCCGGAATCCGCACCTCTACCAGAGGGATGTCGAGCGGATCGTCGCCACCGTGTTCGATGAGATCTCCAAGGCCCTGGCCACCGGGCACAGGGTCGAGCTGCGCGGCTTCGGTGCGTTCTCGGTGAAGCAGCGCGATCCGCGCACCGGCCGCAATCCGCGCACCGGCGAGCAGGTCGCGGTGGCGTCCAAGCGCGTGCCCTATTTCAAGACCGGCAAGGACCTGCGCGACCGGCTGAACAAGGAGGCCGCGCGCGCCGCTGGCCTGCTGCCGCCGGAGTCCGAGGACGACGACAAGACCTAGCCCCACGAATCGGCCTTGGAGCGCTCGTCCGCCTCGCGTCGCGGGGGTGCGGTGTGGCATGCTCCGCGCCGCATGAAAATCCTTTCCCGCGTCCTTTTCCTGCTCTTCATCCTGATCGGCGTCCTGGTCGCGGTCAGCAACGCGCAGCCCGTCCAGCTGGCGCTGTGGCCGCTGCCGCATATCATCGTGATGCCGGTTTACCTTCTGGTCATCGCCATGCTGATGCTCGGTGTCCTGGCGGGGCTCGGCATGGGCTGGTGGGCCGGCCGGCATCATCGCCGCCGCGCCCGCGAGGCCGGCGGCGAGGCGGCGCGGCTCGACCGTGAAATCGCGCGCCTCAAGGCCGTACAGGCGACGCAGCAGGCCACGGCGCCCACGGGGCCTGCACCGCGCGACCAGCGCGCCCTGGAGCGGCAGAGCGCCTTGGTGGCGCCGGAACTCGGCTCGCGCACCGTGCGGGGTCCGTTTTCATGAAGGTCCTGTCGGCGGCCGAGATCGACGCCGCCCTGGACGACCTCACCCTGATCGACCGGCTCGACGCGCTGTTTCGGGCGGGCTGCGAGATGCCGGTGCGGCATCACCATCCCATCAAGGAGCCGCTGGGTGTGGGCTCGGCCGACGCGATGCTGCTGCTGATGCCGGCCTGGACCACAGGCGCCTCCGGTTGTGTCGGCGTCAAGGTCGTCACCGTGTTCCCCGACAACGGCAAGCGCTCGCTGCCGTCGATCTATGGCCAATACCTGCTGCTCGACGGCAGCACCGGTGCCACCCTGGCGCTGCTCGACGGCACGATGCTGACCAAGCGGCGCACCGCCTGCGCCTCGGGCCTCGCCTCGCGCTACCTGTCGCGCCCCGATGCCTCGCGCCTGCTGATGATCGGCACCGGCGCCTTGGCGCCCGAACTGATCCGGGTGCATGCGAAGGTGCGGCCGATCCGCGAGGTGACGATCTGGGGCCGCACGCCGGCCCAGGCCGAGGCGCTCGCGGCAAGACTGTCGGCATCGCTCCCCGAAGCGGTCGGCCGTCCGGTCACTGTGCGGGCCGTCAGCGACCGCAAGGCCGCGGTTGGGGAAGCCGACATCATCTCCTGCGCCACGCTCTCGAAGGCGCCTCTGGTCGAGGGTGACTGGCTGCGTGAAGGCCAACATGTGGATCTGGTGGGCGCCTACACGCCCCAGATGCGCGAAAGCGACGACCGGGCGGTGCAACGTGCCCGCCTTTATGTCGATACCCGCGCCGGCGCGCTGAAGGAGGGCGGAGATGTTGTCCAGGCGATCGCCAGCGGGGCGATCGGGCAAACCCACGTGATCGCCGACCTGTTCGAGCTCTCACGCGGCCGGCAGGCCGGCCGCGCGGCCGGCGATGCCACCTCGATCACGCTGTTCAAGTCGGTCGGGGCGGCGCTGGAAGACCTCGCCGCCGCCGAACTGGCCGTCGAGGCTACGACGGCTCGATAAGCGCGCCGGACTTCTTCAGCGCCTCGATATCGGCGGCGCCGACGCCGGCCTCCGCCAGCACGGCGCGCGAATCCTGCCCCTGCAGCGGCGCCAGGGTGCGGATGCTGGGCGGCGTCCTGCTCATGGTCATCGGCGGCTCGACCATCATGATCTCGCCCTCCGACGGATGCGGATATTTCTTGAAGAGCTGGCGCCAGACGAGGTGCGGGTCCTCGAACAGGTCGGCCGGCTTGGAGACCGGAGCGTTGGGGATCTGCGCCGCATCGAGCAGCTTCACCCATTCGGTCGTTGTCTTCGACGGCGCGATCGCCTCGACCATGGCGTACATGTCGCCGATATGCATCGAGCGGGCGTTGATGGTCGAATAGCGCGGGTCTTGCAGCACCTCGGACCGGCCGACCAGCTCGAAGAAATTGCGCCAGTGCTTGTCGTTGTAGGGCAGGATCGCCATCCAGCCGTCGAACGTGCGGTAGGGCTTGCGGGTGCGGGCAAGCAGGCGGGTGTAGCCGACCTCGCCCTCGTCGCTGAACGTCCGCTCCCACAGATGCTCGACCAGCAGCCAGGCCGACATGGTCTCGAACATCGGCACTTCGACGAACTGGCCCTCGCCGGTGCGCTGTCTATGCATCAAGGCTGAAAGGGTCGAGAAGGCGAAGGTGAGACCCACCGTCTTGTCGGCGATGATGGTCGGCGGATATTTCGGGACGTCGTCGCCGGCGGCGCGACCCATCAGGTCGGCGATGCCGAAGCGGGCCTGGATGGCATCATCGTACGCGGGCAGTTTTCCGTAAGGACCTTCCGCCGAATACCCATAGGCACCGACATAGACGATGTCGGGCTTCACCTTGCGGATCTCCTCGTAGCCCAGGCCCAGCGCTTCGATGGCTTGCGGCCGCAGCGCGTGGACGAAGGCGTCGGCCGTCGCCACGACCTTGAGCAGGGCGGCGCGCGCGTCCTTGTTCTTGAGGTCGAGGCAGAGCGAGCGCTTGTTGCGATTCACATAGAGGTAGGTCGGTCCCATGCCCGGAGTCTTGCCGGGCTTGCCGATATGGCGCACCGCGTCGCCTTCGGGCGCCTCGACCTTGATCACGTCGGCGCCCTGGTCGGCCAGCAGCATCGTGCCGTAGGGGCCGAGGATGATATTCGTGAGGTCGACGATCCTGATGCCTTCGAGCGCGCCGGGCATTGCCTTGTCCTTTGTTGCGGAGTGTGCGGCCACACTGCCATCGCCTTCGCCGCGCGTCATCGTCCCTGCCATTGCGTCGCAGAACGTCGCCGGAAATCCTTGAAGGCGCGAGGATTTGCCCGGTAACGGTGAAGGACTCGGGTCGTCGGAACGTCCGGTTGCAGGAGCGAAAGAAATTCGCGCTGCCGCTTCGGCGTTGACGAGTCAAGAGGTTCGCACCTCGCATTGTTCATTCACCCAAGACAAAGAGTGTTATGTGACCGTTGTGCGACGCGCCCTGCCGGTGTAGCCAAGGAGCAGCAAGCCGGGGGGGCGATGCGAAGCAACGTTGCAAAAAAGCAGCTCGATCCAAAGACGGCATCGAGCGCGGCCAGGCCCTATCGCATCGAAGATCAAATCGGCTACCTGCTGCGACGTGCGCATCAGCGCGCGAGCGCCATCTTCCAGGTCGGCATCGGCGATCCCAACATCACGCCGACGCAGTATTCGAGCCTGGCGAAGCTCGACGAATATACCGAGCTGTCGCAGAACCTGCTGGGCCGCCTCGTCGGCATGGACAAGGCCACCATGCAGGGCGTGGTGCGCCGGCTGAAGGAACGCGGCCTGGTCGACTCGCGGCCCGATCCCGGCGATGCGCGCCGCACCTTGCTCAGCCTCACGACCGAAGGGCAGCGACTGGTCAACAAGCTGCTGCTGAACGGTCCCGCGGTCTCGCGCGAGACGCTGAAGCCGCTGAGCGCGCAGGAGCAGAAGCAACTTCTGGACCTTCTCTCGCGGATCATCTGAAACAGACTCATTCGTTTGACTCGCCCGTGCGCTGTGTCATCGTATGTACACGAACGAATGGGCGACTACCTCCGACCCCGAGGCCTTGAAGAGGCTCTCCAGGCACTGACCCGACCTTTCACGGTGCTGGCCGGTGGCACCGACTTCTACCCTGCGCGCGTCGGCCGGTCGGTGACCGAGGATGTGCTCGATATCGCCGGAATCGCAGCCCTGCGCGGTATTTCCGAGACGTCTGATGGATGGCGGCTCGGTGCGACAACCACCTGGACGGAGTTGATCGAGGCCAGCCTCCCGCTGCTGTTCGATGGGCTGAAGCAGGCGGCACGGGAGGTCGGCGGCCGCCAGATCCAGAACGCTGGAACGATTGCGGGAAATATCTGCAACGCCTCACCCGCCGCCGATGGCGTGCCCGCGCTGCTGACGCTCGATGCCGAGGTGGAGCTTGCGAGCTGCAGCGGGACGCGCCGCCTGCCGCTCGCGTCCTTCATCACCGGCGTGCGCAAGACCGAGCGGCAGCCCGGCGAACTCGTCGTGGCGCTGCATGTGCCGCGTCCGAAATACGAGGCGAGAAGCGCGTTCCTGAAGCTGGGCGCGCGGCGCTACCTCGTGATCTCCATTGCCATGGCTTCGACCTTGGTCGAAGTCGAGGATGGCAAGGTCGCGGCGGCGCGGGTCGCCGTGGGCGCCTGTTCGCCCGTTGCGCAACGCCTGCCGGCCCTGGAGCAGGCGCTGATCGGCGCGACGGTCGATGCGCGCCTCGGCGAACGGGTCGAGGCGTCCCATCTGGCGCCGCTGTCGCCGATCGACGATGTGCGCGGCAGTGCCGGCTACCGCTCCGATGTGGCCCTGGTCTTGCTGCGGCGGCTGCTGGCGAAGGTGGCCGCATGAAACTCGAATTCATCCTGAACGGACGCGAGGCGTGCTGGGACGGCGCGCCGGTCACGCGGCTGGCGGCGGCATTGCGCGACGATCTCGGCGTAACCGGCACCAAGGTCGGCTGCGATGCCGGCGATTGCGGTGCCTGCACGGTGCTGCTCGACGGGCGGCAGGTCTGTTCCTGCCTCGTCGCGATGGGTCAGGTCGAAGGCCGCACCGTCGAGACGGTCGAAGGTCTCGAGAGCGGCGCCGATGCAATGACCGCGCTCCAGCAATCTTTCCTCGATCATGGCGCGGCCCAGTGCGGCATCTGCACGCCCGGCATGCTGATGGCGGCCCAGGAGCTGGTGCGCCGCAACAGCAAGCCGACCCGTGCAGAGGTCGAGGACACGTTGGGCGGCGTGCTCTGCCGCTGCACCGGCTACGGCAAGATCGTCGATGCGGTGATGGATGTCGTCTCCCCGGCGCCCGCGAACGCGCCGCCGGCCGGTGAAGCCGTCGGTTCGCGCATCGTCCGCGTCGACGGGCACGTCAAGGTCACGGGCCGTGACCAGTTCGGTGCCGATGCCATTCCCAGGAACGCGCTCTGGGTCCGCGTCGTGCGCTCGCCCTATGCGCGGGCGCGCTTCGAGCTGGGCGATCTCGAGCCGTTGCGGCAGCGTCTTACCGCCGTGATGACCGCGGCGGACGTGCCGTTCAACGGCTACGGCATCTATCCCGATATCAAGGACCAGCCGGTGCTGGCCGACGGGCTGGTTCGCTATCGCGGGGAGGCCGTGGTGGCTTTGGTCGGCGAGCGGGCTGAGGTGCTGGCGATCCGCGATGACGAAGTGCCGATCACCTGGATGCCTGAGCCGCCTTTGTTCGGTGTCGATGCCGCGGTGGCCGACGATGCGCCGCTGGTCCAGGCCGACAAGCCTGGCAACCTGCTGCTGAAAGGCGGCGTGAAGCGCGGCAACGTGGGCGCCGCGTTCGAGGCGTGTGCCGCCGTGGCCGAAGGCACGTTCGAGACCGCCTTCGTCGAGCACGCCTATATTGAACCGGAGGCCGGCTGGGCCTTGCGGGTCGGCGACCGCATCGAGGTCCACGCCACCACGCAGACGCCCTACATGGATCGCGACGAGGTCGCCAACCTGATGCGCCTGAAGCCAGAGGCCGTGCGCATCGTGCCGACGGCCTGCGGCGGCGGCTTCGGCGGCAAGCTCGACCTGTCGGTGCAGCCATTGATCGCCATCGCCGCCTGGACGCTGGGACGGCCCGTCGCGCTGGTCTACACGCGGCCCGAGAGCATGGCTGCCAGCACCAAGCGCCATCCCGCGCGGGTGAAGGCCAAGTTCGGCTGCGACGCCGACGGCAAGCTCCTGGCCTGCGACGTGACCGCACTCTTCGATACCGGCGCCTATGCCTCGTGGGGGCCGACCGTCGCCAACCGGGTGCCGGTGCATGCGATGGGTCCCTATGCCATTCCCAACGTGCGCACCTGGGGCGAGGCGTTCTTCACCAATGGTCCACCGGCCGGCGCCTTTCGCGGCTTCGGCGTGCCGCAGGCGGCCATTGCCCATGAGGCAATGCTGGACGAATTGGCCGACAGTCTCGGCATCGACCGGCTGGAGTTCCGCCATCGCAACGCGCTGCGGGCCGGCGACACGACGGCGAGCGGCCAGACGCTCACCCATTCTGCCGGGCTCGCTCAGTGTCTTGAGGCTCTGCGGCCGCATTGGGAAAAGGCGCACGAGGCGATTGCTGCCTTCAACGCCAAAGGCGGTTCGCATCGCCGCGGCATCGGCATCGGCTGCATGTGGTACGGCATCGGCAACACCTCGATGTCCAACCCCTCGCGCATGCGGGTGGGCCTGTCGCCGGGCGGCACGCTGACGCTCTACAGCGGCGCGCTCGACATCGGACAAGGCAGCAACACGATCATGGTGCAGATCGCCGCCGATGCGGTCGGCCTGCCGGCGTCGCAGTTCGCGCTGGTGACCGGCGACACCGATCTCACCGCCGACGCCGGCAAGACCTCGGCGTCGCGCCAGACCTTCGTGTCCGGCAAGGCGGCGGAGAAGGCGGGCCACGATCTGCGCCAGCAGATCCTGCGTCTGGCCAATGCCGGGCCTGATGCGGTTCTGACCCTCGATGGCGCCAAGCTTTCCGTGCGAGACGGCGCCGAGGTCCGGACCATCGATCTCACCACGGCCGGGGCGCTGATGGGCGAGGGCACCTTCGATCCGCCGACCACGCCGCTCGATGCCGACGGGCAGGGCGTGCCCTATGCGACCTATGCCTTTGCCGCCCAGCTCGCCGAAGTCGAGGTCGATGTCGAACTGGGCACGGTGAAGGTGCTGCGCATCGTGGCCGCGCACGATGTCGGTCGCGCGATCAACCCGACCCTCGTCGAAGGCCAGATCCATGGTGGCGTGGCGCAGGGGCTGGGCCTCGCGCTGATGGAAGAATACCTGCCCGGCCGCACCGAGAACCTGCACGACTATCTGATTCCGACCGTTGGCGACGTTCCTGAGATCGAGTGCATCCTGATCGAGGATCGCGAACCGCTGGGTCCGTCCGGTGCCAAGGGAATCGGCGAGCCGGCGCTGGTGCCGACGGCGCCGGCCATCCTCGGCGCGGTCCATCACGCGACCGGCGTGCGCGTCCACCGTGTCCCGCTGTTGCCGCACCGTCTGCGCGAGGCCATCGTCAAGAAAGCAGAGGCGGAGACAGAATGAGCGACGACATCTCGCTCTCGGAGGCCGAACGCAGCGCCGGCATCGTGCGCTGCGATGCCTGTCCCGTCCTGTGTCGCATCCGTCCCGGCCGTGCCGGCGCCTGCGACCGCTATGCCAACGAGAACGGCGCGCTGGTACGGGTCGATCCGCTGGTGCTGCTGGCCAAGCCCGATCTCGCGCGCGTCGCCTTCATCGAAGGCAGCGAAGCCTGGCGCGGCGAACTCGGAAAAGGAGACGGCGCCTTCGTCACCGGCATCGGCGCCACCACGACCTATCCCGACTACAAGCCGGCGCCGTTCATCGTCTCCTCGAAGCATGACGGCGTCGACATGGTCACGGTCGTGACCGAGGGAATCTTCAGCTACTGCGGCGTCAAGGTGAAGATCGACACCGACCGCTATCTCGGGCCCGAGCAGGCGGCGGTGCGGGTGAAGGGCGAGGCGGTGGGCCATGTCACCACCGCCGAATACGGCTCGCAGATGCTGTCGCTGGGCGGCGTGCATCATCTCACCGGCGGCAGCAAGAAGGAGGGCGTCGTCACCTGCGATGTGCTGCTGGCACTGTGCAACCGCGAGGCCATCGAGCTCAGCATCGATGGCGGCTCGACGGTGATCGTGCAGGCCGACAGGCCGCCCGTGGTGAACGGCATGCTCGAGGAGCGCATGCGGGTCGGTTGCGGTTCCGCGGCCATCGGCATGTTCGCGCCGCAATGGAAGGACCATGTCGACGAGGTGATCGTGGTCGACGACCACATCACCGGCGTGCTGAGCGAGCATCAGGGCGGCGCCTTCCTCGACATGAAGCCGGCCGGCATCCGCGTTCGCGGCCGTCGTTCGACGCCGGGCCGCTACTTCCAGGTGGCCGAGCCGGGCCTGGGCTGGGGCGGCACCAATGTCAGCGACCCGCTGGAGATCATCGAGAAGATCGATCCCAAGCAGGCCTGGCCCGGTCTCAAGCTGCTGATGGTCTCGACGACAGGCGAGCATTCGGCCTGGTTCACGCTCGACAATGAGTTGAAGCCGCAGCCGGCCGAGATGCCGGTGCCGGTGCGCCATGTGGTGGAGCGAATCGCCGAGAATTGCGAGCCCGCGCTCTGCACCGTGCTGTTCATGGCCGGTGCCGGCGGCTCGCTGCGCGCCGGCGTCACCGAGAATCCCGTGCGACTGACGCGCTCGGTGCGCGATACGCTCACCAAGGTCACGCTGGGTGGCGTGCCGGCCTTCATCTGGCCGGGCGGCGGCATCACCCTGATGGTCGACGTGGCGCGCATGCCGGAGAAATCCTTCGGCTATGTGCCGACGCCGGCGCTGGTCGCGCCCATAGAATTCACCCTGCGCGCCGACGATTATGCGGCGCTGGGCGGCTATGCTTCGCGCGCCGTGACCCTGGAAGACGTGCTGGCCCGTCACAAGGTGAGGGTCGAATGAGTGCCGTCGCCGCCCGCCTTGGCGACGGCCGGCTGCACCTGCAGCACGGTCCGATCGACCTCATCATCGAGGCGTTCGGCGCGGCGGACGAAGTCGAGCGTGCCTATGGGCAGGCCATCGAGCGCTTCGGCGATATCCTGCCGACCTTGGTCGGCGAACTTCCCGTGCTGCGCCGGCCAGTGGGCGAGGCCTATCCGCTGCTGCAGGGACCGGTGGCGCGGCGCATGGCCGAAGCCGTGTGGCCGCACCGCGCCGCCTTCATCACGCCGATGGCCGCCGTCGCGGGCGCCGTGGCCGACGAGATGCTGCAGGCGATGGTCCGCGGCCGTGCGCTCGACAAGGCCTATGTGAACGACGGCGGCGATATCGCAATCCATCTCGCGCCATGCCAGTCGCTGCGCGCCGGCATCGTTGCGCAAGCCCTCGACGGTGTAGCGCTGCTGACGCACGAGCGTCCGGTGCGCGGCATTGCGACCTCGGGCCGGGGCGGACGGTCCTTCTCGCTGGGCATTGCCGACTCGGTGACCGTGCTCGCGGTGACGGCGGCGGCAGCCGATGCCGCGGCAACGATGATCGCCAACGCCGTGAACGCCGAGCATCCGGCCATCGAGCGCCAGCCCGCGCGCTCGCTCGATCCGGACAGCGATCTCGGCGACCGCCCGGTGACGGTCGCAGTCGGCGATCTGCCCTTGGAGATCGTCGACGCAGCGCTGGATCGCGGATTGGCGGAAGCGCGGCAGCTCAGGCTGCGCGGGCTGATCGACAACGCGGCGCTCTCGCTGCAGGGACATTGGAGACTGGAAACAGGCGGCACGCCGCTTGCTCTGTCGGAGGCGGGATGAGCGATCTGGTGAAGGTGCGGAAATACGTGGCGACGGTCGAAGAGACGCTGCACGACTTCGGCCCGGCGCTGGCGCGGCCGGTGACCAAGGCCGTGGTCGGCGGCGTCATCGCCAATCCCTATGCCGGCCGCCACGTGGCCGACATCCAGCCGATGATGAAGGCGCTGGAGCCGCTGGCCATCGGCCTGACCGAACGGGTGATGAAGATCCTCGGCGCCAGGGGGGCGGAGCTGGAAGCCTACGGCAAGGGCGCCATCGTCGGCCTCAACGGCGAGCTGGAACATGCCGCCCTCTGGCATCAGCCCAGCGGCTTCGGCATCCGTCACGCGATGGGCGGCGCCAAGTCGATCGTGCCCTCGACGGTGAAGGTCGCGGCCGCCGGATCGCGCATCGACATTCCGCTGCATCATGTGACGGCGGCCTACGTGCGCAGCCATTTCGACGCCATCGAGTTCTGCGTGCCGGACGGGCCGCGTCCGGACGAGATCGTGTTCATCGTCGCCGCCTCGATCGGCGGCCGCCCGCATGCGAGGGTGGGCGGGCTGACGCCGGCCGAGATCAAGCTGGGCGATGGTCAGCGATGACCAGGGGGCAACGATGAACGAAGACGCGCTCGCCGCGGCCATGAAGGCGATGGACGATTACATCGACGGGCTCAATCGCCACGACGAGGCGGCGGTCAACAATGCCTGCAATTTCCCGCATGTGCGGCTGGCCGGCGGCAAGGTCGTCGTCTGGCCCAACCATGGCGACTACAAACTGGGCGATTTCATCGCCCGCGCCGGCGACGGCTGGCATCACAGCAAGTGGGACGAGCGCACGCCGATCCATGTCGGCCGCGACAAGGTCCATCTCAAGGTGAAGTTCAGCCGCTGGCGCGCGGACGATTCGCTGCTCAGCGTCTTCGAGACGATCTACATCGTGACCCTGCAGGACGGTCACTGGGGAATACAGGCCCGGTCGAGCTTTGCCGACTGAGCGCTTGTGGGAGAGGGGCCGGCCTCGCTAGGGTCGGTTCACAGGGTGTGTTTCACATATTGAAGAGGGGGATGTCATGCTGACCCGCAATCGTCTGCTCGCTGCAACGGCCGCGCTCGTCGCGCTGTCGCTCGTCGGACCGGCCGCTGCACAGGCGCCGATCAAGATCGGCGAACTCAACAGCTACAAGGTCTTCCCGGCCTTCCTCGAACCCTACAAGAAGGGCATCGAACTGGCGGTGGAAGAGGTCAATGCCGCCGGCGGCGTGCTCGGCCGCAAGATCGAGGTCGTGAGCCGCGACGACAACGGCAATCCCGGCGATGCGGTGCGCGTCGCCGAGGAACTGCTGAGCCGCGAGGGCGCGTCGTTCCTGATCGGCACCTTCCCGTCGAATGTCGGCCTGGCCGTCGCCGACTTCGCTAAGCAGCGCAAGGTGTTGTTCATCGCCGCAGAGCCGCTGACCGACAAGATCGTCTGGGACCAGGGCAACGCCTACACGTTCCGCCTGCGCACCTCGACCTACATGCAGACGGCGATGCTCATCCCCGACGCCGTCAAGCTGAACAAGAAGCGCTGGGCGATCGTCTATCCGAACTACGAGTACGGCCAGTCGGCGACGGCCGCCTTCAAGAAGCTCCTGAAGGAGAAGCAGCCCGACGTCGAGTTCGTGGCCGAGCAGGCGCCGCCGCTGGGCAAGGTCGATGCCGGCGCCGTGGCGCAGGCCCTGGCTGACGCCAAGCCCGACGCGATCTTCTCCTCTCTGTTCGGTCCCGACCTCACGAAGTTCGTGCGCGAGGGCCAGACCCGTGGCCTGTTCAAGGGCGTCGAGGTGTTCAATCTCCTCGCCGGCGAGCCCGAGTATCTCGATCCGCTGAAGGAGGAATCGCCCGACGGCTGGTACGTCACGGGCTATCCGTGGAGCGAACTCAAGACGCCCGAGCACACCAAGTTCCTCAATGCCTACCAGGCCAAGTTCAAGGACTATCCGCGCCTGGGTTCGGTGGTGGGCTATGCGACGGTGATGTCGGCCGTCGAGGGGATCAAGAAGGCGGGCTCGCTCGACCAGGAGAAGCTGGTCGCCGCCATGAAGGGTCTCACGCTCATGACGCCGTTCGGCATGGTCGAGTACCGGCCGATCGACCATCAGTCGACCATGGGCGCCTATGTCGGCCAGATCGGCGTGAAGGACGGCAAGGGCTACATGAAGAACTGGCGCTTCGTCGACGGCAAGGACGCCCTGCCGAGCGACGCCGACGTCCAGAAGATGAGGCCGAAGAACTGACGGTGACGCAGTCACCGTCATCCCGAGCGAAGTCGAGGGATCTCGCCTGATGCGGGCGAGGTCTCTCCACTCCGCGTGGAGTTTACCCCGAGGTATTCGAGGGGCGCTCCGGTCGAGACGACGATCTAAGCCGTGACCCTCGCTTCCTTCATCATCCAGCTCCTGAACGGGCTGGCCGCCGCCGCGTCGTTGTTTCTCGTGTCGGCCGGCCTGTCGCTGATCTTCGGCGTCACGCGGATCGTGAACTTCGCGCACGGTTCGCTCTACATGCTGGGGCTCTACGGCGCCTATTCGCTGATCCAGTTCTTCGGCCGCACACCGCTGGGCTTCTGGGGGGCCGTCGTGCTGGCCGCCGTTGCGGTCGGGTTGGTCGGCATCCTGATCGAGGTGCTGGTGCTGCGGCGCATCTACCGCGCGCCGGAGCTGTTCCAGTTGCTGGCGACCTTTGCCGTGGTGCTGGTGATCAAGGACATCGCGCTCTTCACCTGGGGCGCCGAGGACCTGGTCGGCCCACGCGCGCCCGGCCTGTCGATGGCGGTCGAGATCATGGGCCGCCGAATCCCGGCCTACGACCTGTTGCTCATCGCCATCGGCCCGGTCGTGCTGGGTGCGATCTGGTTGCTGCTGACGCGCACGCGCTGGGGCGCATTGGTGCGCGCGGCGACGCAGGATCGCGAGATGGTGGGCGCGCTGGGCGTCGACCAGGCGAAGCTCTTCACCTCGGTCTTCTTCGTGGGCTCGGTGCTGGCCGGGTTGGGCGGCGCGCTGCAGATCCCGCGCGAGCCGGCCAACCTCGAGCTCGACCTCGCCATCATCGCCGATGCCTTCGTGGTCACGGTGGTGGGCGGGCTGGGCAGCATCGGCGGTGCCTTCCTGGCCGCCATCATCATCGGCGTCGCCAAGGCCTTCTGCATCGGCATCGGCACAGTCACCTGGTTCGGCTTCGAGATTTCCTTCTCCAAGCTCACCCTGGTGGTCGAGTTCCTGATCATGGCGCTGGTGCTGGTGGTGCGTCCCTACGGCCTGCTCGGCAAGCCGCAGGCCGCGCAACGCGCCGCCTCGGAGCCAGCGCCGCCATTGCAGGTGCCGTCCTGGACATTCGCCCTGGTCTGGCTGGCGCTGCTCGCCCTCGTGCCGCTGGTCGCCGACCGTTACGCCACGATCCTGCTGACCGACATCGTCTGCTTCGCGCTGTTCTCGGTCTCGCTGCACTTCATCATGGGCCCGGCCGGCATGGTCTCGTTCGGCCACGCCGCCTATTTCGGCATCGGCGCTTACGCGGCAGGCCTGTTGATGAAGCGCTTTGGCTTGCCAATGGAAGCAGCACTTCTGCTGGCGCCGCTGGTCGCCGGCGCCTTCGCCATTGTCTACGGCTGGTTCTGCGTGCGGCTGTCGGGCGTCTATCTCGCCATGCTGACGCTTGCGTTTGCGCAGATCAGCTGGTCGATCGTCTTCCAGTGGGATTCCGTGACCGGCGGCAGCAACGGGGTGTTCGGTGTCTGGCCGGCCGCGTGGCTCGCCGACAAGACCGTCTACTACTACCTCGCGCTGGTCCTGTGCGGCGCCGGCATCGTGTTCCTGTGGAGGGTGCTGTTCTCGCCGTTCGGCTACGCCCTGCGGGCCGGCCGCGATTCGCCGTTGCGCGCCGAGGCGATCGGCATCGACCTGCGCGGCTTCCAGTGGGCAGCCTTCGTGCTGGTCGGTGCACTGGCCGGCCTCGCGGGCGCGGTCTACGCCTTCTCCAAGGGCAGCATCTCGCCGTCGAGCATTTCGATCGCGCAATCGACCGACGGTCTCATCATGGTGCTGCTGGGCGGCGTCGAGACGCTGACGGGTCCGGTGGTGGGCGCCGCGATCTTCACTTGGCTGCGCGATGCGGTGGCGCGCAACACCGAGTTCTGGCGCGCCGTCATGGGCGGCGTGATCCTGCTGATCGTGCTGCTCTTCCCGCAGGGATTGGTCGGCGGCCTCAAGGCTCTCGTCGCACGCTGGCGGGAGCAGCGGGCATGAGCCATCCGGTTCTCCAAGTCGATGGCCTGCACAAGGCTTTTGGCGGTGTGCAGGCGGTAGCCGACGTCTCCTTCGCCGTCTCCGCGGGCGAGATGCTGGCGCTGATCGGACCCAACGGCGCGGGCAAGAGCACCTGCTTCAACATGCTGAACGGCCAGCTCGCGCCCGACTCGGGCATCGTGCGCCTCGAGGGCCGCGACATCGTGGGCCTGCGCCCGCGCGCCATCTGGCGGCTGGGCGTCGGCCGCACCTTCCAGATCACCGCCACGTTCGCGTCGCTCAGCGTTCGCGAGAACGTGCAGATGGCGCTCTACTCGCATGCCGGCCGCCTGCGTTCTCTGCTGTCGCGCTTTGGTGCCGCGTTCCGCACCGAAGCCGACGCGCTGCTCGACCAGGTCGGCATGCTCGACCAGGCGGAGCGGACCTGCGGCGTGCTGGCCTATGGCGACCTGAAGCGGGTCGAGCTCGCGATCGCGCTGGCCAACGAACCGCGCCTGCTGCTGATGGACGAGCCCACCGCCGGCATGGCGCCAAAGGAGCGCGTCGCGCTGATGGAGCTGACGGCGCGGCTGGCGCGGGCGCGCAACATCGCCGTGCTGTTCACCGAGCACGACATGGATGTGGTCTTCACCCAGGCCGACCGCATCATCGTGCTCGACCGGGGTGTGCTGATCGCCGGCGGCACGCCGCAGGAAGTACGCGCCAATCCGAATGTCCGCGCGGTCTATCTCGGGAGCGCGCACTGATGCTCCAGGTAAACGATCTGCACGCCTTCTACGGCCGCGCCCACATCCTGCATGGCATCTCGCTGGAGGCCCGCGCGGGCGAGGTGGTGGCGCTGCTCGGCCGCAACGGCGCCGGCAAGTCGACGGCGATGAAGGCAATCATGGGGCTGGTGCCACCGGCCCGCGGCGAGGTGAGCTTCGCCGGCCAGCGCATCGAGCGCCTGCCACCGTATCGCATCGCGCGCCTCGGTCTCGGCTACGTGCCGGAGGAACGGCGCATTTTCACCGAACTGTCGGTAATGGAGAATCTCGAGGTCGGCCGGAAGGGAGCACGCACGGGCGTGCCGCTCTGGACCGAAGAGAAGCTGTTCAAGCTGTTCCCCAATCTCGGGCGCATGCGCGAGCGGCCGGGCGGGCGCATGTCGGGCGGCGAGCAGCAGATGCTTACCATCGCGCGCACCCTGATGGGCAATCCGAGCTGTGTGCTGCTCGACGAGCCGTCGGAAGGGCTGGCGCCCATCATCGTCGAGGAGATGGGCAATTCCATCCGCGCGCTGAAAAGCGAGGGCATGTCGGTGATCTTGTGCGAACAGAACCTGCACTTCGCGCTGGGTGTCGCCGACCGCGCCTACATCATCGAGAAGGGCCAGATCCGCTTCGGCGGCTCGATGGCCGAGCTGGCGGCCAACGACTCCCTGCGCGAACAATATCTTTCGGTTTGAACCCATGTCCGCCAAAAGCACCTTCACCGTCGGCATCGATGTCGGCGGTACCTTCACCGACCTGCTGGCGATCGATCCGGCCTCCAACGAGGTCAGGCTCGCCAAGGTGCCGACGACCGTCGACAACCAGGCCATCGGCTTCATGGCCGCCCTTGCGGCGGCCGGCCTCGATCCCGCTTTGCTCCAGGCTGTGGTGCATGGCACGACGACGACCACGAATGCGCTGCTCGAACGCAAGATCGCCAAGGTGGGTCTGATCACGACCAGGGGCTTCCGCGACGTGCTGGAACTAGGGCGCCGCACGCGGCCCCAGGCCTACGGGTTGCGCGGCACCTTCAGGCCGATGATCGACCGCGAAGTGCGGCTAGAAGTGCCCGAACGCATAGATGCCGACGGCAAGTTGCTGACGGCGCTCGACGAAGCCGCCGTGGCCGAAGCGGCGAAGGCGCTGCTGGGGGCCGGTTGCGAGGCCGTCGTCATCCATTTCCTGCACAGCTACATCAATCCGGCGCACGAGCGCCGCGCCGCCGAGATCGTGCGCGGCCTGTGGCCCAACGACTATGTCACCGCGGGACACGTCATCCTGTCGGAGTATCGCGAGTACGAGCGCGGCGTGACGGCGGCGGTGAACGCCTCGGTGCAGCCCGTGCTCGACCGCTACCTGTCGCGCCTGCGCACGGAGCTGAAGGCCAAGGGCTTCGACCGCGACCTGCTGGTGATGCAGGGCAATGGCGGAACGATCTCTTCGCAGCTCATTGCCGAGGCGGCGGTGAACACGGTGATGTCGGGCCCGGCCTCGGGCGTGATGGCGGCGGCCTATACCGGCCGCGCCTCTGGCCATCCCAACCTGATCACCTACGACATGGGCGGCACCTCGACCGATGTCGGCCTGATCGAGAATGCCGTGCCGCAGGTGTCGGGCGAGCTCGAGCTCGAATATGCGATGCCGATCCACGTGCCGATGGTCGACGTGCACACGATCGGCGCGGGCGGTGGCTCGATCGCCTCGGTCGACGCGGCGGGCATGCTGCGGGTCGGGCCTGAGAGCGCGGGCGCCCGGCCCGGTCCCATCTGCTACGGCCGCGGTGGCGCCGAGCCCACCATCACCGACGCCAACCTGATCCTGGGCCGGCTCAACCCCGACAAGCTTTTAGGCGTCGACCATCCCGTGACGCTCGACCATGTCCGCGGCCTCGTGCTGGAGAAGGTCGGCCAGCGGCTCGGCCTCGACGCCGAGTCGGCCGCCGCCGCCATCCTGCGCATCGCCAACGACCGCATGGCCGGCGCCGTGCGCCTCGTGTCGCTGTCGCGCGGCCACGATCCGCGCGACTTCGCGCTCTTCGCCTTCGGCGGCGCCGGCCCGCTGCACGCGACGGCGCTGGCGCGCGAGCTCGGCATCCCGACGGTGCTGGTGCCGGCGCGGCCGGGCATCACCAACGCGCTGGGCTGCGTCGTGGCCGACCTGCGCCACGACTATGTGCGCACCGTGAACAAGCCGCTCTCCGCCGTCGACGATGCCACGGTGGCGCGCATCTATGCCGAACAGGCGGCCGAGGGCGAGGCCACGATCGGGCGCGAGGGCGTGCCGGTGCGCGAGCTGCGCCGCGTCCTGTCGGCCGACATGCAGTTCCAGGGGCAGAGCCACATCCTGTCGGTCGGCGTCGACAGCGCCGACATCGGCGTCGCCGGCCTGCACAAGGCTTTTGCCGCCGCCTACTTCCGCCGCTTCGGCATCGAGCTGCCGGAAATTCCGCCGGTCCTCGTCAACCTGCATACGGCCGTGATCGGCGTGCGTCCGGAAATCTCGCTCGGCGCGCTTGCCGCCACCGAACGTGCGCCGACGCTTGCCGCCGCGAAGCTCGGCACGCGCCGCGTCTGGTTCAGCGACGGCTGGCACGATACGCCCGTCTATGCCCGCGAGAAGCTGCCGCTCGACGCCACGCTCGAAGGTCCGGCGATCCTCGAGCAGCTCGACTGCACGACGGTCGTCGAACCGGGCGACAAGGTGCGACAGGACAGGCTCGGCAATTTGCTGATTTCCGTTTCCTAACCCAGATTGCGTTGTCATCCTGAGCGCAGCGAAGAATCCTTCGCTGCGCTCAGGATGACACTGAGTTTTGGGAGGAAAAGAAAAGTGAAAGTTACCGACGTCGTCTGTCACATCCTGAGCTGCAAGGTCGACAAGCCCTTCGTCTCGGCGCGCGGCTGGGTCTATGGCACGCGCTCGACGTGTCTGGTCGAGATCACGACCGACGAGGGCATCACCGGCTGGGGCGAGTGCTACGGGCCCGCCGCGGTTGCCAAGACCTTCATCGAGACGCAGTACAAGGCGCGGGTGGTCGGCAAGGATCCGTTCGACGTCGAGGCGATCTGGGAAGACCTCTACAACAGGATCAAGGATTACGGCACGACCGGCATGGCGATCTCGGCCATTTCCGGCATCGACATCGCGCTGTGGGACATCATGGGACGCGCCGTGAACAAGCCGGTGCACAAGCTGATCGGCGGTGCCTATCGCAGCGAGGTCATTGCCTACGCGACCGGCCTCTACTTCATCGACATGAAAAAGCTGATCGAAGAGGCTGTCGAGGAGGCGATCGAGTTCAAGCACGCGGGTTTCCAGGCCATCAAGATGAAGATCGGCCTGGGCGACCTGAAGCTCGACACCCGCCGCGTCACCGCGGTGCGCGAGGCGATCGGCCCGGACGTGAAGCTGGCGGTCGACGCCAACCACTGTTTCTCGGTGCCCAATGCGATCAAGCTCGGCCGCATGCTGGAGGACCAGGACATCCTCTGGTTCGAGGAGCCGGTCAGTCCCGAGGACCATGACGGTTATATCGAAGTGACGCGCGCCCTCGACATGGCGGTGGCCGGTGGCGAAAACGATTTCACCCGCTGGGGCTTCCGCGACATCATCGCGAAAAAGGCGATGGACATCGTGCAGCCCGACCTCTGCGCGGCGGGCGGCTTCTCGGAATGCCGCAAGATCGCGACGCTCGCTTCGGCCTTCGGTGTCGAATGCGTGCCGCACGCCTGGGGCTCGGCCATCGGCCTCGCCGCGACGGTGCAGTTCCTCGCCGCATTGCCCGACCAGCCGCCGGCCTTCCGCCCCATGCCGCCGATGCTCGAATTCGAGCAGACGCCCAACCCGCTGCGCGATCACCTGGCGCAGGTGCCGATCGAGCAGAAGAAGGGCATCGTGACGGTACCGACGGGCCCGGGTCTCGGCATCGAGATCGATCGTGAGGTGCTGAAGAAATACAAGGTCGCGTGACGCACTGACGATGCTCGCCGCACCTTGTCATCCCGAGCGTAGCGAGGGACCTTTGCGCGGCAGTTGTTAAGGGTCCCTCGCTTCGCTCGGGATGACAAAGATATGAAAATCGTCGACGTAAAGGCCTATCCGACCAGCTATCGCGTGCCGAAGGAACTGCAGGTGTCGCTCGGCATCGGCACCATGACCAAGCGCGACTGCGTGATGGTCAAGGTCACGACCGAGGACGGGATCGTGGGCTGGGGCGAGAGCCATCACGCGCGCTCGCCGGGCAGCATCGGGCACCTGATCAACACGACGCTGAAAGGCTTCGTGGTCGGCATGGACGCCACCGACACGGTCGGCATCTGGGCCAAGATCTACAAGTTCCAACTCGGCAGCCACGGCATGGGTGCGGCCACCGCCATGGCGATGAGCGGCCTCGACCAGGCGTTGTGGGACATCAAGGGCAAGGCCGTGGGATGGCCGCTCTACAAGCTGCTGGGCGGTTCCAACAAGCCGGTGCCGGCCTATGCCGGCGGCATTTCGCTGGGTTATCAGGCGCCGGAATCGCTGGCCGACGAGGCCGGGCCGATGGTCGCGGCGGGCTACAAGGCGCTGAAGCTGCGCGTCGGCGACAGCGTGAAGAACGACATCGCCCGCATGACGGCGGTGCGCAAGCGCTTCGGCGACGACATGGTCCTGCTGACCGACGCCAACACCGGTTACACGGTCGAGGATGTGCGACGCGTGATGCCGGCGATGGATGAGCTCGGCATCGCCTGGCTGGAGGAGCCGTTTCCGGCGCACGACCATCGCTCCTACGCGATGGCCAAGGGCTGGGGCGTGACGCCACTGGCAGCCGGCGAGAATCACTACACGCGCTTCGAGTTCCACCGCATCATCGAGGACGGCAACATCTCGATCCTGCAGCCGGACCTGTCAAAGAGCGGCGGCATCACCGAGGTGCAGCGCATCGCGGCCGCGGCCTCGATGTGGAAGCTGCCGATCCATCCGCACAGCTCGATGACCGGCCTGAACCATGCCGTGTCGATCCACTTCCTGGCGTCGATCGACAATGGCGGTTACTTCGAGGCCGATCTCTCCGTGGCCAACAAGTTTCGCGACGAGCTGGGCAGTTCGCCGTGGGAAATCGGCAAGGACGGCAACGTCCGCCCGCTCGACAAGCCCGGTATCGGCGTCGAGATCGACGAGAAATTCCTGATCGCCCACCCGGTCATCGAGGGGCCGGGTTACGTCTGATCCTTACGTCGCCGGAATGAGATCCGACGCCTTCTCCGCGATGGCGTTGGTCGCGGCGTAGGTGTTGCCCGACACCATCGTCGGCATGCAGGAAGCGTCGGCAACGCGCAGCCCCTCCAGCCCGATCACGCGCATGCTGAGCGGATCGACCACGGCCATCGGATCGGTGCCGAGCTTGGCGGTGCCGACCGGATGATAGGTCGTCGAGCCGGTGGCACGGGCATGGGCCATCCACTGCTCGTCGGTCTGGACGGCCGGTCCCGGCAGGTTCTCCTCGATCACGAAGCCGCTGAGCGGCGGCGTGGCGAGGAGCTTGCGCAGGTACTTCATCGCCGCCAGCAGCGCGTCGCGGTCGTGCTGGACGGCCAGGTAATTCGGCTGGATCTCGGGCTTGGCCGTGGGATCGGCGGTGGTCGCCTTGACGTGGCCCGTGCTCTCCGGCCGGAGCTGCGAGACGCCCAAGGTCATGCCCGGCACGCGATCGAGTTCCGAGGTGCCGTAGCGGCCGGGCATGTAGCTGGCCGGCGCGAAGTAGAGCTGCATGTCGGGTGTGGCAAGGCCCGGCCGCGTCTTGAAGTAGCCGCCGGCATGGCTGGGCGCGGCCGTCAGCAGGCCCTTGCGCGTGAAGGCATAGCGCAGCACCTCAGCTACCAGCGGCAGGCCGCGGCTCTTCTCGTTCAATGAGCCCGCACCCTTGACCAGCGCCGAGACGCGCACGGCGTAATGGTCGCGGAAGTTGCGGCCGACGCCCGGCAGCGCGTGCTTCACCGCCACGCCGATCTCGCGCAGGTCGTCGGCGTTGCCGATGCCCGAGATCTGCAGGAGCTGCGGCGTGTTGATGGCGCCGCCGCTCAGGATCACGTCGCGGCGGGCGCGGATCGACTTCGATTGGCCGCCCTGGCGATAGGTGATGCCGACGGCCTTCCTGCCCTCGAGGTCGATGCGCTCGACCAGCGCGTGGGTGATCACCTTGAGGTTCGCCCGGCCCATCGCGGGACGCAGATAGGCGTCGACCGGGCTCCAGCGCCGGCCGCCGTGCATCATGTTCTGGTAGAGCATGGTGCCTTCCTGGTCGCCGCTGTTGTAGTCGGCCGAGCGCTTGAGCCCGAGCGTCTCGTTGGCGTCCATGAAGGCGTCGCTCAGCACGTGCGGGTCGCGCTGGTCCTCGATGAAGAGCGGGCCCGAGCGGCCACGCGTCTCGTCGCTGCCGCCGGCGCGGCTCTCGGCGCGCTTGAAGTAGGGCAGCAGGTCGTTCCACGACCAGCCGCGGCAGCCGAGCTGCGCCCAGGTGTCGTAGTCGGCCGACTGGCCGCGCACATAGAGATGGCCGTTGATCGAGCCCGAACCGCCCAGCACCTTTCCGCGCGGGAACCTGATCTTGCGGCCGTCGATGTGCGGGCCGGGCGCGGTCTCGTAGCCCCAGTTGAGATTGTCGTTGTAGACCGTCTTGTTGAAGCCGGCCGGCACCTTGATCCAGATATGGTTGTCCTTGCCGCCGGCCTCGATCACCGCGACCGTGTTCTTGCCCGAGGCCGACAGGCGATTGGCCAGCACGCAGCCCGCGGCGCCGGCACCGACGATGACGTAGTCAAACTCTTCCATGGCGTTTCCCCTTAATTCTTAGGCGGCGACCACGAGAGTCGACGCCAGTTGGCGGACCGACTTCACCATCGCCATGGCGACCAGCTTGCCGGTCTTGCGGTTCTCTTCGCTGACGGTCACGTCTTCCATGAAGGTGAAGCGGCCGAACGCTCCTTTGGCTTCCAGCTCGACGATGTGCGTGGTGATGGTGGGATCGGCCACGATGACGACGCGGGTCTTGTCGAGGCCGAGGCCGGCGATCGCGGCGGCGGCCGAGATGTTCACGTTCTGCGGATAGAGGCGGGCGCCCTCACGCACCGGTCCGTCGAACACCGTGTGCGGCGCCTTCAAGGCGTCGAGATCGACCAGTGTCTCGGCAACGGTGCCCTTCCAGGCCGACGGATCCTTGCGCACCGTGACGGTGACGCTGTCCAGCCCGCCGACCGCGGCGCTGCTCAATATGTCGAGCGCGCCGATGCCGCCCGACGGCAGGATGAGGCGTGCGCCGTTTGCCTTGGCGGCGGCCAGCAGCCGATCGAACAGCGCCGTATCGGTGAAGGCGCCGACGGAGGTCACTAGGAAATCGGCGCCACTCTCGAGCACGCGCTGTCCGTGCGTGCGAACGGCCTCGTGGCCGGCGCATTCGGCCACGGCATCGAAGTCGTGGGCGAAGAACCGGTCGGGCTCGTGGGTCAGCACGCCTTCCGTTCGCGGCCGGCGCACGAGCACAGAGACCAGCTCAATGTTCTCGAGGCCGGCTGCTTCGACATGCTTGCCGATCGCGCCGTAGCCGATCATTCCGAGCTTCACGAGAGGCGGGCCTCCACCCAGCGGGCCCAGGCGATGAGCTGGTCGTCGCCGCGCAGCGGCGCGATCAACTGCACCGAGAGCGGCAGGCCGAACGGTCCGGCATTGAAGGGCAGGGCAATGCAGGGTGTGCCGAGCAGGGTCCAGAAGCGATTGAAGATCGGATCGCCGGTGTAGCCGAGACCTGCCGGTGCTTCGCCACGGGCGGTGGGCGCCAGCAGGAAGTCGAAGCGCTCCCACACCTGGGCGAGATCGGCCAGCGCCCGGCCCTTGCGCTTCCTGGCATCGGCGAGTTGGGCACGCGTGACGCCGTCGCCCACTTCGAGGCTCGCCGTCAGGCTGGGCGACAGGAGATGGGGGAAGCGGGCGCGTTCCGGGCCGTAGTGATGGGTCGCTTCCTTGGTCATCACCCGGTTGTGCGCGGTGATGAGCGGCCCCCAGCTCTCGGGCATTTCCCAATCGCGCACCTTGGCGCCGCCGGCCCGCAAGGTGCGGGCGGCGAGCTCGATGTTCTTCCTGTTGTACGGCTCGGCCTGGTCCCACCACAGGGTGCGGCAGAAGCCGATCCTCGGCGCGTGTAGCGGCGGGTCGGTCGGGGCATGGCCGTAGGCGGCGCGGATCAGCGCGAGGTCGTTGGCCGTGCGCGTGAAGAAGCCCAGCGTGTCGAGGCTCTTTGCATAGGTCTTGATGCCCGTCGTGTCGGCCCAACCGTAGGTGCCCTTGTAGGCCACGATGCCGTTGAAGGCGCCGGGCCGGATCACCGAACCCGAGGTCTGCGTGCCGTAGCCGACGGGCACCATCGTATCGGCGACCGCGGCCGCGGAGCCGGAGGAGGAGCCGGCCGGCGTGTGGCGCAGGTTGTGCGGATTGTGCGTCTTGCCGGCATGGGCGCCGGCGAATTCCGTCGTCACCGACTTGCCGAGCACGATGGCGCCGGCATTCACGAGCTGCGTCACGCAGGCGGCGTCACGGCCCGCGACGTGGTCGCGATAGATCGGCGAGCCGCAGGTGGTGGGCAGGGTCTTGGTCGAGATGATGTCCTTCACGGCGAGCGGGATGCCGTGCAGCGGCCCCACCGGCCTGGCGCGCTTGTCGAGCATGTCGGCGCGCTTGCGGGCGCCGTCGGCGTCGAGCGCCTCCCAGGCGTGGACCTGGCCCTCGCGCTGCTCGATGCGGTCGAGGCAGGCTTCGACGAGATCGCGCGCCTTCAGGCGCTTCTGCGACATGCGCAGGACCGCTTCGCTCGCCGACAGTCTGTTGGGCGATTTCGCCATGCGCTCGTTCCCCTTTCGGTATGTTGGGCGCATGATGGCCGAGCCCCGCCCGGAAAGGTAGCCGTTCATGCCCCAGGGTTTGCCCTTCAAGGTCCAGAAGCTCGGCCATGCGGTTGTGAACGTCGTCGATCTAGACCGGTCGCGGCGTTTCTATACCGAGGTGCTGGGCTTCAAGATTTCCGACGTCTATCCCGGCAACATGATGCCGGGCGGCATGGTGTTCCTGCGCTCCAACGGCGATCACCATTGCCTGGCACTCGTGGGTGGCGCGCCGGCCACGGACGCCCAGGCGCGCACGTTGCACCATCTCGCCTTCGAACTCGCGACGCTCGACGAGGTGTTCCGTGCCCGCGATCACCTGAAGGCGCACGGCGTCGAGATCGTCTACCAGGGCCGCCGCCGCGCCGGCTGCCAGGTCTCGGTCGAGTTCCTCGATCCCGACGGCCACCATCTCGAACTCTACTGGGGCGTCGACCAGATCGGCTCCGACGACCGCCCGCGTCCGGCCGAGGAATGGCGCCAGACCATGACCCTGGAAGACGCCGTGCGCATCGCGCCGCCGGGGCAGGACACGACCTTGCACGATTCCGAACTCAAGAGGCGCATTTCCGATCGTTAGGCTGGCATGCCGCTTGCTGCCGGGAGCCCGTACTCAAGGAGGGCTCCATGGACATCGGTGTGTTCATTCCGATCGGAAACAATGGCTGGCTGATCTCCACCACGTCGCCGCAATACATGCCGAGTTTCGATCTCAACCGGCAGATCGTGCAGAAGGCCGAGGGTTACGGGCTCGATTTTGCCCTGTCGATGATCAAGCTGCGCGGCTTCGGCGGCGAGAGCGAGTTCTGGGACCATAATCTCGAATCCTTCACCCTGATGGCCGGCCTGGCCGCGGTGACCGAGCGCATCAGGCTCTATGCCTCGGTCGCGGTGCTCACCATTCCGCCCGCCATCATCGCGCGCATGGCCTCGACCATCGATTCGATCTCGCACGGGCGGTTCGGCGTCAACATCGTCTCGGGCTGGGCCAAGGACGAGTACGAGCAGATGGGCATGTGGCCGGGCGAGAAGTACTTCGGCTACCGCTACGACTACTCGACCGAGTTCGTGACGGTGATGAAGGAACTCTGGGAGACCGGCACGTCCGACTTCAAGGGCAAGTACTTCCAGATGTCGGATTGCAAGCTCTCCCCGCGGCCGAAGACGCCGATCAAGATCGTCAGTGCGGGCCAGAGCCCGCGCGGCATGGAGTTCGGCGCGACCTACTGCAACTACAACTTCACCCTGGGCAAGGGCGTGAACACGCCGACCGCCCATGCGCCGACCAACCAGCTGATGGTCGAGGCCGCCGCCAAGACCGGCCGCGACGTCGGCAATTACGTGCTGATGATGGTGATCGCCGACGAGACCGACGAAAAGGCGATGGCGAAGTGGAAGCTCTACAACGACGGCGCCGACATGGGCGCATTGGCCTGGATGTCGGGCCAGGCCGACGCCGATCCCAATGCGGACGATGGCGGCACGGCCAAGCGCATCTCCGCGCCGGAGGGCGCCATCAACTTCAACATGGGCACGCTTGTCGGTTCCTATGCCAGCGTGGCGAAGATGCTCGACGAGTGCGCCACCGTGCCCGGCACCAAGGGCATCATGCTGACCTTCGACGACTTCCTGGCCGGCATGGACCAGTTCGGCCAGCACATCCAGCCGCTGATGAAGAGCCGCAGCGACCGGCTCGTCAAAGCTGCTGCCTGACTTTCGCTTGGACCTGCTACCATGGTCGGATGACGACCATGGAAAGCCCCGAGCGTTGGCGACACCACGGGCCGATGTCCGAGCCCGGCAGCGGAGCCTTGAATTTCGACGGATTGCCCGTCGATGTCGGTGTGCTGTGCCGCATCGTACAGGGCATCCTCATCCATTCGGACTGGCTCGCGGCCTATGGGGCGAATGAAGCGCAGTTCCGGACTGTCTCACGCGAGACCTTGCCGCTGGCTGGAAGGTTGAAGCAGATCGCCGATCTCGATGGCTCTGCGTTGACGGCAGAGCGGGTCCTCGACCGGCGCGCGGTCGGCACCTGCCGCGACTACGCGTTGATCCTCTGCGGCATGCTGCGCCAGCAGGGCGTGCCGGCGCGCGTACGATGCGGCTTCGCCGCCTACTTCCGCCGGGAGTGGGAGGATCACTGGATCTGCGAGTATTGGCGCGACGGAAGCTGGCGCCGCGCGGATGCCCAACTCGATCGCGTCATCGCGCCGAAGCTCGGCGTCAGCTTCGATCTCACCAATTTGCCCGATGACATGTTCATCACCGCCGGCGAGGCTTGGCGGCGCTGCCGTGCGGGCGAGGCCGACCCGATGAGCTTCGGCCATGGCGAGCAGGCGGGCGGCCTGTGGTTCACGAGGGTCAACGTCATGCGCGACCATCTCTCGATGAACGGGCGCGAGACTTCCGATTGGGACACGTGGCGGCAGGCGACGGCCGCCCATCACATATTGTCGGACAGCGAGTGCGCCGAGGCCGACGGGATCGCCGCCCATCCGGCGGCGCCTTCGTCCGAACCACGCCCGCCGTGGCTCGCTCCCACGAGAGGTCTCAGGGCTTCGGCTTAGCCCCCATCCAGCCCTTCACCGTCTCGCGGAAGCGCTGGAACGCTACGTAGAGGCCCGGGATCACGAAGATGCCGAGGAACGAGGCCGCGATCATTCCGCCGAACACCGCGGTGCCGACGGCGCGCTGGGTGGCCGCACCCGCGCCCGAGGAGATGACGAGCGGCACCAGGCCCAGGATGAAGGCGAAGGACGTCATCATGACGGCGCGGAACCGCAGGCTGGCGGCCGTCGTCGCCGCGGTCACGATGTCGGCTCCCTTCTCGCGTTCGGCCATCGCGAACTCGATGATCAGGATGGCGTTCTTGGCGGCCAACGCGATCAGCACCACGATGCCGATCTGGGCGAAGAGGTTGTTGTCGAGGCCGGCGATCAGCAACGCCGTCACCGCCCCGAAGAGCCCGACGATGACCGACAGCAGCGCTGCCACCGGGATCGCCGTGCTCTCGTAAAGGCCGACCAGGAACAGGTAGGCGAAGACGACGGCGAGGCCCAGGATGAAGCCGGTCTGGCCGCTGGCCGCCTTTTCCTGCAGCGCCGTGCCCGTCCATTCGTAGCCGTAACCGTTGGGGAGCGTGCGCGTCGCGAGTTTCTCCATCGCGGCGATGGCGTCGCCCGAGGAGTAGCCGGGGGCGGGGGCGCCGTTCACGACCACGGAGCGCAGGTTGTTGTAGCGCACGACCGAGGAAGGCGCGGTCACCATCTCGATGTTCGCCACCGCCTGCAGGGGCACGAGTTCGCCGCTCGCCGAACGCACGCGTATGCGAAACACGTCGTTCACCTTGCTGCGGTCGGCGGCCTCGGCCTGCACCTTCACCTGCCAGGTCCGGCCGAACAGGTTGAAGTCGTTGGTATAGGCGCCGCCCAGCGCGGTCTGCATGGCGGAGAAGATGTCGGAGATCGAGATGCCCAACGCCTGGGCGCGCTCGCGGTCGAGCTTCAGATTGATCTGCGGCGTCGAGGCGCTGTAGGTCGTGTAGACGCCGGCCAGCTCCGGCACTTCCTGCGCCGAGATCATCACGCCGCGCGACACGGCGGCGAGGTCGGTTGGCGAGGCGCCGGCGAGCGACTGCACGACGAACTCGAAGCCCGCCGAGTTGCCCAGCCCCATGATGGGCGGCAGGTTGAAGGCGAAGACGTTGGCCGAGGCGATCTGGCTAAAGGCGATGTTGAGTTCCTTCAGGGCACTGAATACCGAGAGCGAGGGATCCTTCCTCTCGGCGAACGGCTTCATCTCGACCACGACCAGCGCGCGGTTGGGCAGCGCCAGCCCGTCGATCATGCTGTAGCCCGAGACGGTGAAGACGCTCTGCTTCCACGGCCGGTTGGCGATGGTCTTCTCGACCTCCTGGACGGCCGCCATGGTGCGATTGGTCGAGGCCGCGTCGGGAAGCTGCACCTCGGCCATGAAGGCGCCCTGGTCCTCGTCCGGCAGGAAGCCCGAGGGCACCCTGGAGCCGATGCCGCCGGTTGCGGCGGCGAAGCCCACGACCAGGAGAAGCGCCACGATGCCGCGACGCGCCAGCGGCGTGACCAGCTTCGTGTAGCCGTCGCGCGTCCGGTCGATGCGGCCCTGCATCCAGCCCATGACGCCGGTCGGCTTCTTGCGGTGGCGCAGGATCAGCGAGCAGAGCGCCGGCGACAGCGAGAGCGCGTTGATCGCCGAGATCACCATCGAGACCGACACGGCCACGGCGAACTGGGCGTAGAGCTGGCCCGAGATGCCGGGGATGAAGGCGGTCGGGATGAACACCGACAGCAGCACCAGGGTGATGGCGATGATCGGCCCGGTGACCTGGCCCATCGCCTTCTCGGTCGCCTGGGCGACCGTGAGTTCGGGCTCGTGCTCGAGGATATGCTCGACCGCCTCGACCACGACGATGGCGTCGTCGACCACGATGCCGATGGCCAGCACCAACGCCAGCAGCGAGATCGTGTTGGCCGAGTAGCCCAGCGCCAGCATGACGGCGAAGGTGCCGATCAGGGCGACCGGCACGGCGATGATCGGGATCAGGGTGGCGCGCAGGTTGCCGAGGAAGATGAAGACGACGATCGCCACGAGGACGAAGGCCTCGATCAGCGTGTGGATCACGCTCTCGATCGTGGCCTCCACGAACACGGTCGTGTCGTACATCACGTTGTAGGCGACATCCTCGGGGAAGCGCGGTTCCAGCGCCTTGATCGCATCGCGCACGCCCTGGGCGGTGGCCAGCGCGTTGGCGCCGGGGAGCTGGTAGATCTGGATGCCGGCGGCGGCCTGGCCGTTGTAGCGGCCGATCTGGTCGCTGGTCTTGGAGCCGAGCTCGACCCGGGCGATGTCCTTGACCCGCACCAGCGCGCCGTCGGACTTGGCGCGCACCACGATGTTCTCGAACTCCTCGACCGTGACGAGGCGGCCTTGCGTGGTGATGTTGAGCTGGAAGCTGACATCGTCGAGCAATGGCGCCGCGCCCACCAGGCCGACCGCGGCCTGGACGTTCTGGGCCTGCACCGCCTGCACCACCTCGTTGGGGGTGATGTCGAGGCTCGACATGCGCTCGAGGTTGAGCCAGATGCGCATGGAGTAGTCGAGCGCGCCGAACAGCGTGGCGTCGCCGACGCCCGGCACGCGCCGCAGCGTGTCGAGCAAGGTGATGGTCGTGAAGTTCGACAGGAACAGCGCGTCGCGCGTGCCCTTGGGCGAATAGACGGCCACGACCTGCAGCAGAGCCGAGGATTGCTTCTTGGTGGTGACGCCCAGCCGCTGCACCTCGGGCGGCAGCAGGGCGATCGCCTGGTTGACCCGGTTGGTGACGTTGACGGTGTTGAGGTCGGGGTTGGAGCCGACCTCGAAGCTGACGCTGAGCGCATAGCTGCCGTCGCCGCCCGACGTCGACTTCATGTAGATCATGCGCTCGACGCCGTTGACCTGCGCCTCGATGACCTGCGCCACGCTTTCCTCGACCGCCTGCGCCGAGGCACCAGGATAGGTCGCGGTGACGCGGACCTGCGGCGGCACGATGTCGGGGAACTGCGCCACCGGCAGCGCCATCATGGCGATGACGCCGGCGATGGTGATGACCGTGGAGATGACGAAGGCCAGCCGCGGCCGGCGGATGAACAGCGACGAGATCGTCATGGCTTATTGCTTCTGCGTCGAGGCAGAGGGGGGCGCCATGGTGGGATTGACCGTCATGCCCGGCCGCACGCGCTGCTGGCCCTGGACGATGACCTTCTCGCCGGCCTGCAGGCCGGAGGTGATGGCCGTCAGCCCGTCGCGCGAGACGCCGGTCTTGATACGCTTCTGCTCGACCACGTTCTTGTCGTTGACGACGAACAGGTAAGCGCCCGTCTGGTCCTGGGCGATGGCGGCCTGCGGCACGGCGACCGACGTCGGCACCTTGTCGCCTTCCATCACCACCCGCACCGTCTGGCCGTCGGTCAGCAGGCCGCCCTTGTTGTCGAAGGTGGCGCGCACGATCTGGCCATCGGTCTTGGCGTCGACCGTATTGTCGATGAAATCGATCTTGCCCTTCTCAGGGTAGATCGAGCCGTCGGCCAGCCTGAGACGGACCACGATGGAATTCGGGTCCGTGGCCTGCTCCCGCCTGGCGTCGAGCAGTTCGCGCTGCGTTACCGGGAAGAGGATGCGGATCGGATTCTCGCTCACCACGGTGGCCAGCACGCCCGAATCGGGACTGACGAGGTTGCCCGGCGAGAAGGCGGCGCGGCCGACGCGGCCATCGATCGGCGACTTGATCTCGGTGTAGGAGAGCTGGAGCTCGGCGTCGCGGAGCTGCGCGCTGGAGTCCTCGACCTGCGCCTTGGCCTGGAGCTGCTCGGAGAGCCGCAGGTCGTAGGTGACCTGGGTGCCGGTGTTGGTGCGCAGCAGCTCGGCGGCGCGCTTCAGCTGCACCTCGGCGTTGGCCAGCGCCGCCCGCGCGGCATCGAGCTGGGCCTTCTTCTGGTCGACCGAGGCCTGGTAGGTCTCGGGTTCGATGGTGAAGAGGACCTGGTCCTTCTTGACCTGGTCGCCGTCGGCGAACTTGCGCGGTCCGAGAAAGCCCTTCACCCGGGCGCGCAGCTCGACCTTGTCGACGGCGGCGACCCGGCCGATGAACTCGGCCTGGTCGGCGATCGGCTTCATCTCGGCGGGCTGGACGAGGACGGCGGGGGGTGGGGCGCCTTGCTGTGCGAGAGCGGGCGCCGTGCTGCAGGCAGCCCAAAGCACCGCAGCGACGAGCATGGATGCCGTCGAACGCCGGTCTTTCATCGTCAACCCCACTCAAAACTACGTTCGGAACATTGCCTTAATTCGCCCAAATCGTCACGGCAATTCAGGGTCGAGATGGGCCTTGCAACACAGCGCGTGATCGGGGAGGAGTCGGGAATGGCGGCATGGCGGTGGTTGGCTATCGTTGTCGCGACGGCATGCGCCGCCGCGTCGTTCAATGTTGCCGCCCAGACACCGCCGCAAACGCCCGCCACCCCGGCGCCGTCCCAGGCCCCAGCCCAGACGACCGGTCAGAACGCCGGCCAGATGCAGCGCAGCGCTTTCACCAATCCCGCCGAGTACGACAGTTACATGACGGCGCTGAACACCAAGGATCCCGCCCGCAAGGCGCAGGCGATGGAAGTGTTCATTGCCTGGTATCCCGGCAGCGTGTTGCGGCTGGACGCCCATGAGCAGGCCATCTCCGCCTGGCAGGCCGCCGGCCAGCCGGCCAAGGCCGACGTGCTGGTCGCACGCCTCCTGCAGGTCGATCCCGACAATGTGCGCGCGCTGGCCAATCGGGCCTATGTCGGACGTCTGAAAGCCTCGGGCGGCGAAGCGGGGGCGCTGGCGGCGGCGGTCACGGCATCGGAGCGCGGCCTCGCGGTGATGCCCAAGTGGCAGAAGCCCGCGCTGCTCGACGATGCCGGCTTCGAGCAGGTCAAGGAGCAGATGGCGGGCGTCTTCAACGGCGTGCTGGGCTTCGCGGCGCTGCAGGCGAAGGACTACGACAAGGCGCGCGACTATTATCGCCTGGCCGTGGCCGCCGACCCGACCAGCCTGCAGGACGTCTATCAGTATTCGGTGGCCCAGCTCGAAGGCTCGCCGGTCGATGCGCTGGGCTTCTGGTACGGTGCCCGGGCGATCGCCATCGCCAAGGCTGCGAGGAACGACTCGGCGGCACAGGACATCGATCGCTATGTCCGCTCGCGCTACAGCGTCTATCGCGGCAGCGAGGAGGGCTGGGACGGCATCGTGACGCGGGTTGCCAATGAGAGCGCACCGCCCGCCAACTTCAAGAAGTCGATCCCGCGCGCCATGACGCCGCCCGAACGGGCGCTGGAGATCCTCGAGGACAACGAGCCGTCCAAGCTGACGCCGGCGCAATGGGTGCTCGTGCTGCGCCATCGCGACGTCAGCCCGGCCAACAAGCGCGCGGCCGAGGCGGTGTGGAAGGCAATCGGCGACAGGCAGCAGGGCGGCCAGCGGCTGAAGCTTGGGATGAAGGTGATCTCCGTCACGCCCGAGCGCATCGAAGGCGCGATCACAGAGGAAGCCCAGGCCGGCAATCTCGTCGACCTGGAAGTCGTGATGACACGCCCGCTCAGCCCGCCGCCCGCGGTCGGCTCCAGGATCTTCATGTTCGGCACGCTGAGCGAGTACCGGACCCAGCCGTTCCTGTTCCGCCTGACCCGCGCCGAGCTGGCGCCCGAGTCGCTGCCGGTGGCCGGCGGCCCCTGCGCCGATCCGCGGCCGCAGATGTGCACCAAGGATTATCGCCCGGCCTGCGGCCAGCTTCGCGATGGCACGCGCAAGACCTACAGCAACGCCTGCAGCGCCTGCAGCGATCCGCAGGTCGTGACGCAGGGCGCCGGCGCCTGCCCCTGAGCTTCGTCAGAGGCCGGGCAGGATCCTCGGCCAGGGCATCTGCGGCGGCGTAACGAAGGGCACTTCTTCTTCGGTCGGAGTCTCGCCGGGCAGGCAGTCACGCTCCGACGGTTCTTCCGCTGGCGTCGGCCAGACGGGGGCCGGCTGCGGCGGCCGGTGGGTTTCCACGACGTCCATGACCACGTCCTCCTCGAGCAACATGGAATGTGCCGTTCGAGATAGTCGGCCGGCGGCTTCCTTCAAGGGAGGCTTGCCGCGACCTCGCGGAATTGATACTTAAGTGAATGCTTAACAATAATGCGTCAGCTTCCCTGCCGCTCGATCTGGCCTTCCAGGCCCTGTCCGATCCGGCGCGGCGGATCATGGTCGAGCGGTTGAGCCGGGGACCGGCGTCGGTGAGCGAGCTGGCACAGCCGCTGGACATGACCCTGTCGGCGGTGGTGCAGCACCTGGCCGTGCTCGAGGCGAGCGGCCTGGTGCGCTCCCAGAAGGTGGGGCGCGTCCGGACCTGCCGTATCGAACCCGAAGTCCTGACTGCGGCCGAACGCTGGATCGGCGAGCGGCGCGCGAGCTGGGAGCGCCGCTTCGACCGGCTCGGTGCCTTGCTGGCCGAGACCAAGCCAAGGAGGAGATCGTGACCAAACGTTCGACCACGCACGCCACCTTCACCATCGAGCGGCGCTTTCCCGCCGCGCCCGCGCGCGTCTTCCATGCCTATGCCGATCCCAAGGCAAAAGGACGCTGGTTCGTCGGCCCCGAGGACTGGGAATCGTCCAACCACACGCTCGACTTCAGGGTCGGTGGCCGCGAGAGCGTGAGCGGCGGCCCGCCGGGCGGGCCGGTTCATACCTTCAACGGTCTCTATCAGGACATCGTGCCGAACGAGCGCATCGTGATGAGCTACGAGATGTACATGGGGGAGACCCGCATATCGGTCTCGCTTGGCACCACCGAGTTCAGGCCGGACGGCAAGGGAACGAAGCTCGTCTACACCGAGCAGGTCGTGTTCCTCGACGGCCACGACAGTTGCAGCGCCCGCGAGGAAGGTACGCGGGGCCTGTTCGACAATCTCGCGGCGGCGCTTGAGCGCGAGGCGGTGAACTAAGCGCTTGAGTAAAAGCTAAGGATCCTTCGCTCCGCTCAGGATGACAACCGCTTGAAAACAGGTGTCATCCTGAGCGAAGCGAAGGATCCTTACTCTTCTTCAGTGCGCCATCAGCAACGGCACTCGGCAGGACGAGATCACCTTGCCTGTGGCGCCACCCAGGCCGAGGAAGCTCAGCACCTGGCCGCGGCCATAGGCGCCCATCACCAGCAGGTCGGAGCCCTTGCCGTGCGTGTAGTCGAGCAGGGCGCGGCCGCGCGCGCGACCCGACACCGCGCCGGGATCGATGGCGTCGATGGTGGTCTTGATGCCGTGGCGGCCGAGATTGCGCGCGAGGTAGGAGGCGCCGACATCGTCGGCCTTGGAGCCGACGACCAGGATCGTGATGGCGCTCGCCTTGGCGAGGAAGGGAAGGGAATATTCAACGGCGCGGGCGGCCTGGAAGCTGCCGTTCCATGCGACGATGACCGAGTCGAAGCCGCCGGTGCCGGCGTTCGGTGGCGCGATCATGACGGCTCGGGCGCATTCATGGATGGCGGCCTCGACGGTGGCGGGCGCGACGTTCTCGGGATCGGAGCCCGGGCGGCCGAGCACCAGCAGGTCCGAGCAGCGGCCCATCGCAACCAGCGTGTCGAGCGTCGCGGTCTCGGCGGCGGTGTAGGTCGAGCCGGCATTGGCGCCGAGCACTTCCTTGTAGGCACGCTCCGACTCCTTGGCGCGCTCCTCGAGGCGCTCGTCGTCGAGGTTCATGATCAGGGGCATCGCCTCGCCGCTCATGGCCAGGCCGCCGACGGCACCTCCGGCCGGGCCGACCGGCAGGTGCAGCGCGTCCACGGTGGCGTCGAAAATGCCGGCGACACGGGCGGCCAGCCGGAACGACATCGCGGCATCGGGACCGCCTTCGGACACGGCCAGAATCGACTTCAACATATGGACTTCCCCCAAGGGTCTTCAGGACGCGCGATTAAGGAGCGGCGGCGCGTCCGGTGCAAGCCAACTCTTTCGGTCGGCGGCTTTGGCCGCAGTTCACGAGGCGCGTGCGGCCTGCGCGAGACCGGTCATGAGTTCGGCGACGCCGCTCAACTCCTGCCCGGCATTGCGCGCGCCCTGCAGCACCTGTTCCAGCGAGCGGCCGTTGGCAATGGAGGCCGCGCCCCACAGCAGCGCCGAGCGCATGCCGCTCTTGCAATAGGCCACGATCCGGCCATCGCCCGAGGCCAGCAGGTCGGCGAAGGCGCGGACCTGGTCGGGCGTCGCGCGCGGGCCGGGAAAGGGCAGGTCGAGGAATTTCAGTCCGGATGCTTCGGCGGCGGCGCGCAGGTCGGCCGTCCTGGGCTGGCCGAAGAAGGCCTCGCCATCGGGCCGGTTGTTGACCACCGCGACGAAGCCCGCCGCGGCGAGCTCCTTCATGTCGCCGGCGTCCAGCTGGCCGGAAACGGAAACCCTGTCGTCGACCGGAAGGAGGGAAAGGCTCATGTCGACAACTCCCGTTTGCGAATCCAGTGAATGAAAGGAAGGGCCAGCAGCACCATCCAGAGCTTGCCCAGGATCTGGCCGGCCAGATATTCGAGGCTGCCGAAGGCCAGCCACAGGAAGAGGATGCTGTCGGCGATCAGGCCGACGACGCTCGAGGCCAGGACGGCCATCACGAGGCCACGCGATTGCAGCGGCGTGTAGACGGCGAAGTCGGCCAGTTCGGAGAGCAGGAAGGCCGCGGTCGAGGCGACGAGGAGCTGCGGCGGCGCGACGGCGCCCGACAGGGCGGCCCCCGCCACGATGGCGGTGAGCGCCACGCCGCGGCCGAGCCTTCGCTGCACGAGGTCGCGCAGGACCAGCGCCAGCCCGATCATCAGTACGCCCGACGGCGCCATCAGCGGCTTGTCGTCCGGACCCCAGGGCCAGACCGGCACCAGGCACGGTCCCTGCGGCACGCAGACGGCGCCGACATTCCCGATCATCCAGTTGGCGAGCGGAATGCAGGCGATGAAGCCCAGGAAGTAGGCAAGGCCCACCAGCTTGGCCCGCTTGGACAAATTCATGCCCGCGCTCCTAGCAGGTCCGGCGGGTGCGTGGAACCCGCGCGGAATGGTTGCGTTCTAACGCACACAATTCAGGAGATTCTCATGCAGCCCATCGCCCGCCGCTCGATCTTGCTCGGCATCGCCGCCTTGCCGGCCGTCTATGCCACCCGTGCCTTCGCTGTCGATGCGCTGCCGGACTCGCGCTTCGTGGGCTTCGCCCAGCAGTTCAATGACTTCGAGATCGCCTCGGGCCGGCTGGCGCTTGCCAAGTCGGGCAACGAGAACATCCGCGGCTTCGCCACCCGTATGGTCGCGGACCACACCGAGGCCGCGCAGGTCCTCACCCGGTCGCGTTCGGAAGCCGGCGTCTCCTACGCGCCCGATCCCAGCAACACGCCGGGTTGGGTCGCCACCTTGCAGCGCCTGAACGTGCTCGAAGGCGTCGAATTCGACACGGCCTACGCCAACGCCCAGCTCGCCGCGCACATCGATGCCAATGCCCAGTACGGCGCCTACTCGCAGGACGGCGGCAACGGCACGCTGCGCCGCTATGCGCAGAACCAGCTACCGAACATACAGCGGAACCTCACCGGCGCCCGTCAGCTCGCGGGCGGCCGCTAGCCTTCATTAGATCGAGGGCGTGCCCTCGCGCCAGGCCTGGAAGCCCCGCTTGCGCAAGCTGCACGCGGGGCATTCGCCGCAACCGTAACCCCAGTCGTTCCGCGGGCCGCGCACGCTGTCGTAGCAGGTGTGCGTGTGTTCCAGGATCAGGTCGACCAGCGGCGGGCCGCCCAGCTCGTTGGCAAGGCCCCAGGTCTCGGCCTTGTCGAGCCACATCAGCGGCGTGTGCAGCACGAAGCTGCGATCCATGCCGAGATTGAGCGTCACCTGCAGCGCCTTGATCGTGTTGTCGCGGCAGTCGGGATAGCCCGAGAAATCCGTCTCGCACATGCCGCCGACCAGGTTGCGGATGTTGCGGCGCCAGGCGATCGCCGCGGCGAAGGTGAAGAACAGGAGATTGCGGCCGGGCACGAAGCTGTTGGGCAGGCCGTCCTTCTCCATCGCGAAGGCGACATCGCGGGTCAGCGACGTGTCACTGATTTGTCCCAGCACGCCCATGTCGATGAAATGGTCTTCGCCCAGCCGGTCCGCCCATTGTGGGAAGAGGCGCCGGACCTCGTTCAGCACCACCAGCCGTTGATCCAGCTCGATCCGGTGCCTCTGACGGTAGTCGAAAGCGACCGTCTCAACATGTGTGAATCTCTCTAGCGCCCAGGCCAAACACGTGGTGGAATCCTGACCGCCGGAGAAGAGGACGAGGGCCGATCGAGTATCGTTCATGAGGGGCTTTATCGCCCGCAACTTCGCTCCGCGCCACAGCGTTGGCTTGTTTACCAGACCTATCGACCACAGAGGGGGGAAGCCATGTTCGTCTCCGATATCCTGTCGCGTAAGGGCGGTCTTGTTTACACGATCACGCCGGGTACCTCGGTCGCCCAGATTTCCCAGCAACTCAGCACACGTCGCATCGGCTCGGTGCTGGTGCTCGACGCCGAGGGTTCGGTCGCCGGCATCGTCTCGGAGCGTGACCTCGTGCGTGCCTTCGCGAGCCATGGCGCGGCCGCCATGGACTTCGAGGCGGGCAAGATCATGACGCGCGACGTCGTGACCTGCGATCCCGACGATTCCATCGACCATGTGATGGAGCAGATGACGCGCGGACGCTTCCGTCACCTGCCGGTGGTGCGCCATGGCGAGCTGCTCGGCCTCGTCTCGATCGGCGACGTCGTGAAGGCTCGCCTCGAGGAAGCCCGTCACGAGACCGAGGCGCTGAAGGCCTACATCGTCGCCGGCTGACCGGCGACGCCCGCGTTGCTACGCGGCCCGACAAGGCCGCGTAGCGGGCGAAAGCTTTACTTGGCCTTGCGCGGATCGTCGTTGGGATCGACGTAGGTGATGCCCTGCGGGCCCATGCCGTGGAGCTGAAGCTCGGTCTCCTCGGTGAACCAGGCATAATGCGTCATGCCCTTGGCGACGAAGGAGTAGCCGCCGGCCTTCACCTTCTCGCCCTTCTTCTCGTCGAGCTTGTCGCCGGTGCCGATGTTGAAGCTGCCGGACAGCACGGTGACGTTCTCGTCGTTGGGATGGGTGTGCGCCGGAATCCTGAAGCCGGCCGGCACCTTCAGGCGCACGACATACAGTCCTTCCTTGGTCGGGTCGCCCTTGACGATGGCGAACTGCGCGCCCTTGCCGTACGCGGCCGGCGCGACCCATTTCAGCGCCTCGGGCTGGACGGTGGCGTGATGATCGTCGGCCGCCCGGACGTACAGCGGGACGGTGAGCGCGAGCAGGCTCGCGGCGACCAGAAACTTTTTCATGATGTCCTCCTGCGGTCTGGCATCGATGCGTACAGACTGCAGGGCCGATCGATCCGTCACCATGACCGGGATACCTGAAGTATTTGCCGAAACGCCGCTTTGGTCGTTAGGGTCCGCCAAATCCTCGGCGGAGATCGCATGTCGTTACCTCTTCAAGGCAAAGTCGCGCTCGTGACGGGCGCGGGCAAGAATATCGGTCGCACGATCGCACTGACCCTGGCACGCGACGGCGCGGCCATCGTGGTCAACGGCCGTTCGGACAAGGCGGCGGTCGATGCCGTGGTGGCCGAGATCGAGGCGGCCGGCGGCAAGGCGCTGGCGGCGATGGGCGACGTGTCCGATCCGGCCGTGCCGCCCCGCATCGCGGCCGAGGCCGCGGCGAAGTTCGGCGGCGTCGACATCCTGGTCAGCAATGCCGGCCTGCGCCGCCAGACCTCCTTCCTCGACATGTCGTTCGACGAATGGCGCGAGATCATGTCGGTGGCGCTCGACGGCGCCTTCCTGCTGGGCAAGGCGATCGTGCCGCAGATGGTGGCGCGCGGCGGCGGGGCCTTCGTGGCCCTGTCCGGTATCTCGACCCATGTCGGCACGCCCAACCGCTGCCACGTCTCGGCCTCCAAGTCGGGCCTCGAAGGGCTGATGCGGGCGCTGGCGGTCGAACTGGCGCCGCACAGGATCACCTGCAACGCGCTGGCGCCGGGCGCCATCGACACGACGCGCGGCGCCTCGGCGGGCGCGGCGCCGGCCAATCGCGTGAACCGTCCCATTCCCTTGAAGCGCTTCGGCACGGTCGAGGAGATCGCTTCCATGGTGCGGCTGCTGGTCGGGCCGGAGGGCACCTTCATCACCGGGCAGACGATCCATGTGAACGGCGGCGAGTTCCTGACGTGAGGAACCTGATCACCGACGTCCCGGGCGTGCTGGTCGGCAACGCCCAGGACATGCGCGCCGCGACCGGCGCCACCGTGGCGATCTTCGAGCAGGGCGCGGTCGCCAGCATCTCGACCCTGGGCGGCGCGCCGGGCGACCGCATGGGCACGTCGCTCGAACCGGAAATGGTGGGGCAGGCGATCGACGCCATCGTCCTGTCGGGCGGCTCGGTCTATGGGCTCGACGCGGCCGGCGGTACCTCGGCGGTGCTGTGCCAGCGCGGCCAGGGCCGGACCTTTGGCGGGATCGCGATTCCGGTCGTGGCGCAGGCAATCCTGTTCGACCTGATCAACGGCGGCGAGAAGGACTGGATGCGCGAGCCGGTCAAGCACAAGCCGCCCTACTGGGATCTCGGCCGCGATGCCGCGCTGGTCGCCGCAGAGGATTTCGCGCTGGGCACGGCCGGCGCCGGTGTCGGTGCGACCACGGCCGGATTGAAGGGCGGCCTGGGCTCGGCCAGCATGAAGACCAGCCAGGGCTTCACCGTCGGCGCGCTCGTGGCGGTGAACGCGGTGGGCGCGGCCACGATCGGCGGCAGTGCGCATTTCTGGGCCGGCGCCTACGAGCAGGGCGACGAGTTCGGCGGTCTCGGCTGGCCGCAAAAGCTGCCCGACGATGCGCTGAAGCTGCGCTTCAAGGGCCAGCCGCTGCCGGTGACGGCCACGACCATCGCTCTGGTTGCCACCGATGCAAAGCTCACCAAGGCCGGGTGCAAGCGCCTCGCCATCATGGCCAATGACGGCCTCTCCAAGTCGTTGCGGCCGGTTCATGCGCCCAACGACGGCGACACGGTCTTTGCGGCGGCGACCGGCCGGGCCGGGGCGGGCGGCGATCCGAGGGTCCTGATGGAACTGGGTACGGCGGCGGCCGACTGCCTCGCGCGCGCTGTGGCACGGGGTGTCTACGAGGCGACGGCGCTGCCTTTCGCAAACGCCCTGCCGGACTGGAAGACCAAGTTCGGAGGCGGCCGGTGATGAGCTACCTGATCGTGTTCGTGGGCGCCGGCATCGGCGGTGCGGCGCGCCACGGCATGAACATCTGGGTGGCGCGGCTGCTGGGCTCGCACTTCCCCTGGCACACGCTGGTGATCAACATCGTGGGTTCGATTGTGATGGGCCTGATCACCGGCTGGTTCGCCGAGCGCGTCGGGGCGGCCGCCCATTACCGGCTGTTCCTGGCCACGGGCGTCATGGGCGGCTTCACGACCTTCTCCGCCTTCTCGCTCGACACGGTGCTGCTGTGGGAGCGGCATGAATATCTGATGGCGGCGCTCTATGTCGGCGGCTCCGTGGCCGGCGCCATCGCGGGCCTGGCCGCCGCGCTCTGGATCATGGGCAAGGCGCTGGCGTGAGCCAGGCCTTCGACGTCGTCGTCCTGGGCGGCGGCGCCGCGGGCTTGATGTGCGCGATACGGGCGGGGCAGCGCGGCCGCAAGGTCCTGCTGCTCGACCATGCCGAGAAGGTCGGCAAGAAGATCCTGATCTCGGGCGGCGGGCGCTGCAATTTCACCAATCTCGAGGCGCGGCCCGAGGCCTTCCTCTCGGCCAATCCGCATTTCTGCAAATCGGCGCTGGCCCGCTACACGCAGCACGATTTCATCGAGCTGGTGAACAGGCACCGCATCGCCTGGCACGAGAAGACGCTGGGCCAGCTCTTCTGCGACGGCTCGGCCCGGCAGATCGTGGCGATGCTTCTCGACGAATGCGCCGCGGTCGGCGTCGACGTTCGGGTCGCGCACAAGGTGACGCGCGTCGAGAAGGCGGACCGCTTCACGGTCGCGACCGACCATGGCGATTTCTCCGCCGCCTCCGTCGTGCTGGCGACCGGCGGGCTCTCGATCCCGAAGATGGGCGCGACCGGCCTGGCGCACGAGGTGGCGCGCCACTTCAAGCTGCGTGTCACCGAGACGCGACCGGCACTGGTGCCGCTCACGCTTCCCGTGCCGGAGATCAGCGGCGTGTCGCTCGGGGTCGAAGCGCGCTGCGGCCGCGCTCGCTTCCGCGAGGCGCTCCTGTTCACCCATCGCGGCCTGTCGGGGCCGGCGATCCTGCAGGTGTCTTCCTACTGGAAGCCCGGACAGGAAATCGTCGTCAACCTTTTGCCCGATCTCGATGCCGCATCGTTCCTGAAGGAGCGCAAGCGCACGCGGCCCAAGGCCGAGCTGCGCACGGTGCTGGCAGAAATCCTGCCGCAGCGCCTGGCGCAAAGCCTTGCGCCCGAAGGCATCATGGCCAATCAGCGTGACCGCGATCTCGAAACACTGGCCGGGCGATTGAATGGCTGGACGTTCACGCCTAATGGAACCGAGGGCTACGCCAAGGCGGAGGTCACGCTGGGCGGCATCGATACCGGCGGCCTCTCATCGAAGACGATGGAGGCGAAGAAGGTGCCCGGCCTCTTTGCGATCGGCGAAGCGGTCGACGTCACCGGCTGGCTCGGCGGCTACAATTTCCAGTGGGCCTGGTCGAGCGGCTGGGTAGCCGGCGAGGCCGTGTAGATGTGGCACTTTCCATCTGAATGACAGGGCCATCGTATGTGGCCCAAAGGTCCCTCACTTCGTTCGGGATGACAGCGTTTTCCGCAGCGGCGCACTGCGCCAACCTCGGTAAAATTGTCATCCCGAACGAAGTGAGGGACCTTTGGTCTCTGCCTTTGAGCGCACGTCGAGAAAGTTTTGGTCAGCGCGCGAAGACCGAGCGTATGTCGGCGATGCGATCCAGCATCAGGATTTTCTTTCTGATATCGTCGGCTGCTTCATGCGGCAGCATCCGCGCGGTCAGGGAGAAGAACTTGCCGTTAAGTTCGTCGCGCGAATAGGGATCCTGGTCGTCGCCGCGATTGGCCTCGACGGCAGCGGTGAGCGTGCGGCCATCGCGCAGCCGGACGTCGACGCGCGCCGGCCGGAACTGCGGGAGCCTGGCCGTCATCGCCTTGTCCTCGACCACGAAGACGCACTTGGCGAGGGCCTGGACCTTCTCGTCGCGCACGGCGTCCCAGGTGAAGTTCTCGACCCGTGACGAGCCGCGCACGAGGCGCGTGGCGACGGCGAAGGGCACCGAGAACTTGCCGGCCAGCGTGTTGCGGGGCGCCTGGTCGTCGAGCTCGGCGGCGTAGAGGTAGCTCGCGACGTCGATCCGCTCGACCGCGTCGGCGGCGACCGCTTCCTTCGCGAGCAGGATGTCGAGCGCATCGAGCGCGCCGTGATTGTAGCGGCAGCAGGAATGGAGCTTGAAATAGTTCTGGTCGATCTGCCAGTCGCGGCCGAGCCCGTCGATCATGCGCGCCGTGTCGAAGCGCTCCGACACGACCTTGCCGAACACGCTGGACAGGCCATCGCGCTCGCCGATGAAGCCGGCCTCGACGAGGTCGATCGCCATCAGGGCCATGCGGTTGGAGATGCCGGCATAGGCGTTTCGCACCGTGCCACCCTCCAGCATGGTGCGCTTGGAGGAGGCAAGCGTCAGGGAGGAGGCGACGTTGATCGTCTCGCGCATCTGCGCCGCGTCGTAGCCCAGCAGCTTCGCCACCGCGACGGCGGCGCCTACCGTGCCCCAGGTGCCGTGCGGATGCATGTTGGGCCGCATCGCGGCGGCGATGCCGATGCGCGCGCCGACCTCGTAGCCCAGCACCAGCGCTTCCATCACGTTCTTGCCGGACAGGCCCTTGATCTCGGCCAGGGCCCAGACGGCGGGCAGCGCGTGGATCGAGGGATGGCCCTTGGCGAAGCGGTTGCCCTCGTCCATTTCGAGGAAGGTGCCGGCGGTGCCGTTCAGGAAGGCGGCGGCGGCCGAGACGGCGGTCTTGCCGGTGCCCATCACCGAGGCCTCGCCCACGGGGCTGACGGTGAGCTTGGCGGTGAGGGCCCGCATCTCGGGCTCGGCCGCGCCGCCCAAGATGGCGCCGACCGTGTCGAGGATGACGTAGGAGGTCTGCTCGACGGTGGCGGGCTTCAGCGTCTCGAAGCGGAAGCCCACCAGGAAGTCGACCAGCGTGTCGAGCCAGAAGCCGCTCACCGGCTCAGCCCATCCTCGTGTCGGCCCATCATCGTGTCAGCGTAGTGCCTGGCGATTTCGCCCGGCGTCGCCTGCCAGACATTGCCGAAGCGCTCGACGCGGCGCAGCGCTTCGTCGAGATATTTTATGCGATGCGCCATGCCCATCAGCCAGGGATGGATCGACAGGCTGAACACCTGGCCGCCCTCGTGATGCAGAAGCTCGAAGGCGTCGCCCACGATGTCGGGATAACGCGTGGTGTTGATGCGCCGCAGCCAGAGCTGCTGCACGTCGTCCCATTCCGGCTGGTTGGGCATCGAGACGAATTTGCGACCCTCGCCGACATGCATCGGATAGGGCTGGTCGTCATTGGGCCAGTCGAGGACGTAATCGATGCCCGCATCGGCCAGCAGCTTCGGCGTGCGCTGGCTCTCGCCATATTCCTGGCCGAGCCAGCCCTTGGGCGCCATGCCCGTGGCCTTCTCGAGCGCGGCGATCGAGGTCGCGATCTCCTCTTTCTCCTCGGCCTCGCTCATCTTCGAGCTGATCATGCGGTTGGCGGAGACGCCGTGTCCGATGATCTCGTAGTTCCGCTTTTTGAACTGCTCCATCAGGAACGGATAGCGCTCCGCCGCCATGGCATTGACCGCGACGCCGGCCCGGATCTGGTAGCGGTCGAGCACGTCGAGGACGCGGAAGATGCCGGTGCGGTTGCCGTACTCGCGCTGCGTCCAGGTGCGGTAGTCGGGATTGTAGACGCCGAACTCGCCGGTGAAGCGGCTGTCCTTCACGATGCCCTCGGGCGGCAGCAGCTCGTAATATTCGAGGTGCAGCACGACGTAGAAGGCGACCCTCGCGTTGCGCGGCCAGTTGAGCTTGGGTCGCTTCGGGTACGGAACATAGTCGTACCAGGGATTGTCCATCCCGGCGGACAGCGGCGGCGGGTTCTTGGAAATGGGAGCGCTCATCCTACGCCTCCTTCCCGAGATGCTGCTGGTAAGGCCCCAGTCCGTTCGCGGTGTACCAGTCGAGGATCTCCTCGGCGGTGCAGACCCAGGCATCCTTGTGCTTGCGGATGTAGGACAGCGCGCGGTCGAGATGCTTCAGCCGGTGCGGCGCCGCCATCATGTAGGGATGCAGCGCGATGCACATCACGCGTCCGTTCTCGCCGCCCTCGCGATAGACCGTGTCGAAATGGTCGATGATCATCTGGGCGAATTCCTCGGCCTCGACCGGCTGGCGGTAGATCATCGCGTCGTTGATATCCATCGAATAGGGGACGTGGATCAGCGTCCCGTGCTTGGTCGCGAGCGGTGTCGGCTGGTCGTCGTGATAGAAGTCGCAGAAATAGTCGAGGCCGGCTTCCTTCACGAGGTCGGGCGTGTTCAGCGTGTTGGAGACGGCGGGCGAGAACCAGCCGCGCAGCTTGCGGCCGGTGAGCCGCAAGTGCGTCGCCTTGCTGTGCTCGATGACCTCGCGCTCTTCCTGTTCTTCGTAGCCCCAGTGATAGCGCGTGTTGAAGTAGCCGTGGCTCATATACTCCCAGCGGCGCGCTTCCATCGCCTCGAGGATCTCGGGATACATCTCGATCACCGACATCGACAGCGAGACGGTGCAGCGGACATTGTGCTTGTCCAGCACCTCGAACAGGCGCCACAGGCCCACCCGGTTGCCGTAGTCGCGGCCGCCATAGCCCAGCACGTCGGGATGCGGCATGCGCGGCCACGGGTTGCGCACGCGGACCTCGGCCGGAAGATATTCATAGTGCTCGATGTTGGGACAGACCCACACAGCGACCCGCGCGTTGTTGGGCCAGGAAAGCTTCGGTCGTTCGACGATCGGGGAATAGCCGAAACGGTAGGGGTCCATCCGCGACGCTCTCTCTTTGTTGGGGGCGAAGTGCAACACGGGGCGCGCCGCACATCAACGGCTCGATGCTCTTCTATCCCCGGCTGCGCGCTCGCGATGGTCGAGACGGTTCGATGGGCGAACCGAACAGGCGTTCCAGGAGCTGGATGAGCGTGCGATCCATCTCGCGACGCGCCGCCTTTTCGTCCTTCGCCTCGGCGATCCACAAAGCGGCTTCGTTGAACGCGCCGGAGAGCAGGAAGGTGATCGGCTCGACATCGAGGCTCTGGTCGGGCCGCGCTGCGAGCACCGCGGTCACGCCCTCGCGCAGCGTGCGCACGCCATGCGGCGCGTCGATCTCGCGCCAGCGATGCCAGCCCAGTACGGCGGGCGCATCGATCAGGTAGATGCGTCGCACCGCGGGATCGAGACAGGCATCGAGGAAGCCGCGCGTCCCGTCGATCAGCGCCTGCAACGGATCGGGGGCGGGCTCGGCCATCTCGTCGATCGAGCCCGCGATCTCGCGCGCGACCTCAACGACGACGGCCTCGAACAGTGCGCGCTTGTCCTTGAAGTGATGATAGAGCGCGCCGCGCGTCACCTTGGCCTGCTTCACGATCTCCTCGGTGGAGGCGGCCTCGTAGCCCGAGGTGGCGAAGATCGACCGGGCCTCCTTCAGCAGGATCGCGCGCGTCGCGGCCAGCCGCTCCGCCTGGGTCCGGGGTCTTGACATACATACAACCTGTATCTAAATGACGACACATCACATACAGTCTGTATGTAAATCGCAACGAAGGAGAGGGCAATGCAGCTCAAGGACTTCTACACCGTGCTTTGCACCGACGACGTCGCCGGCACCGCCGCCTTCTGGGAGAAACATTTCGGCTTCCGCCGCGTCTTCGAGGCCGACTGGTACGTGCATCTCACCAGCACTGCATCGGACAAGGCGAACCTCGCGATCCTCGACTATCGCCACGAGACGATCCCCGCGCCGTTCCGCAAGAAGGCCTCGGGCGTGCTGATCAACTTCGAGGTCGACGATGTCGATGCGCTCTATGCCAAGGCGCGGGCGGAAGGGCTCAGGATCCATCTCACCCTGCGGGACGAGGCTTTCGGCCAGCGGCACTTCATCACCGAGGATCCCAACGGCATCGCTATCGACGTGATCAAGCCGATCCCGCCCAGCGCCGAGTTCGCCCAGCAATACGCAGCGGACTCGCTGCCGCGCTGATCGATGGATAAGGTGTCGCCCGATTTTGCCGATTTCGGGAGGACAAGATGGACGTACGTATGGATGGCCGCGTGGCCGTGATCACCGGCGCGAGCACCGGCCTTGGCCTGGCGATGGCCAAGGAATTCGCCGCGTCGGGCGCATCGGTCGCGCTGCTGGCCCGCAAGCAGGACGCGCTGACCGCCGCCAAGGCCGAAGTGCAGAAGGCGGCCGGCAAGGCCAACATCAAGATCGAGGCCTATTCCTGCGACGTCTCGCAGGCCGCGCCGATCGCCGACACGTTCAAGAAGATCGAGGCCGAGTTCGGCAAGGTCGACATCGTCGTGAACAATGCCGGCATCAGCCACGCCAAGTCGTTCGAGACGGTGACCGATGAGGACTGGCAGGGCGACCTCGACCTCAAGCTGTTCGCTGCGATCCGTCTCGCCCGCGCGGCGATCCCCGGCATGCGCGAGCGCAAGTGGGGCCGCATCGTCAACGTGCTGAACATCGGCGCCAAGGCCCCGACCGCCAACTCGACGCCGACCAGCGTCAGCCGTGCGGCGGGCCTCGCGCTCACCAAGGCGATGAGCCAGGAGCTGGCCAAGGACAACATCCTCGTCAACGCCATGCTGGTCGGCCTGATCGAGAGCGACCAGTGGCAGCGCCGCCACAAGGGGCCGGCCGGTGAGGGCAAGACCTACGAGGAGTTCCTGGCCGGCATGGCCAAGGGCCGCATCCCGCTCGGTCGCATGGGCAAGGCCGAGGAATTCGCCCGCATGGCCTGCTTCCTCTGCTCCGACGCGGGCTCCTTCATTACCGGCGTCGCCATCAACGTCGACGGCGGCGCGAGCCCGGTGGTGTAACTGAAGATATGAGTTAAGGATCCTTCGCTGCGCTCAGGATGACACAAGAGGTGTCATCCCGAACGAAGTGAGGGATCCTTCTCATCTAGAAGTTCTTGGAAAGAAAATAGCGCGTGTTGCCGGGCGGGTAGTCGGGGATCTCCCCGAACACCCGGTAACCGTTACGCTCGTAGACGCGCTTCGCATCGGCGTTGAGCGTCTCCAGCCAGGCGCCGAGGCAGTTGCGGCGCTTCGCTTCGGCTTCGGCCTGTTGCAGCAGCTTCGTTCCGAGTCCCTTGCCGCGCAGTGACTCAGAGATAAACAGCAGCTCGACGAACATCCGGCGAAAGCCGGTGCGGCCGTAGAGGCCACCGAGCAATGTCCCGTCCTTGGCGCGGATCGTGATCGCGAGCGGCGCGCCGTCGATGGGCCCCAGCAGCTCGATATTGAAGGCGCGCAATCCCTGGCCCAGCTCGTCGCGCAAGGTGGCGGGCGGTGCATCGGTCAGCGCGATGTCGAAATCGGTGTCGGCCACGGCAGCGCTTCTAGCGCGGGTGGCCCGGCGGCGTCACGTTCCAATGGTGGCGCAATTCGTCGATATCGTGCTCGACCCAGTCCCAGACGCTCCACTTCGGATCGAAGAGGTCGGTCGTCATCGCCGCGCCGCGCGCCCAGGCGTGCCAGAACTCGTCGGGATCGAGGCCGCCCTTGCCGGCATGGCCGACATCGTTCAGCTGTTCGCCGAAGTGGAAGAAGAAGATCACCGGCAGGATGTGGCCGCTCATCGGATTGAGCGGATGCATGCCGGCGGTGAAGGTCGAGACGAGCAGCTCGCCGCGCGCACTGGTGTCGTAGCCCGAGATCACATGCGTCGAATCGTGCGCCGTGCCGAAGGCGGCGTTCAGCGCCATCGGATCGCCGGGGAAGGGATAGCCGTTGGTCTTGTCGAAGTCCCACAGCGCCTTGCCGAAGCTGCTCTGCGGCAGCTTGCCCAACGCCTCGTAGCGCGCGACCAGGGCCGGATCGGCATTGGTGCCGGCGTAGGGCCGGATCCAGGTGTTCGGGTCGAGACCCTCGGACGAGCGGCTCAGCACGCTGTCGAAGTTCTTGCGCCACATGTCGGCGGTGGCCCAGGCGAGATGGCCCGAGGCTGCCTCCACGAGATCGGTGAGATAGTCGGCCTCGATGTCGAGCGCGCGGGAATATTCCAGCACGCGCTTCAGCTTCTTCGAGTCGAGCGAGCCGTCGACCATCGCCATGATGGCGAGATACTTCACCGCCTCCTCGGCGAGCGACCGGTCCGTCAGGGTCGCGACCAGGTCGGCGGGCTCCGCCGCCGGCAAGGTGCCGAGATCGGTGAGTCCGTGGCGGCGCAGGAGATAGCGTCCGGCCGCCAGGATGCTTGCCGTGTCGGCGTAGGTGATCGAATGGCCGCCGGCCAGCGCCACCTGGCGCATGGCCCCCAGGATGGCGTCGCTTTCGCGGTGGCCGACAGCGCGCACGCGTTCTAGCGCAGCGGCTCGAGGATGCTCACATAGTTGGCGACCGCGGCGCCGCCCATGTTGAACACGCCGCCCAGCCTGGCCTTCGGCAGTTGCAGGCCTTCCGGCGCGGTGCCGGAGAGCTGCATGGCCGTCATCACGTGCATGCTGACACCGGTGGCGCCGACCGGATGGCCCTTGGCCTTGAGGCCGCCCGAGACGTTGACCGGCAGCTTGCCGTCGCGCTCGACCCAGCCCTCGTGGATGGCGCGCTCGCCTTCGCCCGGCGCGGTGAGGCCCATCGCCTCGTATTCGATCAGCTCGGCCGAGGTGAAGCAGTCGTGGCTCTCGACGAAGGAGAGGTCGAGCAGGTCGAGATGCGCGGACTTCAGTGCGCGCTGCCAGGCGAGCTGCGGCCCCTCGAACTTGATGATGTCGCGCTTGCTCATCGGCAGGAAGTCGTTGACGTGCTCGGCGGCGCGGAAGGCGATCGCCTGCTTCATGCCCAGCGCCGTGCCGACGTCGGTCAGGATCACCGCCGCCGCGCCATCGGTGACGGGCGAGCAGTCGGTGCGCTTCAGCGGGCCGGCGACGAACGGGTTCTTGTCCGATGGCGTGCGGCAGAACTCGTAGGCGAACTCCTTCTGGAAGTGGGCGTACGGATTCTTGGCGCCGTTCTTGTGCGCCTTGACCGCGATCTTGGCGAGCGCGTCGGACTTGTCGCCGTAGCGCTGGAAGTAGGCCGAGGTGATCTTGCCGAAGATGCCGGCGAAGCCCGCTTCGATGGTGGCTTCCTCGGCGACATACGACGCCTTGATCAGGACTTCGCCGGCTTGTGCGGAGTTGAGTTCGGTCATCTTCTCGACGCCGACCACGAGGACGAAGCGCGCCTTGCCGGCGGCCAGCGTGTTGAGGCCCATGTGGATCGCGGCCGAGCCGGTGGCGCAGGCATTCTCGACCCGGGTCGAGGGCTTGAAACGCAGGTCGGGATGGGTCTGCAGCGGCAGCGAGGAGTGGAACTCCTGCCGCACGAAGCCGCCGTTCATGTTGCCGACGTAGATCACGTCGACGTCCTTGGGCTCGATGCCGGCATGGGCGATGGCCTCGGAGGCCGCCTTGACGATCAGCGACTCGCTGGTCTCGCCGTCGAGCTTGCCGAATTTGCCGTGGGACCAGCCAACGATGCATGCGGTCATGGAACTCTCCTTGTTCGTGGCGGCGACCCTAGACGCGGTCGTGCGGCGGGTCGAGAGGCGCCAGTCTGTGCATATACACATATATCGCAGTTCGGACGGCGCAAGAGGCCCGCGCAAGGCCCTCGCGACGCCCAAATTCCGCCGCGCGGCGGGTGTTGACTGCGACCTTCAAAGGAGCCTCACTGCCCTATGGCCGACGCCCTGCCGCCTCCCGAGCGTTCGATTCCCACGCAGTCCATCCCCGTTGCGCAGCCCGCGCCGCGCTGGCCCTGGATTCTGGGCGGGCTGGTGGGTGGCTTCTTCCTGCTCGCCGCCGGTCTGGGACTGGGCTGGTATCTTTTTTACCGTCCGATCGTGAACGTAGCCGTCCAGTTGCCTGCGCCCCCGGCACCGCCTGCACCGGCCGGTCCCGATGCCGCGCAGGTGAAGGCGCTCGAAGAGCAGATCGAGAAGCAGAAGACCGCGAACAAGCAGATCGAGGATCAGATCGCGGCGTTGAAGGATCGTCTTCGCGCCGACGTCTGCACGATCAAGGATCCGGCGGGCAAAGCACCTCCGGCCGCGACGCCCGCGCCGGCTGGTCAGAAGACCTAAACGTAACAAAAGAAACGTTGCTCAACACAAGAGCTAGCGCCACTCTGCACTGACAGTTCAATTGGTCGGGCGGGGGATGGTGAGGCTGGCTGTAACGCGATGGCGGGGAGCGGCGGTAACCGCCGGCCTGGCCCTTTTTATGGGCGCCTGCGACCTCAAGCGGGCCGCCGTGATCGATCCCAAGGGCCCGATCGCGCTGGCCGAGCGTGATCTTCTGTTCGACGCTTTCTGCGTGATGATGCTGGTGATCGTGCCGGTCATTGTCCTGACCCTGTGGTTCGCCTGGAAGTACCGCGCCTCCAACACCAACGCCAAGTACACGCCGACCTGGGCCAATTCGGTCCGGATCGACGCCCTCACCTGGCTGATCCCGGCCCTCATCGTCATCGCGGTCGCCGTCCTGCTGTGGCGCAGCACCCACCGGCTCGATCCCTACCGCCCGATCGAATCCAAGGAGGCGCCGTTCGACGTCCAGGTCGTGGCCCAGGACTGGAAGTGGCTGTTCATCTATCCCGACCAGGGCATCGCCGTGGTGAACCAGCTGGTCTTTCCAGCGGGCCGGCCGGTCAGCCTGCGCATCACCTCCGACACGGTGATGAACTCCTTCTACGTGCCGCAGCTCGCCGGGCAGATCTACGCCATGGCCGGCATGCAGACGCGCCTGCAGATGCTGGCCGACCAGCCCGGCACCTTCGTCGGCCGTAACAGCCAGTACAGCGGCGGTGGCTACTCGCAGCAGCATTTCGAGGTCCAGGCCATGAGCCAGGCCGACTTCGACGCCTGGGTGGCGCGCGCCAAGCAGGGCGGGGCGCGGCTGGACGCCACGACCTACCCGGCGCTGGCTGAAAAGAGCCGGGCCAACCCCATCACCTATTATTCGACGGTCGAGCCCAAGCTGTTCGACTCGATCCTCGACAAATACAGGCATAGCGGCCACGCGCAGTCCGCGCCGGTCCGGAGATAGGTGATGTTCGGCAAACTGACGATCGAGGCCCTGCCGTTCTACAGCCCCATCGCCGCGGGCGGCGCCCTCATCACCGTGGGTGGCGCGCTGCTGGTGGCCGCCGTGCTGACCTACCTGAAGGCCTGGAAGTATCTCTGGACCGACTGGCTGACCAGCGTCGACCACAAGCGCATCGGCATCATGTATGTGGTGCTGGCGCTGATCATGCTGCTGCGCGGCTTCGTCGACGCCCTGATGATGCGCGCCCAGCAGGCGATAGCGCTGAACAGCGGCGGCTACCTGCCGCCCGAGCATTTCGACCAGATCTTCAGCTCGCACGGCACCATCATGATCTTCTTCATGGCGATGCCGTTCATGACCGGGCTGATGAACGTCATCGTGCCGCTGCAGATCGGCACGCGCGACGTGGCCTTCCCGTGGCTGAACGCCGTCAGCCTGTGGCTGAGCTCGGCCGGTGCCGCGCTGGTCATGGTCTCGCTGGTCATCGGCAAGTTCTCGACCGCCGGCTGGACCGGTTACCCGCCCTATTCGGGCATCGAGTACAATCCCGGCGTCGGCGTCGACTACTGGATCTGGGCCATCCTGATATCGGGCATCGGCTCGACCATGTCGGGCATCAACTTCATCGTGACGATCCTGAAGCGCCGCGCGCCGGGCATGACCCTGATGCGCATGACGCCCTTCGTGTGGACCGCGCTCATCGCCTCGATCCTGATGGCCTTCGCCTTCCCGGCGATCACCGTGGCCTGCGGACTCCTCGCCCTCGACCGCCTCGCCGGCATGCACTTCTTCACGAATGCGCATGGCGGCAACATGATGAACTACGTCAACCTGTTCTGGATCTGGGGCCATCCGGAGGTCTACATCCTGATCCTGCCGGCCTTCGGCATCTTCTCCGAGGTCGTGTCGACCTTCTCGCGCAAGCGCCTGTTCGGCTACGAATCGCTGGTCTATGCAACGGCGGCGATCGGCGTCCTGTCCTTCACCGTCTGGCTGCACCACTTCTTCACCATGGGCTCCAGCGCCGGCGTCAACGCCTTCTTCGGCGTGATGACCATGATCATCGCCGTGCCGACCGGCGTGAAGATCTTCAACTGGCTGCTGACCATGTTCCGCGGCCGCATCGAGTTCCACCCGTCGATGATGTGGAGCATCGCCTTCATGGTGACCTTCGTGATCGGCGGCATGACAGGTGTGCTGCTGGCGATCCCGCCGGCCGACTACCTGATGCACAACACGACCTTCCTGATCGCGCACTTCCACAACATGATCATCCCGGGCGTGCTGTTCGGCTACCTCGCCGGCTACATGTACTGGTTCCCCAAGGCCTTCGGCTTCGCCTTCGACCGCAAGTGGGGACTGGGCGCGTTCTGGTGCTGGACCATCGGCTTCTATCTCGCCTTCATGCCGCTCTACCTGCTCGGCCTGAAGGGCATGCCGCGCCGCATGGAGAACTACAACGACCCGACTTGGCAGCCCTACCTGATGGTCGCCGCGTTGGGTGCCGTGATCGTCCTGTGCGGCCTCGGCTGCATGGTGATGCAGCTCTACGTCTCGATCCGCGACCGGAACAAGACGCGCGACCTGACCGGCGATCCGTACAACGGCCGCACCCTGGAATGGTCGACCTCGTCTCCGCCGCCCGCGTACAATTTCGCGGTGATCCCGACGGTGAACGACCGCGAGCCGTTCCTGGAGATGAAGGAGAAGGGCATCGCCTACCAGCGGCCGGCCGCCTACGAGCCGATCCGCATTCCGTCGAACACGCCGATCGGCGTGATCCTCGGCGCCTTCGGCTTCGTCCTGGGCTTCGCCATCGTCTGGCACATCTGGTGGCTGGTGGTGGTTTCCGGCCTCGTCATGTTCGCCGCCGTGATCGTGCGCTCGTCCAATGACGAGCAGGAGTTCACGCTCTCGGCCGCCGAGGTGAAGGCCATCGAGGACGAACGCTTCCGCCTGCTGGGGAGCCGGCCATGAGCGTCGCCCATATGAGTGAACACGAGCGGGAAGAGATCGAGGTCCACGAGCAGCGGGCGCTGGGCTTCTGGCTCTACCTGATGGGCGATGCCGTGATCTTCGCCCTGCTGTTCGCGACCTACGCCATCATGATCCCCGGCACCGCCGGCGGTCCCACGGGCAAGCAGCTCTTCGAGCTGAACAATGCCGCGATCGAGACGGCGCTGCTGCTGGTCTCCAGCATGACCTTCGGCTTCGCCAGCCTGCAGGCGAAGTCGGGCAATCGCGGCGCGGTGCTGCTGTGGCTGGCGATCACCTTCGTGCTGGGCGCGGGCTTCGTCTTCCTCGAGGTGCGCGAGTTCGCCGGCCTGATCGCCAAGGGCGCCGGCCCCGACCGCAGCGGCTTCCTGTCGGCCTTCTTCACCCTGGTCGGCACGCACGGCGTCCATGTCACCATGGGCCTGCTCTGGATCGTGATCCTGGGTGCTCAGGTCGCGCTGAAGGGCCTCACGATGCCAGTCGCTTCGCGGCTGCACCGGCTCGGCCTCTTCTGGCACTTCCTCGACATCGCCTGGGTCGGCATCTTCTCCATCGTCTATCTGCCGGGATTGCTGTGATGGAACACCAAACCCCGCACGCCCTTCGCTCCTACCTGATCGGCTTCGTACTGGCGGTCGTGCTGAGCGCCGTCCCGTTCTGGCTGGTCTACACCCACGCCCTGCCGCCGCAGCGCACCTTGCTGGTCATCGGCATCGCCGCCGTGCTGCAGGTGCTGGTCCATCTGCGCTTCTTCTTGCACATCAACTTCACGACCACGCCGCGCGAGAACGTGCTGGCGCTGGTCTTCACCTGCATCCTGCTCTTCCTCATGGTGGGCGGCAGCTTCTGGATCATGTTCGATCTGCACAGCCGCATGCTGCTCTAGTCAGCGACAGTTCAGATGGCACAAGCCAAGTCGAAAATGACACCGCTCCTCTTGTGGGAGTGGATTGTCGGCCTGTCTCCCGTCGCGGCGACGATCCTTGCCTATGTGGCGCTCACGCAACTGTCGTTCGAAGAGGCGGCGGTCGGCTTCACTGCCGGCGCCCTCGACGGTCTCTGCGCGGCCGGCATGCCGGCCTTCTGGTGCCGTACTCCGAAGCCAGTGACCCTCCTGACGGCCGTGCAGTTCCTGAGCTTCCTCTGGTTCCTCGTCGCCTCGGCCTACATGTTCTGGCGGGTGCGCTTCGGGCCTTACCGGAAGCCTCCGGCCTACATTCCCGGCTCGGCGTCGTTCTTCGAGATGGTGAGCTGGGCCGCCATCTGGCTGTTCATGCTGATCGGCGGCCAGATCTTCCCCTATCGCGGCATGCCGCTGGCCGAACCCAGCCTGCTCTTCTCCATGCTGGCCCTCAGCCTCGCCATCCTGTCGCTGCGCATGCTCGCGGTCAGCCTGCGGTTCCGTCACTGACGTCTCAATGGAGTGCGCCACTCCAGTGGCGCTCATGTCTTGCCGATCGAATACGCTTGAGCGCCACTGGAGTGGCGCGCTCCATTGAGGCTCGGTGCGAGATCAGAACGTCTTGGAGATACCGATGATGACACGGCTGGCGCAGTTCTGTGTGCCGAGGCAGTCCTGGACGCTGAGGTTGGTGCCGGTATAGGCGGCGGAGAGGTCGAAGCCGTAGACCGAGACGACGAGGCCGAGCTGCCAGTCCCAGTAGTTGTTGTTGGGAATGCCGTAGTTGACGAAGCGCTCGACGTATTGATTGCCGATGGTGCCGAAGGCCTTGAAGGCGACGTTCTCGTTCACCTGGATGAAGGGGAGCGGCACGGTGACGGACGCCCACTTGTACCAGGCGTTTCCGGAGTTGGCGAAGAAGTTGGGGCTGTAGCGGACGGCGGCGCTGACCTGGGCGACGCCGAAATCGTAGCCGGCGACGAGGCCGAACTCGTTGAAGTCGTAGGAGAGATTGGCCGGGGCGCCGAGGTAGTTGTAGCGGATGTAGCCGAGGTCGAAGGTGAGCTTGTCGTCGAGGAGCTTGAGCTTGAGGCCGGTGACGACGTCGATTTCGGCCCATGTGCCGGTGCCGGGGAAGTCGACGTTGGAGCCCCAGGCGCCGAGATAGGCGGTGAGGGGGACCTTCTCGCTGACCGGGGCGGTCTCGTAGCCGAGCGAGCCCTGGACGGCGACCTGGCGCTGGGTCTGCGAGATACCGCGATAAGAGTACTCATTGAGAACCGCCAGGCTGGCCGCGAAGGTACCGCCGAACGGCGCCTTCCAGCTTTCCTTCTCCGGTGGGGCGACTTGCGGTGCCTGCGGATCCGGCGTGCCTTGCGCATAGGAGGCGCTCGACACGATCATCGCCACCATTGAAATCAAGCTTCTGCCGATCATCCATTGTCTCCCTGATGTCGGCCGCACCAAACGCCGCCGGGGCCTAGGAAATCCAGAAGAGTGACGAGGGAAAGTCATAGGATTCCCATAAAGGCAGACGCTACTGTCGAGAGCGGAGGCGCCTCTTCATGAAGCTGTTCAAGGACGAGCTGCACGACGATTTCGGCACTTGGCCGCTTGCCTACATCCGCTATGGCGGACCGGATTTCGGCGAGATCGCCGCGGTCGCCGAGGCCGTGGGGGACGGTGATGACTCCGCCTTTCATGCGGCATGGGTCGCGACCGGCGACCGGCTGGCGGCCGAAGCGCAGGACGTCCTGGCGAAGGGTCATCGCAGCTCCGCGCGGGAACTGTTCCTGCAGGCGAGCGCCGCCTACGCCGCCTCGTATCATCTGCTCTTCGGCGCGCCGGTCGATCCCCGGCTCGTTGCGGCCTTCCGCAAGCAGATCGACGCTTTCGACAAAGGCCTGGCGCTCGGCGACCCGCCCGTCCTGCCGCTGCGCATCCCCTTCGAGGGGCGGTCACTGCCGGCCTATTTCATTCCCGCCGCGGGCCGCGCAGACGAGGTCCGGCCGCTCGTCATCCAGGTGGACGGCTACGACGCCACGGTGACGGACCTCTACTTCGCGTCGGCCGTCGCGGCCTCGCAGCGCGGCTATCACTGCCTGATCTTCGACGGGCCGGGGCAGGGCGAGATGCTCTACGAGCACGGGCTGACACTGCGGCCGGATTGGGAGACGGTGGTGCGGGCGGTCGTGGATTTCGCCGTGTCGCTGCCGACTGTCGATCCGGCGCGGATTGCGCTCAGCGGTGCGAGTCTCGGCGGCTATCTTGCCCTGCGTGCGGCCACGGGTGAGCCGCGTCTCGCCGCCTGCATCGCCGATCCGGGCCTGTGGAGCGTGGCCGGGGCGGCGCGGGTCTTTGCGAATCATCTCGGCGCCGACCTTGCTCCCGGTGCCAGCCTGACGACGCTCGACCAGGGTATCCTCGACAGGATGTTCGCGATCATCCAGGCGGATCGCGGCCTGCGCTGGAAGATCGTGCAGCGCGGCTTCTGGGCCAATGGCGCGACCGATCTCCGCGACTATCTCCGCCTCATCGAGGGGTTTACCCTCGAAGGCCGCATCGAGCAGATCGAATGCCCCGTGCTGCTCACGCACGCCGAAAATGACGATTTGGCCTCGGAGACCGGGACCGTGTTCGACGCCCTGCGCTGCCCGAAGAAGATCGTCCGCTTCACGGCCGCCGAGGGGGCCGGCGATCACTGCGAGATGGGCAACCGCTCGCTGCTGAACCGGCGCGTCTTCGATTGGCTCGACACGGTGCTGGTCTAGGAAAGCGAAAGGTCCCTCGCTTACGCTCGGGATGACATTGTTTTTGTCATCGGCGCACCTGCGCCAGTACCAACAAGATTGTCATCCCGAGCGTAAGCGAGGGACCTTTGCCTCTCGCGAAATTCCTATGAGTTTCCTATGCCGGTGGCTTGCCCGCCGGCTCGAATTCCTACGCCTAAAACCCCTTCTATGGCGGCGAAGGAGTTCTCCATGCTCGACATCCTGTTTTTCGGCGGCGGCCTCGTGCTGTTCTGCCTGCTGATCGCTTACGAACGCCTGTGCCACAGGTTGTGAGGCGGCCATGACCTTCGATTACGTTCTGGGCGGCGCGCTTGCCGCCCTTTTGCTCGTCTATCTCACGGTCGCGCTGGCGCGGCCGGAGAAGTTCTGAGGCTGTCATGACTCTCAACGGCTGGGCGCAGATCGCGCTCTTCTGCGGCCTCGTGCTGCTGCTCACGCGGCCGCTCGGCGGCTATCTCGACAATGTCCTGGCGGGACGGCGCACCCTGCTGTCGCCGGTGCTGCGCCCGATCGAACATGGTTTCTATCGCCTCGCCGGCATCGATCCGGCGGAGGAGCAGAGCTGGTGGGTCTATGCCCGCGCCATGATCGTCTTCCACATCGTGGGCTTCGCCTTTCTCTACCTGCTGCTGCGCTTGCAGGACCTGCTGCCGCTCAATCCGCAAGGCATGAGCGCTGTGCCGCCCGACCTCGCGGGCAACACGGCCATCAGCTTCCTGACCAACACCAACTGGCAGAGCTACGGCGGCGAGACGACCATGAGCTATCTCTCGCAGATGGTGGGCCTCTCGGTTCAGAACTTCCTGAGCGCCGCCACCGGCATCGCGCTGGCCGTTGCGCTGGTCCGCGGATTCGCCCGCACGGAATCCAAGGGCATCGGCAACTTCTGGGCCGACATGGTGCGCGCCACGCTCTACGTGCTGCTGCCCTTCTGCATCCTGCTGACGATCTTCTACGTCTGGCAGGGTGTGCCGCAGAACCTGTCCTCCTATGTCGAGGCGACCACGCTCGAGGGCGCCAAGCAGACCATCGCGCAGGGGCCGGTGGCCTCGCAGCTCGCCATCAAGATGCTGGGTACCAACGGCGGTGGCTTCTTCAACGCCAATTCCGCGCACCCCTACGAGAACCCCACGGCCCTCTCCAACCTCATCCAGATGCTGTCGATCTTCGTGATCGGCGCGGCGCTCACCAATGTGTTCGGTCGCGCCGTCGGCGACGAGCGCCAGGGTTGGGCGATCCTGGCCGCCATGAGCGTGCTGTTCCTGGCCGGCGTCGTCGTCTGCTACTGGGCCGAGGCCGGCGGCAACCCGCTGATCGGGGCGCTCGGCGTCGACAATACGGCCGGCAACATGGAGGGCAAGGAAGTCCGCTTCGGCGTCGCGCTCTCCACCTTGTTCGCGGTGATCACCACGGCCGCCTCGTGCGGCGCGGTGAACGCCATGCTCGACAGCTTCATGCCGCTCGGCGGCATGATCCCGCTGATCAACATGCTGCTGGGCGAGATCATCATCGGCGGCGTCGGCGCGGGCCTCTACGGCATGCTGCTGTTCGCCATCCTGGCGATCTTCCTGGCAGGCCTGATGGTCGGCCGGACGCCGGAATATGTCGGCAAGAAGATCGAGGCGCGCGAGGTGAAGTTCACCATGCTGGCGATCCTCTGCGTGCCGCTGGCGGTCCTGGGCTTCACGGCGCTGGCCACCGTCGTCCCGGCGGGCCTGGCCGGCCCGGCCAATGCCGGACCGCATGGCTTCAGCGAGATCTTCTATGCCTATACGTCGGCGGCGGCGAACAACGGCAGCGCCTTCGGTGGACTGACGGCCAACACCGTCTTCTATAACGGCACACTCGCCGTTGCGATGATGGTCGGCCGCTTCGCCATCATCATCCCGATGCTGGCGGTTGCGGGCTCGCTCGCCGCCAAGCGCAAGGCCGCGATCTCGGCCGGCACGTTTCCGACCCATGGCGGGCTGTTCGTCGGCCTGCTGGTCGGCGCCGTCCTGATCGTCGGCGGTCTCACCTTCCTTCCGGCCCTGGCCCTCGGCCCCATAGCGGAGCATTTCGCTCTGCTGGCCGGCTCGCTGTTCTAACGAGGCGTCATCATGAGTAAGCGCGACAAGTCGCAGTCCCTGTTCGACCCTGCGATCCTGAAACCGGCCCTGCTGGGCAGCTTCACCAAGCTCGACCCGCGCGAGCTGGTGAAGAACCCGGTGATGTTCACCGTCGAGATGGTGGCGCTGGCCGCGACCATCCTCACCGTGCGCGACATCGCGACCGGCGTGACGGGCAGCGGCTTCCAGATCCAGCTCGTGATCTGGCTGTGGGTCACCGTCCTGTTCGCCACCTTCGCCGAAGCCGTCGCCGAAGGCCGCGGCAAGGCCCAGGCCGACACCTTGCGCCGCATGCGCAGCGAGACCATGGCGAAGGTCCTGCTGGGTGTCGGCGACACGTTCGAACCGCGCCGCGCCCATACGCTGAAAGTGGGCGAGAAGGTGCTGGTCGAGGCCGGCGACCTGGTGCCCGGCGACGGCGAGATCATCGAGGGCGTTGCGACGATCGACGAATCGGCCATCACAGGTGAATCGGCGCCCGTGATCCGCGAGGCCGGCGGGGACCGCTCGGCCGTCACCGGCGGCACGCGCGTCCTGTCGGACCGGATCAAGGTCCGCATCACGGCGGAAGAGGGATCGAGCTTCCTCGACCGCATGATCGCCCTGGTCGAAGGCGCGGCGCGCCAGAAGACGCCCAACGAGCTGGCGCTCAGCGTCCTGCTGGCGGGCCTCACGCTGATCTTCGTGCTGGCGGTGGTGACCATTCCGAGCTTCGCGACCTATGCCGGCGGCGCCGTCTCCGTCGTCGTGCTGATCGCGCTGTTCGTCACCCTGATCCCGACGACCATCGGCGCGCTGCTGTCGGCCATCGGCATCGCCGGCATGAACCGGCTGGTGCGTTTCAACGTGCTGGCGACCTCCGGTCGCGCCGTCGAGGCGGCGGGCGACGTCGACACGCTGCTGCTCGACAAGACCGGCACCATCACGCTCGGCAACCGCCATGCGACGCAGTTCATCCCGGTGACGGGCGTGACCGAGGACGAGGTCGCGCGGGTGGCGCAACTTGCCAGCCTCGCCGACGAGACGCCCGAGGGCCGCTCGATCGTCGTGCTTGCCAAGGAGAAGTATGGCCTGCGCGGCGTCGACGTGGCCGAGTTGCACGCACAGTTCGTGCCCTTCACGGCGCAGACCCGTATGAGCGGCGTCGACCATGAGGGCGCGGTGATCCGCAAGGGCGCGATCGACTCGGTGCTCGAGCATGCACGGTCGCTCGGCATCACCCCGCCGGCCGAGGAGGTGAACCGCATCGCCTCGACCGTCGCGAAGGAGGGCGGCACGCCGCTCGCCGTGTCGCGCAACGGCAAGATCCTGGGCGTCGTCTATCTCAAGGATATCGTGAAGGGCGGCATCCGCGAACGCTTCGCCGAGCTGCGCGCCATGGGCATCCGCACCGTCATGATTACCGGCGATAATCCGCAGACCGCGGCCGCGATCGCGGCGGAAGCCGGTGTCGATGACTTCCTGGCGCAGGCCACGCCCGAGGCCAAGCTGCGCCTGATCCGCGAGGAGCAGGCCAAGGGCAAGCTGGTGGCGATGTGCGGCGATGGTACCAACGATGCGCCGGCGCTCGCCCAGGCCGATGTCGGCGTGGCCATGCAGACCGGCACCAACGCCGCGCGCGAGGCCGGCAACATGGTCGACCTCGACAGCGACCCGACCAAGCTCATCGAGATCGTGGCCATCGGCAAGCAGTTGCTGATGACGCGCGGCGCGCTCACCACCTTCTCGATCGCCAACGACGTGGCGAAGTACTTCGCCATCATCCCGGCGATGTTCATCGCCTTTTACCCGCAGCTCGGCGTGCTGAACGTCATGGGCCTGGCGACGCCGCAGAGCGCCATCCTGTCGGCCATCATCTTCAACGCCCTGATCATCGTGGCGCTGATCCCGCTGGCCCTGCGCGGCGTCCAGTATCGCCCGAGCGGCGCTGCGGCCCTGCTGCGGCGCAACCTGCTGATCTATGGAATCGGCGGTCTGATCGTGCCCTTCGTCGGCATCAAGCTGATCGACGTCGTGGTCGCGGCGACCGGCCTCGCCTGAAGGAGAAAGTCATGCTTCGTCATTTCCGTGCGTCCCTCGTCATGCTGGTCCTGATGACCGTGCTGCTGGGCATCGCCTATCCGCTGGCCATGGTCGGCGCCGCAGGGGCGATCTTCCCTGCCCAGGCCGGCGGTTCGCTCATCCAGAAGGACGGCAAGGTCGTGGGGTCGAGCCTGATCGGCCAGTCCTTCGCCGGCGAGACCTACTTCCATGGTCGTCTGTCGGCCACGACCGACACCGATCCGGCCGATTCGACCAAGACCATTGCCGCGCCCTACAACGCCGCCAACTCGATGGGCTCCAACCTCGGTCCGACCTCCAAGGCCCTGATCGACCGCGTCAAGGAGGACGCCGACAAGCTCGGCAAGGGCGTGCCGGTCGAGCTCGTCACGACCTCGGGCAGCGGCCTCGATCCGCATATCTCGCCCGAGGCGGCTTCCTGGCAGGTCGCCCGCGTCGCCAAGGCGCGTGGCTTGCCGGAAGCCCAAGTGCAGGCGCTGGTGGCGCAGAATACCGAAGGCCGCATGTACGGCCTGCTGGGCGAGGCGCGGGTCAACGTGCTGCAGCTCAACCTCGCCCTCGACGCGCTGCCCAAGCGGTGACAATGATCCGGGTGCATGGCCACCGCCGTTGACGATCTCCGGCCCTCGCCCGACGCGCTCCTGAAGGCGGCGGAGAAGGAGTCGCGCGGCAAGCACAAGATCTTCCTCGGGGCCGCGCCCGGCGTCGGCAAGACCTGGGAGATGCTGTCGGCCGCGCACCGGCGCGTCGCTGAGGGTATCGACGTGGTGGTGGGCGTCGTCGAAACGCACCGCCGCGCCGAGACCGAGGCCCAGCTCACGGGCCTCGAAATCGTGCCGCGCCGGTCCGTCGAGTATCGCGGCCGCACGCTCGAGGAAATGGACCTCGACGCCATCCTGAAGCGCCGCCCGGCGCTGGTCCTGGTCGACGAACTGGCCCATACCAACGCCGAGGGCAGCCGCCATCCCAAGCGCTACCTCGACGTCGAGGAGCTGCTGGCGGCCGGCATCGATGTCTATTCGACCCTGAACGTCCAGCACATCGAGAGCCTGAACGACGTGGTGGCCCGCATCACGCGCATCCGCGTGCGCGAGACAGTGCCCGACCACGTGGTCGATGCCGCCGACGAGGTCGAGCTGATCGACCTGACGCCGGCCGACCTGATCGCCCGCCTCGCCGAGGGCAAGGTCTATGTCCGCGACCAGGCGCAGCGCGCGCTGCGCCACTATTTCTCGCCGGGCAACCTGACGGCACTGCGCGAGCTGGCGCTCAGGCGCACCGCCGTCCGGGTCGACGAGCAGATGCGCAGCTATATGCGCGAGCATGCCATCACCGGGCCCTGGGCGGCGGGCGAGCGGGTGATCGTCTGCCTCGATCCCGGGCCGGGCGCGGCCAATGCCGTGCGCGCGGCCAAGCGCAGTGCCGACGCGCTCGATGCCGAGCTGATCGCGCTCTATGTCGAGACCGACCGGCATGCGACCCTGTCGGAGGCCGAACATGCGCGCCTCGCCGACGCTCAGCGGCTGGCGGCCCAGCTCGGCGCCGAGATCGTGACCCTGCCGGGCCGCTCGGTCGTCGAGGAGATCGTGGCCTTCGCGCGTTCGCGCAACGCCACGCGGGTCGTGGTCGGCAAGTCCCGCCGCTCGCGCTGGTTCGAGCTGCGTCATGGATCGGTGGTCGACGAGCTGGTGCGCTCGGGCTCGGGCCTCGCCGTCGAGGTGGCGCCATCGGCCGAGGGCGAGCAGAAGAGCGGCCCGCAGGATTGGCTGCGCGACGTGCCGACGACGCCCGGCCCCTATCTCGAAGGCACCCTGGCGACGGCAGTAGCGACGGCGGCCGGTGTGCTGATCGACCGGCTGATCGTGCTGCCCAACATCTCGCTGGTCTATGTGCTGCCCGTGCTCTTCTCGGCGGCCCGCCACGGTCTGGTGCCGTCGCTCTGGGTCTCGGCGCTGAGCGTGGCCTGCTTCAACTTCTTCTTCCTGCCGCCGCTCTATCAGTTCACGATTTCCGACCCCGCCAATGTGATCTCGCTCTTCCTGTTCGTCGTGGTGGCGGTCATCGCCAGCGCGATGGCGGCTCGCACGCGAACGCAGACCGATTCGGCGCGTCGTGAAGCGCGGACAACGGCCGGGCTCTACGCCTTCAGCCGCAAGATCGCGGGTGTCGTCGATCTCTACGATCTCCTGTGGATCGTGGTCTCGCATCTCGCCCGGCTGCTCAAGGCCGAGGTGATCGTGCTGATGCCGCAGGACGGCGCGCTTGTGACAAAGGCGGCCTTTCCGCCGGACGGCGCGCTGAGCGACGCCGATCTCGCCGCCGCGCGCTGGTCATGGGATGCAGACCGTCCCGCGGGCCGCGGCACCGACACCTTGCCGGGCGGGCGCTGGTTGTTCGCACCCATCCGCACCAGCCGTTCGGCGATCGCGGTGATCGGCGTCCTGCCGCAGAAGGAAGGCCATCAGCTCTCCGCCGGCGAACGCCGCCTGCTCGAGGCCGTCGGCAACCAGGCCGCCGTCGCGATCGAACGCGTGACCCTGGCCGAGGATATCGACCAGGCCCGGCTGGGCGCGGAGCGCGAGCGCCTGCGCTCCTCGATGCTCACCTCGGTGTCGCACGACCTGCGCACGCCGCTCGCCTCGATCATCGGGTCGCTGTCCAGCCTGCGCAGCTTCGGCGAGCGCTACGACGCTGCGGCGCGCGAGGAGTTGCTGGCGACGGCGCAGGGCGAGGCCGAGCGGCTCGACCGCTTCGTCGGCAACCTGCTCGACATGACGCGGCTCGACGCCGGCGCCATCGTCCCCAAGCGCGAGGCCGTCGAAGTGGGCGACCTGATCTCGACCGCACTGCGCCGCGCCGCGCCCCTGCTGGCCGGCCACGAGGTTTCCAGCATCGTGCCGCCGGGATTACCGGCCTTGTCGCTCGATTTCGTGCTGGCCGAGCAGGCGCTGTTCAACCTGCTCGACAATGCCGCCAAGTACTCCGAGCCCGGAGGCCGCATCACGATCGAGGGAAGGCAAGATGGCGAGCGCGTGGAAATCGCCGTGCGCGATGAGGGGCCGGGCATCGCCGAGGCCGACCTCGATCGCATTTTCGAGAAATTCTATCGCGCCGAGTCGGGGGACCGGCGACGCGCCGGCACCGGCCTGGGCCTCGCCATCGCGCGTGGCTTGGTCGAAGCCATGGGCGGCACTCTGACGGCCCACAATCGAAATAATCGCAATAATCGAAACAATCGAAACGGACTCGGAGGGTCGGAATTCGTGGTGAGTTTTCCGGTATCTGGAAATGACGGCTGACGGCGCCACCATCCTGATCGTCGAGGACGAACCGCCGATCCGCCGGTTGCTGCGTACGACCTTGGCCGCCCATGATTATCGCACGCTGGAGGCCGGCACGGGTGCCGAGGCGCTGCAGGCCGTGCGGCACTATCGGCCCGACTTGGTCCTGCTCGATCTCGGCCTGCCCGATCGCGACGGGCTCGAGCTGATCGCCGATATCCGCAAGCTGGCACCCGTGCCCATCGTCGTGCTCTCGGGCCGCGGCGAGGAAGCGGCCAAGGTGGCGGCCCTCGATTCCGGTGCCGACGACTATGTCACCAAGCCGTTCGGCGCCGAGGAGCTGATGGCGCGATTGCGCGCCGCGCTGCGTCACAGGCTGCAGGAGCAGGGGGCGGACCGCGGCTTCGCCAGCGGCACGCTCAAGGTCGACCTGGTGCGCCGGCTGGTCGAAAGGAATGGCGAGGCGGTGAAGCTATCGCCCAAGGAATACGACATCCTCGAACAACTCGTGATTCACGCCGGCAAGGTGCTGACGCATCGCCACCTGCTGCGCGAAGTGTGGCGCGACGAGACAGTCGATCCGCAATATCTGCGCGTCTACATCCGCCAGCTCCGCCAGAAGATCGAGATCGATCCGGCCTCGCCGCAGCATGTCCTTACCGAGCCGGGCGTGGGTTACAGGCTGGTCTAGGCCGCGCGCGGTTGGTGAGGGTGCGACGCCGAGGCGAAGCGCCGTGCCTCGTCGCGTTCCACCGGCTCGATGGTTTCGAGAATGCGCGCCAGCTTCTGGTCGGCGAGGGGCCCGAGCGGCGTCAGGGGCAGTCGAAGACCGTCGCCCATCAGGCCGAGGCGATGCAGCGCCCGCTTGAGCGGAATGGGATTGGCCTCGAGGAAGAGCGCGGCATTCAGCGGCGCCAGCAGATGTTCCAGGCGCGCGACCTCCTGCGTATCCTTCGCATCGCAGGCCCGCTGGAGGGCAGCACACAGGGCCGGGGCCACGTTGGCCGTCACCGAGATGCAGCCGTCGCCGCCGGCTTTGCGGAAGGCGCCCTGGGTCGGGTCGTCGCCCGACAGCAGGAGGAAACCCTTGCCCAGGCGACGGCGCAGGCGCGGCACGCGAGGAATGTTGCCGGTGGCATCCTTGAGGCCACGGATCCGTGGCAGGTCTGCGAGGCGCCGCACGGTGACGTCGGCCAGCGCGCAACCGGTGCGCGACGGCACGTCGTACAGGATGATCGGAAGATCCACGGCGTCGTGGATCGCCTTGAAGTGAGCCACGAGACCGTTCTGGCTGGGCTTCAGGTAGAACGGCGTGACGCAGAGCAGCGCGGAGGCGCCGGCCTTTTCCGCCGACCGGGCCAGTTCGACCGCGGTGCCCGTGTTGTTGCTGCCGGCGCCGGCGATGACAGGAACGCGGCCGGCACTGGCCGCCACCGTTCGGGCGACGATCTGGTGCTGTTCTTCCTGGGTCAGCAGCGGCGCCTCGCCGGTCGTACCGCAGGGCACCAGGGCCGACGTGCCGCGCTCGATCAGCCTGTTGCACAGGCCCGTGAGTGCATCGAAATCGACCCTGCCGAAGCGGTAGGGCGTGGGCAGGGCCGCGATCGAGCCTCGTGCGCGGATGATGATGTCGAACATTAATCGCCTCCTGGCGAAAACGGACTAAGGCAGGACCTTGTCGAGCAGGGAATGGATGTACTGCGTGTCGCCGCGGCTCTGCTCGAACAGCAGGTAGCGCGTGGCCAGGGCGGCCGCGGCGAGGAGCACGACGCTGAGCAGCAGCATCGCGACCCGGCCGACAATGGCCAGAGGATGCGGTGTCATTTACGCCGCGTGTGCAGGAGGCAGTGGTGCGAGAAGGAGTCGACCCGCGACATGGTCGAACGAAACGACGTCGAGGCCTGCGCGCACGGCGCGATCACGCAAGATGGTGAGACTGCTGCGGCAGGCGCAGTCCGTGCCTTCGACGATGACGCGGCCTTTTGCACCGGCGCGGCGGCGCGCGGCCTGCAGGGCCTCGCAAAGTTCGTCCTCGTTGGCGACGTCGACGATCCAGGCAAGGTCGGTGGCCTCGCCATCCGGGGAGGCCGCGTCGGGACGCAGGCTGCGCACGCAAGGACAGCCACGGCGCATCAGGGCGAGAAGAAAGGGGAGCGTGTGGTGGCCGATGACGGCGACGCTCGCCGTGGGCGGCAGGTGTGCGACCGCCATGACTTGATCGACGAGGGTTTCCGACGGGTCGTCGGGGGCAAAAGACGGGATGTCGAGCATGCAAAATTCCTCTGGGACGCCTCCGATATGGCGGAGGGTCCCGTAGGAATTCGAGAGGACCGGAAGCGACCCGGCATAGCCCCGCCATAAAGACGGGGCCATTCGCCGGAAGGGCTACTTCGCGACCTTGGCGCCCGTCGCGACGTTGATCACGGAGCCGTCCTCGAGGCTGAGACGATAGATCTCGCGCAGCACGTTGCCGGCGAAGCCCAGCTCGACGATCGACACGGTCTTGAAGGCGGTCGGGATGCCGTCGGGCAGGATCTGGTTGAACTCGACCGCCGTCTGGTCGAAGGCTGCCTGGATCTCCGGCGTGAACTTCGCCATCGAGTAGACCAGCGTGTTGTGCGGATTGTGCGGCCGCAGTTCCTTGCCGTCCTTCACGGTGTTGATGCCGCTCACGCCCACCGTCCGGACGAGTTCCTTGCCGGCATCGCCCATCGCCGCGTAGACCGGTCCGGTGACGCGCGGCAACGGGCCGTCGCGCAGCGGCGTGAGGGCCGGGGTGGCGAGGGTGTTGAAGGCCATCATGGCTTCGAAGCCCGCGCCTTCCTTCACGATGCCGAGGTCGAGCCACCAGGGATGACCGGCGCCCTTGGCGGCTTCGGTCGTATAGAAGGTCTTCAGCGTGACGTTCAGGACCGGCGGCAGCTTCGGCATCGCCTTCAGCATTTTTTCCGGCGTCGTCGGATCGGCGTTATGGATATGCAGCACGGTGACGTGCGGAATGTTGAAGCGCAGCGCTTCGTCGATCAGCTTGGCGTTCAGAAGCTTCTCGCGCAGCAGCCCGCCGATCGTGATGTTGAGGAGATCGTTCACCTCCTTCGGCAGCGTATAGACCAGACCGAAGGTGCGCTTATGTTCGCGGAAAGTGGGAGTGCCGATCGAGCTGTTGTCGATTGCGCCCTGGGCGAAGGCAGGTTGAGTGGCCATCAGCGCCGAACCGGCGAGTGCGAGAGCGGTCAGTCCGGTGACGATGTTGAGCTTCATGAGAATCTCCCCGAGAAACACAGATGCACATTAGGTGCAATTCGCGTGCCTGTCGCAAGAAGATCCTAGAAAGCGCACTCCGCTCGCATGGCCGGCGTGATCGGATCGGCCGGCATGTTGAGCTTGCAGTGATAATCGAACGAGGCGCGATACTGATCGGCGATGCGGGCCTTGGCCTGGATCGGCAGGACGTAGCGGTTGTTGCGACGGTCGATCTGCAGGCGGCTGTAGCCGATGTTGGTGCCGTCGGCGAAGTAGGCGTCGAAGAAGGAGTGACCGGCCGTCGAGGTGAACTCGACGACCAGGATGACGCCGTCGACGCACTCGAAGCGCGGGCCACTCTTCAGGGTGCCGGTCTCGGTGCTCTTTCCCGAGGGGCCGGAGATCGTCCAGTTCGACGTCGCGCCCGCCTTCGAGGTTTCGGCGTGCAGGAGGCCGCAGGTCAGATTGCTCGGTGGTGGCGGGCTTGCAGGCTTATTGGCCGCCGTTTGGGCCTGCGCCGGCCCGGCGAGAAGCATCGCCGTCACCGGCAGCCATGGGCTCAACTTCATTTGGGGAGACCGTCCAGCGCCTTCTTCGCATCGGCATCGTTCTGTGCCGCTGCCTGTTGTAGCCAGACTTTGGCCTTCGTTGCATCAGCAGAAAGCCCGGCGCCGCCCTTGGCGAGCAGCAGGCCGAGCTTGCGCTGGGCCTCGGCGAGGCCGGTCAGCGCGGCGCGCTCGTACCAGTCGGCGGCCTGCGTGCCGTCGTGCGGGAAGCCCGCCTTGGGCGGAGTCGTCGGATCGTAGAAGGACGCAAGCTCGAGTTGCGCGGCAGCACTTCCCTGTTCGGCAGCCTGGCGGAACACCAGGAACGCTGCCGCGAAGTCCCCCGCCTTGGCGAAATCGCGCGCCTTGGCCAGCATCGCATCGGGGGTGGGCTTGGTCGCGAGATACTCGGCGACTATCTCGCGCACCGACTTCTTCGGCGGCTCCGGCATCGCCGGCTGCAAGGGCGTCGGCGCGGGCGGCGGGGCCGCGGCAACGACCGGTTCCGGCGGATTGAGATGGTTGGTCCAGTAGTAATAGCCGCCGCCCGCGGCGAGCAGCAGCACCACGGCCGCGATCATCCAACCCGTCGCACCGGAACGCTTCGGCATATCGGCCATCGGATCGCGCGCGGCCCGCAGTTCGGGGCGCGGCGGCGGAGGCGGTGGCTCGGGTGCGATCTCCAGGGGCGGCGGCAGGTCCGGTTCGGGCGCGGGCTGCTGGCGGCGACGCAGCCGCACCGTGTCGTCGTAGAGGCCCGACGCACCGGCCGCGCCGGAAGTCAGCATCATGGGCCAAGCCACGACCGTCGTTCCGACCACGCCGATATCGGGCTCGCGCACCCTCAGCCTTATGGTAGCGATGCCCGCGAGACGGTCGCAGATCTCGGGGCCGAGATGGAACTCCAGCACCTCGCCCTTGCGCGTCACCTCGTCGGGCATCAGCCAGGTCTCGGTGCGCCGCCAGCCGTCGTCGGCCAGATGCGACTCAGGCCCCTGCTGACGCTGGATCGATATCGTGAGCCCTTCGGGCGCGGCGTCGAGCTCGCTCACGCGCAGCAGCGCGTGGCCGGGCTCCGGCAAGGGGGCAATGGTCGCGCGGACGGGCATCTCTCGTCCTTAAGCCTCAGGCGGCCACGGTGCGCAAGATGGCACCCAGCCGGTCGTTCTGTTCCGGCGTGATCTCGCGGCCACCCTCGTAGCCGACATTGTCCATGGCAAGCTGCAGGAAGGCGCGCATCCAGTCCTTGCAATAATCGGCGTAGATCGGCGCCGGATTCTCGCTGAGCTGCGGGATGCCGTCGACCATGATGGTCGGCTGCTCGAACACGCGGCGCACCGGCGAATTCGGCGGCAGGCCGGGACGCTGGTCGAGCGGCAGCTTGTCGAAGCCCAGCGCGCTGACATAGCCGTTGAGTGCCGAGGAGGCGGTGCGCACCTGGCGCTCGGCGATCTCCTCCCACTTGGCGTTGGCGGCATTCTCCAGCGCGCGCACCTCGTGGGACAGCTGGTCGATCAGCTTCAGGCGATGGGCGCCGACGATCAGCTCGTCGATCAGCCAGCCGAGATGCTGGCGGTCGACGCCGTAATGCGACAGCGCCTTCTCGTCGGCGCCGACGCGGCGCATGTTCTCCAGCCAGTATTCGGACGCTTCGCGGGCGAAGCGCTCGGCGCGATCCTCGATCACGCCCGCGGGCGGCGCGGCGCGGCCCGGCTCCTCACCGAATACGTCGGCGAAGATGGCGCCGATATCGACGGCGGCGCCGGTCGACTGCGCGGCGGCGGCCGGTCCCTTGCCGTTCTTGCCCAGGCCTTCGTCGGAGGGCCGGGCGGTGGCGATGCGGAAGTAGATCTCGCGCAGGGCCGTGTCGGCGACCTGCAGCGAGGCCATGAGTTCGCCGAACAGCTGCTGCTGGATGACGTTGGCCAAGCCGCGCAAAACCGTATGGATGAGGTCGCGCTTCTTGGCGCGCGCATCGCCGTCGGAGGCGCTGTGGAAGCCGGCCAGCCGGTCGACCAGGCGGCGCAGCTGGACGTCGAGCTGGCCGCGCACCTGCGCGCGCTTGATGGCGGGATCGCAGACCGGGATCAGGCTTTTGACCAGATGCGCCACGCCGCCATCGTTGGCGCGGAACGCCTCGTCCCAGGCGCGGGCCGGATCGGCGAAGTGGCGGCGCACATCCTCGTTCTCGACGAAGTGACGGCGCAATTCGCCGGCGCGCTGGGCGAAGGAATCGGCGATGCCGACCTCGCGGCCGCCGTCATAGTCCATCAGCCGCTCGTCGATGACGGTCGGATTGCGCAGCCAGAAGCTGTTGTCGAACGGCTTGCCGTTCCAGTTCAGCGGCCACTCGCCGCGGAAATTGTTGACCAGCGAATTGCCGAGACGCGCGCTCCAGCGCAGGCGGCGCGATTCCTCGGTCTCGCCGGCCTTCTGCTCGAACTCGCGGTCCATCTTGGTCAGCACGAGGAACAGCGCGTTCTTCTGCCTGGCGCGGTCCGCCGGCGTGGCGCCGATCGTCTGGTCGATCCACGCCGTCATCATGTCGGAGAGGTCGCGGACTTCCTGGTTACCGTCGGGGATGCACAGCAGGATGGCGCTGAGCTCGCGCTCGGCCGAGTAACGCTGGAAGAGATAGGCGACCTTGCCGCGCAGCAGCAGCTCGCGCAGCGGGTTGGCGCCCTCGGCCACGCCCTTGGTCTTGGCCACGTCGTCGAGGTTGGCGAGCTTCAGGCGCGAGCGGGCGCCGGGAAAGTCGAGCAGGTCGGTGTGGTCGAAGAAGTCCCACGGCTTCTCGTCGATCGCGACGTTCAGCTCGGCGGTGAGGGCGCAGACCAGCGAGCGCGGCAGGCGGGCGTCGGCCGAGGAGCGGCCATCGGCCTGCTTGGGACGCACCAGCAGCGGATCGTCATCGTCGGCGCCGAGACGATCAAGCGTCAGCACGTCGACGATGCTCTTCTCGCGCGGGATCAGCGCGTCCATGCCGAGCAGCGCCTCGGGCGCGTGGCCGAGCTTCTGCAGCCCGTCGTAGAGCGTGAGATAGAGATCGGTGAAGGGCTGGAAATCGTACCACAGGACCGACCAGAGCCGGGCGCGGTCGTGACCCGACAGGCGCGGCGCCAGATCGATCGCCTCGCGCCAGAAGTCGGTGCGCAGCTCGGCGGTCACGCCCGCGAAGAAGGTGTCGAAATACTCGATCAGGTCGAGCACGTCGTCGGAATCGAGATCGCCGACCGGTGTCGGTGCCGCCTTGGCACGCAGCTCGGTCAGGCGCTTGCGGATCGCGGCACCATCGGGTCCCACGAACTCGGCCTTCTGGTGATCAAAGTCGAGCAGGAAGGAGTTGCCCAGGATCTTCACGATGTCGGTCTGCGTGAGCAGCCGCACGCGCACCGGGAACTCGGCCGAGCCGTCGCTGAGGCCCAGGCCAAAGCGCGTCACCAGGCCGGTCGACTCGCGATTGCCCGGCGGGTTGATCTCGCGCAGGAAGTCGTAGGCCTTGTCGGCAAAGCGAGCCTGCAAGGGCCGGCCGTCACGGCTCGCCAGGATCGAGACGAGATAGGACTTGCCGGCCTGGCTGGGACCGAACACGCCAACGCACATGCGCCGCCGCGCGGCGCGGGCGAGCTTGCGGCTCTGGTTGCGAACCTTCTGCAGCTCGCTCACCAGCGACGGCGCCTGTTGCGCCACGGTCGGCGACTGTTCCGCGGCGCCCTTGAGCCACGCCACGCCCTCGCTGGCAGCAACGGCCAGCGCTTCGCAGTCCTGAGCCAGCTTGAGATCGACTGTGTCCATGATCTTTCCGAGGGTCCTTAACCTGTCTTGAGCATGCCCGTGTCGAGCCAGTAGCCCTCACGGCGCGGCAATGTCTGCAGGCGGAGAGTCAGGCGATCGAGCGCCACGGCACGGCCGTCGCGATTGGTCACCTGACGCAGACGGAAACGTTCGACATCCCCCGAGTCCTTGTCCTTGGGCTTCACACGCGCAAGCGCGATCCGGAACGGCGTCTCGCGCGCATGGCGCTCGGCATATTCCGGCTTGGCGAACTCCAATGCATAGAGCCGCGCCGCCGGCCAGCGCACCAAGTCGAGCTGGCGCGCGCCCAGCCACATGGGGCCGCGGAACTCGAAGGCAATCTCGGGCAGCTCGAACTCGCGATTGTCGAGATCGACATCGCGATAGATGAGATCTTCCTTCTGCAGGCGGCCACCGCCATCGAGCTTGCCGATGAACCGGGCAATGCTCTTGGAGCGCAGCAGGTCGGAGCGGAAGGAGAAGTCCGGAAGCTGCGATTGCGCGAGTGCTGCGATCATGGCGCCGACCGCGACCGTGGTCTTGGGGTCCTCGACCCTGAGCCGCGCGTCGCGGAACGGGTACCAGGCGCCGACGCGATAATCGTGCAGCGAGATCACCCGCTCCGGCGGCAGCGGCAGCAGTTCCATCACCAATGCGCGGATGCCGGGCAGGCGCGACGGACGGCCCGAGAGCAGCAGCACGTCGCAATCGTAGGCGTGGACGATCTCGGCCAATGGCGCCAGCACGCGGCCCATCTCGGCCCGCACCGTCTTGTCGAGGCCCGGCAGGTCGACCGGGAACACGACCTCGCGCAGGTCGAAGTTCTGCGCGCCGCGCTTGCGCGCCGCCTCGTTCACGAAGGTGATGACCTCCTCGGAGGGCTTGGCGCCGCCGGGGAAGAAGGTCTCGTAGGGCCGCGGCTCGGCCGCGACGACGCCCGAGGTCGGATCGTAGGTTTCGGCAGCGCGCAAAAATTCGAGGGCGAGCGGATGGGCGATCTGCAGCGCGAACTGCTGGCGCAGGTTGCGCTGGATCACGTCCTCGCCGCCGCGGTCGCCACCGACCAGCTCGGCCATCAGGTCGGCCGGATTGGCAATGCCGGCCGTGCGCAGGGCCGCCTCGATCGGCGGCAGCACATGGCCCTGTACGACGCGCAGCAGGATATCGTCGCCCGCGACGCTGAAGCCCTCGCGGAACTTCTGTTCGGGGAACAAGGTCACCGAGGTGCCGGCGCCCTCGAGGCGATAGGAGTTGATGATGAGGTCGGTCGTGCCGCCGCCCACGTCGATGCTCGCGATGTTGAGCACGTCGTCGCTGGGCTTGCCGCGCGGCTTGCGCGTGATCTGGAAGAAGCGGCGGGCGTCGCCGCCGAAATTGCGCGCAACCTCGGTATAGAGATAGACGAGCTGCGTGCAGCTCGCCTCGTCCCAGTCGGTCAGTACGCGCGGCGCCGGCGCTGCCGGATCGTCGAGCTTCCAGCCCAGCATCATCCAGACGAGATCGCGCGCGGCCTCGGCGCGCTTGCGGAAGATCAGGCGCTCGGCCAGCGGCATGCCGGTCGGCAGGGTGAGCACGATGCGGCGCAGCCGGCGCGGCGTTTCGGCATGGGCACGCCGTCCGCGCTGCTGCGGCGAGTTCATGAGGGTCAGTGCCTGCAGCAGCACTTCGGTCAGCACGAAAGTCATCACCGAGGAGCGCGAATAGAGCGGCTCGAACACCGGCAGGTGGTCCGCCGAATCGGCATCGGCATCGACCAGATGCAGCGGCTCGCCCTTCTGGTTCACGAGCTGGGCCATCGGTCCGGCCGCGGCCGGCATCGCCGTCTGGTCCTGCGCGTAGGCCACGTTGAAGCGCCATTCGCGTTGCTGCGGCTCCTCGTCCCACAGATAACGCTTGGGGCTCGACATGCCGGTATTGCCCTCGGTGCCGCGGCGGCGTGCGGCCAATCGCGTCGCCTCGGGACCGACGCGCGTCATGGTCGGCCAGACGAAGGCATCGGCACGGCCGCCGAGGCGCGAGAGATGGTTCTTGCCGAACCATGCCTGCGCGAACTCGACCCTCGATTCGAAGGGCCGCGTATGCACGACCTCGGGATGCGAGAGGTCGCGCAACGCGAGTTCGTAGGAATCATTCAGGTTGACGCCCAGCTCGCCGGCCGCCTCGATCAACAGGCCGCAGGTCCGCGAGTTGCCGACGTCGAGCACGAGATCGACCTCGATGGCGCCGCGGCCCGGCCGCTCGGCATCGCCCACCAGCTTGACCGGCGGGAAGTGCGCCGCGGCGGCGAGCAGGCCGAGGAAGGCGAGATAGCGCGCGGTGGCTTCCTGCGGCTTCTGCTTGATGTCGTTGTCGATCTCTTCGGCCGTCGCGCGCGGATGCAGTTCGTGGAACAATTCGTCGAGCCACTGGGTCATCCAGCTTTGGCGCAGCAGCCAGTGATTGGCGCGCTGTTGCGGCGCCAGCGCGAACAAAGCGCCCGAGGTCACGTCCTTCGGTGACGGCGCGAGATAGGCGCGGCCCTCGGCCTCGGCGATCAGGCCGGTATCGAAGGCCAGCACCGCGCGGTAGCGGTTGCCCTGCTCGTCGCGATAGCCCGAGCCGTAGCGCGCCTCGAGATCGACCACGCGCACCCGCGCCCAGTCGGCGGGGCCTTCGCGGAACTGGTTGTTGGGCCGCACCTGCAGGAACGGCACCGGCACCCACTTGTCGAGAAAGGGCGCGAGCGCGTCCTTGGCGGTGACGACCAGGTTGGGGTCGGCAGCGCGGCGGCGGCCGTTCTCGACCACCTCGTACTGGCCGCGGCCCTCGTCGAAGTCGAGCTGCACCAGATCGTCGACCGCGTGCGAGGTAGCGGCGTCATGGAAGCCCCATTCGCGCACCTTGAGGCGCACGGGGTCGAAGCCGAAATCGAGGAACTGGATGCCGGAGCGGGCAATCAGCGTCGTCGGGCTGGGATAGCTCGGCAGGCGGGCGAGGTCGCTCATGTCAATCCAGTACGGCCATCATCATGTTTATGTAGGGTCTCAGCGACCGATCTGCACCTGGTAGCTGCGCGGGTCACCGGGTTGGCTGCCCTTGCACTGCGCCGCGCCATCGGCGCCGATCTCGCAGTTCACGGTGTTGCGGGCATAGGTCTTGCCATCGCTGCAACGCGGGTTGCTCTTCTCCTCGATCACCAGCTTGGTGCCGTCCCAGCGCGCCTCGGCGGGAGCCTCGCAGGTGGCGCCGTTCTTCTGGGTGAACGAGACCTTGCCCTTGCCCTTGTCATCTAGCGTGTAGGACGGGCGAATGTCCCTCTCGCCGGTCGCCGTCGCGAGGCCGGTGCGCGAGCGCCAGTCGCCCTTCAGGAAGGCGAGGTCCTGCTTCTGCTTGGCCTCGGGCGGGACGACCATCGGCTTGGGTTCGTCCTTCTTGTTCTGCGCGTTGTTCTTGGGATCGTTTCTCGGATCGTTCTGTGCCGCGTTCTTGTCCTTGTTCTGATCGTCCGGCCCCTTCATGTCGGCGCCCTTGGCGTCCGGCTTGTTGGGATCCTTCGCCGGATCGTTGGCGCCCATGGCGGCATCGGGGCCGGCGCCGCGCTCGATCGGCGGTCCACCCATGTAGCCCATGGCGCCACCCGGCACGACGATGCCTGCCGCGCAATCGCCGCCGCGGCGTGAGAGCTCGTCGGTGAGACGGGCCAGCTCAAGGCGCAATTCCTCATTGTCGTGCACCAGGGTCGAGACGCGGGTCTGCTGCAGCTCCATGGGCTGAAGAACGCCGAAGCGCAGCGCGCGCTCCCGCGCTTCCGCCTCGATGTAGGGCTCGATGCGCGGCAGGTAGGGGCGCACCAGCCAGGCGAGCAGCGCCAGGATCAGCATCAGCAGCACGCCGAGCAGTACCCATTGCCACCATATGGTGCGCGGCGCCGCGACCGCGGCAAATGCCGGTGCCGATGCCATGACCGCCTCAGGTCGCCCGAGGTGCGGCGCGGCGGCTATGCGCGGGGCCGCCGCCATGGGCGGAAGGCTCGGCAGGAACACGCCGGGCAGCGCCGCATCGGCGGTGAAGCCCCAGAAGGTCATGACCGGACGGCCGCCCACGACATAGAGCGTCTCTTCGCCCGGTGCGGTAAGCGCGTGACGCAGCAGGCGCGCGAAGTTGCGCTCAGCGTTGGAGCGCTCGACCGCTTCCATCTGGGTCGCGAGGCCCGCGATCTCGCCGTGCAGGCGGTGCACCTGGTCGAGGATCTCGCGCTTCTCGGCCTCGCCGAGATCGGAGAGGCGCTTCACCTCACCGTCGAACGGCGCGTACCAGTTGATCGTGCGACCGCTCGGCTCGGCTTCGGGCAGCGCCAGCAGATCGGCATGCTCGCGCGACAGGCGCGCGGCAATGGCGGCGCGCAACTGTCCCGCGGCGCGCCACACCGGATCGCCGGCGAGCCCCAGCGCGCGATAGCGCTGCAGCGGCTCACTGACCAGTAGCGGACCTGCGGCCATCTCGGCTCCTTACCGTCTGCTGCCACGGGGGCAGGAAATCGCGTAGTTCCAGCGCGTGCCCCATTGTTCACCCGTTACGATCACATCGACCGAATAATCCCCGGCGACCGGATTCCAGTCGAACCCGAAGCCGCCGCGACCGCTGCGCGGCCCGCCGGTGCCGGCGATGTTCTGGCCGCGATACATCACCCTGATGTCGTCGGGCCGCACGAAGAGCTGGTAGTTCAGCGCCACGAAGCCGGGCTTGTCACCGAGATAGTGCTTGTTGCGTGTGACGCCCTCGCCGCCGGAATCGCCCGACCAGTCGCAGGGAAGCTGGCCCGGCGGCGGCCGGTTGACCGGCGGCGCGGAGGCCTGCTGCGGCGGCTGCGGCTTGGGAGCGGGCGGCGGCGGGGGCGGCTTCGGCGGTTCGGCCTTGGCCACGGGTGGCGGCGCGGGCGGCGGCTTGGGCGGCTCGATCGGCTTGCACTGATCGAGCTTGTCCTTGAGCTCGGCCTGAAGCGACGCGAGTTCGGCCTTGAGCTTCTGTTCCTCGTCGACCGCCGAATCGAGCCCGGCCTTCAGAAGAGGCGTCGGATCGGGCGGCGCTTCGGGGGCGGGCGGTGCCGGCGTCTCGAGCGTGGCGATGTTCACGGTCGGATCGACCGGCACGCAGGCGCGCAACAGCCACGAGGTCAGCAGCAGGAGAAGCAGCAGCAGCAGACCGAACAGCAGCGCGCTGAACCATGGCGCCCAACCGACGATGCGCGTTGCCGGCAGCATAGCCGCCGCTGGTGCGCTGGCGAACACGGCCTCGGGCCGTGCCGCCGCGGGAACGGTCGCAAGCTGGAAGGTTCGCAGGCTCGCCGCGGCATCGGCTTCGTAGCCCCAGGCGACGATCACCGGCTGGCCGTCGACGACGAACACGAAATCGTCCGAGGGACGCGAGGTCGAGATCTCGAGCGAGCGGCCGATCAGCCGCGCTTCCTCGCTGGTCTGCGAGCCCATGAGCTGCGCAGCCAGGGCGCGGATGGAAGAGAGGTGCTCCTCCACGGTGCGCAGTACCTGTGATCGTTGCGCGTCGTCCAGTTCGGAAAGGCGTTGGACAGTGCCGCTACGTGCGGCGTACCAATCGATGCCGTCACCGGACTCGCGAAGCTGCGGATCGGCCAGCAGGTCGGCGGGACCGTCGCCCAGGCGACGGCGGATGACGGACAGCAACTGGCCGGCGACCGAGTGCAGCGGTTCGCCTCGTACGCCCAGCGGGCGCACACCGAGTCGCGTCGTCATCAACAGTGTGGGGCGTTCGCCCATGGATGCCCGAGGTCAGAATTCCGGATACTGGCTGAGGCATCATATCATCGTCCGAATCCGGCGGGACTATGTCGGATTGAACACCGATTCGCGGTGAATCAGCCGGGGCTCAGGAATGCAGTCCCACTGGCGGCCTCGATCCGCACGATCGGCGTGGCGAACACGGACGAGAGCCGTTCCGGATCGAGCGTCTCGCGCGTCGGCCCCAGATTGGTCACACGGCCCTCCTCGACGATGCCGACCCGGTCGGCGTAACGCGCCGCCATGTTGAGATCGTGCAGCACCGCCAGCACGCCCAGCCCGCGATCGGCACGGCGCCGGGCGCTGGCCAGTGCGGCGTGCTGGTGCGAAAGGTCGAGGCCGGTGATCGGCTCGTCGAGTAGCAGGAAGGGCGTCGCCGCGGGATCGGCGTCGCATTGGGCAAGCACGCGGGCGAGCTGGATGCGCTGGCGTTCGCCGCCGGACAGAACCGTATAGGGACGATCCGCGAAGGCGAGCGCCTCGGTCTCGGCGAGGGCCTTCTCGGCCAGCGCCTGCATCTGTCGCTCCGACAGGGTGCCGCGAAAGGCGAGCAGCCCCAGCATCGCGATCTGCAGGCCGGTGAAATCGAAGGCCACGGCCGAATGCTGCGGCAGCACGGCGCGCCGCCGCGCCAGTTCCAGCTTGCTCCATTGTCCCAGCGGTCGTCCGTCGAACAGGATCTCGCCGGCAGCCAGGACGCGATCACCGGCCAGGGCGTTCAGCAGCGTGCTCTTGCCGGCACCGTTGGGGCCGATGATCGCCACGAACTCGCCCGGCGACACTTCGAGCGAGACGTCGCGCAGCAACGTCTTGGTGCGGGCTCGCACCTCGATGCCGATGGCCTGCAGGAGCTTCACAGCCCACCTCGCGCGGCGCGGCTGGCCAGCAGCCAGAGGAAGAACGGACCGCCGACCAGCGCCGTCAGCACGCCGATCGGTAGCTCGGCGGGCGAGACCATGGTGCGGGCCAATGCGTCGGCCAGCACGAGAAAGGCACCGCCGAACAAGGCGGCGGCCGGCAGCAGGGTGCGGTGCGAGGGGCCGAGCAGCAGGCGCACGATGTGCGGCGCGATCAGGCCGACGAAGCCCACGATGCCGGAGATCGCCACGCCGGCGCCCACGGCCAGCGCGACCTGCGCCACGAGGCGCTTCTTCAGCCGCTCGACATCGACACCGACATGGCCGGCCTCGCGCTCGCCGAGCGCCAGCGCATCGAGCAGGTGCGCGGTCGGCAGCAAGGTCGGCACGCTTATGAGGAGGATCAACAGGGCGGGCGTGATCGCGATCCAGGTGACCGAACCGAAGCCGCCCATGGTCCAGAAGATCAGCGTCCGCAGCTGCTGGTCGTCGGCGACGAACACCAGCATGCCGATACCGGCGGAGGTCAGCGCGTTGATCGCGATGCCGGCCAATAGCAGCGTGCCGACCAGGGTCACGCCCTCGCGCGCGGCGATGCGATAGACGACGACGGTGGCCGCGAGGCCGCCGAGGAAAGCCGCGATCGGCAGGGTCCAGGGCCTGAAGCCCGGCGGCACGATGTGCATCACCTTCTCGCCCAGCACGATCACCGACACGGCGGCCAGCGCGGCGCCGCTCGAAACGCCGAGCAGGCCGGGATCGGCCAGCGGGTTGCGGAACAGGCTCTGCATCGCAGCGCCACCGGCCGCCAGCGCGGCACCGACGGCGAAGGCCGCGAATACGCGCGGCGCGCGGATCGCATAGAGGACGGCGGCCGTCGTGTCGTCGAGCGGCGCGCTCGACAGGCCGATCGCCGACAGGATCTGGCCGAGGCCGACGGGAAAGGCGCCGATGCACAGGCTCGCCACCACGCTCGCCAGGGCGGCGAGCGCGAACAGCGGGATCGGACGGCGCAGCGCGAACGCCGTCACGGCGCGCGGACGAGGTCGGGATGCAGCGCCATCGCGAGTTCGGTGGCGGCTTCCGGCGTGCGCGGGCCGAAGCCCAGCAGGAGCAGCGTGTCGAACTCGATGATCTTCCCGGCCTTGCCGGCCGGCGTGCGGTTGAGCGACGGCTGGTCGAGGATCGCCTGCTTGCCGCCCATCGCCTCCACGGTCTGGCGCGTTACCAGCACGAAGTCGGCATTGGAGGCGATGACCGATTCCGGCGTGAGCGGCCGGTAGCCCGAGTAGCCGTCGACCGCGTTGACGCCGCCCGCCAGCTTGATGATGCCGGCGGCCGCGGTGTCCTTGCCCGCGGCCTGCGGGGCACCGCCGCTCATGGAGAGAAGGAACAGAACCCGCGGATGGGTCTTGGCCGTCGCGAGCTTTTCCGCGAGCGACTTCATGGCTTCGCGGCCCTTGGCGATCATGGCGTCGGCTTCGGCGACCTTGCCGGTCACCTTGCCGATGGCGGCGATCTTGGTGACCACGCTGTCGTAATCGTACTTGTCCGGCAGGATCATGACCTCGATGCCGGTCGCTTTGAGTTGCTCGATCGCGCCGGCCGGTCCGGCCGCCGTGGTCGCGATGATCAGGGTCGGCTTCAGCGACAGGACGCCCTCGGCCGACAAAGCGCGCATATAGCCGACCTGCGGCAGCTTTCGTGCGGCCTCGGGATAGAGGCTCGTCGTATCGACGCCGACCAGCAGCTTCTCGGCGCCGAGCCCGTAGATGATCTCGGTGATCGAGCTGCCGACCGATACGATGCGGGGCGGCTGCTGCGCGTTGGCGGGGAGGGCGGCGGCCGCCGCCGCGGCGGCTCCCAGTCCAAGGAGGGTCCGGCGCTGCATCACGAGGCTGCCTGCTTCTCGGCGTTCGCGACGATGGTGCGCCATTCCTCGAGTTCGGGGTTGCCGGGTTTGCGCGCGCCGAACATCAGCAGGATGTTGCGGTTGTGCGCGTCGAAGGCTTCGATCGAGGTCACGATTCCGTCCTCGGTCGGCTTGCGCACCGAGAAGACGCGGGCCACGCCCGCGTCGCGCAGATGCAGGTTGAAGTCCGGGTCGAGCACGTTGAACCAGCCGTGCACGTCGACCAGCCGCTTCACCGGGCCGGTATGGATCTGGATGCAGCCATGGCTGCCGACGAAGACCATGATCGGCGTGCCGTTGGCGGCCGCCGCCTCGAAAGCAGCGCGCAAGGTTCGCACCGGCAGCTCGCGGGCGAGATCCTCGCCGACCAGGCGCAGCGCCTGGACGCGGCCGACCTTGAATTTGCCCAGCATGCCGAAGAATTCGTGCGTGTCCTTCATGCCGAGCCAGGCGGCGCGCAGGCCCGCGACGTCGATCTCGGAGTCGGGACGGTCGATCGCGCTTGGCGCGCGCTCGACGATTTTCAGGTCGGCCAGAGTGTCGGCCGTATAGCGCGCGATCAGCGTATCGAAGGCCGGCCGGTCGGTCTCGTCGGTGGCGTAGATCTTGTGCACGGCCTCGCCGGCGGCGTCGAAGAACTGCAGGCTGAGCCGCTCGCCCTGCTTCAGAGGCTCGCGCACGGCAAAGCCGTGCTTCCAGATGCCGAGAAACAGCCGCAGGTCGATGTCCGGGCCGAGCACGATCCCGTGGTGCCCCTTCACGTTCACACCCTCGAAGCGGCCATGGCGCTCGTGCACGCAATGCTCGTTGCGCGTCAGGCACATCACGCGGCCGACCTCGGGCATGTCGCTCAGAATGCCGCGCCAGTCCGTCTTCAGTGGAGTCGCGGTCCTACCGACGCCCAGCGCCACCAGCTCGGCCTCGCTGACGCCCAAGGTCGCGGCGGCATCGCGGATGCGCAGCGCAGGCTTCTCGCCGCGCAGTTGGCTCCAGCGCAAGGCAAGATCGGTGTTCGCGGGTGAAAGCATGGGGCTGTCCTTTCAACGAAGGTGGAAACGAACGGGTATTTCGACCCAGGCGGCGACCGGATGACCGTCGCGCATGGCAGGAAGGAACTGCCAGCCGCGCACGGCAGCGAGGGCAGAACGGTCCAGCAGGGGAAAGTTGCTGCTGCGCGAGATCACGATTTCGGCGGCGCTGCCGTCGGGATCGAGGCGCACGCGCACCATGACTTCACCCTGCTGGCCAAGCTCGATGGAGCGCGGCGGATAGACGGCGGGCGTCGGCGGCACGCGGTAGCGCGGCTTGCCCTCGAACACGATGAGCGACGAGGAGGCGGCCGCCTGCTGCTGCGTGATGCTGGCATTGCCAGTGTCGGGCGAAGGTGCCCGGGTAACGGTGGCCTGCGGCGTCGGGCGCGGCGCGGCTGCCGGCGTGGGCGGCTTCGGCTTGGGCGCCTCGACCGGCTTCATTTCAGCCGCCGTGGGGGGCGGCGGCTCGTCGGGTGGGGGGAGCTCGACCTTGATCTCGGGCTCCGCGGCGGCAACCTCCTGCGGAGGCGGTGGCTCCGGTTCGGGCGGCGGCGTCACTTCGGTCTGCTCGACCGGAGGCGTCGGCGGCTCGGCTTGCTGTTGAGGTTCTGGAGTGGCTTCGGGTTGGTCGGCTTCGGACGCGGGACCCTCGGTGGGCGCCGCGAGCGACAGTTCGACCATGAGGGCCGGCGCCGAATCGTCGTTGGCGCTGCTGCCGGACATGCCGGCGAGAAGAAGGGGAACGATGGCCAGCCCATGCAGTGCAAGCGACAACGCCACCGGCACGCGCGGACCGCGTGCCGGTGGCGCCGGCAGTCGCTCGGCAGAGAGGGCTGCCGGGACTACCATCGCGCTATGAGGTTGACGCCGAAATACCGGCCGGGCTGCGCGTAGAGATCGAGCAGCGGGTTGGTCGGCGCGATGCCGATCGTGTCCGGGGAGTTCCAGTACTTGGCGTTGGTGATGTTGAACGCGCCGGCATTGACCTTGAAGTGGTCGTTGAAGATGTAGCTGACGGTGGCGTCGAGGTTGAAGTAGCCCGGTGCCTGGAAGTAGGTCGGGCTGCTGACCTGGTTGTGAGCGGCCGCCACCGTACCGATGAGCTGCGCCACGAAGCCCTTGTCGAAGCCGTAGCGGATGCGTGCCTGTGTGGTCCACGGCGACACCGAGTCGACCGGCAGGCCGGTCCTCTGGTCGGTGCCCTGCGCGAAGGCCGTCCAGCCGGCAACCGCCCATTCCGGCGCGAAGCGGTACTCGCCGCGCGCCTCGATGCCCCAGATCGTCACATTGGTGAGGTTGACGTACTGGTACTGGGTGACCGGGCCCACCATGCCGACGACGACCGATTCGAGGAAATTGTTGTAGAGGTTGTAGAAGCCGGTGAGCTGCCAGCTCGAGCCGTTCTCGTACTTGCCGCGGAAGCCCACTTCGAACGAGTTCGCCGTCTCGGGCTTCAGGTTGGCGTTGGGCAGGATCTGGTAGAACGATGCTGCATTGGTGAAGCCGAAGTTCGCATTGTCGTACGGCGGCGCGCGGAAGCCTGTCGCGTACTGGAAGTAGCCCGAGTAGGTGTCGTTGAAGTGATACAGCAGGCCGAGCTTCGGCGAGGCCGAGACGTAGGTGGTGGCCGTCGGCACGGCGTTGAGCGTGGCGCCCGTCGAGTTCCAGAAGTAGCGGTCTGGATTGGGCGTCATGTTGTAGTAGTCGAGGCGCACCGCCGGCGTGATCTTCAGGCGACCGCCCATCGCAGTGATTTCATCCTGGACGTAGATGCCGGCCTGGACCGTGTCGGTGTCGGGGAAGTTCTTGTTGGGATAGGTCTCGCCGCCCACCGCGTTGGTGACGGCGCCGGTTGCCAGCGTGATCTGGTACCGGTCGCGCGGCCTGGTCGTCGTCGTCCACGAGAAGCTCGCCCCGTAGGTGAAGAAGTTGTCGAGGCCACCGATGTTGCGATCGGTGTGCATCTGCAGTTCGGCACCCGTGACGTTCTGGTTGTAGTAGAACCGCGACGTGCGGGCATTGGTCGGGATGACGCCGTTGAAGCCGCCGCGCAGCGTGTAGGTGTCGGCCTGCGTGTTGACCGAATTGAAGTAGGCCAGGAAGCTCAGCCGGTCGACGAAGCCGATCGGGGCGTTGTGTTCCCACTGCGCGCTGAGTCGATAGGTCTGGGTGTAGTCCTTGCCCCATTCGTCGAAGACGCGCGCGAACAGGCTGGAGAAGTTGCCGATGCTGGAAAGTGCGTTGGTGGTCTGGATGCCGTTCGAGTAGGTGCCGGTGAGGCGGATCGTGTCGACCTCGGTGGGCTTGATCACCAGCTTGGCGAAGAAGTTGTTGTTGAACCAGTTCGTCGGGTTGGTGCTGACGTCGGACTGCGCCGGCTGGAACTGTTGTCCGTCGCGCCGCGTGTAGATGCCCATGAACTCGACGTTGCCGGAGCGCACCGCGCCCGTGAACGACTCGGAGAACTGCTGGTTGGCGCCGCTATAGGCAGCCTTGGCGCTGGCATAGAAGTCCTTGCCGCCCAGCATGTAGTCGCCGGGATCCTTGGTCGTGTAGGCCACCACGCCGCCGATCGCGTCCGAGCCGTAGAGCGCCGAGGCGGGGCCGCGGATGATCTCGACCCGCTTGATGTCCTCGAGGTCGGGCTGCTCGCGAGAGTAGGTGCCGGCGCCCTGGTTGCTGTCGGGGAAGTCGGGCGTGCGCATGCCGTCGACCATCAGCAGCACGCGATTGCCGCCGATGCCGCGGATCACGAAGTTCTGGAAGCCGGCGCGCGTCGCGTTGTTGCCGATCGTGACGCCGGGCTCGTTGCGGACGAGATCACGGACATCCTGCATGTTCTCGCGATCGATGTTCTCGGTGGTGATCACGGAGACGGTGGCCGGCACGTCGTCGAGCGGTCGCCGGCTGCGCATGGCGGCCGTCGTCACGGCATCGAGTTGGGTGGGAACGGCCTGGGTCGCCGGCGGGACCTGGGCCGGCGGCACCGGGGTCGGGACGACGGACGGAGCCGTCGTCGTTTGTGACCATGCAGGCGTGCTTAAAGGCGCACTGATGGCTGTTGTCGCCATCAGCGCATAAACGATGCGCGTTTTCATTTGAGCCAGGTCCCCAAGAAAAAAGGACGCCTGGCTTGCGGACCCCGTGCGGGGACCTGCTGGCTGGGCAGTTTAGCCGAGGAGGGATGGCCCCTCGGGGTCTCAGAATTACTTCGTCAGAATGAGCTTGTTCGAGGCGGTGAGGCGCAGCCGGTACGTCTCGGCACCGTGGCGGATCATGAGCTCACGCCGTCCCTGCAGGATCGCGGCGCTCTCGACGGCGGAAACGGTCAGTTCCAGCCGGTCGCTCTGCGCATCCAGTACCCGAAGCGGACGGGTCATCTCGTTCATGGCGTTTCTCGCTTGCCTTTTTAAGTTTGCGAACGACTCTTAATTGCATAGACTGTCGATCCCGTCAAGCTCCTTCAATTTTCGGTGAGGCCATGGAAACCATTCAGGAACAGCGGCTTAGCGCCCTGCACAGCGATCCGAAGCCGGGCTGCGGAAAAGCCGACTGCGCCTGCGCCCTGCCCGTAAGCGAGCGCTTCGTGCTGTGGGCGCTGCGCCAATGGCAGCAGGATCGTGCGCTGCCCTGCGAAGGGTCGATCCTTCATCGCGGCTTCAAGGTCGCGGGCCTGCTCAACGCGCTGCCGGACTTCGCGATCGCCATGGACGCCTTCCTGTTCGGCGCCCGCCGCGCGATGGAAATCCATGTGCCGACATGCTCCAGCGTGAGCCGCGACGAGGCCGTGCTGGTCGCGCTCTGCGGCCTCGCCCAGGCCGACCATGACCGGCCGCTGCTCGCCTCGCTCGACATCATGATGGCGCCGACCGCGTCGCGCGTGGCGGCGATCCGCCTGAAAGCATTCGCCGTCGCCCTCGCGGGCGCGGGCCTCAGGCTTGCTCCCGCGGCCGGCGCCGCCGCTGGCCGTCTCAATTGAAAGGCGCTCCCATGACTGCACCGATGCCCGATCGCCTGTCCGACCTGCAGCACGCCATGCGCGTGATCGCCGATGCCGTCGAAAGCCTGCCCACGGAATGCCGCGACCTTGCCGGCAACGCCCTGCTCAATATCGCTGCTGAGGCGGTGGCCCAGGATGTCGGCTGCACCGAAGCGGGCCGCATCTTCGCGCGGCTGGGCGATCTCCTCTCGCGCGGGCTGCAGCCGCCGGCTAGAGATGCGATCTCGCTCACCGGCTTCGATGCATGACGACGGACTTCGCCCGCACCCTCCCGATCCTCGCCTCCCTCGACATCGCCGAGACCAGTGCCTTCTACGTCGACTGGCTGGGCTTCGCGGTCGGTTACCAGGACGGCAACTACCTGATCGTCAAACGCGACGAGATGGAGCTGCACTTCTGGAAGACCGACGACCGGCAGTTCCCCGAGAACACCTCCTGCTACATCCGCGGCGGCCAGGTCGCCGCGCTCCACGCGGAGTATTCGGCGCGCGGCGTGCCGAACCTGTCACCCTTCCTGGTGCGGCCGTGGAACATGAAGGAATTCTACATCCACGACCCGCACGGCAACCTGCTGAAGTTCGGCTGCGGCGAATGGTGAGGCGCTAGATCTCGATGCGGCTGCCCAGCTCGACCACACGGTTGGTGGGCAGGCCGAAGAAGTCGCCGGCACTGGCGGCAAAGCGCGACAGAGAGAGGAAGAGCTTCTGTTGCCAGCGTGGCAGCAGTGGTTTGCTGGCGCCCATGTAGGTGTTGCGGCCGACGAAGTAGGACGTCCGCATCGGGTCGAACGGTATGCCCTTGTCTTCGAGCAGGGCGAGGTCGCTCGGCACGTCGGGCTGCTCCATGAAGCCGTAGTGCATCACGACGCGGTGCACGCCCTTGCCGAGATGGGTGACCTGGCTGCGCGCTTCGGGCGATACGAAAGGTGTTTCGGGGACCTCGATACTCAGCAGGACGACATGCTCATGCAGCACTTCGTTGTGCTTGAGATTGTGCATCAGTGAGCGCGGTGCGTTGGCCGAGGAGGCGGTCAGGTAGACGGCGGTACCCTGTGGCCGGTGCACGCGGGCCGGATTGATGCTCTCGAGCAGCGTCTCTAGGGGCAGCGCATCTTCCTGCTCGCGTTTGGCCACGGCGGCTCGACCCGTCAGCCAGGTCCACATGCAGAGGAAGATCATGGCGGCGATCGCCAGCGGCACCCAGCCGCCGTCGAAGAACTTCAGCATGTTGGAGGAGAGCAGGGCCAGGTCGAGCGCCATGAAGCTGCCGAATACAAGGATGCTGAGCGGCCAGCCCCAGTTCCAGCTGCGCACGGCCAGGACGAAGACCAGCGTGCTGGTGATCAGCATCGTGCCGGTGACGGCGATGCCGTAGGCCGAGGCCAGCGCGGTCGACGACTTGAACGCCAGGATCAGGATGACGACGCCCACCATCTGCAGCCAGTTGACCACCGGCAGATAGACCTGCCCGAACTCGCTGGCCGAGGTGTGCTCGATGTGGACCCTGGGGCTCAGGCCCAGCAGGGCCGCCTGCTTGGCCATCGAGAAGGCGCCCGAGATGGTGGCCTGCGAGGCGATCACGGTGGCGGCCGTGGCAAGGGCAACCAGCGGATAGAGCGCCCAGTCCGGGCCGAGATTGAAGAACGGGTTGGCCAGTGCGGTCGGATCGTCGAGGATCAGCGCCCCTTGCCCATAGTAGTTGAGGAGCAGGGACGGCAACACGAGGCCGAGCCAGGCCATCCGAATGGGCTTGGCGCCGAAATGGCCCATGTCGGCGTACAGCGCCTCGGCGCCGGTGATGGCCAGCGTGATCGCACCCAGGGCGACGAAGGCCACGATCTTCTCGCGTATGGCGAAGCCGATCGCATGGTGCGGCGACAGCGCCAGCAGCACTTCGGGACGCTGCACGATCTGGTGCACGCCGAGCAGCGCCAGCACGATGAACCAGATCAGCGTGATCGGGCCGAACCATTTGCCGATGCCGCTGGTGCCGAAATGCTGGACCGAGAACAAAGCGACGATCACGCCCACCGCAATCGGCAGGACCATCGGTTGAAAAGCCGGGGTGGCGACGGTGAGACCCTCGACGGCGCTCAGCACGGAGATCGCGGGCGTCAGCAGGCAGTCGCCGTAGAACAGCGCGGCACCGGCAATGCCCAGCATGAGATAGAAGCGGCGTCGCCAGGCCCCTGGAATGTTGTTCTGGCTGGCGACCAGCGCCATCAGCGCCAGTACGCCGCCCTCGCCCTTGTTGTCGGCGCGCATGACCACGACCACGTATTTCAGCGTGACGACGATGATCAGCGCCCAGGTGATGAACGACAGCATGCCCAGCACGTTGTCGTGCGTCGGCAGGATGCCGGTGTACTCGCTGAAGCACTCCTTGACGGTGTAGAGCGGGCTGGTGCCGATGTCGCCGAAGACGACACCGAGGGCGGCCAGGGTCAGCGCCGCCCGGCGCCGCCGGCCGGCGGGTTCAACTACGGTGCCGTTGGCGGCCATTTGTGCGACGCGACTCCCCCTGCGAACGATTGATCCTAGCCGCGAATTCCGGGACGCTGCAGTCCAGAATTCGTAACAAAGGAGGAAACGATGGCCGAGAGCGAGAACTACAAGAAGGGCAGCGAAATACGGGCGAAGCTCATGGGGGAGAAATTCGCCGCCGACATGAACAAGTCGGTCTACGACGACCCCATGATGAAGAAATTCGGCGACTACGCCCGCGAGGCGGTGTTCGGCATGCTGTGGTCGCGTCCCGGCCTGGACCTCAAGACGAAGACCCTGATCTGCGTGATTTCCGACACCGCCCAGGCCCGCTGGCCGGAACTGGCCATCCACCTCCGCATGGCCCGCCGCCAGGGCTGGACCGAGGATGAATTGTCCGAGGCGCTGATGCACCTTTGCGGCTATATCGGCCTGCCGTCGGTGCGCGAGGCGATGCTCACCGCCAAGGAAGTGTTCGAGGAACTGCGCAAGGAAGGCTGAGGCCGATGATGCTGATGACGGTGAGCGACCTGCCGCTGGAGCGGATCGCGCGCGGCAAGGTGCGCGATGTCTATGCGGTGGATGCAGACCGGCTGCTGCTGGTCGCGACCGACCGGGTGAGCGCCTACGACGTAGTGATGGCCGAGCCCATCCCGCAGAAAGGCGCCGTGCTGACCCAGGTCAGCGCCTGGTGGTTCCGCCAGCTGGGCGGCCTCGTCGAGCATCACATGATCTCGGCCGACGCCGACGAGATCATCGCCGCGGTGCCGGCCCTCAAGGGCCACCGCGCCGAGATCGCCGGCCGCGCCATGCTCTGCCGGCGCGGCACGGTGTTCCCCATCGAATGCGTCGTGCGCGGCTACATCACCGGCTCGGCCTGGCGCGAATATGCCAAGGCCGGGACCCTGGCCGGCGAGACGCTGCCCAAGGGCCTGAAGGAAAGCGGCCGCCTCGACCCGCCGATCTTCAGCCCGGCGACCAAGGCCGAGAGCGGCCATGACGAGAATATCACCGTCTCCCAGATGCAGAAGGAACTGGGGGCCGACGTCACCGCCGAGCTCGAACGGCTGACCCGCCTCGTCTACACGCGCGGCCGCGACGTCGCGCTGAAGCAGGGCATCATCATCGCCGACACCAAATTCGAATTCGGCCGCACCGCCGCCGGCAAGATCCTGTTGATCGACGAGGTGATGACCCCGGATTCCTCGCGCTTCTGGCCGCTCGACGGCTATGAAGAGGGGCGCCCGCAGCCCAGTTTCGACAAGCAGCCATTGCGCGACTGGCTCGACGTCGAGCGCCATGCCGGCCGCTGGAACGGCGAGGCGCCGCCGCCGAAGCTGCCAACCGAAGTCGTCGAGGCGACCAGCAAACGCTACCTCGAAGCCTATCGGCGGCTGACCAGTGCCGACCTGTCGGTGTCGTGACGGAAGACAAGGACTGGCGGGCGATCAATCGCGCCAACTGGGACGAGCGAGTCGCCGTCCACCTCAAGGCGCCGGGCTACGATCTGGCGCCGCTGCGGGCCGGTCAGGGCAGGCTGAACGTCATCGAGGAAGCCGAGCTGGGCGACGTGCGGGGCTTGCGCGTGCTCCACCTGCAATGTCATTTCGGCGCCGACACGCTCTGCCTGGCCCAGCGCGGCGCTTCGGTGATCGGCCTCGATTTTTCGCCGGCCGCCATCGACGCGGCCAATGCGCTGGCTGCGGAACTCGGTCTCACCGACCGCGCGCGCTTCGTCTGCGCCGATCTTTACGACGCGTCGTCGGCGATCCCGGAGCCGGGCTCGTTCGATCTCGTCTATGTGACCTGGGGTGCCACCTGCTGGTTGCCCGACATAAGGCGATGGGCGGAAATCGTTTCCGGGTTCCTGAAGCCCGGCGGCCGACTCTACTACGCCGACGGCCATCCGGCCGCGCTCGTCCTCGACGATCTCGTTCCGCAGCCGGACGGCATGCCGGGGTTCTTCCTGTCCTACTTCGAGCGCCGGCCGCTGACGTTCGACGACCCCAATGACTATGCCGATCCTGCCGCGCGGCTGATGAACGCCACCAACGTCAGCTGGCTTCACCCGCTGTCGGACATCGTCTGCGGCCTGATCGACGCCGGCCTGTCGCTCGACTGGCTGCACGAGCATCCGAACGTGCCGTGGCGGATGTTCAAGATTCTGGAGCAGCGCGACGATGGCGACTGGCACTGGCCCGACCGGCCCTGGCTGCCGCTCGCCGTATCGCTGCAGGCGAGCCGTAAGCGTTAATCGCCGGCGTCAGTCGCGCTTGGGCAACGTGAAGCGCGCGTCGCGCAGCTTCTTCTCGAGCGGCGGGATGCCGGCGGCATAGTTGCCTTTGGCGCATTCGGACATCGCGACGCCCGCGGTGACGTCGGGGAAGAGCTGGCCGTTGCCGTTGCCGCCCAGATAGCGGCGATAGAGGCTCGACAGTTCGGCGCAGTAGGAGGCGTCATCGGCGAGAGCGGCCGACGGCGCCAGCAGGATTGCGAGAAGGGGCAGGAGCTTGCGGGACATGCGCGCGGTCCTACGCCGCGCCACAAGGCCCCGCAAGCATCGTACCTTCAGCCTTACTGCGGGCTGCGCGCCACGCGGGCGTTGCGCAGCACGAGCCGCTCACGCACCCACAGGAAGAGTGCGGCGAGCGGCAGCCAGCCGATCCAGCGCAGGCCTTCCATCAGGTACTCGCCCTGCGTCGTCGCCATGAGGTAGTCGGCCTGGACCTTCCAGACGCTGGCGGCGATCTCGAAGCCCAGCATCCAGATCAGGATGGCTGGCAGCAGCACGGTCAGCGGCTTCATCGGCTCGCTGAGACGCTCGGCGTACCAGGGCGCCAACGCGATCGAGAAGGCCAGCACGGCCAGCACCAGCTTGGCGGCCGGGTGGGCCTCGAACCAGCTCACCAGCATCGGCTCGCGGACGATCATCCCGTAGGCGGTCCAGCACAGGACCGCGCCGCCCAGCAGGATCACCGACGGGTAGCGGTCGACCAGCTTGATCACGAGCTGGCTGCCCCAGACGATGATCGGCACGCTGATGGCGAGGCCCAGCAGGATCAGGAGGATCGAGCCGTGCGAGGCGCCGCCGATGGCCAGCACGTTGTCGATGCCCATTACCGCGTCGGCGATGATGATCGTGCGCACCGCCGCGGCAAAGCTCGCCGCCGGCGCCTTGACGAGGTGGCTCTCCTCCGCATTGTCCTGGGGCGTGAGCAGCTTGCGCGCGATCCAGACCAGCGCGAGGCCGCCGGCCAGCATGAAGCCCGGCACGGCCAGGATGTAGACGACGAGGATGGCCATCAGGGCGCGGATGGCGATGGCGCCGAACGTGCCCCAGAAGATGACCTTGTTCTGGCTTTCCTTGGGAAGATTGCGCGCGACCAGGCCGATGATGAGGGCATTGTCGCCCGCCAGCACGAGGTCGATCAGGATGATGGCGAGCAGCGCCGAGAAAAACGCGCCCGAAAACAGTTCGAGTTCCATGAGAGTCTCCAACAACAAGTGAATGAGTGCCGACGCCGCTCACTTCCTAGGAAGGGCGGTCGCCGGCGTTTTCAGCCAGTCGTCAGAGCTTGATCGGCACCTTCTCGACGTCGTCGGGTGCAGCGGAATCGAGCGGCCGGAAGAACGCGCCGGCCACGATACGAAGGACCATGATGCCCGCGGCCATCACGCCGCCCGCGAAGAGCAGCTCGATGAGGTGCCAGTGGCGCATCGCCAGCACCGAGAACTCGCCGCCCAGGTCGAAGAAGGCGAATTCCAGTCCAGCCTCGCCCAGCCAGGTCGGATCGACGGCATCGCCGAACGAGGCCAGGATCATGCAGATCACGATCGACGCAACGAACAGCTCGCCGCTCGGAGACACGGTCCGGACGGCGTTGGCGGCGCGATGCGATCGATGGATCAGGCGCATGGTTCGGTCAATTTCCGGCGTGGCCGCCTGCAGATCAAGCGCAAAGCGACACGACCGTCCCGAAATGTCGCAGACAGGTTTTAGATTTCCAGCCGTCGCAGTCGGAGTGCATTTCCGATGACGCTGACTGAACTCAAGGCCATGGCCGCGGCGGCGAGAATGGGGCTGAGCGTGATGCCGAGGACCGGATAGAGCACGCCTGCCGCCACCGGCACGCCCGCCGCGTTGTAGACGAAGGCGAAGAACAGGTTCTGGCGGATGTTGGCCATGGTCGCCCGGGAGAGGTGACGCGCACGGGCGATGCCCAGAAGGTCGCCCTTCACCAGGGTGATGCCGGCGCTCTCGATGGCAATGTCGGTGCCGGTGCCCATGGCGATGCCGACATCGGCCGCCGCGAGGGCCGGCGCATCGTTGATGCCGTCGCCGGCCATGGCGACGACGCGGCCTTCGGCCTTGAGGCGCTGGACGATCCGAGCCTTGTCCTCGGGCAGGACCTCGGCCTCGACCGCGTCGATGCCCAGCCGGTCTGCGACCGCTGACGCGCTGCGCCGGTTGTCGCCGGTCAGCATGACGATGTGCAGGCCGGCCTCGCGCAGGCGCTTCAGCGCCTCCGGCGTCGTGTCCTTCACGGGATCGCTGACCGACAGCAGCCCCTCGGCCTTGCCGTCGACCGCCAGCAGCACGACCGTGGCGCCGGTCTCGCGCAGGGCGTTGGCCTTCGCGTCGGCGGTCGCCCCGTCGATGCCGGCCTCGCGCAGGAAGGCGGCATTGCCCAGCAGCAGGCGCCTGCCGTCGACCGTGCCCGACACGCCTTTGCCGGCGGGCGAGGCGAAGCCTTCGACGGTCGCCATCGCGAGACCCTGCGCCTGCGCACCGGCCAGGATCGCGGTGGCGATGGGATGCTCGCTGCCACGCTCCAGGCTCGCCGCCAGCCGCAGGATCTCGGCTTCCGGCAGGTTGCCCACCGGCTCGACGGCCGACAGGGTCGGCTTGCCGAGCGTCAAGGTGCCGGTCTTGTCGACCACCAGGGTGTCGACCTTCTCCAGCCGCTCCAGCGCCTCGGCGTTGCGGATCAGGATGCCGGCGGCGGCGCCGCGGCCGACGCCGACCATGATCGACATCGGCGTGGCGAGGCCCAGCGCACAGGGGCAGGCGATGATCAGCACCGAGACCGCCGCGACCAGCGCGTAGGAAAAGGCGGGCGACGGACCCCAGATCGACCAGGCGGCGAAGGCGATCACCGAGACGGCGATCACCGCCGGCACGAACCAGCCGGCGACGATGTCGGCCAGGCGCTGGATCGGCGCACGGCTGCGCTGTGCCTCGGCCACCATCTTGACGATGCGCGACAGCATCGTGTCGCTGCCGACCAGCTCGGCCTTCATGACGAAGGTGCCGCTGGCGTTCACCGTGCCGCCGATCACCTTGGCGCCAGCGGCCTTGGAGACGGGCATCGGCTCGCCGGTGATGCTCGATTCATCGACCGAGCCCGCGCCCTCGACGATCGAGCCGTCGACCGGCACCTTCTCGCCCGGTCGCACGCGCAGCCGGTCGCCGACCGCGATCTGGTCGATCGCCACTTCGGCATCGTTGCCGCCCGCGTCGACACGCAACGCCGTGCGCGGCGCCAGTCCCAGCAGCGCCTTGATGGCACCGCCCGTGGCGTCGCGCGCCCGCAATTCCAGCACCTGTCCGACCAGTACCAGCACGACGATCACCGCCGCCGGCTCGAAATAGACCGGCACCATGCCGTCGGCGCCGCGCAGGCCGGTTGGGAAGAGGCCAGGGGCGATCGTCGCCACGACGCTGTAGATCCACGCCACGCCCGTGCCGAGCGCGATCAGGGTGAACATGTTGAGATGACCGGTGCGCACCGATTGCCAGCCGCGCACGAAGAACGGCCAGCCGGCCCACAGGACCACCGGTGTGGCGAGCGCCATCAGCAGCCAGGGCGTGAGACCGTGCGGCAGGAGCCCGTGCAGATTGAAGAGATGCCCGCCCATGTCGAGCGCCACGACGGGAACGGTGAGGGCGCCGCCGATCCACAGGCGGCGAGTCATGTCCAAAAGTTCTTCGTTCGGGCCGTCGTCGAGCGAGATCTCGGCCGGCTCCAGCGCCATGCCGCAGATCGGGCAGCTTCCCGGTCCGACCTGGCGGATCTCGGGATGCATGGGGCAGGTGAAGATGGTGCCGGGCGCGACCGGCGGGGCGGGCGGCGCTTCCTCGGGCTTCAGGTAGCGCGCCGGCTCGGCGGTGAACTTCTGCAGGCACTTCGGGCTGCAGAAATAGTAGGGCCGCCCTTCGTGGACCGTCGTGTTCTTCGCGCCCTCGATCTTCACCTTCATCCCGCAGACGGGATCGATGGCGATATTCGGATCCGCGGCCGGATGGGCGGCGGGCGCATGGGAAGCGTGGCAGCAGGCGTGACTCATGCTTGCTATCTATACCCTACGGGGGTATGGTTCAAGGATGGACGACAAGCTCAAGAAGTCGCAGCTCGCGCGCCTCAGCCGGATCGAGGGCCAGGTGCGCGGCGTGGCGCGCATGATCGAGGAGGAGCGCTACTGCATCGACGTGCTGACGCAGATCCGCGCCGTCCGCGCCGCGCTCGACAAGGTCGAGCAGGAGACGCTGGGCGATCACCTGCAGCATTGCGTGGCGCACGCCTTCCATGCCGGCTCGGAGAAGGACCGGCAGATCAAGATCGACGAGATCCTCGAAGTGCTGGACAGCCGGCGCCGCTGACATGATCCGCCTGCGCTCCCTCCTCTGGCTGTTCGCCCTGGTCGCCCTGGTCTCTCCGTCGTTGGGAACCTGGGCGGCAACGCAGCCGGCGATGGAGCATGCGGCGACGATGGATTGCGGCGGGCACGAAGCGCCGCTACCCGATGACGGCTCGTCCAGGGACGTGGCCAAGCACGTCGCCGGCGAGTGCTGCGCCTTCATGTGCGTCGGTATGGCTGTAATGCCCGCCGATCCGGTGCCGCCTGTCATCCTGCTGGCGGAATCCCGCGAAGCAGCGCCGATTCGCGACCTGACCGGCCGTCACCTCGCGAAGGACCCACCGCCTCCCAGGACCTGAACCGAAGCCCAATTCGCTTGCTTTCAGTTTCGGGAGATTTCCATGTCGATTCGACGTTCGTTCATCGGCCTCGCGGTGCTGGCCCTCGGACTTGTTGCTGCACCGGCATTCGCCGGCACCTATGATCTCGTCATCGATCGCACGGATGTCGTGATCGACGGCCAGACGCGCCGCGTCTTTTCCATCAACGGCGAGATCGCCGGTCCGACCTTGCGCTGGACGGAGGGCGAGGATGTGACGGTGAACGTCACCAATCGCCTGAAGGAGGACACGTCGATCCACTGGCACGGCATCCTGCTGCCCTACCAGATGGACGGCGTGCCGATGGTGAGCTTCCACGGCATCAGGCCGGGCGAGACCTTCACTTATCGCTTCAAGGTCAAACAGGCCGGCACCTACTGGTATCACAGCCATTCCGGCGGCCAGGAACAGGAGGGCATGTATGCGCCGATCGTGATCGCCCCCGTGAAGGGCGAGCGCGAGAAGGCGGCGCGCGACTATGTGGTGATGCTCTCCGATCATCACCCGATGTCGCCGGGTGCCATCCTGCGCAAGCTCAAGCAGGAGCCGGGCTACTTCAACGACCGCAAGCGCACCTTGCCCGGCCTGATGCGCGACCTTGCGGCGGCGAAGACGACGGAGGAGAAGCAGGCCGTCATCTCGAGCCGACTGATGTGGGGCGAGATGCGCATGGACCCGACCGATCTCGCCGACGTGACGGGCTACACGTTCCTGGTAAACGGCCGCGGTCCTGCCGACAACTGGACCGGCCTGTTCAGGCCCGGCGAGAAAGTGAGGCTGCGCTTCATCAACGGTTCGGCGATGAGCATCTTCGACACGCGCATCCCCGGGCTGCGCCTGAAGGTCGTGCAGGCCGACGGGCAGGACGTGAAGCCGGTCGAGGTCGACGAGTTCCGCATCGGCGTCGGCGAGACCTACGATGTCATCGTCGAGCCGAAGGACGACCGCGCCTACACGATCGAGGCGGAGTCGGTGGATCGACGCGGCTTCGCCCGCGGCACGCTGGCGCCGCGCGAGGGCATGACCGGACCGGCGCCGGTGCCGCGGCCGCCGGCGCTGCTCACCGAGGCCGACATGGGTCACGGCACGGGACACGGCAGCATGGCCGGCATGGACCATTCGAAGATGGATCATTCGAAGATGGGCCATGCCGCATCGGCATCGTCCGACCTGTCGGGCCTCGTCCATGTGCCGCCGGTCGATGCACCGGCGGGATCGAAGGTGCTGTCCTACACCGACCTGCGCCGCGCCGACCGTTCGTACCGGCTGCGGCCGCCCGACCGCACGATCGACATACGGCTCACCGGCAATATGGAGAAGTTCTTCTGGTCGTTCGACGACAGGAAGTACTCCGAGGATCCGGTGATGAACTTCACGCAGGGCGAGACGGTGCGCCTGGTCTTCAAGAACGAGACCATGATGAACCATCCGATCCACCTGCACGGACTCTGGATGGATCTGGAGAATGGCGCGGGCGAGGAGCGGCCGCGCAAGCATGTGGTGATCGTACCGCCGGGCCGCACGGTGAGCGTCACGGTGCGCATGACGGAGGCCGGTCGCTGGCCGTTCCACTGTCATTTCCTCTACCACATGATGACCGGCATGTTCCGCGAGTTCGTCGTGGCGCCGTCGGCGGTCCCGGTGGTCGACGATGTCACGCCCGCGGACGAGCCTGCGGCGCGAACGCCGAGACCAAGGCCGGCACCGCGGCCCGTGGCACCCGCTCCTGCACCAACGCCCGCACCCGCGACGGGAGGTGGTCATGGCCAGCACCATCACTAAGCCTTTGGCCATCACGGCGCTGCTGCTCGCGATGGCAGCACCGGCGCAGGCGATGGACGACCAGGAACTTTTCTGGCGCGTCGACGCCCGTGTCGAGAAGCGTCTCTCCTCGATCGCGCCGGCGACCGAGTGGGCGGCGTCGGCGTGGCTCGGCGAGGATCGCAACAAGCTGCGGCTGGAGAATACCGGCATCGTTGGCGACAACGGCCATATCGACAATGAAGGCGGCACCAAGGGCATCGACAGCCGCTTCTTCTACAGCCGGCTGATCTCCGACTTCTGGGATGCCAAGGCCGGTGTGCAGTTCACGGTGTTCGACGAGGGCGTCACCCGCTCGGGGTTCCTCGCCGGTGTCGAGGGGCTGGCGCCGTTCGGCATCCATGTCGATCTCGTGGCGGGTGTCAGCCAGACCGGCGTGGTCAGTGCGCGGCTCGAAGCGTCCTACGATGCGCTTCTGTCGCAGAAGCTGATCGCCACACCCTATCTCGAGGCGATGGTCGCCTCGAAGGACGATCCCGCCATCCAGCTCGGCAGCGGCCTCGCTCGCTTCGAGCTGGGGTTGCGGCTGCGTTACGAGATCACCAAGGAAGTGGCGCCGTACATCGGTGTCGCCTTCGAGCAGTTCACCGGCAACACCGCGGGCTTCGTCGCGGCGGCCGGCGAACCGACCTCGCTGGTGCGGGCGCTGGTGGGCCTGAAGGTCTGGTTCTGACGCCAACCCGTGGCATGCAAATTGCTGCATCGTTCCTGGAAATTCGGGGACGATCCAGGGGGTTCGCATGTTCCGTCGTTTGCTGTCTGGTCTCGCACTGGCGACGGCAGTCGTCTCCGTCGCTTCGGCGCAGGATCTGCCCAAGAGCCAGTTCAAGGTGATCGGGCTCAACAGCCCGACGCCGGTCTCGATTCATGACGAGCTGCCGTTCTGGCGCAAGACGCTGCCCGAGGCGTCGAAGGGCGCGATCACGGCCGACGTGACACCGCTCGACCAGATGGGCATCGACGACAAGACCATGCTGCGGCTGCTGAAGCTCGGCGTCATGGATTTTGCCGCCATGGACATCTCCAAGATGGCCGGCGACGATCCGCGCTTCGAGGCCTGCGATCTCGCCGGCCTGACGCTCACGCCGGACAAGGCCCGCGCCGCCTGCGATGCCTATCGCGGCGTGATCGACCGGCAGATGCAGAAGAACTGGAACGCCAAGCTGCTGGCCTTCGGCGGCAACACGCCCCAAGTCTTCTGGTGCAAGGATGTTGCAACAGGACTGGCCGGCCTCAAGGGCAAGAAGATCCGCGTGTTCAACAACACGATGCGCGACTTCCTGGGCGGCGTCGGCGGTACTTCCGTCAGCATGGCCTTCGCCGAAGTCGTGCCGGCGCTCAGCGCCGGTGTCGTCGATTGCGGCGTGACCGGCAGCCTGTCGGGCAACACCGCGGGCTGGGCCGAGGTCACCAAGTCGATCTATCCGATGTCGCTGGGCTGGAGCATCAACGTGCTGGCCGTGAACCTCGACAGCTGGAAGCGCCTCGATCCCAAGACGCAGGCCTTCCTGACCGAACAGTTCAAGGCCTACGAGGAGAAGATGTGGGCCACCGTCAAGACCACGACCGCCGAGGCCGACAACTGCAACACAGGTGTTCAGCCCTGCACCATGGGCAAGCTGGCCAAGACCACCATCGTCCCGGTGAAGCCCGAGGAGATGGAGACCCACAAGAAGCTGGTCGAGGGCGCGGTGCTCGCCGGCTGGGCCAAGCGTTGCGGCGCGGAGTGCACCAAGGAATGGAACGACACGGTCGGCAAGGCGCTCGATCTCAAGGCACCGACGCCGTAAGGATCATCTTGAGATGAATCGCCTGCAGGCGGCCGCCGAAGGCATATCCCGCGTCGGTGCGATCATCGGCGGCGCGATGCTGCTGGTGGCGTCGGTTCTGATCTGTATCGACATCACCTTGCGCTATACGATGTCGGTCACCCTGGGCGGCGCCGATGAACTCTCGGGCTATGCGCTGGCCATCTCCAGCGCCTGGGGCTTCTCCTCGGCCCTGCTCAGCCGCTCGCACATTCGCATCGACACCGTCTATGTGCGGCTGAAGTCGATCAAGGCGCGGGCGCTGCTCGACCTGATCAGTCTCGCGACCCTGATGGGCTTCTTCGGCATGGTCGCCTGGTACGCCTGGGGCGTCGTGAAGCAATCCTGGGTATCGGACTCGCACTCGCTGTCGGCCATCGAGGCGCCTCTGGTGATCCCGCAGGGCCTGTGGTTCGCAGGCCTGCTCTTCTTCGTGCTGCTCTGCGCGCTGCTGCTGGTGCGGGGCCTGCTGGCCTTCATGGCCGGCGACTATAACGGCCTGTTCGCGCTGATCGGGTCCAAGTCTGCACTGGCCGAAGCGGAAGAGGAGATCGCCGCGGTGGCGCACGGTCTCGAGCAGGAGAAGAAGCAATGACCGCCGGCGTTTCGCTCGTCATCCTGCTGTTCCTGCTCGGCAGCTCGATCGCGGTCGCGGCCGGCATGGGCCTGGCGGGCCTGCTCCTGAACGGCATCTATTCGCCGATGCCGATGAATCGCATCGTCGGCGAGCTCACCTGGTCGACCACCAGCAACTTCATCCTGACGGCCATTCCCTTCTACATCATGTTCGGCGAGATCCTGCTGCGCAGCGGCACGGCCGAGCGCATGTATGCGGCCCTCGTCCAGTGGCTGTCGTGGCTGCCCGGCGGGCTGATGCATTCCAACATCGGCTCCTGCGCGCTGTTCGGCTCGGTGTCGGGTTCCAGCGTCGCGACCGCGGCGACCATCGGCGTCGTGGCGATGGGGGAGATCGACAAGAACAAGTACAACGAGCCGCTCTTCCTCGGCACCCTGGCGGCCGGCGGTACGCTCGGAATCCTCATTCCGCCCTCGATCAACATGATCATCTACGGCGTGATGACTGACACGTCGGTGCCCAAGCTCTATCTCGCGGGCTTCCTGCCGGGCTTCATCCTGACCGTGCTGTTCAGCCTCACCGTGCTGGTCGCCTGCCTGTGGAAGCCGGAATGGGGCGGCCGCAAGGTCGAGACCAACTGGGAGATGCGCATCAAGCTGCTGCCCGACCTGCTGCCGCCGCTGGCGCTGCTGATCGTCGTGATCTTCTCCATCTTCTTCGGCATCGCCACGGCGACCGAGGCCGCCGCCGTCGGCATCGTCGGCGCGCTCATCATCACCGCCCAACGTGGCCGGCTGTCGTGGCGCATGCTGCGTGACGTCTGCGAGGGCACCGTGCGCACGACGGCCATGGTCGTGGCGATCCTGGTCGGCGCCTTCTTCCTCAACGTCATCATCCAGACGATCGGCCTCACCCAGCAGCTCAGCAAGCTCATCACCCACTGGCAGCTCTCGCCGGTCCAGGTGCTGGGCGCGGTGATCGTGCTCTATCTCGTGCTCGGCACCTTTATGGAGGAACTCTCCATGATGATCTCGACCATCCCGATCACCACGCCGCTCATGGTGCAGGCCGGCTACGATCCGGTCTGGTACGGCATCCTGCTGGTGCTGCTGATCCAGACGGCAATGATCTCGCCGCCCTTCGGCATCAACCTGTTCGTGATCCACGGCATCCGCGGCCGCGGCACGCTCTCCGACGTCGAGAAGGGCTCCGCGCCGTTCGTCGTGGCGCTTTTGGCGATGATCGCGATGATCTGCATCTGGCCGGATATCGTGATGATCGCGGTGCGCTGGTTCGGCTGAGTACGTTTCTCCTCCCCCGTCTTACGGGGGAGGTGTCGGCGTTTTACGCCGACGGAGGGGGAGAGCCACAGTGCGGGTCGCTGTGACCCCTCCGTCGGCCTATGAGCCCGACACCTCCCCTTCGCGGAATCCGCGAAGGGGAGGCAAATGATCAGAGCGTAATCACGATGTTCCCGGCGCTGTCGCGCTCGGCGCGGGCGCCGGGCGGGACGACGCAGGTCGTGTCGTACTCGTCGATGATGAGCGGGCCGGTCTTGGCCTCCGCGAGATCGGCGCGGCTCACGACTGGCGTGTCCATCCAGCCGTGCTTGTCGCCGAACCAGGCGCGGCGTGACGCCCGTGCTTCGGACTCAGCCCGGCTCGACCGCACGTTCTGGGGCACGCCGCTGCCTTCGCGAAGGCCGGCGCCCACCAGCTGGATGGCGACCAGCTCGACCGGTTCATCCGGTCCGGCGCGATGGCCGTAGGTGCGTTCATGCTCCTGGCCGAAGGCTTCTTCGAGATGCGCGACCATGCGGGCATCGATCGGCCCTTCCGGTACCGGGACGGTGAGCTCGTAGCTCTGGCCCTTGTAGTGCAGCGCTGCCGAACGCTTCAGTCGGGCGCCGGTGCCCGTGAAGCCTTCGACGGCAAGCTGCCCATCCGCCTGCTGCGCCATCGTCGTCCAGGCGCGGTCGATCTCGCCGAGATCGGCCTGGCGCAACAGGCGCCGGAAGGTGCGCGCATAGTGGTGCTCGACATCGGCATAGAGCAGGCCGAAGGACGAGAAGAGGCCGGCCGACGGCGGCACGATCACCTTGGCGATGCCCAAGGCCGCCGCCATGCCCGCGGCGAACAGCGGTCCGTTGCCGCCAAAGGCAAACAGCGAGAACTCGCGCGGATCGCGGCCGCGCTCGGTCGACACCGCCTTGATGGCGCGGATCATGTTGGAGGCGGCAATCAGGTGCGCGCCGTAGGCCGCACGCTCGACCGTCATGCCGAGCGGCTTGGCGATCTTCTCCTCGAACACGGCGCGTGCCTTGTCGGCGTTGAGCTTCACCGCCCCGCCCACGAGATGGCCGGGATTGATGTAGCCCAGCAGCACGTTGGCGTCGGTGATGGTCGGCGCTTCGCCGCCCTTGTCGTAGCAGACCGGGCCCGGCGATGCGCCGGCACTCTCGGGGCCCGCCTGCAGCGCGCCGCCCGGATCGATCCAGACATGGCTGCCGCCACCCGCGCCCACTTCGGCGAGGTCGATGGCCGGGACCTTCAAGGTGTAGCCCGCGCCCGTAAGGAGTCGCGAGCCGATCATGATGCCGGCGCCGACGGCATATTCCTGGGCGCGCGCGACCTCGCCGTCCTCGACCATCGAGGCCTTGGCGGTGGTGCCGCCCATGTCGAAGGTGATGATCTTCTCGAGGTTCTTGGCGCGGGCCAGCGCCTGTGCGCCGACCACGCCGCCGGCCGGACCGGATTCGATGATGTTCATCGGCCGCTCGGCCGCAGCCGTGTCGGTCGTGAGGCCACCGTTTGATTGCATCAGAAGCAGGCGCGCCGGGATGCCGGCGTTGTCGAGCCCGCGGCGCAGCGCATGAAGATAAGTCGCCACGATCGGCATCACATAGGCGTTGATGACCGTGGTCGAGGTCCGCTCGTATTCCTTGATCTCGGGCAGTACCTCGCAGGAGACGCTGAGTGGCAGGTGAGGGGCCTTTGCGGCGACGATGTCGCGCAGCATCAGCTCGTGCGCGGGATTGGCGAAGGAGTTGAGCAAGCAGATGGCGATCGCCTCGACCTTCTCGGCCAGCAGCGCATCGACGGCCCGTTCCGCGTCGGCCGGGTCGAGGGCGCGGTCGACCTTGCCGGCATGATCGACCCGCTCATCGACCACCCGTCGCAGGTAGCGCTCGACCAGCGGCTCCGGCTTGGTCCAGCCGAGGTCGTAGAGCTTGGGCATGCGCAGGGTGCGGATCTCCAGCACGTCGCGGAAGCCCTTGGTGGTGATCAGCCCGACCCTGGCGCCCTTGTGCTCGAGGATCGCGTTGGACGCGACCGTGGTGCCGTGGCGGATCTCTTCGATGGCGGCGCCGTCGAGACCGGTCTCACGGAAGACCTCGCTCAGACCGTCGACGATCGCCTGGGCGTAGTTGCCGACGCTCGATGAGATCTTCTTGGTATGGATGGTGCCGTCGGAGCCGAGCAGCACGATGTCGGTGAAGGTGCCGCCGATGTCGACACCGACGCGGTAGGAAACGGTCATTGGATCTGCTCATGGCTGGGAGCGCGCCACTCCAGTGGCGCGTCTTCGTGCGATCTCAAAACTTGAGCGCCACTGGAGTGGCGCGCTCCCGGCAAGGACATGAGAGCTATTCGGCGGCCCGGACGAGCGGGGCCGGATCGTGCCATTGCACCTTGGGCGTCTCCGTCCAGCCGCGCGCCTTGGCGATCCCGGCGCGGCGCTGCTCGGTCGCGGCGGTGTCGACTTTCCACGCCTTGGCGTCGATCACGACGCCATAGTCGGTGAGCGCCTTTTCGGGCGACAGCAACTCGTTGCGCACGTCGCGCAGCACGGCGTCGGGATTGCGCTCCAGCGGATCGCCCCAGCCGCCGGCACCGGCCAGCACATGGCGGAAGATGTCGCCGCCCTTCACGGTCATCGTGAGCTTCGAGGGCAGCAGCCGGTTCTCGCCGTCGGGATTGAGATAATTCTCCGAAGGCCCGCCGGGGCTGCCGCCATAGAGGCCGAACGGGCGATGGTCGCGCCGGTCTGAACGGACCTGCAGCATGCCTTCCGTTTCGAGGAATTTGTAATCGCGCAGGAACGGCACGCCGCCGCGATACTTACCGGCGCCGGCTTTGTCGGCCACGAACTCGTAGGCCAGCAGCTGGATCGGCTGCTCGGCTTCGGTCACCTCGATCGAGTGCGAGGCCATGTTGGCGAACATGTGCGAATTGCCGTCGAGCCCGTCGGCGAAGGGCCGCGCGCCCCAGGCGCCGCAGGTGAAGTCGACATAGACGAAGGGCTTGCGGGCCGCATCGTAGCCGCCGATCGAGATGCCGGTATTGCCGCCGTCGCCCGCCGCCTTCACCCTGTCGGGCAGCATCATGGCGAGCGCGCCGAACATGCAGTCGGTCATGCGGAAGCCGGTCAGGCCGCGCGCCGCACAGGCGGCCGGCAGCACGCCGTTGCCCACCGTGCCCGGCGGGCAGATCACCTCGATGGCGCGGAACACGCCCTCGTTGTTGGGGATGCCCGGCGGCAGCACCGAGCGCACGCCGGTGTAGGAGGCCGCCTTGGTGAAGGAGAGCGTGTTGTTGATCGCGCCCTTTACCTGAGGGTTGGTGCCCGTCCAGTCGACCACCATGTGGCCGCCCTTCTTGGTGATGGTGACGAACAGGCGGATCGGCTTGCCGTAGTCGACACCGTCATCGTCGATCCAGTCCTCGAAGCTCCACTCTCCGTCCGGCAGCTCCTGGATGGCCGCCCGCGTCAGCCGCTCGGCATAGTCGATGACTTCGTTGAGATAGAACTTGGTTTCCTCGGCGCCATGGCGCGCCACCAGCTCGGCGAATTGCTTCTCGCCGATATGGCAGGCCGCGAGCTGGGCGCGCAGGTCGCCGAACAGCTGGACGGGGAGGCGGACGTTCTTCTCGATGAACGTCATGATCGTCTTGTTGAGGACGCCCTTGTCGTAGAGCTTCATCGGCGCGATGCGCAGGCCCTCGGCATAGATCTCCGTCGAGTCCGAGGCATTCGAGCCCGCCACACGGCCGCCCACGTCGATGTGGTGGCAGACGGTGCAGGCGAAGGCCAGCCGCTCACCCGCGTGGAACAGCGGCTTGATCACGAAGATGTCGGGCAGGTGCATGCCGCCGTCGAACGGGTCGTTCATGATGAAGACGTCGCCCTCCGCCATGTCGTCCTTGAAGTGACGCATGATCGATTCCATGGCGGTCGGCACCGAACCGAGATGTCCCGGCAGGGTCAGGCCCTGGGCGGCGAGCTTGCCGTTGGCATCGGCGAAGCCCGTCGAATAATCCATGTTATCCTTGAGGACACCGGAATAGGTCGTCCGGAAGACCGTGAGCGCCATTTCGTCGGCGATCGAGAAAATGGCGTTCTTGAAGAGCTCCAACGCGATCGGATCGGACACCGGCACTTTTGTCTTCCTCCCGGGATTTGCGGACGTCATTTGGCGAGCCTCGCCATGCAATTTGCAAGCCGCTTCGCCTGTCGAATTTTGCGAAACACGTGTGTTTTTGGCGCGCGGTTCGACCGGTCGCATGGGCGAAGTCGTCTGCGTCGCCTAGACTGGGGTCTACTGTTTTCGAAGAAAGTCCTCATGCCCAAGACCAAGATCGCCCTCGCCTGCCAGGGCGGCGGCAGCCAGACCGCCTTCACGGCCGGGGCCGTAAAGACCCTGTGCCAGGCCAAGCTCGGCGAAGAGTTCGAGTTCGTGAGCATCAGCGGCACGTCGGGTGGGGCCGTGTGCGCCACACTCCTCTGGTACTCGTTCATGAAGGGCGAACGGCCGGTCTGGAAACGCATGATGGATTTCTGGGAGGAGAACACCGCCCAGGGTCCCGTCGAGCATGCCATCAACCGGTTCATCGTCGAATCTTCGCGACTGGTGAACTCGGGCATGATGCCGACCCTTCAGCTCAGCCCGTCCTCACCCGTCATGCAGTCGATGATGCAGTTCATGACGACCGGACAGCGCATGGGCTTTTCCGATTTCCGCGGCCTGCTCGAGAAGCACATCGATTTCGCCGAGATTGCCTCGTGGGGTCCTCAGCCGGGCCGGCCGGTGCTGATGCTGGGCGCGGCCAATATCACGAGCGGCGCGCTGGCGAAGTTCGTGTCGACCCAAGAGCCGATCCGGGTCGAGCATGTCCTGGCGTCCTGCGCCGTACCGAATATCTTCCCGGCGGTGCAGATCGACGACCATGCCTACTGGGACGGTCTCTTCTCCGACAACCCGCCGGTCGAGGAACTCATCCGCCCGCGCTCGGTCGGCGAGGCGAACATTCCCGACGAGATCTGGCTGATCAAGATCAATCCGACGGCCAGCCGGCGCGTCCCGAAGAAGCCGGGCGAGATCGTCGACCGGCGCAACCAGCTCGAAGGCAACATCTCGCTGTTCCAGCAGCTCGGCCATCTCGAGTTCATGAACGACCTGATCCTGGCCGATGCCTTCCGGCCGGAGTTCCTGGCGCGCTTCGACATCAAGGCGCCGGTGCGCATCCCGAAGTCGTTCCATTCCGATGCCGACAAGCCCTACCACATCCCCTGCATCGAGATGCCGGTCGAGCTGCAGGACCTGCTCGACTACGAGGGCAAGATCGATCGCGGGTCGGCGAATATCTCCCGGTTGACCGCGGAGGGCGAGAAGGCGGCGGCACTCTTTCTGCGCGAGCGCGCGGCGGTCGTCGCCGCTTCGTCTCTAAGCCAGGACGAGACCGCCGGGCAGGCCGAGTCACAGGATGGTGCTCCCCACCCGCTGCCTTTGGCGCGATGGAAGGATCCCTCGTAGCGCGTGCAACGAGCCTCTACTGAGGTTCGATCTTCGCGATCTTGACGTATTCGGCCCACTTGGCGCGCTGCTCGCGATCCTCGGCCGCGCATTGCTCAAGCGTCAGGGGCTTGGCCGTAAGGGCAAATTCATCGATCAGGCGCTTGTTGTTCTCGGGCGTGGTGATGGCTTCGTTGATCAGCGTGTTCAACCGCTGCTGGATCGGCAGCGGTGTCGCTTTCGGAACCGCGATCACCAGGAACCCGGTGCTGGTGAAGCCAGGGAAACTCTCGGCGACGGTCGGCAGATCGGGATAGAGCGGGCTGCGCGCGGGCAGGGTGGCGGCAAGGGCCCGTGCCTTGTTCGCCACGACCTGGCCGCGGCCGGCCGTGAGGTCGACGAACATGAACTGGATTGCGCCGCCATAAAGGTCCGTCCAGGCGTTGGCGATCGCCTTGTAGGCGACGCCCTGCCACTCGACGCCGGCCCGCTGGCCCAGCACTTCGGCCGGAACCTGCGAACTTGCGTTGAAGTAGCCGAAGTTGAGCTTGCCTGGATTGGCCTTCGCGTAGGCCAGCAATTCGGCGAGTGTCTTGTAGGGTGCGTCGGCCGGCACGACGAGGAAGGCGCCGCTCGAACCGATGATGCCGACGACCGAGAAATCCTTTTCCGGATCGTAGCCCGGGTTCTTGTACATGTGGACGTTGGCGGCGTTGGTCGAGGTCGTGCCCAGCATCAGCGTGTAGCCGTCCGGTGGCGCGGCCTTCACGTACATCGCACCCACGATGCCGTTGGCGCCGGGCTTGTTCTCGACGATGAAGGGCTGGCCGGTCTTGTCCTCGATGTACTTGCCGACTAGGCGCGCCGTGATGTCGCCTGAGCCGCCGGGCCCGAACGGCACGATGATCCGGATCGCCTTGGTCGGATAGGTTTCGGTCTGCGCGGCGGCCGGAAGGGCCGCGAGAAGCGGAAGGGCGAAAAGGCTGCGTCGTGACAGCGACATGCGGAATGTGTCCATGAGTGTGAAGTCTAGCTCATACGCGGCGCATGGACAGCGCACCACCTGCAGTCCTACCTTGCGGCCATGTCAAAATCAGGTCGGCCGCCCCTCGACGGCATTCGCGTCATCGATTTCTCCCGCGTGATCGCGGGGCCCATGTGCACCCAGATGCTCTCCGACATGGGCGCCGAGGTAATCAAGATCGAGAATCCCGACGGCGGCGACGACACGCGCAAGGGCGCCGGTCCGCGCGCCGGCGGTGCCAATGGCGAGAGCCATTTCTTCATGGCCTTCAACAGGGGCAAGAAGAGCGTTGGGCTGGACTTCACCAAGCCCGAGGGCCAGGCGATCGTGCACAAGCTGCTCGCCGAGGCCGACGTGCTGGTCGAGAACTTCCGGCCGGGCGTGCTGAAGAAGTACGGCTTCGACTATGCCAGCGTCGCGGCGAAGTATCCAAAGCTGATCTATCTCTCGATCTCGGCCTACGGCCAGACCGGGCCATTGTCGGACCGGCCGGGCTACGATCCGGTGCTGCAGGCCGAGTCGGGCATGATGAGTGTTAATGGCGAGGCCAACGGCGAGGGGTTGCGCCACGCCATCGCCATCGTCGACACGATGACGGCGATCCATTCGGTGGCTGCAATCAATGCCGCGCTCTACGCGCGTCGCGACACCGGCAAAGGCCAGCAGATCGACCTCGCGCTGTACGACACTGCGCTCGTGTCGCTGGGCAACATGGGCGCCTACTACCTGATCGGCGGGGACCAGCCGCGGCGCGCCGGCAACGGCCATTTCGCGTCGGCGCCCAACAGTTCGTTCGAGACGGCGAACGGCAAGATCTACATGGCCGTGGCGAACCAGAAGCTGTTCGGCGACACCGCCAAGGCGCTTGGCCATCCGGAATGGGTGACCGATCCGCGCTTCGACACGGTGGCCAACCGCGTCGCCAACAAGCCCGAGCTGACGCGCCTGATGGAAGAGGTGCTGACGACCGACACCAAGGAGAACTGGGCGCAGAAGCTGCGCCATCTCCCGGCCGGTCCGATCCGCACCATGAAGGAGGCGCTGGACGAGCCGGAAGTGAAGCGCCGCGGCATGCTGAAGACCTACAAGCACAGCAAGGTCGGCGACGTGCCGCTGATCGGCTCGAACTTCCACTTCTCCGACACGCCGGTCGACGACACGCGCCCGCCGCCGGCACTGGGCCAGCACACCGATCAGGTGCTGACGGAGCTCGCCGGCCTCGGTGCGGCGGAGATCGCCGCGCTGCGCGAGAAGAAGGTGATTGGTTAAAGGCTCTCCTCCCCATTCAAATGGGAAGGTGTCGTCGTCTTACGACGACGGAGGGGGCATGACCCCATCGCCCTCGTAAGACGAGGGCACTTCCCCTTTGCGGAGTCCGCAAAGGGGAAGAGGCTGACGCTAAGCCCGCCTCTCCAGCCACGCCTTCAGGATCATGTTGGTCTCCTCGGGCCTCTCCATCGTGACGAGATGCCCGCACTGCTCGATCACCACGAGGCTGGCGAGCGGGATGGCCTTGGCGATCTCCTCCGACAGGAAGAGCGGCGTCGCGGCATCGTCACGCCCGCATATGACGGTGGTCGAGCATTTGATGCGCGGCAGGTCGGGACGGCGGTCGGTGCGGATCGCGGCCAGCTCCTCCTGGCGCTTGTAGATCTCGACGCCGATCTCGCCGCACATCGTCATCACCTCGTCGACCAGCGCCTTGTCGGGCAGGCGATAGGCCGGGATGAAGCGCGTCATCTGCATGCCGAGGACCAGTTCGAAATGGCCTTCGTTGGCGAGGCGGATGCGGGCGCGCCGGACCGCGCGCTCGGCCTCGTTCTGGCTGCGCATGCCGGTGTCGAGCAAGGCCAACCGGGTCACGCGGTCGGCGGCGAACTGCATGATCTCGACCGCCAGCATGCCGCCCAGCGACAGGCCGGCCAGCGCGAACTTCTCGGCCGGCATCTGGTCGACGACCCAGCGCGCGGCGCTCTCCCAACTGTCCCAGATGGACAGCGGCGCCTTGCGCCAGTCGGGCACGACGATGTCGGCCTGGCCCTCGAGCGCGGCGACCTGGGCAGCGAACAGGCGCGGCGAGCACAGCACGCCGGGGACAAGCAGCAGGGGTATCTTGGGCATCTCTTTCCTCCGACGCGAAACGTAGCGCAGATGATTCGCCTGCGGTACCAATAGGCATGGCAGCCGCCCCCGTTCGCGACATCCGTCTCGACCTGTTCCGCGGGCTCGCTCTGTGGTTCATCTTCCTCGACCACATCCCGACCAACATCGTGAGCTGGCTGACGGTCCGTAACTACGGCTTCAGCGACGCCACCGAGGTCTTCGTCTTCATCTCTGGCTACACCGCCGTCATCGCCTACAGCCGCATGCTGGAGCATGACGGCTGGCCGCGGACCGCGGCCCGCATCTACCGCCGCGTCTGGCAGCTCTACGTCGCCCATATCCTGCTGTTCGTGGCCTTCTCGGCGCAGATCGCCTGGGTCTCGATCGCCCGCGACACGCCGGCGCTGATCGAGGAGATGGAACTGCTGGGCCTCGGCCAGAACCCCTATCGGGCCATCCTCGAAGCCGCTCTGCTGAGGTTCCGACCGGTCAACCTCGACGTGCTGCCGCTCTACATCGTGCTCCTGGCGGCGTTCCCGCTGGTCCTGCCGGTGGTCGTGCGCTGGCCCTGGGCCGTGATCGCCGCATCCTTCGCGCTCTATGCGGCAACCAGCCACTACAATTGGAGCCTGCCCGCCTATCCGGACGAGAAGGTCTGGTATTTCAATCCCATGGCCTGGCAGGTCGTGTTCTATGTCGGGGCGGCCTGCGCGGTGTTCGGTCCCCGACTGTCGTGGCTCGACCGGTTCCGGGGAACGCTGACCGTCCTGGCGATCGCCTTCATGCTGTTCGCGGCCTTCATCGCCTTGTCCTGGCACTATAATCCGCTGGAACAGCTGATCCCGTCCTGGCTGGCCCGGATCATCTATCCGATCGACAAGACCAACCTCGACATCCTGAGATTGCTGCATTTTCTGGCCGTCGCCTGGCTGGTCCGGATCGCGGTGCCAATCGACGCACCCGGGCTCAAATGGCCCATTTGGCTCCCACTTCGCAGATGCGGTGAGGCTTCCTTGCTTATATTCTGTATCGGGACCTTCCTGGCGCTCAGCGGCCAGGTGATCGTTAGCCACTATGAAGATTCGATCTTGTCGCAGATTCTCGTGAGCATCGGGGGCATCGCCGTCATGTGCGTGGCCGCCTACATCGCCGCCTGGTTCAAGCACGGTCACTCGCGCGCGCCGGCACGTCTGCATCCTGCGGCCAGGGCCCACAAGTGAAGGGCGCAGTCGTCCTGCTCGCGGCAGCCTTCATGCTCGCTTTCGGCGGCACCGCCTTCGCGCAATCCATGACCCTGTGCCGCGCCAAGCCCGCCATGCTGGCGCTCGGTTCGACCTTGCCGATCGCCCGCAAGTCGATCGCCGAGAAGAAGAACCTCCGCATCATCGCGCTGGGCTCCTCGACGACCGCGGGCTACGGCGTTTCCAACCCGGCTTACGCCTATCCGACGCAACTGCGCATCGGCCTGGAGAAGGCGCTGCCCGGCATCGACATCGAGGTGATCAACCGCGGCATCGGCGGCCAGGACGTCGAGGAGATGGCCGCCCGCATGCGCGCCGAAATGGAAGGCAATCCGGCCTCGCTGGTGATCTGGCAGACCGGCACCAACGCCGCCATCCGCCACATGCCGCTCGACAAGTTCGACAAGACCCTGCGCGAGGGCCTGAAGCTCGGCACCTCGCTGGGCGCCGACTTCATCCTGATGAACCTGCAATACGTGCCCGCCGTCGTCGCCGTGGCCGACAAGGAAGCCTACGAGAAGGTGATGGCGGGCGCCGCCAAGGACTATGCCGCCGGCCTGTTCCGCCGCTACGACATCATGCGCGGCTGGTACGATGACGGCATGCCCTATGCCCAGTTCGTGCAGCTCGACGGATTGCACCTGAACGATTTCGGCCAGAAGTGCATCGGCAGGCTGCTGACGCGCTCGATCCTGGATGCGCTGACCGCCCCCTGAGAAGAGGACGCAAGATGCCTCGCCGTTTCGTCGATCTTTCCATCTATCTCGAAAACGACGTGATCTCCGATCCGCCGCCGTTCGGGCCCAAGATCCAGTATCACAAGCACGCCGACACGGCCGGCCAGATCGCCGGCTTCTTCCCCGGCCTCAAGAAGGAAGACCTGCCGGACGGCGCCGGCTGGGCGGTCGAGAACGTCAACCTCTCGACGCATAACGGCACGCATCTCGATGCGCCCTATCACTTCCATCCGACGATGAACAAGGGCGAGCGTGCCATCACCATCGACGAGGTGCCGCTCGAATGGTGCTTCCAGCCCGGCGTGAAGCTCGACTTCCGCGACAAGCCCGATGGCCATGTCATCACCGCTGCCGAGGTCGAGGAGGAGCTGCAGCGGATCGGCCATGAGCTGAAGCCGTTGGAGATCGTCGTCGTCAACACGCGCGCCGGCTCGCGCTACGGCAACAACGACTATGTCAATTCAGGCTGCGGCATGGGCTACGACGCCACGATCTTCCTGCTGGAGAAGGGCGTGCGCCTGACCGGCACCGACGCCTGGAGCTGGGACGCGCCGTTCTTCTTCACCGCCCAGAAATGGGCGAAGGACCACGATCCGTCGATCATCTGGGAAGGCCACAAGGCCGGCCGCGACATCGGCTACTGCCATCTCGAGAAGCTGCACAATCTCGAATCGCTGCCCGGCGACGGCTTCACCATCGCCTGCTTCCCGCACAAGATCCGCGGCGCCTCCGCCGGCTGGACGCGTGCGGTGGCGATCTTCGAGGAATAGCTAAAGAGTCGCTGGCCGGCGCGCGAAGAGAAGGGCCAGTCCGAGAGCTGCGATAAGACCGCCCGCGGCTGTGCGCAGGCGGCGCAGCATCGTCGGCCGCCCGATCGCGATCGAACGGGCCCGCGACGCCAGCATCGCGACCACGACGTCGACGGCGGTGTTGAGCGCCACGGAGATCAGGCCCAGCACCAGGAACTGCAGCCAGACCGGACCGGCCGACGGGTCGACGAACTGCGGCAGGAAGGCCAGGAAGAAAGCGGCGGTCTTGGGATTGAGCGCCTCGACGAGGATACCCTCACGGAAGGCTCGGGCCGCGCCGGTCGTCACCGCCTTGGCCTCGAAGGGAAGGCGAGCCTCGCGGATCGTTTTGATCCCGATCCAGACCAGATAGAGGGCGCCGGCGAGCTTCAGAAGCGTGAAGGCCTCGGCGCTCGCCATCACCAGTGCCGACACGCCAATAGCGCCGGCCGCGACATGGACCAGCCCGCCCAGCCCCGTGCCGAAGCTGGAGGCTAGGCCTTCGCCGCGGCCGCCGGCCAGCGTGCGCGCCGCGACGTAGAATATGCCGGGGCCTGGCGATATCGCGATCGCCAGGGCGGTTGCGAAGAAGAGTGCGAGGGTCGTGAGATCCATCGCTGCTTACGGCAGCGGGTCGGGCTCGCCCGGCGGCAGCGGCATCTCGAAGACGTTGAGGGTCATCGACACCAGCATGTAGTAGCCGCAGACGCCGACCAGATCGACGACACCCTTTTCACCGAACGCGTCGACGGCACGCTTGTAGTTGGTCGGCGCGACCCTGTTGGTCTCGAGATATTCGGTGACGAAATCGTAGATCACCTTCTCGACGTCGCGCGTGAAGGGCGGCGTCATGCGCAGGCGGACCGCCTCGACGATGTCGGCCGAGAGACCGGCTTCCTTGGCGAGACGGGCATGGGCGTAGAATTCGAACTGCGCCTTGAAGTGACGGCCGACCAGGCAGATCGCCAGCTCGGACAGGTCGCGCGGCAGCGAATTGTCGAAGCGGCAATATTCGCCAAGCTTCTGGGCGCGGTCGGCCAAGACGGGGCTGCGCAGCCACGGCTCGAAGGGCCCGCGCAGGCCGCCGCGCGGGCCGGTCATGATCGCGTCGGCGACCTTCTTCTGTTCGGGGTCGAGTTTGTTCAGGTCGAGCGGAGCCAGACGCGGCATGACGTTTCCTTCATTCTGTTTTGCGGAAGAGCGGTTAGATCGGGCAGCCGGCGTCGGCGACGCGATTGGCATCGGCATTGTCGAACATGTGGTTCACGATCGACATGCCGGCCTGCATCGCGGCACTCGACCGCACGCTGCAGGAGCCGGTCGCGCTCCACAGCACCTTGCCGCCGCTGGATTCGTAGAGCGTCAGCGAGACGCGCAGGGTCGAGCCCCTGGGCGCCGCCGGAATCGTGTCGCGCCGGCCGATCGGATTGGCGGGCAGCATGAGGCGCGGATTGGCGCCGGTCTCGTAATCCTGGCTCTGCATCATCGGCATGTCGCGGTCCAGGCTGCTGCCCAGGTCGAAATAGCTCACGTCCATGCGCATGATGTTGCCGCCGCTGAAGCCCACCTGGTTGCCGCGCTGGGTGAGGCGGACCATGACCTGGCGGCGCAGCTCGCGCGCAAGGTGCGTGTCGGAGGTGAGCTGGACGGCGATCTTGACCTTGGGAATCTTCTGGTAGGCCTTGATCTCGAGGTCGCCGAGCTTCGGCCCGCCGGTGCCGCCGAGCCCATATCCCTGGGCCGAGACCGGCGCTGCGAAACAGAGCGCCGAGAGCGCGACAAAGGTGGCGGCGATGCGCATTCGTCTTTCCCCTAACGTCCCTCGACCGCCGTCAGCCTGCTCCAGCCGGCTTCGTCCCGGTCGAGCATGCGCTTCAGCGATTCAAAATGCAGGAAGGCCTGCTGCGCCTCGCCCGCGATCTGCCTGGCCGTATGCTCGGCCATCGCCTCGTCGATATTGTGCAGCTCCCGGCCGGTCTGCATGGCCAGGACCTGCACCATCGCCGCACGTTCGAGGTAATAAAGGTCGTCGTAGGCTTGGGCAACGGTCGGACCCGAGACGATGATGCCATGGTTCCGCAGGAACAGGATGTCCTTGTCGCCCATCGCCCGGCACATGCGCTCGCCCTCGTCGTTGGACAGCGCGACGCCGCCATAGGCCTCGTCGTAGGCGATGCGGCCCCAGTAGCGGAAGGCGTTCTGGGTGCACATTTCGATGCGGCCGTCGCGGATCGAGGTGAGTGCCGTGGCGTAGGGCATGTGGGTGTGCAGCACGACCTTGGCGCGCGGGTTGCCGGCATGGATGCGGGCATGGATGTAGAAGGCGGTCGGCTCGACCTCGTACTTGCCCTCGATGATGTTGCCGTCGCCGTCGGCCATCACGATGTCGGACGGCGTGATCTCCGACCAGTGCAGGCCCTGCGGGTTGACCAGGAAGAGATCGTCGCGGCCGGGCACCGTCATGCTGAAGTGGTTGCAGACGCCCTCGTTCAGCCCGTGCCGCGCGGCGGCGCGCAGGGCGGTGGTCAGGTCGATCCGCGCCTGGGTGACCGGGTCGTTGGCCAGCATTCAAAGGACTCCATTGAAGAAGGGCTCGGCTGCGGGCGATGATGCGGCTAAGCGCATATGTGGCCAAGCAAAATCGCCGCCTGCCGGGAGACGCCTGGATGAACGTTCTGTTCGGTTCGCCGGTGGGAGCCTTGCTGGCGCGGCCATGGGTCGATCCGGTGGGGCTGTATGGCCTGCAACGCTGGTATCTGCCGCTCTCGCGATTGTGGGCCGCGGCCAATCTCGCCGGGATGGATGTCGCCCGATTCCGTGAGGAAATCGGCATTGCCCTGCCGGGCTTCTGGTCGGAGGCGCGATTGCGGGGCCTGCTGGCGCGTCATGGACGGGCGCAGGCCCGTGCAGACGAGACGCGCGCGGCCTGGGAGACCGGCCTCTTCGATCCGGCGGGCGAGGGCGATCCGGAACGGTTGGACGGTCAAAGGCGTGCTGCCGCGACGACTCATCTCGCGACCCGGGCACTCTTCTATCCGTTGCTGTTTCCCCGGCGGCCGCCTCTTGCGCGCTGGCGAATCGACGAGCCGAAGCAGGTCGAACGCGAGCTCGGTCCTGTGCTGGACGACGCTTCCGCCCTCTATGTCGCGCCGATCGCTGTCGAGACCCTGGCGATATCGCGCGACTTCGTGCGGGACGGCATTCGCGAATACTGGCTGCGCGCGCCGACGCCGTCGGCCCGGCTCCAACGACGTGACGGCAGCGAAACACTCTATGCCCGCGTCGCCGAACCTGTCGGTGGGACAAGCGACACCCTGATTTTCGGCAACGGCCTCTGCGTCGAGTCCGAGTTGATGTCGATGGACCGGGGCCCTGGCCCCCAACTCGCCGCGATGGGGTGGAGGGTCATCGAGCCGGTTTCGCCCTATCACGGTCTGCGGGCGATGCCGGGTTTCTATGGTGGGGAGCCGTTCTTCGCGGCAAGCCCGACGAGTTCGATGGATCTCATTGCCGGGCAGGCGATCGAATCGGCGCTCCTGACCGCTTGGGCCCGCGCCCGGTTCGGCGGCAAGGTGGCGCTGGCGGGCATATCGATGTCGTCGTTCGTGGCGCAGTTGGCCGCCAGCCACTGTCATCTCTGGCCGGTCGGAGCGCGCCCCGATGCGGCGATGCTGATCAGCCATTCGGGCCGTGTCGAGGACGTGACATTCGGTGGCGCGCTTGCCGCCATGCTGGGTCTCGACCGGGCACTGGTCGAGGCAGGCTGGTCGCGCGAGTCCCTGGCGCGACTGTCGCGGGCAATCGATCCTGCGGAAACGCCGGCTTTGCCGCCGTCGCGCATCGTTTCAGCGCTGGGCGAAACCGACCGATGGGTGCCCTATCGCGACGGGCTGGCGCTCGCCCAAGGCTGGCGATTGCCGGAGGAGAACGTCTTCCGGTACCAGCTCGGCCATCTCGGCATGCCGGTTCAACTCATCCGCGACGGCACGCCCTTCCAGAGGCTCAGGCAGGTGTTGAACGAGGCGTAGGCGCGCTGTCGGAAATCTCGCGCACCAGCTTGGTGCGGACGGCGCGGCCGAAATGGTCGAAATTGTCGGCCACGATCATGAACGAACCCGGGCCGCCGATGACACTCTCCTCGTAGTACTTGTCGAGGGTGAGGTCGGGCGGGCGGCCGAAATTGCTGCGGTTCATCATCACCGGCAGCCCGTTCACCACGATGCCTTGCGACACCAGCTTGTCCCGCACGATCTCGGCCGGCGGCCCGTCGTTGGTGCGGCCATCGCCCGACACGTCGATGACACGGCGCTTGGCGACGAAGGGCGCATTCTCGAAACGCTGGCCGGCATGGGCGAGGGCGGCGCCGACGGCGGTCCAGCTTTGCGACGCCCGGGGCGCCTCGGCCAGCTTCTCGGCGAAGCGCCGCGCCGCGCCGGGACTGTCGATCAGGGTCCAGTCGAGCACGACGACCTGGTAATGCGTGCCGGCCCATTCGGTGTAGCAGACGGCGATGCGCCTGTTCTCGCCCGACAGGATGGCGTCGATGACCCGGTCGTTGGTCAGGGCCTCGATATAGCCGCGCCGCTGGAGTTCGGCCTCGACCTCGTCGATGGAGCGCGAGACGTCGACGGCCAGCACAAGCTGCAGGTCGACCGGTGTCTGGGCGCGGGCCGATGTTCCCATCGTCAGGGCCGCCAAGGAGCCTACGAGCGCCGACCGTCGCCTCATGCCCACCTCCGTCACAGAGATGAAGCATAACACCCTGGCGCTTCCCGCAAACAAAAACGCCGGAGGAAATCCTCCGGCGTTCCTGTCGACTGTCAGAGCAGTCTATTGCCAGTCTGATCTATTGATCGTCGTCGAAGCCGCGCTTGCGCGGTTCGTAGTCACGGTCTCGGCGCGGACGGTCCGGAGCACCGCCGCCGCCATGGCGACGCGGCGGCTTGCCGAAGTCGCCACCACCGGGAGCACCAGCATCGGGAGGAGGAGCGCTGGAGAAATCGGCGCGGCGATCCCGCATCGGGCCGCCGTCACCACCGCCACCCGGGGCAGCGCCGCGATAACCACCGCCGCCGCCGCCGCCGTCGCGACCGCCACCACCGTAGCCGCCGCCACCGCCGCCGCCGTAGCCTCCGCCGCCACCGCCGCGATAACCACCGCCACCGCCGCCATCACGACCGCCGCCACCACCGTAGCCGCCACCGCCGCCGTCACGACCGCCACCACCGTAGCCGCCACCACCGCCACCGCCGCCATACGGCGGACGCGGACCACGCGGACGGAAGCCGCCGCCATCACGGCCGCCACCACCGCCACCACCAAATCCACCGCCGCCGCCACCGCCGGGCTGACGCTCGACAGCTTCACGAACCGCGATCGAGCGGCCATCCAGCAACGCACCGTTCATGGCCTGCATGGCCGAGGCGCCTTGGTCATCGGTTTCCATCTCGAGGAACGCGAAGCCGCGGCTGCGGCCGGTCTCGCGATCCACGATCACTTTCGAAGTTGTAACGGTGCCGAACTGAGAGAAGGCTTCTTGCAGACGCTCAGACGTGACCGAATAGGGCAGGTTGCCCACAAACAATTTGCGACTCATTCAAGGCTCTGGGCTAGAGGAAGGATCGAGCGGAGTCCGGCGCGCGCTTGCTGGACAAATGCGTCCAAGCGTTTCGATGACCTTTGACAGATGACCAAGTAGCTCACGGGAAGACGTTGACCGGTATCGCGCTCCGCGACTGTGGGCCGAGACTCGTGATGATGCTCGTCGGCTAGTGTCGCAATGCAGCACTTATGCGCTGATTCAAGCCTTGAGTCTACCGCGCAACAGGGTTGAGACGGTACATGTGACGTCTCACAATCAACGGGGAAACGGGAGGGATTGCGAATGATCATCGACCATCGAACCTACGAACTTCAGCCGGGCCGCCTGCGCGACTTCCTCGCGCTCTACGAAAAGGAAGGGCTGCCGGTGCAGCTCAAGTATCTCGGTAATCTGGTCGGCTACTATACAACCGAGGTCGGCAACGTGAACGAGATCGTTCACATCTGGGGCTATGCCGATCTCGCGGATCGCACGAAGCGTCGCGCCGCAATGGCCGCCGATCCCGCCTGGCAGGCTTATTTGCAGAAGAGCCGAGAATATATGAAGACGATGAACAACAAGATATTGGTGCCCACCACCTTCTCACCCACGAAGTAAGGGAAAGATCTCCAACATGGCTACCGTATACCCGCGCCGCAGCGGCGCGCAGGTTCTGATCGATCAACTGCGTATCCACGGCACCGACACGATCTTCGGCGTACCCGGCGAAAGCTACCTGGCCGCCCTCGACGCGCTTTACGCGCAGCGCAATTCCATTCGCTATGTGATTTGCCGCCAGGAAGGCGGCGCGTCCTACATGGCCGAAGCCTACGGCAAGCTGACCGGCAAGCCGGGCGTCTGTTTCGTCACGCGCGGTCCCGGCGCGACCAATGCCAGTGTCGGAATGCATACCGGCTTCCAGGATTCGACGCCCATGATTTTGCTGGTCGGGCAGGTCGCGCGCGAACAGGCCGAGCGCGAGGCGTTCCAGGAAATCGACTATCGCCGCATGTACGGCCAGATGGCCAAGTGGGTGACGCAGATCGAAGATGCCCGCCGCATCCCCGAGATCGTGAGCCAGGCTTTCCATCGCGCGATGAACGGCCGGCCCGGTCCGGTCGTGATTGCACTGCCGGAAGATATGCTGGTCGACGAGGTCGAGGTCGCTGACACCGGACCCTACAAGGTCGCGCGCGGCGCGCCGGCGCCGGAAGACATGGCGACGTTCCGCGAACTGCTCGCCGCGGCGAAGCAGCCGCTGGTCATCCTGGGCGGCGGCGGCTGGGACGAGAAGGCCTGCGCCGACATCAAGGAGTTCGTCGAAGCCAATCACCTGCCGGTGACAACCGCCTTCCGCAACCAGGACCTGATCGACAACCGCCACGATAATTTCGTCGGCGACCTCGGCATCGGCGTGAACCCGCCGCTCGGCAAGCGCATCAAGGAGAGCGATCTCATCATCGCGATCGGTCCGCGTCTCGGCGAGGCGACGACCGGCGGCTACACGCTGTTCGACCTGCCGGTGCCGGCGCAGAAGATGGTGCATGTGCATGCCGGTGCCGAGGAACTCGGCCGCGTCTATCAGGCGACCCTGCCGATCAACTCCGGCATGTCGCAGTTCGCCGCCGCGGCCAAGGCGATGAAGCCGGTCGATGCCTCGGCGTGGAAGGCGGGCGTGCCCACGGCGCGCGCTGACTATCTGAAGAACATCGAGCCGACGCCGCAACCCGGTTCCGCCAACCTCGCCGAAATCGTCGGCTGGCTGAACAAGCGTCTGCCCGACGACGTGATCGTCACCAACGGCGCCGGCAACTATGCCGGTTACGTTCACCGCTTCTTCCAGTATCGCGGCTTCCGCACCCAGCTCGCGCCGACCAACGGCTCGATGGGCTACGGTGTGCCATCGGCGGTGGCGGCGAAGATCGCCGCGCCCGGCCGCACCGTCGTGTCGTTCAGCGGCGACGGCTGCTTCCTGATGAACGGGCAGGAGTTCGCCACCGCCGTCCAGCACGGTGCCAACGTGGTGTTCATCGTGGTCGACAACGGCATGTACGGCACGATCCGCATGCATCAGGAGCGTGAGTATCCGACGCGCGTGCACGGCACCGAGCTCAAGAACCCCGACTTCGCGGCCTATGCCCGCGCGTTCGGCGGCCACGGCGAGACGGTCGAGCGCACGGCGGACTTCGAGGCGGCGTTCGAGCGCGCGCTGGGCGCCGGCAAGCCCGCGATCATCCATGTGAAGACGGACGCCGAGGCGATCACCTCGCGCATCACCATGACCAAGCTCCGGGAGCAGGCGCTCGCCAAGCAGAAGCACTAGATCGAGATCGGATCAAAATTCCTCCCCCGTCAAACGGGGGAGGTGCCCCCGAGGGAGGCGGAGGGGGAAGGCCATAGATCTGAACTCTCCGAAACCGACAAATCATCGCGTTGCTTTCCCCCTCCCGGCCTCCCCCGTAAGACGGGGGAGGAGAAAGGCAGGGGTGATCTCAAATAGAGAAGAAACAACAACGAAGGGGGAAACAATGAGCATCACACGTCGCGCTGCCCTGGGCACTCTCGGGGCAGCGTCGCTGGCGTCGTTCGCGGGAACGGCGCGGGCACAGGCTGAATGGCCCAAGGGCCAGCCGATCAAGGTGCTCATCCCCTTCGCGCCGGGCGGCGTGCCCGACATCATCGCCCGCATCGTCACGCCGAAGATGGCCGAAGGGCTGGGACAGTCCTTCGTCATCGACAACAAGCCGGGTGCGGGCGGTGGTCTCGCCGGCCAGCTTCTCGCGCAGGCCGCACCCGACGGTTACACGCTGCTGATGGGCACGGTCTCCACCCTGGCGATCGTGCCCGCCATCAACCCGTCGCTGAAATACGATCCGACCAGCTTCGCCGCGATCGGCCTCGCCGCCATCGTGCCGATGGTCGTGCTCGTCCGTCCTGAGTCTCCGGCGCAGGACATCCCCGGCCTGATCGCGTTGATCCAGCGCAGCCCGAAGTTCGACTACGGTTCGTCGGGCAACGGCTCGATCCTGCATCTCACCGCCGAGCTCTTCCGTCTGCGCACCGGCGTGAAGATGCAGCACATCCCCTATCGCGGCTCGGCGCCGGCGCAGCAGGCGCTGCTCGCCGGCGAGATCGACGTGGTGTTCGATGCGCTCGCACCGGCGATGGGCCAGATCCAGGCGGGCAAGCTGCGCGCCGTCGGACTTGCCATGGCCAAGCGCTCGCCGGCCCTGCCCGATCTCAAGACGGTCGGCGAGCAGGGCGTCGCCGGAGTCGAGGCCTATACCTGGGCCGGCCTCTATGCGCCCGCAGGCACGCCGGCGCCGATCGTGCAGCGCCTGAATGCCGAGCTGCTGAAGGCGCTGAAGGACCCCGAGGTCGCCAAGAAGATCTCCGACCTTGGCTACGAGATCGCCTCCTCGACCCCGGCCGAGCTCGCCGCCCATACGGCAGCCGAGCTGAAGAAGTGGACCGAGGTCGCCAAAGCAGCCGACGTGAAGCCCGATTGAAGGGCTTGCGTCCGGCTACCGCCCTCCTTATAGAGGCGGTCCGTGGAGATTTGAGCCGACCGGCTTGCGACCACGTTAAACATCGCTAAAAGGTCGGAGGTGCTCGCAAAGCCCCCGTCCTTCTAGGTCGGGGGTTTTTCGTTTGCGTTGCCGGGAAAGGGCACGCGGCGAGAGGAGAAGTGTGATGGACGGATCGATTCCGAAGAAGAAGACCGAGGCCGATATCTCGAAGTGGCGCACCCAGACCCGCGCCGTGCGCGGCGGGCAGGTCCGCAGCAATTTCGACGAGACGTCGGAAGCGCTGTTCCTGACCTCGGGCTACGCCTATTCGAGCGCCGAGGAGGCCGAGGCGACCTTCAAGGGCGAGAGCAACCACTACCAGTATTCGCGCTTCGGCAATCCGACCGTCACCATGTTCGAGAACCGGCTCGCGGCGCTGGAAGGCGCCGAGGCCTGTCGCTCGACCTCGACCGGCATGTCGGCAGTATTCTTCGCGCTGCTGGCCCTGCTCAAGTCGGGCGATCGCGTCGTCGCGGCGCGCCAACTGTTCGGCTCCTGTCACTACATCGTGGCCGACCTGCTGCCGAAGTACGGCATCCAGAGCGAACTGGTCGATGGCGGCGATCTCGCGCAGTGGGAGAAGGCGCTCTCCAAGCCCACGCAGGCCGTGCTGTTCGAATCGCCGTCCAACCCGATGCTCGACATCGTCGACGTGAAGGCGGTGTGCGATCTCGCGCACAAGGCCGGCGCCAAGGTCGTGCTCGACAACGCCTTCGCCACGCCGATCCTGCAGCGGCCGCTCGAATTCGGCGCCGATGTCGTGGTTCACTCCGCCACCAAGTACATCGACGGCCAGGGACGCACCCTGGGCGGCGCGGTGCTGGGCTCGAAGGAGTTCATCATCGACAAGCTGCAGCCGATCATCCGCAACACCGGCCCCGCGCTCAGCCCGTTCAACGCCTGGGTTCTGGTCAAGGGCCTGGAGACGCTGGGCCTGCGCGTCGAGCGCCATTGCGCCAATGCCCGCCGCGTCGCCGACGCGCTGGCCGCGCATCCGGCGATCGGCCGCGTGCTCTATCCGGGTCGTCCCGACCATCCGCAGCATGCGCTGGCGGCCAAGCAGATGTCGGATTTCGGTGGCGTGGTGACGTTCGACCTCAAGGCCGGCAAGTGGGCGGCGTTCGAGACGCTGAACCGCCTGCAGATCGTCGACATCTCCAACAACCTGGGCGACGCGAAGAGCCTGGTCACCCATCCCGCGACGACGACGCACATGCGCATCGGCGCCGAAGAGCGTGCGAAGCTCGGCATCACCGACGGCACCGTACGCCTCTCGGTCGGCCTCGAGGATGTCGAGGACATCATCGCCGATCTCGTGCAGGCGCTGGGCGGCTGACGCCGGCATTCGGAGAAGACCATGTCGCTCTCGGCCGACCTGTGGGCGGCGAATTCGGACCTGGCCGCGCGCGTCGTGGCGCACGGCTTCGTGCGCGGGCTGCGGGACGGCTCCCTGCAGATCGAATGCTTCAAGGGCTATGTCACGCAGGACGCCTATTTCCTTGAAGCCTTCGCACGCGCGTATGCCTTCTGCCTCGCCAACTCGCAGGCGCGCGAAGACCTCCACGCCTTCGCCAGCCTGATTGCCGGCGTGCTGACGGAGCTGAAGCTTCACAAGGGCTATGCCGACCGCTGGCGGGTCGACCTCGACGGTGTCGCGCCCATCGGGGCGACACGCGCCTATGTCGATTTCCTGCTGGAGACGGCCCGGCGCGGCAATCTCGGCGAGACGGTCGCGGCCATGACGCCGTGCCTGCGGCTCTATGCGTTCCTTGGCCGGTCGCTGGCGGCGAACAATGTGGCGAAGCTCTATTCGGAGTGGGTGAAGACCTACGCCGATCCCGGCTTCGAGGCGCTGGCCGCGCAGCTCGAAGCCCTGCTCGACCGGCATGCCGGGGACACCGAAGCCGTGCGCGCCAACTACCGCCGCGCCATGGAACTCGAACTCGGCTTCTTCGCCGCGCACGTGTAGGCGCCTGAAATGGAGCGCGCCACTCCAGTGGCGCTCATGATCATGATTGCGCCACTGGAGTGGCGCGCTCCATTGAGCCGTTCCTCGGCCTCCAGCCATTAGAATTTTTCGCGGCCGCCTCAGCGACGGCCGCTCGCCGCCAGGGCCGGACGGACCGTCCGCGCCTGCGGGGCGCTCAGCTCCTCGACCAGCCATTCCTCGAAGGCCTTGGTCTTGGGACGACTGACCGACGCGGGCGGGCAGACGAACCACCAGGCCTTGCCGCTGTCGACGATCTGCTCGAACGGCTGGAACAGGCGGCCCGCGGAAAGCTCCTCGCGGAAAAGTTGTGGCGGACCGACGGCCACACCTGCGCCTTCCATCGCCGCTTCCACCGCAATCATCGTCGAGTCGAAGGTGAGCACGCGCTTGGGCTTGAAGTCGCCGAGGCCGACGGCGCGCAACCAGATCGACCATTCTGGATCGTGCGTCATGTCGATGAAGGGCACGCGCTTCAGGTCGTCGAACGTCTTCAACTTGTCGCGATAGCGCTTGCCGCAAAGCGGCGTCAGCACATCGCTGAAAAGCCTCGTTGCATGCAGTTCGGGCTCCGGCTGCACGGTGAACCTGATCGCGCAGTCGACATCCTCGCGCGCGAAGTCGACGCGCTTCTGGCTCGTCGTCATGCGCACTTCGATCTCGGGATGCTTGGCCTGGAAGCGATGCAGTCGCGGCACCAGCCAGCCCAGCGCGAAGGTCGTGACGAGGCTCACGTTCAGCGTGCCCGAGTTGGCCTTGCGGCCGACACGCTCCAGCGCATTGGTCATGCGGTCGAACGCGTCGCGCAGATCGGGCAGCAGCGCCTCGCCTTCGCTGGTGATCTCGAGACCGCGCGGACGGCGCACGAACAGGGCGACGCCGAGCCTCTCCTCAAGCGCTTTCACCTGGTGGCTGACGGCGGCCTGGGTGACGTGAAGCTCCTCGGCGGCGTGGGTGAAACTGGCGTGTCGGGCGGCGGCCTCGAAGGCGCGCAAGGCATTGAGCGGCAGTTGCGAACGACTCATCTTTGAAACCCGTTCATAGAAATTCTATGCCTCCCCCGAGCTTTCATCCTTTGTAAGTATCCACAGGATACAGCAAATTCAGGCCAGAAACGAGGCGGAACAGCCGATCCCCGGCACTGTCGCCTCAAGCGGAGCTAAGTCATGTCGATCGTATCCAGCGTGCGGATGGTCCGCACCGGCGCCCCTTCCCTCTCGTTCGGCCGCGCGATGTCGCTGCTGGCGGGCACGGTCGTGGTCGGGATCGAGAAAGTCATGACCCGAGCCGAGCTTGCCCGTTCGCGAAATCAGCTGGCCCAGCTGGACGAGCGACTGCTGCGAGATATCGGCATCGACCGGGCGACCGCCCGGTTCGAGGCCGACAAGCCCTTCTGGTCCTAAACCGGAATTGCCGGCGGGCACCGGATAGAGCAGGTTGAGTCATGGTGCTTTGATGGCGCCATGACCCAACATCCTCTTTCCTTTCCCGCCGTGGCCCTCGCCACTTCCCTTCTTCCCGACCCGGAGACCTGCTGGCACGCCGTCCAGCGGCGCGACCGTGTCTACAACGGCCGGTTCTGGTTCTCGGTCAAGACGACCGGGGTCTATTGCCTGCCGTCGTGCGCGGCCCGTCCGCCGTTGCGCCGCAACGTCGACTTCCATGCCTCGCCCGAGGCGGCGGAAGTGGCGGGCTTCCGGGCGTGCAAGCGCTGCAAGCCGCGCGACTGGCAGGCCGAGGTCGGCCTGAGCAAGCCGGTGGCGCGCGCCTGCGCGCTGTTCGATGCGGACGATGCCGACACCCCGCCGTCGCTGGCGGAGGTGGCGCGCAAGGTCGGCCTGTCGAGCGGCGCTCTGGGCAAACGCTTCCTGGCCGAGCTGGGCGTTGCCCCGCGCGACTGGCTGGTCGCGCGCAAGCGCGAGCGGTTCCGCAGCGCCCTGCGCGGCGGCGCCAGCGTGGCCGATGCGATCTATGGCGCGGGCTACGGCTCGCCCAGCCGCGTCTACGAGAACAGCGACAAGGCGCTGGGCATGACGCCCGCGACCTACGCCAAGGGCGGCGCCGGCGCCCATATCGACTACACCACGGTCGACTCCGACTATGGCCGCGTGCTGGTCGCCGCGACGCAGAAGGGCATAGCTGCCGTATTCCTGGGCGACGACGATCGCGCCCTCGAGAAGAGCCTGAAGCAGGACTTCCCCGCCGCCAAGATCGCGCGCAACGACGAAGTCCTCGGCCCGCGCGTCAAGGGCGTGCTGTCACGGCTCTATGGCCGCAAGCCCTCGGCGCTCGACGCACCCGACGTGCCGCTCGACATCGTGGGGACCGCTTTCCAGTGGAAGGTGTGGAAGGCGCTGACCGAGATCCCGGCCGGCGAGACCCGCACCTACGGCGAGATCGCCCGCAGCATCGGCGAGCCCAAGTCGGCCCGCGCGGTGGGACGGGCTTGTGCGACCAACCAGGCCGCGGTGGTCATCCCGTGCCATCGCGCCGTGGGATCGAGCGGCGCGCTGACCGGCTATCGCTGGGGCGTGGCGCGCAAGGAACGGCTGCTGGCCGAGGAGCGCCGGCGCAGCAGCAGGTAGAAGGCGCCCGTGCCGCCGTGATGGGCGTGGGCGGCCTTGACCGCCCGCACCCGCTCGCGGTTGTCGCCGCGATTGAGCCAGCCCACGAACTCCGCCCGGATGCGGCCGTCGATCGTGCGGTCGCCTTCGCGGCGCAACCCCTTGCCGGTCACGACCAGCACCACGCGCATGTCCTGCGCCGATACCCTTGCCAGGAACTGCGTCACGGCCCGTTCCGCCACCGCGAGCGTCATGCCGTGCAGGTCGATGGTCGCTTCCGGCGACAGCTTGCGCCGCGACAGGGCGCGCGAGACGTCACGGTCGAACTGGCGATCGTCCGGCGACAGGTCGGGCACGCTCGGCCTGACCGGCAGCGGCCGTGGCTTCGGGGCAACGGTCGTCGGCCGGGTCGCCGCTTGCTTGGCCGCGGCCTTCGGGGCCGACTTGGACACCGCCTTGGCTTCCACTGCCGGCACGCGTCCCGCCGCCGCCCGCTTGCGCCTGAGCGGCTTCACGCCAGCCATCGCCGCGGCGAATAATTCGACGTCCTTCACCATGGCATTTCGTCTAGCCTTGGCCGTGGGGCGGGTCTACACAGCCCGGCATGGCCATCGCGCCCCCCAATCGGCCCAACGGCCAGCCGCAACCCGACCCTGATCTCCAGACCGGCCTGCAGTATCTGCGCGCCGGCTGGTACGACCGCGCCGAGCCGCTGTTCCGCAGCGGCCTCGCCCGTTACGGCGAGCGCCCCGACATCCTGCATTATCTCGCGGTCTGCCTGTCGCACCGTGGCGCGCTGAAGGAGGCCGAGGGCCTGTGGCGTAAGGCGGTCGCGAAGGACCCCGGCGAGCCGATGCTGCATTACAATCTCGGTCTCGTCGCCCGCCGGATGGGCAATGTCGACGAAGCCGCCCGGCACCTGCGCGACACGATCCGGCGCGCGCCGGCCCATGTCGAGGCGCGCCTGGCCTTGGCCTCGCTCCACATGGACACGGGCCGCTTCGCCGCCGCCGAGCGCGAACTGCAGGAATTCGTGAGCAACGTCGACCGCGCCATCCACGAGCACGGGACCGAGCAGCTGAAGCCGCTGCAGGCACGCGCCCGCAACATGCTGGGCTACGCCCTCTATCGCCTGGGCAATCATTCGGCGGCGCTCGAGGTCTTCGACATGGCGCTGCAGGATGCCGGTGACAATGCCGAGCGCCGCGGCCAGATCCTGGGCGACCGGTCGCTGTCGCTGGCCGCCCTCGGCCATCACGACGAGGCCATCGCCGAGGCCACGCGGGGACTGGAGCTGGCGCCCAACAGCGCCACGCTGCACCATACGCTGGGCTTCGTACTCTATTCCGCCGGCCGTCCGAGCGACGCGATCCCGTTGATCGAGAAGTCGCTCGAGCTCGACCCGTCCTTCGTCGCGGCGATCAGTACGCTGGCGCTGGCCCGGCAGGCGGCGGGCCAGGTCGACCAGGCCGTCGACCTCCTCAAGAAGGTCCTCGAACGCAACCCGCTGGAGCGGGACTACGTCCTGCATCTGTCGAACCTGCATGTGCAGGAGAAGCACTTCGACCAGGCGATCCAGGTCCTCGCGCCCTATCTGAAGGTCGTCTCGGATGACCCGAAGGCGATGAACAACCAGGGGCTGGCGCTGCTCGGCCTCGAGCGGTTCGACGATGCGCGGCGCGTGCTGAAGAAGGCCGCCAAGATCGCGCCCGACGATCCCTTCGTGCAAACCAACTTCGGTCGCGCCCTGGTGGGCCTCGGCCGGGCGGCGGAAGCCCGCCCACACCATGAGCTGGCGCTGCGCAGCCTGCCGGGTGACGCGCGGCTGCTGGCCAATTACGGCATCTGCCTTGCCCTCCTCGGCGAGCGCGACCGGGCGCGTGAGACCCTCGACGCCGCCCTCGCCGCCGATCCGAACAACGACGAGGCGCTGCTCGCCCGCGCCGGCCTCGACGCATGAGCGAGGGTGCCGACCGTCTGGCCGAGGTTTCCGGCCATATCGCCGAGGCTGCGCGTGCGGCGGGCCGGTCGCCGGCCGATATCACGCTGGTCGCGGTCTCCAAGACGCACGGCGCCGACCGTGTCCGCGAACTGCTGGACGTCGGCCATCGCGTGTTCGGCGAGAACCGCGTGCAGGAGGCCGAGGGCAAGTTCCCGGCGCTGAAGGAAGCCTATCCCGACCTCGAACTGCACCTGATCGGCCCATTGCAAACCAACAAGGCGCGCGACGCCGTCGCTCTGTTCGACGTCATACAGTCGGTCGACCGCGACCGGCTGGCCGCCGCTCTGGTCAAGGAGATGGAAAAGCTCGGCCGCCGGCCCGCCTGCTACATCCAGGTCAACACCGGCGAAGAGCCGCAGAAGGCGGGCATTCTTCCCAAGGACCTCGACGCCTTCGTCACCACCTGCCGCGACCAGTACAAGCTGCCCATCGTCGGCCTGATGTGCATCCCGCCGGTCGACGAGGAGCCGGCGCTGCACTTCGCGCTGCTGGCCAAGATGGCCGCGCGCAATGGCCTGGCCAAGCTCAGCATGGGCATGAGCGCCGACTATGAGACGGCGGTACGCCTGGGTGCCACCCACGTCCGCGTCGGCAGTGCGCTCTTCGGGGCACGTCCGCCGCTGCAACCCGCCGCTTAGGGCCGGATTGAAGCACGGGATCAGGGCGCGATCTTCAGATCGAGGATCAGCGGATGGTGGTCGTTGCCGATGTCCGGCCCCACGCGGCGGCTGACGATCCCGATGCCGGCGCTGACGAGCGCGTGGTCGATGGGCAGGCCGATCCCGGTATTTGCCAGCCGCCAGGTCGCGATCGAGGGCGAGGTGCGCGGACGCTCGGCCGGCAGGATGTTGGTGTCCCACAATCCGCTTTGCGTTATCAGCCGGTCGAAGATCGGCGAGAACGGCGTGACATTGAGATCGCCGACCAGGACGACGCGCTCTCCCTTGTCGACATGCTGGCGCGCCACGGCAGCGGCATGGGCGAGCTGGCGGTCGCGGACGCCGGTCCAGGGCGGCAAGGGCGGCCAGGCATGCAGGCCGAGCAGGGTGAAGCACCCCGATTCCAACGGGCACAGTCGCGCCACCATCAGAGGCGCGTGGTCGCCCATCGTCAGGTCGAATTTCAGCGACTCAGGCTGTTTCTTGGCGAGCAGCATGACTCCAAGCACGCTGCTGCGGGGTGGCGGCGACTGGAAGGGCAGCAGGCTTCGCACGTCGCGCAGCACCGCGTCGTGAACGGGGTCGAGTTCCGTGAACACCGCGATGTCGGGCTTCTCCGCCTCGATCAGATGCTGCAGGGCGCCGAGATCGGTGTTCGCGTTATGCAGGTTGGCCCAGAGGAGGCGCACCACCGGCCCCGGCTGGGGCTGAAGATCGACCGGTGGCAGGTGCATATGCGGCCACACGGTCGAGAAGCTCGCGGCGACGATCAGCGACGACAGAACGGCCGTCCACCATTGCCGCAGGCCGAGCGCGACCACGGCGAGTGCAGCGCCTGCCAGGAGGAAATAGACATGGAAATGGGTCAGCAGCTCGAACGCCCAATGCCACGTCGCCAACCGGGACAAGGCCGCCACCAGCGCAAGGCCGATGACGAGCATGGTCACGGCCAGCCGCAGGACGTTTAATGCTCTCTGTTGCCCCTTCATTGACCCCACTGTACATGGCCGCCGCGCATGCCCGAACTTCCTGAAGTAGAAACTGTCCGGCGCGGATTGATGCCGCGCCTGGTCGGCCGGCGCATCGTCCGCCTGCAGCAGCGTCGCCGCGACCTCCGGGTCCCGCTTCCCGCGAAGTTTGCCTCCAAAGTCGAGGGCCGCACCGTCACCGGCATCGACCGGCGCGCCAAGTACCTGCTGATCCGGCTCGACGACGGCCAGACCCTGATCGTCCATCTCGGCATGTCGGGCCGCATGACCCTGTACGATGCGGAAACGGCGGCCAGCCATCCGCTCGACCGCCACGACCATGTGGTCTTCGACATGGACGATGGCTGGCAGGTCCGCTTCAACGACGCCCGCCGCTTCGGCCTGATGGTGCTGGTGGCCGACGATGCCGTGGCCCAGCACAAATACTTCAAGAGCCTGGGACCGGAGCCGTTGGAAGATGCTTTCGACGGCGATGTGCTGGCGGCCCGGCTCGCCGGACGCAAGACGCCGATCAAGGCGGCCCTGCTCGACCAGAAGACCCTGGTGGGCGTCGGCAATATCTATGCGTGCGAGGCGCTGTTCCTGGCCGGCATCTCGCCGCGCCGCTCCGCCCACACGATCAAGGGCGAGCGCGCGGTTCGCCTCGTCGATGCGATCAAGCTCGTCCTGAACCGTTCGATAGAGGACGGCGGATCGACCCTGCGCGACCATGTCCAGCCCGGCGGCGAGCTCGGCTATTTCCAGACGCGCTTCAATGTCTACGACAGGGCCGGCATCGCCTGTCCGACGCCGCAGTGCGGCAACACGGTACGCCGGCTGGTGCAGGCGGGGCGATCGACCTTCTATTGCACCCGCTGCCAGCGCTAGCTAAGGCACGCTCAAGGAGAACAGGAATGACCGCTGTCTACGAGAACATCCAGACCGAGACCAAGGGCCGGGTCGGCATCATCCGCCTCAACCGCCCGAAGGCGCTGAACGCGCTTTGCGCCGATCTGGTGCGCGAACTCGGCCAGGCGCTCGATGCGTTCGAAGCCGATCCCAATATCGGCTGCATGGTGTTGACCGGCAGCGAGAAGGCCTTCGCAGCCGGCGCCGACATCAAGGAGATGAAGGACAAGTCCTACCAGGACGTCTTCCTGCAGGACTTCATCACCGTCGGCTGGGAGAAGGTCAGCCAGGTCCGCAAGCCGATCGTCGCGGCGGTGGCCGGATACGCGCTGGGCGGCGGCTGCGAGATGGCCATGATGTGTGACTTCATCATCGCTGCGGACAACGCGAAGTTCGGCCAGCCCGAGATCACGCTGGGCACCATTCCCGGCGCCGGCGGCACGCAGCGCCTGCCGCGCTTCGTCGGCAAGTCGAAGGCCATGGACATGGTCCTGACCGGCCGCATGATGGACGCGGCCGAAGCCGAGCGCTGCGGCCTGGCGAGCCGGGTCGTGCCGCTGGCCCAGCTGATGGACGACGCTATCGCCACGGCCGAGAAGATCGCCGGCATGTCGCTGCCCGCCACCATGGTCGCCAAGGAAGCAGTCAATCGTGCCTTCGAAACCACCCTTTCGGAGGGCGTTCGCTTCGAGCGCCGGACTTTCCATGCAACTTTTGCCTTCGACGACCGGTCCGAGGGCATGGCGGCCTTCGCCGAGAAGCGTAAGCCGGGCTGGAAACACCGCTGATTTGGCGGTTTTGGCGCGCTTGACCGGCCCCCATGCGGCCTGTACAAGCGCGCCCTTCGAATAACGAGGACTATCCATGGCTAATCACAAGTCGGCCGAGAAGCGCGCCCGCCAGACGGACCGCCGCACCGCCGTGAATACGGCGCGCCGCAGCCGCGTCCGCGGCTCGGTGAAGAAGGTCGAGGAGGCGATTGCGTCCGGCGACAAGAACGCCGCCAAGGAGGCGCTGCGTCTGGCGCAGCCGGAGATCCAGCGCGGCGCCACCAAGCGCATCGTGACCAAGAACGCAGCCTCGCGCCGCGTGTCGCGTCTCTCGGCACGCATCAAGGCGATGGCCTGACGCTTCCAGACATCCTGCTTCAGGGTTTGTGAACGCCGCTCTTTCGAGCGGCGTTTTCTTTTGTGGCGATGACGAAGCCAAGATTCTTTCGCGAAAAAAATCTCGCCGCTTTTCATCAATGATCGTTAGGACGGCGATCCGCCGAACGACATACGATTCGGAGTTATCGAACGCTGCGCATCTGCGACGCGCTAGATGTTGAGAGGCGTCGCCCGATGAACGACGCGCAAAATAGGATCGAACAACTTGTCAATCGAGCAACGTTGCGAAGTGGCTGAATAGCGTGTGGTGTTAGGCGTGTGAATCGTTTGCGCGGCTCAGAGAGTCTGGATAAGACTCGTCACATCGCGACGGGGCGTGGGGCGCTTGGATCGCGGGCCAGATGGAGAAGAGGGGATTCCTCTCCATCGAAACGACGAACGAGGGAGACAGGTACACAACTTCGCAAGTTCGACGATCGATAAAAAGATGAAGCGTCCCACATAAGCGACGCTCGCTGAAAATCTCTCGTTTCCTCTTGCCGTGTTGTGTGTCGCCCAAGGTCGCTGGCTCGCCAGACAACGCCTCGCTTCGACGAATGAAAGCGGGGGCCATGTCGAAAGACAACAAGATCGCTGACACGTTCGAGGTGTCTCCCGCTGCCGGTTATGCCGGCGACGTGACTCCGACGGTAGCCTGGAAGATTCTCGGCGAACTGAAGGACGCGATCCTGATCGACGTGCGCACGCGCGCCGAGTGGAACTATGTGGGCGTGCCCGACCTTGCCGGCCTGGACAAGAAGCCGGGCCTGGTCGAATGGCAGGTCTTCCCGAGCATGCAGGTCAATCCGGAATTCGTCGACGCCCTGTCGAAGGCGCTGACGGACAAGGCGGTCCCGCTGCTCTTTTTGTGTCGAAGCGGGGTGAGGTCGGTCGCGGCGGCGAAAGCCATGTCCGCGGCCGGATACAGTAAGTGTTTCAATGTAGCAGACGGCTTTGAAGGGCCTCTCGATGCGCACGGCAAGCGCGGCGCGACGAGGGGGTGGAAGGCAGTGGGGCTTCCGTGGAGACAAACGTGAACCGAATTCAATCGCCGATCCAAGGCAATAACAACACAGTATTTGAAAACAACGATATGGCGGGGGCACATATGGATGAAGGGGCGGGCCGAAAGGAGCTCGAAGCGCATTGGGTGCGCGTCTGCGATCGGCTTCGCAAGGAGATTGGGGACAAGGCCTTCAAGACATGGTTCGGCGAGGTCGAGCTGGGTGAGCTGAAGGCCGGCAAGCTGCGCCTCTACGCGCCGACGCGCTTCGTGCGCGACTGGGTCGGCCGTCACTATGGCGACCGCGTGCTCGCCTACTGGCAGTCGGTCAACGGCGAGGTGAAGAACGTCGAGGTGAATCTCGTGCCGCCGCCGGCGCCGCGTCGCCCGAACGAGATCATCGCGATGCCGCCGCTACCCTCGTCGCAGAACAACCACCAGCCGCCGATGCCCCGCATGGGACCGTCGATCGGCCGTGGCGCCGACGAGCTCTCGCAGTCGCCCGAGGCGCGCTACACCTTCGCCAACTTCGTGGTCGGCAAGCCCAACGAATTCGCCTATGCGGCGGCGCGCAACATCTCCGAGCAGGACATGCCGCTGCCCGAGCGCAACCCGCTCTACATTTTCGGCGGCGTCGGCCTCGGCAAGACCCATCTCATGCACGCGATCTGGCACGTCATCCGCGAGCGTGACCCGAAGACCCGCGTTCTCTACCTGACGGCCGAGAGCTTCGTGAACCGCTTCATCCAGGCGCTGCGCACCAAGAACACCGGCCAGTTCAAGGAGCTGTTCCGCAACGTCGACGTGCTGATGGTCGACGACGTCCAGTTCATCTGCGGCAAGGAAGCGAGCCAGGACGAGTTCTTCTTCACGTTCAATTCGCTGGTCGAGCAGAACAAGCAGATCATCCTGTCGTCGGAGAAGCCGCCGAGCGAGTTGCAGGACATCGAGGAGCGCATGCGCTCGCGCCTGGGCAGCGGCCTCGTCGCCGACATCCATTCCTCGACCTACGAGCTGCGCCTGTCGATCCTGCAGACCAAGGCCGAGAATGCCCGCGTGCCGGTGCCGGTCAACGTGCTCGAGTTCCTCGCGCACAAGATCAGCACCAACATCCGCGAGCTCGAGGGCGCCCTGAACCGCGTCGTCGCGCACGGCCAGCTGATCGGCCGCGAGATCACCGTCGAGATGGCGCAGGACGTGCTGCACGACCTGCTGCGCCAGGCCGACCGCAAGGTCACGGTCGACGAGATCCAGCAGCGGGTGGCCGCCCACTACAACATCAAGCTGGCCGAGATGAGCTCGCCCCGGCGCGCCCGCTCCGTCGCCCGGCCGCGCCAGGTGGCGATGTATCTCGCCAAGCAGCTCACGACGCTCAGCCTGCCCCAGATCGGCAAGCGTTTCGGCAACCGCGACCACACCACGGTCATGCACGCCGTGCGCAAAATCGAGGAACTCAAGGTTTCCGACCTGTCGATTGCCGAAGACGTCGAACTGCTCAAGCGCCAGTTGCAGGGCTGACAAATCCCTCACATCAATTGTGAAACAGGCCCCGACCGGGGCCTGTTTTGCTTTGCGCCAAGGCCCCTAAACGCTTCTAGGAACAGCGAAATCGCTTCCCGCGGACGGGGCCCGTGATATACTTTCCAACCGTTCCTCTGGGCCTTTCCGTGGCCGCTGGAACGGGCCTAGAAATTAACCAATCTGGCCCTGACTACGGCGACCAAAACATGAAATTGACGATCGAACGGGCGGCCCTCCTGAAGGCCTTGGCCCATGTCCAGAGTGTCGTCGAGCGTCGGAATACCATCCCGATCCTGTCAAATGTGCTGATCACCGCCCAGAAAGGCCGGCTGAGCCTCGCCGCGACCGACATGGACCTCGCCATCACCGAATCGGTGGAAGCCAGCGCCTCCAAGACCGGCTCGACCACGGCGCCGGCCCATACGCTCTACGAGATCGTCCGCAAGCTGCCCGACGGCGCCCAGGTCGAACTGGAAGCCGCCGCCGACAACAGCAGCCTGGTCATCCGGGCCGGCCGCTCGCGCTTCACCCTGCAGTGCCTGCCGCCGGCCGACTTCCCGGCCATGACCGAGGGCGACCTGCCGCACCGGTTCCAGCTGCCGGCGACCGACCTCAAGGGCATCATCGACCGCACCCGGTTCGCGATCTCCAACGAGGAGACCCGCTACTACCTGAACGGCATCTACTTCCATGCCGCGACCGCGGGCGGCACCCAGGTGCTGCGCGGCGTGGCGACCGACGGCCATCGCCTGGCCCGGGTCGAGGTGCCGCTGCCCAAGGGCGCCGGCGAGATCCCGGGCGTGATCGTGCCGCGCAAGACCGTGGGCGAGGTCCGCAAGCTGCTCGACGAGGGCGACGGGTCGGTCGATGTCGAACTCAGCGACACCCGCATCCGCTTCTCCAGCGGCAGCGTCACCCTGGTCAGCAAGCTGATCGACGGCACCTTCCCGGACTACGAGCGGGTCATCCCGACCGGCAACGACAAGGTCTTGAACGTGCCGTGCAAGGAATTCGCGCACGCCGTCGATCGCGTCTCGACCATCTCCACGGAGAAGTCGCGGGCCATCAAGCTGGCGGTCGCCAAGGGCATCGTCACCCTCTCGGCCACCAGCCCCGACGCCGGCAGCGCCACCGAGGAAATCGAGGTCGAATACAAGGATACGGCCCTCGAGATCGGCTTCAACTCGCGCTACCTGCTGGACATCACCGAGCAGATCGCGGGCAGCGAGGCGCGCTTCCTGATGGCCGATGCCGGCTCGCCCACCCTGGTGCGTGACGGTGCCGACGAGAGCGCGCTCTACGTGCTCATGCCGATGCGGGTATGACCGCACGGGTATGACCGCACAGGCCATCAGCGCCCTCGTCTACTCTTCCGACGCCGTATCGGGCGCTGCGCCGGCACTCCTCGCCGTGCGCCAGCTTCGCCTGACCGACTTCCGCAACTACCGCCAGCTCCGCCTCGAGTGCGGTTATGAGCCGGTTGTGCTGGTCGGCGCCAACGGCGCGGGCAAGACCAACCTGCTGGAGGCGCTCTCCTTCCTGGCGCCCGGCCGCGGCCTGCGCCGCGCCAGGCTCGACGATGTCTGCCGCCGCGCGCGCGGTGACGAGCCCTCGGCCGCCGGCTGGGCGGTCGCCGCGACGCTCGACACGCCGGAGGGCCGGGTCGCCATCGGCACCGGCCTGGAAGCCGGCCGCAGCGAGGGCAGCCTGGCGCGCCGCGCCGTGCGCATCGATGGAAGGCCGATGCAGAGCCAGACCGCGCTCGGCCAGCATGTCGCGGCCGTATGGCTGACGCCGCAGCTCGACCGGCTGTTCCTCGACGGCGCGACCGAGCGCCGACGCTTCCTCGACCGTCTGGTGACGGCGCTGCATCCCCAGCATGCCGGCGATGTCGCAGCCTACGAGAATGCGCAGCGCCAGCGCAGCCGCCTCCTCGGCGAAGGCAACCGCGACCCGCACTGGTTCACGGCGCTGGAAGACACGATGGTCCGCCACGGCGTGGCGCTGGCCGCGGCGCGTGCCGACACGGTGCAGCGCCTCGACGCGGCGGCGCGGCTGGGCGTCGGCCCCTTCCCGCGCGCCTCGCTCGCCATGGCGGGCGAAGTCGATGGCTGGATCGCCACGATGGCCGCGATCGACGTCGAGGACCGCCTGCGCGGCGAGCTGGCCGCCAGCCGCTTGCGCGACGCCGAGGCCGGCACCACTTCCTGTGGGCCGCATCGCAGCGACCTCGCGGTGCGCCATCTCGATATCGATCTGCCGGCGGCCGAGGGGTCGACCGGCCAGCAGAAGGCGGTGCTCGTCTCGATCGCGCTCGCGCATGCCAGGCTGGTGGCGCTGTCGCGCGGCCGGCCGCCCTTGCTGCTGCTCGACGAAATCGCGGCCCATCTCGACGAGGAGCGCCGGCGGGCGCTGTTCGACGAGGTGGTGGCGCTGGGCGTCCAGAGCTGGATGACCGGCACCGATGCCGAACTCTTTGCGCCGCTCCGCGGCCGCGCGCAGATCCTGCGTGTTGCTGACGGCTCGATCGCGGCGGTCTGAACTCTTTTCGAAAGCCAGGATCATGAGCGACAATGACGTGACGCCGGGCGCCGAGGATTACGGCGCCGATTCCATCAAGGTGCTGCGCGGCCTCGAGGCCGTCCGCAAGCGCCCGGGCATGTATATCGGCGACACCGACGACGGCACCGGCCTGCACCACATGGTCTACGAGATCGTCGACAATGCGATCGACGAGGCGCTGGCGGGCTATTGCGACCAGGTCGACGTCGTCCTGCACGGCGACGGCTCGGCCACGGTGCGCGACAATGGCCGCGGCGTGCCGACCGACATCCACAAGGAAGAGGGCATCTCGGCCGCCAACGTGATCTTCACGCAGCTCCATGCCGGCGGGAAGTTCGACCAGAATTCCTACAAGGTGTCGGGCGGCCTGCACGGTGTCGGCGCGGCCGTGGTGAATGCGCTGTCCGAGCGTCTGGACCTGCGCATCTGGCGCAACGGCAAGGAACACCACCTGGTCTTCCGGCACGGCGAGCCGGAAGGCGACTTGCAGATCGTGGGCGACGCCCCCGATGGCAAGCATGGCACTGAGGTGACCTTCCTGCCCTCGACCGGCACCTTCACCAAGACCGAGTTCGACTTCGCCACACTCGAGCACCGGCTGCGCGAACTCGCCTTCCTGAACTCCGGCGTGAGGGTCGTTCTGACCGACGATCGCGGCGCCGAGCAGAAGGTTTCCGAGCTGTACTACGAGGGCGGCGTCGAGGCCTTCGCCAAGTATCTCGACCGCAACAAGTCGGTGCTGCACGACCCGCCAGTGTCGATCCGCGGCGAGAAGGACGGCATCTCGGTCGAAGTCGCGATGCAGTGGAACGACAGCTATCACGAGACGATGCTGTGCTTCACCAACAACATCCCGCAGCGTGACGGCGGCACCCATCTGGCAGGCTTCCGCGGCGCGCTGACGCGCACGCTGAACAAATATGCCGACGAGAGCGGCATCTCCAAGAAGGAGAAGGTCGGCCTCACCGGCGACGACATGCGCGAGGGCCTGACCTGCGTGCTGTCGGTCAAGGTGCCCGATCCGAAGTTCTCCTCGCAGACCAAGGACAAGCTGGTCTCCTCGGAAGTGCGCCCCGTGGTCGAATCGGTAGTCGGCGACAAGCTCGGCCAGTGGTTCGAGGAGCATCCGGCCGAAACCAGGAAGATCCTGACCAAGGTGGTCGAGGCGGCCGCGGCGCGCGAAGCCGCGCGCAAGGCGCGCGAACTCACCCGCCGCAAGGGCGCGCTCGACGTCTCCTCACTGCCCGGCAAACTCGCCGACTGCCAAGAGCGCGATCCGGCGCTCTCCGAACTGTTCATCGTCGAGGGCGATTCGGCCGGCGGCTCGGCCAAGCAGGGCCGCAACCGAGCCAACCAGGCGATCCTGCCGTTGCGCGGCAAGATCCTGAATGTCGAGCGCGCACGCTTCGACAAGATGCTGGGCTCGGCGGAAATCGGCACGCTGATCACGGCGCTCGGCACCGGCATCGGCCACGACGACTTCAACCTCGACAAGCTGCGCTACCACAAGATCATCATCATGACGGACGCCGACGTCGACGGCTCCCACATCCGCACCTTGTTGATGACGTTCTTCTATCGCCAGATGCGCGACCTGATCGATCGCGGCTATCTCTACATCGCCCAGCCGCCGCTGTTCAAAGCGGCCAAGGGCAAGTCGGCGATCTACCTGAAAGACGAGCGCGCGCTCGACGACCACCTGATCCAGACCGGCCTCGAAGGCGCGACGCTGGCGCTCGGCAGCGGCAGCGTGCTGGCCAAGGACGACCTGCGCAACACGGTGGACATCGCCCGCTCCGTCACCAACCTCGTGAAGCCGCTGGCGCTGTCGCGTCGCGTCACCAGCCAGGCGGTCATCGAACAGGCCGCCATCGCGGGCGCCCTCAAGCCCGACGTATTGGGCGATCCTGAGCTTGCCAAGCAGGCGGCCGACTATATCGCGCGACGGCTGGACGTGGTGAACCCGCCGCTCGAGCGCGGCTGGACCGGCGAGCCGATCGCCGACGGCGGTCTTGCTTTCACGCGACGCCTGCGCGGCGTCACCGAACGCCATGTCATCGACGGTCCGCTCACGCGCAGCGCCGAAGCGCGCAAGCTCGACGCGCTGGCCGACGAGCTGCAGGCCGTCTACCAGAAGCCCGGCATCTTCGCGGTCAAGGACAAGGAGACCCGGATCTCCTCGCCCACCGAGCTGTTCGCCGCCGTCCTGGAGGCCGGTCGCAAGGGTGTCGCAATCCAGCGCTACAAGGGGCTGGGCGAGATGAATCCCGACCAGCTCTGGGAGACGACGCTCGACCCCGAGGCGCGCACTTTGCTGCAGGTCAGGATCAACCATGCCGACGAGGCCGACGAGATCTTCTCGACCCTGATGGGCGACGTGGTCGAGCCGCGCCGCGACTTCATCCAGGAAAACGCACTGAAGGTGGCGAACCTCGATGTCTAGAATCGGAAAGGCCCTGCTCGCCGCCATGCTGCTCGCGGCGGCGAATGCAGCCCCTGCGGCGGCGCAGACCCAGTCGTCGACGCCCACGACCAACGCCGGCACCAAGCTCAACTTTCCGGCCACCCTCGGCGGCGCCACCTTCGAGCGCGTGATCAACTATGCCGCCCCGCCGGCCAACGCTCCGGGCCAGGGCATGGCCTACTACTATTCGACGCCCAAGAAGCTGTCGATCAACGTGCAGGTGTTCGATCTCGGCCGCCGCGTGCCGGCCGGCAGCGACAATCCGACGGTGATCGGCCAGTTCAACGTCGAGGTCGGCTCGGCCGAGCAGCAGTTCAAGTATGCCGGCTATACCAGCTTCCAGAAGCCCTCGGTGCCCTCGACCTGCACCTACGGCGCGGTGACCTTCCGCTGCATCACCTACAGCGCCCTCAACCAGGTCAACGCGCGGGTTTCCAGCAAGCTGTTGCTGACCGGCTTCCGCGACCATTTCATCAAGATCAGGGTCGACTGGTCGCAGTCGCACCAGCAGACGGCCGCCGATGCCGACGCCGCGCTGCAGGCCTTCGTGCCCGCCCTGATGCGCTGAGCGTCAATAAGCAGAGATCACCGCAGGCCGAGCCGCCGGAACAGGCCGACGGTCGTCATCAGCCCCAGCGTGACCAGGCAGAGCCCGGCGATCTGCAGCGCGCCGGGTATTTCGCCGACGATCGGGATGCCGACCAGCACCGACAAAGCCGGCACGATCGCCGGAAACAGCACAGCCCGACTGACACCGAGGAAGATCACCGCCTGGCTGTAGGCCACCATGGTGATGGCGCCCTGCAGGCCGCCCTGCACCAGCCCCTGGAAGGCCAGCATGCCGAGCGGCAATGCTTGCAGGTGCGCGACGCCCATCACCGCCAGATAGAGCGGCGTCGTCAGGACGAAGGACAGCACGGCCACGACGGCGGTCGCCTGCAGCGCCGGCAGGCGCCAATGCCGCAGCAACAGGGTGAAGCCCGCCCACAGCACGCTCGACGCGAAGAAGAGAAGATCGCCCAGCCAGGCGCGCTCGCCCGACGGCTGGGTGAGCCCATCCCAGCCGATCAGGAAGATGCCCGCCAGCACGATGGCGGCGCCGATCAGGTGATTGCGGCTCAATCGTTCGCGCAGGAAGAGTGCGGCGCCGACGGTGCTGACGATGGTGACGGTCGAGGGCGCGATGACCGCGCCATGGGCAAGCGGCGCGAAACCGTAGCCGCCTGTCTGCAGGAGCGCGAAAGGCGCGCCGCCCAGTACGGTGAGGATCAGCGATCGCCGCAAGCCGATCCCGGCGAAGCCGCGCACGCCGTAGCGCAGCAGCAGGGGAAACATGATCGCGCCGGCCACGATGTAGCGGGCAAAGATCATGTCGACGGCACCCAGCCCGTCCAGGATGCCGGCGCGCGCCGAGGCGAATGACAGCGACGCGCCCAGCGCCATGATCGAGCCGGAGAGAAAGCCCCAGCGCTCCCGCGCGGTCCGTGCAGCATCCGTCGTGGAATCGGTCATGTCTCGCCGCTAGCACGGAGCGGGCCATACACCCATGAATTTTAGTGCGAACGCTCCAAAATCGTGGTTTTCATGTCGAGCCATGGCCCGCCTGAAAGAATTCAACGAAGACAGCGCGATCGACACCGCCGTCGAGTGCTTCTGGAGTCGCGGCTACGAAGCGACATCGGTGCGCGATCTCGCGCGCGAGATGGGGATAGGCGGGGCCAGCCTCTACAACGCCTTTGGCGGCAAGCGCGCCCTGTTCGAGCGCTCCCTCGAACGCTACGCCAACCGGTCGACGCGCGAGCGCATCGCCCGCCTCGAAGCAAGCCACAAGCCGCGCGAAGCCATCCGCGCCTTCCTCGCGGAAGTGATCGAGCGCTCGCTGAAGGACCCCGACCGCAAGGGCTGCCTGCTGGTGAATTCCGCCCTCGATGTGGCGCCGCACGATGCCGAGCTCGGCCGCGTGGTCACGGGTTACCTTGAGGAGATTCGCGCCTTCTTCCGGCGCAATGTCGAGGCGGCGAACGAAGCCGGCGAGACGCCGCACGGCACCGATGCCGATGCCCTGTCGATCCACCTGCTGGGCGTGCTGATGGGCATGCGCGTGCTGGCGCGCACCGGCGCACGGCGGCGAACGCTGGAAGCCGTCGTGAAACCGGCTCTCGACCTGCTGGAAACACCGCAGTGATCGATCGGGACCGACCAGAAATTTCCTCGAGGAGTTCGTCGCCATGGTGAAGCGGCTCAGCGATATGCCGGAAGTCGAAGCCAGCCATCTCCGGCGCATCGACTGTCCGACTTACAAGGACACGCCCGCCCTCGCCGGCAAGCCGCTCGCCGAACGCCGCGTTGTATTGATCTCGACGGCCGGGCTTCACAAGCGTGGCGACCGGCCGTTCCGTCCGGGCGACGGCAGCTACCGCGTCATTCCCGCCGAGACGCCGGCGCGCGACCTGGTGATGAGCCACATCTCGGTGAACTTCGACCGCACCGGCTTCCAGCAGGACCACAACGTCGCCTTTCCGATCGACCGGCTGCGCGAGCTGGTGGCCGACGGCACCGTGGGCTCGATGGCGTCGGTCCATTACTCCTTCATGGGCGCCTTCCCGCCCGAGGCGGCCGAGCCGCACGCCCAGCATCTCGCCGGCCTGCTGAAGCAGGATGGCGTCGACGCGGCCCTGCTCGTCCCTGTTTGACCCGCCTGTACGCGCGCCGTGGGCGCGCTGGGCCACTTCCTCGAGCGCCAGGGCATTCCGACCGCCGGCATCAGTCTGGTGCGCGAGCATACCGAGACCATCCGCCCGCCCCGCGCCCTCTGGGTGACGTTCGAGCTGGGTCGGCCGCTCGGCATGCCCGACGACCCCGACTTCCAGCGCCGCGTCCTGCGCGCCACCGCCGAACTGCTGGAGCGTACCGACGGGCCGCTGATTGCCGACTATCCGGAAGAGGTCGCCGAAGAAGCCGATTTCACCGGCTGGGCCTGCCCCATCAACCTGGCACCCCAGGCCACGGACACGCTGGCCGCGGAGATCGATCGTCTGGCGACATGGCACGACCAGGCCGTGGCGAAGACCGGCCGTACGACGACGGCGTCTCCGGCCTCGACATGCCCGCCGCAGGCGCATTGCTCTCGACGGCGCTGGCCGGCGACCTGCCGCCTGCCCAGGCCCTCAAGGAAGCGATCGACGATCTGCGAGCTTACTATCTCGAAGCGGCCTCGGCCTTTCCCGATCCCGGCACGTCGAAGAAGCGCAAGGCGTGGCTGTGGGACGAGACGCTGTTCGGCAAGGCGCTGCTCGCGCTGCAGCCGAAGCTCGCCGCCAGCGCCGATCCGCAGCACAGGATCCTGGCGAATCTCACGTTGATTCCGGCGACCGAACGCCACCGGCTGGCGAAGGCCCAGCCTTAGAGAACCATCTGCGTCTGCGTCACGACCGCCACCAGCTTGCCTTCGGCGGTGGTGATGCGCGTGGTCCAGACCATGGTGCGGCGGCCGCGATGGATCGGCGTGGTCTCGCCGATCACCGTGGTGCCGACCGGCGCGGGCCCGACGAAGTTGGTCTTGCTCTCGATCGTCGTCGTGCCCTTGCCCTCGGGGAGGTTGAGCACGGTGGCGGCGGCGCCCAGCGTGTCGGCGAAGGCCATGACCGCGCCGCCGTGCAGGATGGCGGGCCGCGTGCAGAGCTCGGGGCGGACGACCATCTCGGCCTTCACCCCGGTCTCGCTCGCTTCCGTGAACTTCAGCCCCAGAACCTCGGCAAAAGGCAGCTTGATGTCGTTCAGGTGCTGAAGTCTGTCCACGTCTCTTCTCCAATCATCGATGCAATCTATCTCGCGCCATCACGTCTTCGGCGCGAGCTGGTTCCTGATGGGCAGGCTGCGGATGCGCCTGCCGCAGGCGGCGTGGATCGCGTTGGCGAGCGCCGGGGCGACAGGCGGGACGCCGGGTTCGCCGACGCCGCCCATTGGTTTGTCGAAGCCTGTCGTGTTGACGAGGTGGGTGCGGATCTCGGCCGGCGAGGCGTCGATGCGCGTGAGCTCGTAGCCGTCGAAGTTGGTCTGCTCCGGCCGGCCGTTCTTGAAGCTGATCTCGCCCACGGTGGCGAGACTGACGCCCTGCACGACGGCACCCTCGAGCTGCGAGCGCACGCGGTCGGGACTGACCACGGCGCCGCAATCGAAGGCGATGTCGACTCGCGGGATGGTGAGCTCGCCCTTGGCGCCGACCGCGACCTCGACCACGACCGCGGTATAGCTGACGAAGCTCCTGTGCGCGGCGATGCCGAGGCCATGCCCCGCCGGCAGGGTGCGTCCCCAGCCCGCTTCCCTGGCCGCCGTCTCGATAACGCGGCGCAGCCGGCCGGTGTCGAACGGATAGAGCTTGGGATCCTCGCCGTAGAGCCACTTGTCGGACAGGGCGGCGGCATCGATCAGGCGGTCGGGTCCGATCAGCTCCAGCAGGTAGTCCTTCGGATCGCGCTTGAGCGTCGTCGCCATCTCGGCCGCGAAGCTCTGGATGGCGAAGGCGTGCGGGATGTTGGAAACTGACCGGAACCAGCCGATGCGCGTATGCGCCTTAGCCTCCGGGTTCTCGACCCGCAGGTTCGGAATGGCAAAGGGCGTGTCGACGGCGCCCATCGCCAGCTCGAAGGGGGCCTCGTGGCCAGGATCGGGCGCGAAGGTCGAGAAGATGGTCGGCGCCACGGTACGGTGCAACCAGGCGACCGGCTTGCCCGCCGCATCCACCCCCGCCTCGATCCGTTCGACCGAGACGGTGTGGAAGAAGCTGTGCTGCAGGTCGTCCTCGCGGGTGAAGGTGAGCTTCACCGGCCTTCCCTCCATCGCCTTGGAAAGGATCGCGGCCTCGCTCGCGAAGTCGGGCTTGGACTTGCGGCCGAAGCCGCCGCCCAGCAGCAGCGGATGGACCACCACCTTGTCGAGCGGCAGGCCGAAGCGCTTGGCGAGATCGGTGCGCACGGCCTCGGGCGCCTGCACGCTGGTCCAGACCTCGGCGCGATCGGCGAGGACGCGCGCGGTCGCGGTCGGCGGCTCCATCGGCGCCTGGGCGAGATGCGGCACGTAGTATGTCGCCTCCATGCGCTGTGCCGCACCCTTCAGGGCCGCATCGACATCGCCGTCGTTGCGCACGACCAGGCCGGGTTTGGCGGCCGCCTCTTCCAGGGTCTGGCGATAGGCCACCGAGTCGTAGCCGGCGTTGGGCCCGTCATCCCACTCGATCTTGAGGGCCGAGCGGCCCTTGATGGCGGCGAAAGTGTTCTCCGCCACCACGGCGATGCCACCCAGCGGCTGGAAGACCGAGGGGATCGACGGGCTGTCGATCGGCACGACCTTGAGGACACCCGGCACCTTCAGGGTCTCGGCCGCGTCGAACGACTTCACCTTGCCGCCGAAGACCGGCGGACGGGCGATCACGGCATAGGCCAGGCCGTCAGGGCGGGCGTCGATGCCGTAGAGGGCACGGCCGGTGGTGATGTCGAAATTGTCGACCAGCCCGGTATCGGACTTGCCGATGTAGCGATAGCGGTCGGGCGCCTTGAAGACGAGCATCTGGCGAGCGGGCACCGGCCGGGCCGCCGCCCCCTTGGCGAGCGCGCCGAAGCCGAGACGCCGGCCGCTGGCGGCGTGGACGACCTCGTGGTTGGCGGCCTTCACCTCGGCCACCGGCACGTTCCAGCGGGCGGCCGCCTCCTGCTCGAGCATCAGCCGCGCGGCGGCGGAAATGCGGCGCAGCGGATCGAAGTGATGCCGCATGCTGCGCGAGCCATCGGTGTTCTGGTTGCCATAGCGCGCCTCGTCGCCAGGCGCCTGCTGGACCTTGAGGCGCGCAATATCGGCCTCGAGTTCGTCGGCCACGACCATTGCCCAGCCGGTGCGAATGCCCTGGCCCATCTCGGCGCGGTTGCAGAGCAACGTGACCGTGCCGTCGTCGGCGATCGACAGGAAGACGCGCGGATCGTCCTTGAGGCCGCCTTCCATGGCGTCGCCGCCATACTTCTTCTCCTGGGCAAGGGCAGGCGAGGAGAGGCGCGTGGCGATCACGAAAGTGCCGGCGACGAGGCCCAGCAAGGCGGCGCGGCGGCGGAGGTTGATCACGGTGTTGCGTGATTGGGGAAGAACGGTGGAGGAGATGAACTGGTCGGGCATGATCAGGTCCTCCCGGCAGCGCGCCTGACGGCGGCGCGAATGCGCGGATAGGCACCGCAGCGGCAGAGGTTGCCGCTCATGGCGCCGTCGATCTCGGCGTCGGTGGGCTTGGGCGTGTCCTTCAGGAGAGACACGGCCTGCATGATCTGGCCGGTCTGGCAGTAGCCGCATTGCGCGACATTGAGCTCGCGCCAGGCGACCTGGACCGGATGCAGGCCGTCGGGCGACAGGCCCTCGATGGTGACGATGGCGGCGCCTTCGACGTCGCCGACGCGGGTCTGGCAGGAGCGCGCCGCGGTACCATCGACATGGATGGTGCAGGCGCCGCACAGCGCCTGGCCGCAGCCGAACTTGGTGCCGGTGAGTGCCGCAACATCGCGCAGATACCAAAGAAGAGGCATCTCGGGATCGCCGTCGAACTTGTGGGGTTTGCCGTTTACGGTGAACGTGCTCATGGGTGTCCTCTTCGTTGGAGGTTGCCTAGGTCGCGCACTTCATTTGGCCGTATGCAGGACCGTAGCATGGCGCCCGCCGGCTGCGGAACCGACGGGCGTCTTCACGAGATCGTCAATCCTTGAGGCGAGGCCGTCCTAGTTCGCGGCGCTCATCTTGCGCAGGCCGAGATATTCCAGGATCACGAAGTCGGCCACGATCAGCGCGACGACGACGATGCCCGCGATGCCGGCCGTGGTCCACGAGGCCGGCAACGCCAGCACCAGCGCGCTGGCCGCCACCCAGGCGATGTCGGCGGCAAAGATGAAGCGGGCGAGACCGCGCGGTAGCTCGGTGCGCGAGGCGACCCAGGCGCAAAGCCCGCCGAAGGCCACGACGCCCACGCCCAGCAGCTCGAACAGGATGGCGAGATCGATGCCCGCCACGGATACCGGCGCATGCGCGGCCGAGCGGGCAAATGGCTCGGCGAAGGCCACCAGCATCGCGCCAGAGAGCACGGAAAAGACGGCGTTGCCCCACAGGGTGCGGCGGAGCAGGCGGTCGGATGAAGCAGTCATGTCGTCCTCCTTTGGTTTCGGACGACCCGGAAATCGCATCCGCGCGACCGTCTCTCAATTACGCGGCAGGTAATCGGCGGACCCGAGGGCCAGTGTTAGGCTTCCCTTCATGAGCACCCATCCCGCGTCCGCCCCCGCCACCCCGGTCGACACGTTCGGCCCCATGCTGCGCGCCTGGCGGCGTCGCCGCGGCGCCAGCCAGCTCTCGCTGGCGCTGCAGTCCGGCGTCTCGCAGCGCCACGTCAGCTTCCTCGAATCGGGCCGCGCCCGCCCCAGCCGCGAGATGGTGGTCCAGCTCTCGACCGCGCTCGACGTGCCGCTGCGCCAGCGCAACGAGATGCTGCTGGCCGCCGGCTTCGCGCCGGCCTATCGCGAGAGCAACCTCGCCTCGCCGGAGCTTGCGCCGGTGCGCCAGGCGATCGATTTCATGCTGAAGCAGCAGGAGCCCTATCCCGCTGTCGTGATCGACCGGCTGTGGAACCTGCTGCAGGCCAACGAGGCGGCCAATGCCTTCACCCTGTTCCTGTTCGAGGGCGCGCCGCCCCCGCCGCCACCGGGCAAGGCGCCGAACCTGCTGCGCTGGATCCTCGACCCGAAGGCGCTGCGCTCGCGGATCTCCAACTGGGAAGAGGTCGCGCGCTATCTCGTCTCGACGACCTATGCCGAGATCCTGGCGGCCGGCGGCGAGCCCAAGGCGCTGGCCTTCATCGAGGAGATCATGGCCTATCCCGACGTGCCGGCCTCGTTCCGCAAGCTGCGCTTCGAGGAGCGGCCGGCGCCGATGCTGACGGTCGACTATCTGGTGAGCGGCAAGGCGCTGTCGGTCTTCACCACCATCGCCACGCTGGGAACGCCGCAGGACATCACCCTGCAGGAAGTCCGCGTCGAATGCTTCTTCCCCGCCGACGACCGCAGCGACGCGCTGTTCAAGAGCCTGGCGGCGAAGCGGTAGACGCACTCATCTTTGCCGTCACACACCATTGTCATCCCGAGCATAGCGAGGGACCTTTCGGGTTACGGTAAAGGTCCCTCGCTATGCTCGGGATGACACCGGGTGGTTGGTGACCGACACGACTCACGAGCCGCGTCAGAGAACTTCGATACTCATCGCGAAGGTCTCGCTCGCACCTGGCGCGATCGCGACGATGCCGGGCTTGTCGGCCAGCTCGCCGTCGAAGCCTTCGGGGCTGGCATGGCCCTGCCACGGCTCGATGCAGACATAGAAGGCGCCGGGCTTGGTCCAGATGCCGAGATGGGGCATGCGCGGGAAGTCGACGCGCAGGGCATCGCCATAGATGACGCTGCGGCTCGCCAGCGAGTCCCAGACCAGTGCGCCCTCCTCGAACAGATCGTCGTGCAGCTGGAGGTGACGATCGCGCACCGGCGTCGGGAACTGCGCGGCGCTCAGCAGGCCGTCGATCGGCCGGCGGATCGGCGCCGGCTCATTCTTCTCGAAGACGATTTCGTGCGCCTCGCGAGGTTTGCCGTAAGGCAACGGCCAGCGCAGCGCCGGATGGAAGCCGAACGAGGCCGGCATGACCACGGCGTTGGTGTTCGTGACCTCGGCTTCCATGTGCAGTGTGGCCGCCTCGATCCGGTAGGTGACGTCGAGGCGGAACGCGAACGGATAGTGGCGACGCGTCGCGTCGCTCGAGTCGAGGCGCCAGGTGCAGGACGCCGCGTCGGACCGGTGCAAGGCGAAGGTCGAGGTGCGGGCGAAGCCGTGGCGGCCGATATCGTAGGCCTTTCCGGCGACGTTGAGCCGGTTGCCCTTCACCTCGCCGACGATGGGAAACAGGAGCGGCGAGCGGCCGTTCCAGACGGCGGGATTGCCGTCCCATAAAAGATCAGCGCCGGTGTTGTCCTGCAGGCGGACCAGCTCGGCGCCGGTGGCGGAGATTTCAGCGCTGAGCGCGGCGGTGGAGATCGTGACGGTATTGGCCATCAGGCCATCTTACAGAAGATGCGCCTCGCGCACGGCATGATCGACGGACGGCAGGTAGCGCACTTGCGGCCGGCCGGCGCCGGCCCGCAGCAGCAGGTGGCGGACCGACGGCGTGGCGCCGGTGACATAGACCCGGACGCCGTGGCGCAGCGCCTTGCGGCCGATGCCGGCGATGACGTTTGCCGCCGTCGAATCGATGAAGGGCACCGCGCTGAAGTCGATGATGAAGGCCTTGTGCTGGTCGGCGATGCGGTCGAGCGCGGCGCCCACCGTCGAGGCCGTGCCGAAGAAGAAGGCGCCGGACAGCCGGTAGACGATGACCTGCGGGTCGGTCACGAGGTCGGCCGCGAACGGCGCGCGCGTTGCCTGCGCCTCGATGCCGGCAGTGGCCGTCATGCGCTGCAGAAGCAGCACGACGCCCAGCGCCACGCCGACCACAATGCCTTCCGTCAGGTCGCGGAACACCGTGAGCAGGAAGGTCGAGAGCAGCACGACGGCATCGCCGCGCGAGGAGCGCAGCAGGGTCACGAACTCGTGCTTCTCGGCCATGTTCCAGGCGACCACGGCCAGCACGCCGGCCAGCGCCGCCAGCGGAATGTAGGCGGCGAGCGGCGCGGCCAGCAGCATGAAGGCGAGCAGGAAGGCCGAGTGCAGCATGCCGGCGACGGGCCCGCGCGCGCCGGCCCGCACGTTGGTGGCGGTGCGCGCGATGGTGCCGGTGGCGCAGATGCCGCCGAACAGGGCCGCCCCGATATTGGCCACGCCCTGGGCCACCAGCTCGCAGTTGGAGCGATGGCGGCGCCCCGTCATGCCGTCGGCCACGACGGCCGAGAGCAGCGATTCGATGGCGCCCAGCAGGGCGAAGGCGATGGCGTCCGGCAGCACCGCCAGCATCTTGTCCGGCGACAGGTCGGGCAGGCTGGGGGCGGGCAGCATGGAGGGGATGCCGCCGAAGCGGCTGCCGATCGTCTCGACCGGCAGGCCGAACGCGAAGGTCGCGAGCGAGGTGGCGACGACGGCGACCAGCATGCCGGGCCAGTGCGGCCGCAGCTTCCGCAGGCCGAGGATGAGGCCGATCGTGGTCACGGCCAGCGCCACGGCCGCGGCGTTCACGGTGCCGAACGCGCCCACCAGCACTTCGAGCTTGGCGGCGAACTCGCCCGGCTCCTTGCCGTCGAGGGTGAGGCCGAACAGATCCTTGATCTGGCTGGCGAAGATGATGACGGCGATGCCGGCCGTGAATCCCACCGTCACCGGATAAGGGATGAACTTCACGAAGGTGCCGAGGCGCAGGGCGCCGGCCGCCACCAGGAAGATTCCGGCCATCAGCGTGGCCAGCAGCATGCCCTCGATCCCATGTTTTGCGACGGTCGCGGCCACCAGCACGATGAAGGCGCCGGCGGGACCGCCCACCTGGAAACGGCTGCCGCCCAGCGCCGAGATCAGGAAGCCGCCGACGATGGCGGTGAACAGGCCGCGTTCCGGCGTCGTGCCGGAAGCGATGGCGATCGCCATGGAGAGCGGCAGCGCCACGATGGCCACGGTGAGCCCTGCCACGGCATCCGCCCGCAGCGAGGCCAGCCCGTAACCTTCGCGCAGCACCGAAACGAGCTTCGGGACGAAGGGTCCGTCGAAGCCCGTGGAAAGCGGCGAGGAAGGGATACCGAGAGACATTTCACTAAATATTTGTGTTATTATGATATCGAATAACGCCAGCAAACACAACCGACGCAATTTCCAGACCGAAAGACGGGAATCGGCTTGTTGTCTGACAACTCGGTCGCGCATCGACTGAATCCGATGCATAGTCCCTGCAGGGCCACGGTCGCAGAACCACAAACAGGGCCTCGGAGGAAACAGATGAAACGCAGACTGCTGATGGGCGGTATTGCCGCCTCGACTCTTGCTGCACCGTTCGTCGTGAAGGCGCAGGCGCCGCTGACCTTGAACGGCGCCGTCCAGTTCAACGACGACCACGCCTTCAACAAGACGCTGCTGAAGTTCGAAGAGCTGGTGAAGCAGTATTACGGCAAGCCGATCAACTTCGTGCTCCACCGCAATTCGTCGCTGGGCCTCGAGAAGCAGTATTTCGAGTACATGGCGCAGGGCAAGGCGGTCGACTACGGCATCGTCTCGCCGGCCCACATGTCGACCTTCTCGAAGGCAGCGCCGTTCATCGACGCGCCCTTCCTGTTCAAGGACCTGGCGCAGTGGAACAAGGTGCTCGACCTCGACCTGCTGAAGCCGGTCGCGGACGAGATCGCGCAGAAGGCCGATGTCATGCTGATCGGCTATGCCGGCGGCGGCGTGCGCAACATCTTCGTCAACAAGCCGGTGAGCAACCTCGCGGAGATCAAGGGCCTCAAGGTCCGCGTCCAGGGCGCGCCCATCTGGTCCAAGACCTTCGCCGCCGCCGGCATGTCGCCGACCGTCATCGCCTACAACGAGATCTACAACGCCATCCAGAACAACGTGATCTCGGCTGGCGAGAACGAGGCCGCCGGCGTCGAGACGATGAAGTTCTACGAGGTGGCGCCCAATCTCGCGATGACCGAGCACGCCATCACCATCCGGCCGGTCTGCTTCTCCTCCAAGACCTTCAAGGGCCTTCCGAAGGACCTGCAGGACGCGGTGGTCAAGGCCGGCAAGGAAGCCGGTGCCTATGGCCGTCAGGTCGAGAGCTCGGAAGACGCGCAGAAGCTCGATGCTCTCGAGAAGGCCGGCAAGCTGAAGCGCATCCCGTTCAAGGACCGCGCCGAGATGAAGAAGCTCGTCGATCCGGTGATGGCGGCCTACGCCAAGGAAATCGGCGCCGACGGCATCTTCACGAAGATCGTCGCCACCAACTGACATCGGAAACGCAGCGGAGCCGGACGCTCCGCCGCGCCCCTCTGCCGGCTTCGCCGGGCGTTTCCTCCTGAACGGATTCCCGATGCCCTCCTCAGTTTCTGCGCCGCCGCCCAGTCTCTGGCGCCGGTTCACGGCCGCTTACGCTCAATTCCTGACCGGCCTCCTCGCCTTCTCCGTCGCCGTCATCGTCATCCCCGTCACCCTGCAGATGGTGTCGCGCTACACCGACCTGATCCCGGCCTATATCTGGACCGAGGAGATGGCGCGCTTCCTGTTCATCTGGATGATCATGATCGGCGCCATGATCGGCGTCCGCGAGGCCTCGCACTTCGAGGTCGATGTCTGGCCGACCCTGTCGCGTCGCGGCGAGGCGGCCGTCCGTATCGCCGCGCGCCTCGGCATCCTGGCCTTCGCCATCGTGTTCCTGGTCGGCGGCATCGAGTTCACGCGCTTCGCCTGGTACCGCACCTCCGAGCTGGCCGACCTGCCGCTCTGGATGATCCACATCGCCTGGCCCGTCGCTGCCGTCACCTGGATCGTCTTCCTGGGCGAGCAGTTCTACGACGAGACGCGCATCCTGCTGGGAAGGAGCGCGACATGAGCGGCTCCCTCTTCACCGCCGGCGAGGCCGCCTCGATCCTGTTCGGCTGCTTCTTCGTGCTGCTGGTGCTGCGCGTGCCGGTGGCCTTCGCGCTCGGCCTCGCCTGCCTGCCGCTCTTCTATCTCGAGCCGCGGCTCGGGACGATGATGCTCGCGCAGGAAACCTTCAATGCCTACAACTCCTTCATCCTGCTCGCCGTGCCGTTCTTCCTGCTGACGGCGAACCTGATGAGCGTGGGCGGCATCACCGACCGGCTGGTGGCCCTATCGAGAGCCATCGTCGGCAGCTTCCCAGGCTCGCTGGCCCAGATCAACGTCGTGCTCTCGGTGTTCTTCGCCGGCATCTCCGGCTCCTCGACCGCCGACGCCGCCAGCCAGAGCAAGATCTTCATCGATGCCCAGACCAAGGAGGGCTACGACCTCTCCTTCTCGATCGCCATCACCGCCGTCTCCGCCGTGCTGGCCGTCGTGATTCCGCCCTCGATCCTGATGATCGTGTGGGGCGGGCTGATCTCGACCTCGATCGGTGCGCTCTATCTCGCCGGTGTGGTGCCGGGCCTGCTGATCGCCGGCGCGCAGATGGCCACCGTGCATGTCTATGCCGTGAAGCGCGGCTATCCGACCTATCCGCGCCAGGGTTTCCGCCAGCTCCTCTGCTCGATCTGGGTCTCGATCCCGGCGCTGATGACACCCGTCATCATCGTCGGCGGCATTCTCGCCGGCTGGTTCACGGCGACGGAATCGGCTTGCGTCGCGGTGCTCTACTCGGCGGTGCTGTCGATCGTGGTCTATCGCGAGATGGGCCCGAAGGAGCTGTACAGGGCGCTGGTCGACACCGGCAAGCTCGCCTCGGTGGCGCTGTTCTGCATCGGCACCGCCTCGGCCTTCGGATGGCTGCTGGCCTACTACAAGATCCCGCAGGAGCTGCTGGCCAACGTCACGACTTGGGGCATGGGACCGATCGGCGTCGGCTTCTTCATCGCCTTCGTGTTCCTGGTGGTGGGCTGCTTCCTCGACGCCATTCCGGCGATCATCATCGTCGGCACGGTGCTGGAGCCGCTCGCCAAGTCGGTGTCGATGGACCCGGTCCACTTCGCGATCGTCTCGATCGTGTCGCTGGCCTTCGGGTTGGTGACACCGCCCTACGGGCTCTGCCTCATGATCTCCTGCGCCGTCGCCGGCGTCCCGTTACGCTTCGCCCTCAAGGACACGCTGATCATGCTGGTGCCGATGATCGTGGTGCTGGCGGCGATGATCGTGTGGCCCGACATCGCCCTCTTCCTGCCGCGTCTCATCGCGCCGGAGCTGTTGAAGTAGGGATCCTTCATCAAGGCATATTCCGCACACGTTCCCAGGCAGCGGTGAAGTTCGGGGCCGTGTCGGGACGACAGGGCAGCGCGCGCTTGGGGTTCGGGTCTTCGATGAAGGCGTCGCGCAGGCGGGCCGCGCAGGCGTCCTGCACGACGACGCCGTGGCCCTGGGCGCGGAAGACGACGTTGCGCGAGGACGAGAGCGTCTTGGCGGCCTCGCGCGCCCATGAGGGCGGCGTCAGCCAGTCGTAGCCGCCGCTCAGCAACAGGGTCGGCACCTCGGACTTCACCGGCTGGCGTTCGGCGGCGGGCGCGGCCGTGACGCGCCACACCGGGCAGAAGACGGGTGACTTGCTCGACTTCGCGCTCAGCCCGTAGACGCCGTTGCTCTCGATCGCCTTGCGCCGCGCCGTGCGGTCGACCATCGGCCAGGTCTCGCGGCATTCGATGCTGTTGTAGAGCCCGTCGAACTGCTGGGCGTTCTGCTCCAGCAGGCCGCCATCGTTGGTCTCGAGATCCTCGGCGTAGAGCTTGAGCAGCCGCAGGTCGCCGCGCCGCGCCGCCGCCACCGTCTCGGGGATCGAGCCGACCTCGCCCTCGCGCATCATGTTGAGCAGCACCATCAGCACCTGGGTGCCGTCGAGCTGGACCGGGTGCGGCCCGTCCTCCAGGGTGAGCGCGAGTTCGATTGGCGTGCGCTCGGCCGCGTCGATCAGGCCCTCGACGGCGGCGCGCAGCTCGGGATGGCGTTGGCGGCAGACCGAATCGGCGGCGCAGTCGCCGTAGAGCTGCTCGAAGGCGCGGCGCACGATCTCGGGCTCGTTCTGCTCGCCGTTGACCTGGGGCGGATAAACCCCGTCTAGCACCGCCGCCCGCACCAGGTCGGGATGGCGGCGCATCACTTCCAGCGCCCAGCGGGTGCCGTAGGACACGCCGTAGATGTTGATCTTGCTCTGGCCCAGCGCCGCCGCGAGGTCGGCCACGTCGTCGGCCAGCGCCGGCGTCGTGTACATGGCGAGATCGATCTTGCGGCGATCGAGCCCGGACCGGCAGCGCACCAAGATCTCCCGCTCCTGCTGCTCGGTGACGGCGCGGCGCCGGGCCTTGGCCGGGTCCGAGGTGCGGGTGTCGAAGCAATCGAGGTTGGGCGACGAGCCGCCGGCACCGCGCTGGCTCAGGATAACGACGTCGCGGCGGCGGCGGATGGCGGCCGTCTCGTTCCACCAGTCGCCCTCGCTCAGCGCGTCCGCCCCCGGCGTCGAGGCGACCAGCGGCGAATCGCCGGGACCGCCCGAGAGATAGATCATCGGCTCGACGCCGGCCGTGCGCTTGGCCTTGAGGATGGCCACCTTGAGCTTGATCTCGCGGCCCTGCGGCTGCTCGCGGTTCTCCGGCACGGTCAGGACGAAACACTCGACCCGGTCGCCCTTGGGCGGCTTGAAGCTGCAGCGCTCCTTTTCAAGCCGCGGCACCGCCGCCGCGCTTCCTGCCAAAACCAGCAGGAAAGCTGCCAAACCGCACAGGAACCGCAAACGCGCCATGGATAGGTTCTGCCACATCGAAGCTTGTGACGGCATGAAGTAATTCTATGGAAACCATAAGGCGGTACGTCTTGCCAGCTCCGCCACACCGCCTCAGGTTGCGACCATGACCCAACGCTCCTATTGGACCGCCGTCTGGTGCGGCTTCCTCGTCCTCACCATCGGCCTTGGCGTTCGCCAGAGCTTCGGCATCTTCCTGAAGCCGATCTCGGCCGAGCTCCATGTCGGCCGCGAACTCTTCTCCTTCGGCACGGCGCTGTCGATGCTGCTGATGGGGGTCATCGCGCCCTTCTCGGGCCGCCTCGCCGACCGGTTCGGCTCGGCCCCGACCATCGCGGGCGGTGGCGCGGTCTATGTGCTGGGCATGATCGTCACCGCCACGATGCACGACGGCTTCATGCTGATCGTGGGCAACGTGCTGGTCGGCATCGGCCTCTCGGCGGCGACCTTCGGGCCGGTGCTGGGCGTGATCCTGCGCGTGGCCCCGCCGGCCAAGCAGGCGCTGGCGGTGGGTATCTGTTCGGCCGGCGGCTCGTTCGGCCAGTTCTTCATCGTGCCGCTGGCGGCCGTGCTGCAGAACTATTTCGGCGACTGGCGCCCCACCATGTGGGCGCTGACCATCCTGGCCGTGCTGATCATGGTGCTGCCGATCGGCCTCAACGACCGCAAGGAAATCGCGGCCTCCCGCAAGGTGAGCGGCGGCCGCCAGACGGCCGGCGAGGCGATGTCCGAGGCCTTCGCCCAGCGCAGCTACGTGCTGCTGGTGGTCGGCTATTTCGTCTGCGGCTTCCACGTCGCCTTCGTCGGCGGCCACCTGCCGGCCTATATCTCCGACAAGGGGATCGGCCTGTCGCTGTTCGGGATCCAGCTCTCGCCGGCCGAGCTCGGCGGTTGGGCGATCGGCATGGTCGGTCTCTTCAACATCGCCGGTGCCATCCTGTGGAGCTCGATGGGCAACCGGTTCAAGCGCAAGAACCTGCTGTCGCTGCTCTACCTGCTGCGCTCGCTGGTCTTCCTGGGCTTCGTGCTGGCGCCGCTTTCGGCCGCCTCGGTGCTGATCTTCGCCGGCGCCCTGGGCTTCTTGTGGCTGGGCACCGTGCCGCTCACCACCTCGCTGGTCGGCTATATCTTCGGGCCGGTGCACGTCACCATGCTGAACGGCTTCGTCTTCATGGGCCACCAGATCGGCAGCTTCTTCGGCGGCTGGGGCGGCGGGCGCTTGTTCGACCTCCAAGGCAACTACGACATGATGTGGTGGATCTCGATCGCGCTGGGTCTGGTGTCGGCAGCGCTGCACTATCCGATCGTCGAGGAGCGGCTGATCCGTCCGGCGGCAATCCCGCAGCCGCAACCGGCATGACGACCGGCTGGCGCCCCGTGCTGCTGTGGGGACTGGCCAGCCTGGTCGTGGCCGCAACGGTCGTGTCGTTCATCCTGTGGGGCCTGAACGGCCCCGCCTATCTCGTCGACCTGATCGCGGCGTATTGCCTCTGATCAGGTCGTCGAAGACGTCATTGGAGCGCGCAACTCCAATGGATAAGCCCGTCTAAAGCACGAACTTCGAGAGATCCGCGTTCTTCGCCAGCTCGCTGACATGCGCGCGGACGTAAGCCGCGTCGATCTCCATCTTCGTGTTCGGCTTGTCCGAGGCGGTGAAGCTGATCTCCTCGAGGAGCTTCTCCATCACGGTGTGCAAGCGCCGCGCGCCGATATTCTCGACCGTCTCGTTGATGTCGGCCGACAGGCGCGCCAGTTCGTCGATCGCGTCGGGCGTGAAGTCGAGTTCGACCTTCTCGGTCGCCAGCAGCGCCTTGTACTGCTTGACCAGGCTGGCCTCGGGCTCGGTCAGGATGCGGCGGAAATCCTCCTGGCTGAGCGAGGCCAGGCTGACGCGGATCGGCAGGCGGCCCTGCAGTTCCGGCAGCATGTCCGACGGCTTGGCGAGGTGGAAGGCGCCGGAACAGATGAACAGGACATGGTCGGTCTTCACCGGCCCGTGCTTGGTGTTCACCGTCGTGCCCTCGATCAGCGGCAGCAGGTCGCGCTGCACACCCTCGCGGCTCACGTCGCCGCCGCCGCGGAATTCGCTGCGCGCCGTGATCTTGTCGATCTCGTCGATGAAGACGATGCCGTTCTGCTCGACCATCTCGCGCGCCTCGCGGACCACGCGCTCCTGGTCGAGAAGCTTGTCGCTCTCCTCGCGCATCAGGGTCTGGTGGCTCTCGGCCACGGTCATCTTGCGCTTCTTGGTGCGCCCGCCGAACGCCTTGCCCAGCATGTCGCCGATATTGATCATGCCGACCGACGCGCCCGGCTGGCCCGGCACCTCGAACTGCATGGGCCCGCCGGTGTCCGCGACATCGATCTCGATCTCGCGGTCGTTCAGCTCGCCGGCGCGCAGCTTGTGGCGGAAACGCAGCTTCGTCTCCTCGCTGGCATTGGCACCGCACAGCGCCTCGATGACGCGTTCCTCGGCGGCCAGCTCGGCCTTGGCCTTCACGTCCTTGCGCAGGCTCTCGCGCGCCATCTCGATGGCGGCTTCCATCAGGTCGCGCGCGATCTGCTCGACGTCGCGGCCGACATAACCGACCTCGGTGAACTTGGTCGCCTCGACCTTGAGGAACGGCGCGTTGGTGAGCTTGGCCAGGCGCCGCGCGATCTCGGTCTTGCCGACGCCGGTCGGGCCGATCATCAGGATGTTCTTGGGCAGCACCTCGTCGCGCAGCGAATCGGAGAGCTGCAGGCGGCGCCAGCGATTGCGCAGCGCAATGGCGACCGCGCGCTTGGCCTCCTGCTGGCCGATGATGTGCTTGTCGAGTTCGGAGACGATCTCGCGCGGGGAAAAGTCGTTGCTCATGGGGCTCATGGGATCTTAGAGCTTCTCTACGACGATGTTGTGGTTGGTGTAGACGCAAATGTCGGCGGCGATCTTCATCGACTTGCGGGCGATCGCCTCGGCATCGAGCCCGTCCACGTCGATCAGCGCCCGCGCGGCGGAGAGCGCGTAGTTGCCGCCCGAGCCGATGGCGATGATGCCGCCCTCGGGTTCCAGCACGTCGCCCGTTCCCGACAGGAGCAGCGACACGTCCTTGTCGGCCACCGCCATCAACGCCTCGAGCTTGCGCAGGTAGCGGTCGGTGCGCCAGTCCTTGGCGAGCTCGATCGCGGCGCGCAGGAGCTGGCCGGGATGGCGCTCCAGCTTGGCCTCGAGCCGCTCGAACAGGGTGAAGGCATCGGCCGTGGCGCCCGCGAAGCCCGCGATGATCTGGCCGTTGCCGATCCGGCGCACCTTCTTGGCGTTGCCCTTGACGATGGTCTGGCCCATCGAGACCTGGCCGTCGCCGGCCATGACGACCTGGCCGTCCTTGCGGACCGAGAGGATGGTCGTGGCATGCCAGCCGGGACCGGAGGAGCTGTCTGATTGTGCGGAGGACATGGGCCCCTAAATAGGCATTCACAGCGACAAATCAATCGCCGCCTCGGGCTCGCGCAGGCGCCGTGCTAACGTCACCTCATGAGCGAATCAGTCACCAGCGAACCCGTCATCGTCATTGGCGCCGGAATCGTGGGCGCCGCCACCGCCCGCGCCCTGCAACGCGCCGGCCACACCGTCACCCTGCTCGACAGCGCCGAGCCCGGCAACGCGACCTCCTTCGGCAATGCGGGCTTCCTGTCGGTCGACAGCCTGATCCCGCTGGCCCGCCCGGCCACCCTGAAGAAGGTGCCGCAGATGCTGATGGACCGGAACGGTCCGTTGACGGTGCATCCGCCCAGCCTGCCGTGGCTGCTGCCGTGGATGGCGCGTTTCGCGCTGGCCTCGCTCAGCCCGGCCGAGGTCGAGAAGGGCAAGGCGATGTTCAAGCCGCTGATGCTCGAGGCCGACATCGCCTGGAAGGCCGAGATCCAGGCCTCGGGCCTCGGCGAACTGTTCCGCACGCGCGGCGCGCTCTACGTCTACGAGAGCGAGGCCTCGTTCCAGGGCACCGACGAGATGCGCGGCCTGCAGTCGGGCAAGGGCACCGAGTTCGAGATCGTCGACGGCAACCGCGCGCGCGAGCTGGCGCCCGGCCTCAGCCGCACCATCGTGCGCGGCATCCACTATCCGACCGGCACGCACACGATCAATCCGCACAAGGTCGTGGCAACGCTGGTCGAACGCTTCACCGCCGAGGGCGGCACCGTCGTGCGCGGCCGTGTGCGCGGCTTCCGCCGCGACGGCAACCGCGTGACCGCGGTGCAGCTCACCGATTCCGACTTGCCGGCCAGCGCGGTGATGATCTCGGCCGGCCGCGCCTCGGGCGAGCTGACGCGCCTGCTGGGCTTCAATGCGCCCCTGGTCGCCGAGCGCGGCTATCATGTGATGATGGCGTCGGACAATGTGCAGTTCGATCTGCCAGTCAGCCCGCCCGACCGCGGCCTCTTCTTCACGCCGATGCAGGAAGGACTTCGCATCGCCGGCACGGTCGAGCTGGCCGCCCCGCACCAGCCGCCGTCGTGGCATCGCGCCGATCTCCTGAAGAAACATCTCAAGGACATCTTCCCCGATGTCGGCGGCATCGAGCAGAGCCGCTGGATCGGCGAGCGTCCCACGCTTCCCGATTATCGCCCCGCCATCGGCCGCGCGCCGCGCCTTGCCAATGTCTATTGCGGCTACGGCCACCAGCATCTCGGCCTGACGCTCGCCACCGTGACGGGCCGCCTGATCGCACGCCTGATGGAGGGCGAGCAATTGCCGGGTGCGCTGCAGGCCTGCGATCCCGGCCGCTTCGGATGACCGAACCAGCGACGCTGCATGGAAAGTGCCTGTGCGGCGCCGTGCAGTACGAGGTGAAGGATGCCTTCACCTATGCGCTGAACTGCCATTGCTCGAACTGCCGGCGCGCGACAGGTTCGGCATTCAAGCCGTTCGCCGGCATCAAACGCTCTGCATTGACCGTAACGCAAGGCGCCGATCGGCTAATGCTTTACGGCTCCAAGGAAAATCACGACGCGCACTGCGCCCGCTGCGGCTCAATGCTCTATTCGCTGGTGCGCGATGCCGCCTGGGTTCACGTCACCCTGGGCACCTTGATCGATCCGCCGACGATCCGGCCCAGCGCCCATATCTTCGTCGGCTCGAAGGCGCCGTGGTTCACCATCACCGACGACCTGCCGCAATACGAGGGGCACGTGACGGAGTAAGGCAAAGGTCCCTCGCTGCGCTCGGGATGACAAGAGATGTTGGTTACACCACCCACTGTCATCCCGAGCGCAGCGAGGGACCTTTCGCTTAGAGAGACTTGCCCAGCACCGTGACCGGCTTCGCGCTCTTCAACCGGTCCTCGACGAAGGCCCAGTCGCGCACGAAGAACTCGTTGGAGCGGGTCCACTTGCCGTCGGCGAAGGCGAGCTCGTTCGGCTCGCGCTGCAGGATGCGGGTGAAGGGATCGTAGAAGGCGCGCTCGAATCCCAGGTCGGCGAACAACTTCGTCGACCAGTCCGACGTGGCTTCGAGGGCCACGACCTTGAGGCTGGGTTTCTTCAGCACCTCGATCGATCCCTGAAGCACCTGGTCCTCGTACTTCTCGACGTCGAGCTTCAGCAGCGCCGGCTCCGCGTCGCCCACCACGTGGTCGAGCGTCTTCTGCGGGACGATGCGTATGCCCTCACGATGCTTGGACACGACCTGGTTCATGGCGCCGAGCCCGGTGGTGAACATCACCTTGCCGTCGCTGGGGCCCAGCGCCAGCTCGTGGATCGTCACCAGCGCCCGCAGGCCATTGACCTCGACATTGCGCGCGAGATCGCGGGCGGTGCCGGCATCGGCCTCGACCGCGAGGGTCTTCGCGCGGCAGACGCCGGAGGCCAGCACCGTGTAGGTGCCGACATTGGCGCCGGCATCGAGGAAGAGATCGCCTTCCCGCAGGAAATGCAGGACGAGGCCCATGCTCATGAATTCGTGCAGGCCGAAATAGAGATTGCCGGTCGCGCCGGTCATGCCGCGGCGCACGATCAGGCGCTGGCCGCCGATCCAGGGCATCACGACCTCAGGCCGAAGCCGGCTCCGGAGATGCCAGGCCGCGAACCGGGCCCAGGCGCCGAGCTGGCCGTCGCGGGTCATCGGATGGGCGGCGAAGGTGCGGCCGACCGCGAGTAGAGATCTCAACACGTGCGGACTGCCGACCTTCCTTGCCCCGTCGGCGAAGTGTACCGCCCCCTGAAGGGATCAGCCACCGGTCAGACCCCGTACTGCAGCAGGGTCTCGCCGTTCTTCTTCAGCCACGCCTGAGGCCCTTCGATCGGCCCGTCGCAGAGCGTACGCGCCAGGGCCCAGAAGCGCGGGCCGTGATTCAGATGGACGAGGTGCGCGGCCTCGTGCGCCACCAGATAGTCGAGCACGTCCGGTGGCGCGAAGACCAGCCGCCACGAGAAGGACATCGCGCCATCGGGGCCGCAGCTTCCCCAGCGCGAGCGCGTGTCGCGCACGGTGATGCGCTTCACCGGCCGTTCGGCGCGCGCGGCCTTGGCCTGGACCCGCGGCACCAGCTCCTTCTTCAGTTCGGCGACCAGCCAGTCCTTCACGCGACGGGGCAGGTGTTCGGGCCGGCCCGCGACATGGATCTCGCCGCCCTCGCGCCACACCGTGCCGCGGGCGCCGGGATGGTGACGCACGCGATGCGGCACACCGAACAACGGGATCTCGGCACCGTCGACGAAGGGCCGCCGCTGCGGCAGGCGGTCGAGCCGCGCGGCGATCCAGCCGGCCTGGGCCTCGGCGAACCCCACCGCCGTGCCGCGCGCCATGCGCAGCGGCGCCGTCAGCACGATGCGGCGGTTGGCCGGATCGACGCGCAGCGAGGCGCGCCGCGCCCGCGCATTGCGCACGAAGGTGACGGGCAGCGTATCGCCGGCATGAGCAATGGTGAGTTGCTCGGGCTCCGGCGTCGCTTTAGGCAGGAAACGGCTGAACCAGGAGGAAGACGGCATGTCCGAAGAGCAGGCTCACAAGACGCTCAGCGATGCGGGGCGGAAAGTCCTCGCCGAGGTGATGGGCGAATCCTATCTCGCCAAGCGCGACGCGACCAACAACGATTTCTGGGGGCCCTGCCGTGCCTTCTCCGAGGAGTTCGCCTACGCCTCGCTGTGGACGCGCGACGGACTCGACCGCAAGCAGCGCAGCATGATCACCATCGCCATGCTCTGCGCCCTCAATCGCCCGCACGAACTCAGAATCCATCTCGTGGGCGCTCTGAACAACGGCTGCACCAAGATCGAGCTGCGCGAGATCTTCACCCATGCCATCGCCTATTGCGGCTTCCCCGCCGCCCTCGACTCGCTGCGCGTCGCCGAGGAAGTGCTGAAGGAACAGGGGAAGTTCTGAGATGGCCCCCGCTGCCCAGAAACTCGACGTAGACCGCATCCGCGCCGAGACGCCGGGCTGCGCCCATGTGCTGCATCTCAACGCCGCCGGCTCGTCGCTGCCCAGCCGTCGCACCCTCGACGCCACGCTCGATCACCTGAAGCTGGAGGCCGAGATCGGCGGCTACGAGGCGGCCGACCGGGCGCGCCCGGTGCTCGACGGCTTCTATCCGTCGATCGCGAAGCTGATCGGCGCGGAGGCCGACGAGATCGCCTATGTCGAGAACGCCACCCGCGGCTGGGACCTCGCCTTCTACTCGCTCGACTTCAAGCCGGGCGACCGCATCCTGACCTGCGTCAGCGAGTATTCGTCGAACTACATCTCCTACCTGCAGATGGCGAAGAAGACCGGCGCCGAGATCGTGGTCGTGCCCGACGACAGGCACGGCCAGATCGACCTCGCTGCCCTGGAACGTGCCATCGACAAGCGCACCAAGCTGGTCTCGATCTCGCACATCCCGACCCAGGGTGGCCTCGTGCAGCCGGCCGAGGCGGTCGGCAAGATCGTGAACGATGCCGGCATCCTCTACCTGCTCGATGCCTGCCAGTCGGTCGGCATGATGCCGATCGACGTGAAGAAGATCGGCTGCGACTTCCTCTCGGCGACGGGCCGCAAGTACATGCGCGGCCCGCGCGGCACGGGCTTTCTCTATGCCCGCACGCGCAGCACCTCGCAGATCGAACCGATCTTCCTCGACAACCACGCCGCGCGCTGGACGGGCGACAACGAATACACGGTGATCGGCGACGCCAGGCGCTTCGAGAACTGGGAGCGCTACTTCGCGGGCGTCATCGGCCTCAAGGTCGCGGCCGACCAGGCCAACGAGCTCGGCATGCCGGCGATCTGGGGGCGCCTGCGCGAACTGGCCGACGGGCTGCGCGACCGCCTCGCGAAGCTGAAGGGCGTGACGCTCACCGACCTCGGCGTCACCAAGGGCGCGATCGTGACCTTTGCCGTCGAGGGCATGGAGCACCCCGCGCTGAAGCAGACCTTGCGCGAGCAGCGCATCAACGTGTCGGTCTCCACGCAGTTCTCGTCACGCCTCGATCTCAAGGGCCGCGGCCTGCGCGACGTGATGCGCGCCTCGGTACACGTCTACAACACCGAGGCCGAGCTTGACCGGTTCGTGGCCGCACTCGACGCTGCGATCCATCGCTAGCGTGGCATGCGGCTTGCTGGCTGTCGTCCGCCGGTTGGCCGGGCGTTCGAAGGGGGAGTGAGATGAAGATTCGTCGTTCATGGTCGGTGGCCGCGCTGGTCGCCGCTTCACTGCTGGGGCCGGCAACGGTCCAGGCGCAATCGACTCTCAAAGTGGCGCCGGAGACGCTGAGCCGCGTGCTCGACCCGCATTTCACCACCTCCTTCACGACGCGCGACCTGGGCTACCTGATCTACGACACGCTGTTCGCGGTCGACGACAAGTTCGAGCCCAAGCCGCAGATGGTCGAGAGCTACACGATCAGCAACGACAGGCTCACCTACTCGTTCGTGCTGCGGCCCGGCCTGAAATGGCACGATGGCCAGCCGGTGACGGCCGCCGACTGCGTCGCCTCGATCCTGCGCTGGGCGTCGCGCGACAGCATGGGCCAGACGCTGCTGAAGTTCATGGCCTCGCTCGAAGCCTCCGACGCCGGCACGATCAAGCTGGTGCTGAAGGAGCCCTACGGGCTGGTGCTCGACAGCCTGGCCAAGATCGGCGCGCCCGTGCCCTTCATGATGCCGGAGCGTATCGCCAAGACCCCTGGCAGCGAGCAGGTGAAGGAGATCGTCGGTTCCGGCCCCTACAGGTTCCGCGCCGACCTGCATGAGCCCGGGGTCAAGATCGTCCTCGACAAGTTCGCCGACTACAAGCCGCGCAGCGAGCCGCCCAACTGGGCGTCGGGCGCCAAGATCGCGAAGATGGATCGCGTCGAGATGCTGGGCATGCCGGATGCGCAGACGCAGGTGAGTGCGCTGACCCGGGGCGAGGTCGACTATCTCGAACGCGTGCCGGCCGACCTGCTGCCGCTGTTCGACGCGAAGTCCGGCGCCAAGGCCGAGGTCGTGAGCAAGTTCGGCTTCCAGGCCATCATGCGCATGAACCACCTGCAGCCACCGTTCGACAACATCAAGGTGCGGCAAGCCATCGCCCGCGCCGTCGACCGGTCGATGTACGCCGCCGTCGTCGCGGGCGATCCCAAATTCGCCACCGACTGTGCCGCGATCTTCGGCTGCGGCATGCCCTACGAGAGCAAGGACGGCATCCCCTCCTTCGACATGGCTGCCGCCAAGGCGATGCTGAAGGAAGCCAACGTCGACATGTCGAAGCCGCTGGTGATGCTGCACGTCGCCAACGCGCCGGGCATCGCGGCGCTGGGTAACGTCACGCGCCAGATCCTGGTCGATCTCGGCTTCAAGGTCGACATGGTGTCGATGGACTTCCAGACCTTCGCCACGCGCCGCCTCAACACCGGACCCGTCGACAAGGGCGGCTGGAACCTCGCCCACACGACGAACTCCGTGCCCGACCAGGGCAATCCGCTCAGCAATCCGTTCCTGGTGGCGTCGGGTCCGCCGGCTTCGGCGTGGGGCTGGCCGACCGACGCCAGGACCGAGGAGCTGCGGCTGCGCTTCGCCACGGCGCCGGGCGAGGCCACGCGGAAGACCATCGCCAACGAGATCCAGGCCCGCGCCTACGAGCAGGTGCTGTACCTGCCGCTGGCGCAGTTCACGACGCCGTCGGCCTGGCGCAACAATCTCGACGGCGTGCTGAAGTCGCCGGTCATGCTGCTCTACAACATCGAGAAGAAGTGAGGATCGCCATCATGGCGAAAGCGGTTGCCGACGATTACCTGCGACGCATTCCCAAGGCTGAGCTGCACTGCCATCTCGCCGGCACCTTGCGGGCGACGACCGTGGCGGAGCTCGCGAAGAAGTACGGCCTGCCGCTGCCGCGGCCGGCGGAGCAGCTCTATCAGTGGCCCAACTTCGACGGCTTCCTCGAGATCCTGCGTCTCGCCGCCCTGGTGCTGCGCACGCCCGAGGATTTCAGCCGCGCGGTCTACGAATATTGCGAGGATGCCAGGCGCGACGGCAACCTGCGGCACGTCGAGTTCTTCTTCAATCCCGACTACTTCTATCCCAACGGCATCGACTATCCGTCGATGGTGAGCGGCATGGCCGACGGCGTCGAGCGCGTGGCCCGCGACTTCGGCATCTCGGCCCGGCTGATCTGCTGTATCGACCGCTCGATCAACTCGCCGGCCCAGGCCGTCGAGATCGTCGAGACCGCGCTCGCCCATCGTCATGAGCTGGTGATCGGCATCGGGCTGGACGGCAACGAAAGCGTCGGCCCGCCCGCGACCTTCGCCGAGGCCTATGCGCTGGCCCGCAAGGGCGGGCTGCGCTGCACGGCGCATTGCTGCGAGGATTATCTGACGCCGCTGGAAGCGCCGCCGACCAACTACCTGATCTGCCGCGACGTGCTGCGCTGCGACCGCATCGACCACGGCTACAACATGCTGGCGTCGGAGTTCGTGTTGAGCGAGGCGCGCAAGGACGGGCTCTATTTCACCCCCTGCGCCTGGACCAGCCTTCTACACAATCGACCGCACCGGCCGCAGCGCATCCGGCGCATGGTCGAGGCCGGATTGAACGTCACGATCAACACCGACGATCCGGCGATGTTCGGGACCAATCTCGGCCACGGCTTCATGACCCTGTTCGAGACGATCGGCTGGGGCCCCGACAAGGCCCGCACGTTCAGCCTGAACTCGGTCGAAGGCTCGTGGCTCGACGAGAGCGACAAGGCGGCGCTGCGGATCGACTTCCGCCGCCAGATAGCAGCGCTGGACAAGGAATTCGGCTACGAGAACAAGGCGTTGCCGGTCTAGCCATCCCGCGTTGAAGTGCCCTCTCCGCGCGCGCCAGCGTGGGGAGAGGGAGGGGACCCGCGCAGAGCGCGGGGAGGGAGAGGTGTCCCTCCATCGCTTAGCCGAGTCCGTATCGAGCACCACCTCTCCTTCCCATTGCTTCGCAATGGGCCCCTTCCTCTCCCCCACTTCGTGGCGGAGAGGAGTTAAGAGATGTGGCTCTGTAAGCGCCTTACTCCGCCGCCACGCCCAGCCCGATCGGACACGACACGCCGGTGCCGCCCAGGCCGCAATAGCCGCCGGGGTTCTTGGCGAGATACTGCTGGTGATAGTCCTCGGCGTAGAAGAAGGTCGGGGCCTCGACGATCTCGGTCGTGATCGTGCCGTAGCCCTTCTTCGCGAGCTCCTTCTGGAAGACCGCGCGCGAGGCCAGGGCCTCCGCCTTCTGTGCTCCTGAGAAGGTGTAGATGCCCGAGCGATACTGCGTGCCGACATCGTTGCCCTGGCGCATGCCCTGCGTCGGATCGTGGCTCTCCCAGAACAGGCGCAGCAGCGCCTCGTACGAGACCTTCTTCGGGTCGAACCACACCGTCACCACCTCGTTGTGACCGGTGTAGCCCGAGCAGACCTCCTCATAGGTCGGGTGGGGTGTGAGGCCCGCGGCATAGCCGACGGCCGTCGCGTAGACGCCCGGCGCCTCCCAGAACACGCGCTCGGCGCCCCAGAAGCAGCCCAGGCCGAACATCGCCTGCTCGAGGCCTTCGGGAAACGGCGGCTGGATGCGGTTGCCGTTGACGTAGTGCATCACGGGGATCTCGAAGTCCGGCGACGGGCGGCCCGGCAGGGCGCGATCGGCGGTCGGCATCTCGGTCTTCTTGCGCAGAATTCGCCACATGGTCCGGCTCCTCTTGCCATCGCCCGCTGGTCTCCGGCCAATATGATCATAGAATGCCGCCGAATCGAGAGGCCAAAGGGAGGTCGCCAGTGCCCGTGTTTTTCGTCTGCGCCGGGCTGCTCGGCCTCCTGGCGGTCGCCCTGACCGTCCATGTCGGCCTGATGCGCGGGCGCAAGCGGATCGCGCTGGGCGACGGCGGCGATGCCGAGATGCAGGCGGCGGTGCGGGCGCACGGCAACCTGATGGAGTTCGCGCCGCTCAGCCTGCTGATGATCTACATGGCGAGCGACTTCTACGGCTTCCGCACGGTCGCAATTCTGTCGGTGGTGCTGCTGGTCGCGCGCGTCCTGCATGCCGGCGGCATGTTGGGCATGATCCCGAAGGGCCGCATGGTGGGAACGATGGCGTCGGCGGGAACGCTGGGCACCGCCTCGATCCTGCTCGCCATCGCCGGCCTCGGCCTCAAGCAATACTGAGGGAATGCGCCATCGCTCACCTGCGTTGAACACGATCAACATGCTCTGGCGTATCGCCTACGAGGCCGGCTACGGCTACTTCGCGAACCGGCTCTCGACCTCGGCCGCGGCGATGGCGTTCTACACGATGTTCGCGCTGGGCCCGATCATGATCTTCACCATCGCCATCGCCGAGCCGTTCGTCGGCCGGATGATGGCGCAGGAAGCGATCTTCGACGCGCTGGGCACCCTGGTGGCGCAGGACCAGTTGCGCACCATCCGCCGCTTCGCCTCGGAGGATCTGTTCCGCGGCGGCGGCCTCGCCGCCATCGCCGGTGCGGCCGTGCTGCTCTACACGGGCACGCGCGTCTTCGTGGAGCTGGACGACGGCATCGATGCGATCTGGCGTGACCACAAGAGCCCCACCGTGCATCCGGTGCTGGCCAGCCTGAAGTCGCGGCTGCTCGCCATCCTGCTGATGATCGTGCTGGGCGTGCTGCTGATCGCCGTCATCCTGGCGAGCGTCCTGGTCTCGGCCTATGCCGGCGTGCTCGAAGCCTTTCCCGTGCTCGGCGTCTGGATCGGCCCGGCGATCTCGACCTCGGTGCATTACGGCCTGCTCTCGGGCTTCTTCACCCTGATCTACAAGTGGCTGCCGGCGGGCGGCGTGCCGTGGCGCTACGCGCTGATCGGCGGCGCGGTAAACGCGCTGCTGTTCGCGGCCGGCAACCGCGCGCTGGTGTTCTATTTCGAGGTGACGCAGCTCACTTCGGCGTTCGGCGCCACGGCGGGCTTCGCGGCCATCATGGTCTGGATGTACTGGACATCGCTCACCATTCTGATCGGCGCCCAGGTCGGCCGCGCGACACGCGACGTGCTGATCGACAATCGCGCGCGGGACATGGTGGAGGGGGATCTTTAGCGCGTTCACACGCGCTGGCGGGCGGCAGCGCCTTCACAGGCGCGAGAGCCCGCACCGGGCAGAAAAGACAATGGTGCGCAAGCGAAACCGTGCGGGCTCCCGCGCCTTCGCGGCTTGTAGCCAAGCCGCTGTGAAGGCGCTGCCGCCCGCCGGCGCGCGTTGCGCGCCTAAAACATCGTCGCCAGCACGCGATCCGGCGGCTTGTGGCCGTCGGCGAAGGTCTTGATGTTGATCAGGACCTTCTCGCCCATCTCGATGCGGCCCTCGAGCGTGGCCGAGCCCATGTGCGGCAGCAGCACGACGCGGTCGAGTTCGAGCAGCTTGGGGTTCACCTGCGGCTCGTTCTCGTAGACGTCGAGGCCGGCGCCGGCCATCTCGCCCGCCTTCAGCATGCGCACCATCGCGTTCTCGTCGATCACCTCGCCGCGCGCGGTGTTCACGAGGATCGAGGTCGGCTTCATCAGCTTGAGGCGGCGCGCCGACAGGAGATGGAAGGTCGCGGGCGTGTGCGGGCAGTTGACCGACACGATGTCCATGCGCGCCAGCATCTGGTCGAGACTCTCCCAGTAGGTCGCCTCGAGCTCGCGCTCGATGTCACCATGGACGCGCTTGCGATTGTGATAGTGGATGGCGAGCCCGAAGCCGCGCGCGCGACGCGCCAGCGCCTGGCCGATGCGGCCCATGCCGACGATGCCCATGCGCTTGCCCTGCAGCCGGCCGCCCAGCATCGAGGTCGGGCTCCAGCCGGTCCATTTACGTTCGCGCACCAGCCGCTCGCCCTCGCCCATGCGGCGTGCCGTAGCCAGCACCAGCGCCATCGACATGTCGGCCGTGTCCTCGGTCAGCACGCCCGGCGTGTTGGTGACGGTGATGCCGCGCTGGCGGGCGGTGTCGAGGTCGATATGGTCGACGCCGGTGCCGAACGAGGCGATCAGCTTCAGCTTCGGCCCGGCCTGCGACAGCACGCGGCTGTCGATGCGGTCGGTGACGGTCGGCACCAGCACATCGGCCGTCTTCACGGCCTCGACGAGCTGCACACCGGTCATCGGCTTGTCGTCGGCGTTGAGGCGCGTGTCGAACAGCTCCATCAGACGCGTCTCGATCGCGTCGGGCAGCTTCCGGGTGACGATCACCAGCGGCTTAGTCTTGGAACTGGACGGCATGTGGATGGGACCGGCGCTGGCTCGAGACAGGACTACGCCCGATTAGCAAGTCCGCGCGCGTTTTGTCCAGCAAACGCCCCCGCCTATCTACATGCCGAAAAGTCGCGCCTTTTCAGGTACTTGTCGCTCGATCTAAATAATTCAGGTATATAGGCCGCGATGGGAATTCGATCGTCGGTCCTGCTTTGCGGCTTCTTCGTTGCTCTGACGGCATTTTCCCTGCCTCAGGCCGGCGGCAAAGCAGCCTTCGCCGCCGACAAACCGAACAGTACCCAGCAGCGCAAAGGGTCCGGCCTGCCCATCCCGCGGTTCGCGTCCCTGCGCTCCGACGAGGTGAATGTCCGGACCGGACCGGGCTCGCGCTACCCCATCGACTGGGTATTCAAGCGCAAGGCCATGCCGGTCGAGATCGTCGCCGAGTACGAGAACTGGCGCAAAATCCGCGACTGGCAGGGCGCCAGCGGCTGGGTCCACCAGAGTCTGCTGACCGGCAAGCGCTCCTTCATCATCTCCTCGAGGACCGCCAGCCTCTACAAGACGCCGGCTTCGTCGGCCGACGTCGTGGCCAAGCTCGAGCCGGAAGTCATGGGCGAAATCCGCTCCTGTGCCGGCGACTGGTGCCGGGTCAAGGTCTCCGGCGTGAGCGGCTGGGTGGAACGGAGCGGCATGTGGGGCGTCTACAAATCCGAGCCGATCAACTAGCGGACCGCCGGGCCGCCTCGTAGAACGGGGTCAACGTGACCCACGACGTCAGTCTCACCTATTCCCGCTTCGAGCACATGCCGCCGTCGGCCCTGGCGCTGGCGACGCTACTGCACGTCGCGGTGGCGGTGGCGCTGTTCTGGATCTCGCCGCTGCGTCCGGTCGATCCGTTCGAGGATGCCATCGAGATCTCGATGGATGCGCCGGAGGTGCCGCCTGCGAAGTCCGAGGCCAAGTCCGAGGCGACCGCCGAGACCACGCCCGAACCGGCCGCCCCCTCGCCGCCGCCACCGCCTCCACCCCCGCCTGCCGCGCGCACGCCGACGCCCACCCCGCCCTCGGCGCCGCCGGTGCGCCTCGGCCTGCCGCCGCTTCCCGCCGAGCGCAGCCCCAATCCGCGCGATGTCGCCGGCCTCGAGAAACCGGCCCCGCGGGCGACCGACATGCCGACGCCCGACAAGGTGCAGGAGGCCGGCCCCAAGGAAGAACCCAAGCCCGAGGAACCGAAGCCTCAAGAGGCGAAGGAGGAGGCCAAGGAGGAGCCGAAGGAGCCGCCGCCCCAGCAGCAGGCCCTCGCCCAGCCGGATCCTCCACCGCCTCCGCAGCAGCAGGCGCTCGCCAAGCCCGAACCGCCGCCTCCCCCGCCCCCACCGTCGCTCGAGCAGGCCCTGCCGCCGCTCGATGCGCCGCCGCCGCCCGTGACCGAGCGGGACATCCCGAAGCCTCTGCCGGCTCCCCCTCCGGCACCGCCGCCGTCCCAACCCCAGCAGGCCGTGCGCCCGCCGCCACCGCCGCCGCCGCCGGCCCCACGGCCGCCGGCACCGCACGCGCCGCCCCAGCCGCAACAGGCCCGGCCGTCCCCGCTCAATCCCGTGCCGCAGGCTCCGGCGCCGCGAGGCTCGGAGTCGCAGGCCGCCGCGCAACCCTCCTCACCCGTCTTCCGCAATCCCGCCGACAATTACGGCCAGCGGCGCGCGCAGGAACAGTATCTCTGGGACGTGATGCGCCGGCTCTCGCAGTTTCCCTATGTCCCGAAGAACACCAGCACGATCCGCGAGGAAGGCACGGTGCTGACGCGCGTGACGATCTCGCGCCAGGGACAGCTGCTCAGCGTGGTCATGGAGAAATCGAGCGGACTCCCCTCGCTCGATGCCGGCGTGATGGACACGATCCGGCGCGCCAGCCCCTACCCGCCGCTGCCGGCCGACATTCCGGGCGACCGCCACACGTTCCTCCTGCCCGTAAGCTTCAAGTACAACCAGCAGCGCTGATCCTGCGCCGATCCGGCTGGCCGAGGCTGCCGCCGGGACGTAGAACTTAGGCGCCGTGACGCACGACAGTTTCATCCGCTCGCAATCCGGGCGCATGTCGCCGGTAGCGCTTGCCCTGGCGATCGGCCTGCATGTGCTTGTCGCCGTGGCGCTGTGGTGGGCCGCGCCCTTGCGCCGGCTCGACCATGCCGAGACGCCGATCATGATCTCGATGGAGCCGGAGCCGCTGTCGATCGGCAATACCGAGACGCTGGCCAGCACGCCGCCCAAGGGTGAAACCACGTCGCCGCCGCCGGTGCCCGCCGACGCAAAGCCGCCGGAAGCCACGCCGCAGCCCAGCCAGCAAGCCGCACTCGCGCCCGCCGAACCGACGCCAACGCCGCCCCCCGAACGGACACCAGAGCCAGAGCCAGCGCCAGCCCCCGCCGCGCCATCCCCTGCACCGGAAGTGACGCGGCTTCAGCCCGCGCCCACGCCGGAGCCTGCACCCGCCCCGGGCGAGACCACAATGCCGCTTCCAGCGCCCGCGGAGACAGGGACGGCTGCGATGGCGCCCGAGATGCCCAGCGAAGCCGAAGCGGAGGCCACATGGCAGACCGATGCCTCGTCGTGGAAGCCGCAGGTGACGCTGGAGCCATCCCTGACGCCGCCGCCGCCACGGCCCATCCGGCCAGCGCCGCGACCGCCAACCGCGCCACGCATGGCCCAATCGCCCGGCCAACGGCTGCAGGATTACCCGCCACAGACCTCGAGCCTGGGCTTGCCGTCGAGCAGCTCGATGGAATCGGCGATGGCCGACGGTGGCGCGCGCAACGACTACCTGACGCGCGTGTACCGGCACATCGATCCCTATCGCGACTATCCGGCAGCCGCGCGCGCGGCCCGACAGCATGGACGTGTCGCCACGCGCGTCACGATCAACCGGGCGGGCGAACTCATCGACATCAGGCTCGAGAGTTCGAGCGGCTGGCCGCTGATCGACAATGCCGAGATGGCAGCGATCCGCCGCGCCATGCCCCTGCCACCGGTGCCGGCCGGGATGCGCGGCGATCCGGTCGTGCTCGTCCTGCCGATGAACTACTGACGAAGTTCGCTCAGGCGAAATCGCCTGCGAGCGCCTGCCGCACGGTGGGCGACATCACCGCCATGTGGCCGTAGTTGGCATGATCGAACCCCACGACGACATCTCCGGCGCCGCTCCTGAACGCCTGGACCTGAGCCGCCGTGAAGGGAAAGCGGATGAACTGCACGGAGGAAGCCTTGCCGTCGTCGCGCGAGCGCTCCTGGTCGTCTTCCGGCACGCCGCGGATCGTCTCGCCGCCCACCCGGATGAAGGCCTTGTGCTCGACGCCGCCCAGCATGCCGAGCACGCGGGCACGGCGCAGCGGATCGTCGATCTCGAACATCACGGTCGCCACCAGTTCGCTGCCCGTGGGGATCAGCGGATTGTAGGCGGCGAGTTCGTCAGGGAGCTGCTCGGCGCCGCCCTTCTCGATGAAGAGCATTTCGAGCACCTGGTGCAGCATCGTGTCGAAGGATTCGAAGTAGAACGTCGCGAACGGCCCGACCTCGAGCCGGCGGTTCTTCTTGATCTCCGAGATCTGCTTGCGGCGCTCGACCCGCAGCTTGGCGTATTCCGCCAGTGGAATGATGTCGGAAGCGTCGATCTTGCGCGTGCTCATGGGTCTTTCCTCGCAAACCCGTAGGCCTGCGCGAAGAGTTCGATGGGATGGCTGGCGCGCGACGGCTTCGGCACCGTGTCGCCCGCCGTCATCTCCATTACCTGCATCAGGTGATCGGCCGCCAGCGGGCATTCCGACGCGACGAAGCTGGTGTCGTTCTTGAGCGCGGCCTGTGCGGCCGGCTTGCCGACCTTCACCGCCGTCTCGAAATTCTCGGTGCGGGCGCCCCAGATGCCGCCATGGCCGCTGCAACGCTCGATCACCGCGACTTTCGTCTGCGGAACGAGGCGCAGCATCTCGGCCGCCTTCGCGCCCATGTTCTGCGCCCGCGCATGGCAGGCGAGATGGACGCTGACGCCGCCTTCCAGCGGTTCCAGGCCCGGCGCCAGCCCGTGCTTCTTGGCAATGTCGACGACGTATTCGGAAAGGTCGAACGTGGCATTCGACAGGCGCTCGATCGCCGGATCCTTCGGGACGATCAGCGGCCATTCGAACTTCAGCATCAGCGCGCAGGACGGCGTCAGCGCGATGATGTCATAGCCCTTGTCGACCCACGGCAGCAGCGCCGCAGACACTTCATGCGCGGCCTTGGCGACCGATTCGATATCACCCAGTTCGAGCTTCGGCATGCCGCAGCAGGCCGGGTGCACGACCTCGGTTTCGACGCCGTTCTTCGCCAGCACGGCACGCGCGGCGGCGCCGATGTCGGTGTTGTTGAAGTTCACGAAGCAGGTCGCATAGAGCACCGCCTTGCGCTTGCCGAAGGCCGGCGCCGCCTCGTTCAGCTCGACACCTTCGCGGCGCGCGCGGATCTCGAAGGTCTCGCCGGCATAGTGCGGCAGGCGGGCGCCGTGATGGATGCCGGTCCAGCGCTCCATGCTGTGGCGCGTCGTCGTGTTGTGCTCGTCGCTCGCCCAGTTGACGACCGAGGCCAGGAAATTGCCGATGCGGCCGCTGCGATCGGTGTCGGCGAGCTGCTTGTCGACGAAGTTCATGCCCTTCTTGCGCGCCTGCACCGCGCGATGGCGCAGCATCAGGTGCGGGAAATCCAGCGCCCATTCGTGCGGCGGCACGTAGGGGCACTTGGTCATGAAGCACATGTCGCAGAGCGTGCAGGCTTCCTCGACCTGCGCATAATCTTCCTTCTTCACGCCGTCGAGTTCGCCGGTCGGGCCGTTGTCGATCAGGTCGAACAGGCGGGGGAAGGAGTCGCACAGATTGAAGCAGCGGCGGCAGCCGTGACAGATGTCGAAGACGCGCTCCATCTCCTTCTCGAGCGCCTTCTCGTCCCAGAACCAGGGATTCTGCCAGTCGAGGTCGTGGCGGATCGGGGCTTCGAGGCTGCCTTCGCGCATGGCGTCTGCTCTGCTGGAAAGAAGTATAGGAACGCGGTTACGAAAAAGGGGACCCGCGCGGGGTCCCCTTCGCAAAGCCCGGAGGGCTCAGCCCATCGTGTCGAGGGCCTTCTGGAAGCGGCCGGCGTGGCTCTTCTCGGCCTTCGCCAGCGTCTCGAACCAGTCGGCGACTTCGGCGAAGCCTTCCTCGCGCGCCGTGCGCGCCATGCCCGGGTACATATCGGTGTACTCGTGCGTCTCGCCGGCGATCGCGGCCTTGAGGTTGCTGTCCGTCGGGCCGATCGGCAGGCCGGTGGCCGGGTCGCCGCTCACTTCGAGGAACTCGAGATGGCCATGCGCATGGCCGGTCTCGCCTTCGGCGGTCGAACGGAACACGACGGCGACGTCGTTGTAGCCTTCGACATCGGCCTTCTGTGCGAAATACAGGTAGCGGCGATTGGCCTGGCTCTCGCCGGCGAATGCAGCCTTCAGGTTGTCTTCGGTCTTGGATCCTTTGAGGTCTGCCATGGTCCTTCTCCCTTTGCGATCGGCCCATCCGCCGATCTCACGGGAGGGATTTAGGAGGCCATGCGCGACGGCGTCAAGCACCTTAGAAACGTTCTAAGTTATTGCAAACGCTTCGCAATCGCCGTTAGCGGCGGACCCTGACGATCACGTCGACTCGGGAGACGCTGGTGCCCTCGGGCGGCGCCGGCAGGCCGGCAATGGTCACCTGGTCCGACGGGAAATCGTGCAGTTCGCCGTCGGTCTCGACGAAGAAATGGTGGTGATGGCCGGTATTGGTGTCGAAATAGGACCGCCCGGGCGCCACGACGACTTCGCGCAGCAGGCCGGCCTCGCGGAACTGGTTCAGGGCGTTGTAGACGGTGGCCAGCGAAACCGGCATGCGGTTGGCCTTGACCTCGGCATGCAGGCTTTCGGCCGTGACGTGACGATGACCGCCCTCGAACAGCACCCGGGCAAGCGCCATCCGCTGCCGCGTCGGCCGGAGTCCGGCGATGCGCAGCCTGACGGCAAAGTCGGGGCTATTGTCTGCCATGATTGCAATCTTATGTACGCAGGTGAAAGAGACAAGAAAAGGGCATGTTTTGTCGAGTGGGCCGGTTTGCACCGGGCGTCCGGCATCCTTATTCTGGCCCCGAAGCCCCTCCGGGGCGGCCTGTGGGACGGTGAATGTGAGCGAGCACGAGCAGAAGAACAGTTACACTTTCGAAGACTTGATCGAATGCGCCAAGGGTAACCTTTTCGGTCCCGGGAACGCCCAGCTGCCGCTGCCGCCGATGCTGATGTTCGACCGTATCGTCAAGATCGACGCCGCCGGAGGCAAGTACGGCAAGGGCGAGATCGTGGCCGAGCTGGACGTGAAGCCCGACCTCTGGTTCTTCGCCTGCCACTTCAAGGGCGATCCGGTGATGCCGGGCTGCCTGGGCCTCGACGCGCTCTGGCAGATGCTGGGCTTCTTCCTGGGCTGGATGAAGGCCCCGGGCCGCGGCCGGGCGATCGGCGTGGGCGAGGTCAAGCTGACCGGCATGATCGTGCCGACCGTCAAGAAATTGACCTACCACGTGCACCCGAAGCGCCTGATCCTGCGCCGCCTGGTCATGGGGGTCGGCGACGGCTTCGTGACGGCCGACGGCAACCCCGTCTACGAGGCGATCGACATGAAGGTGGGCCTGGTCAAGGACCCGGTGCCCGCCGGAGCGGCCGTCTGATGAAGCGCGTCGTCGTCACGGGTCTTGGGATCGTCTCCCCGATCGGCAACAACGCCGCGGAGGTGACGCAGTCCCTCAAGGAAGGCAAATCCGGCATCGAGTTCGTGCCGCAGTACAAGGAGCTCGGCTTCCGCAGCCAGGTCGCCGGCACCCTCAAGCTCAATGTCGAGGAGCTGGTCGACCGGCGCCTCATGCGCTTCATGGGCAATGGCGCCGCCTATGCCTGGCTCGCCATGAAGGAAGCGATCGCGGACGCGGGCCTCGGCGAGGCCGAGATCTCCAACGAGCGTACCGGTCTTGTTGCTGGCTCGGGCGGGCCGACCACCGGCGCCATCGTCCAGGCGGCGATCACGACCAAGGAGAAGGGACCCAAGCGCGTCGGCCCATTCCAGGTGCCGCGCGCCATGTCGAGCACCGTCTCGGCGAACCTCGCCACGGCCTACAAGATCAAGGGCCCGAGCTACTCGATCAGCTCGGCCTGCTCGACCTCGGCCCACTGCATCGGCAACGCCGTCGAGACCATCCAGCTCGGCAAGGCCGACCGCATGTTCGCGGGCGGTGGCGAGGAGCTTGAATGGACGCTCTCGGTGCTGTTCGACGCGATGGGCGCCATGTCGTCGAAGTTCAACGACACGCCGCAGCGGGCGAGCCGCGCCTATGACAAGGATCGCGACGGCTTCGTCATCGCCGGCGGCGGCGGCATCGTGGTGCTTGAGGAGCTCGAGACCGCCAAGGCGCGCGGCGCCAAGATCTACGCCGAGGTGATCGGCTACGGCGCCACCTCCGACGGTGCCGACATGGTGGCGCCGTCCGGCGAAGGCGCGCTGCGCTGCATGAAGCTCGCGCTCGCGGGTTTTCCGGGCGCCCCCCGGCGCAACACGCCGGTCGACTACATCAACACCCACGGCACTGCGACGCCGGTCGGCGACATCACCGAACTCGACGCCATCCGCGCCGTGTTCGCCGACAGCCAACCCGACAAATTGCCGGTCGTCAGCTCGACCAAGTCGCTGACCGGCCACAGCCAGGGCGCGACCGGTGCGCACGAGGCGATCTACTCGCTGCTGATGATGAAGGAAGATTTCATCGCGGCCTCGGCCAACATCGAGAATCTCGATCCCGGCGCCGAGGGCTATCCGATCGCCCGCCAGCGCATCGACAAGGCCGGACTGCAGACCGTGATGTCGAACAGCTTCGGCTTCGGCGGCACCAACGCCTGCCTCCTGTTCTCCCGCTACGATCACTGAGGCGGATACATGCCCAACGATCCTGTCGCCAGGTCGCTGCCTGACGTTCCTAAACTCATGGCCGGCAAGCGCGGCCTGATCATGGGCGTGGCCAACAATCATTCGATCGCCTGGGGCATCACCCAGGCGTTGCACGCCGCGGGCGCCGAGATGGCCTTCACCTATCAGGGTGCGGCCTTCGGCAAGCGCGTGCTGCCGATGGTGCAGAAGCTCGGCTCGAACGTGGTCGTCGAAGCCGATGTCGAGGACGAGGCGAGCCTCGACCGGCTGTTCGAGACCTTGAAGAAGGAATGGGGCCGCCTCGATTTCGTGGTCCATGCCATCGCCTTCTCCGACAAGGACGAGCTGAAGGGCCGCTACGTCGACACGACAAAGGCGAACTTCCAGCGCAGCCTCACCATCTCCTGCTACTCCTTCACCGAGATCGCACGCCGCGCGCTGCCGTTGATGACCGAGGGCGGCAGCATGATCACGCTGACCTATGAAGGCTCGACGCGGGTGATGCCGTCCTACAACGTGATGGGCGTGGCCAAGGCCGCGCTCGAGGCCAGCGTGCGCTATCTCGCGGCCGATCTCGGCCCGCAGGGCGTGAGGGTGAACGCGATCTCGCCCGGCCCAATGCGCACCCTCGCCGGCGCGGTGATCGGCGGCGCGCGCTACGTCTATCGCGTGTCGCGCGACGCGGCGCCGCTGCGCCGCAACGTCGAGCTGACGGATGTCGGCGGCGCCGCGCTCTACTACCTGTCGGATCTCAGCGCCGGCGTCACCGGCACGGTTCACTTCGTCGATTCCGGCTACCACGCGATCGGCCTGCCTCACGACGGCAGCGCCGCACCGAGCGCCGGCGGCGAACAGTAGCGCGCCGCTCCCTGTCGCCTCGACCTACTGGTCGAGCTGGAGATTGTTCTCCTTGATGAGCTGCGCCCACCGCACCGTTTCCTCGGCGATGCGCGCCTGGAACTGCGCCATCGTGTTGGGCAGGTAGATCAGGCCGTTATCCGTCAGCATCTTCTTCACTTCGGGTGTGCCGGCGGCGGCGGTGTATTCCTTGTAGAGCCGGTCGACGATCGGCTGCGGCGTACCGGCGGGCGCGATCACGGCGTACCAGGTCACCACCTCGTCATCGCCGAGCGACAGCTCCTTCAGCGTCGGCACGTCGGGAAGCTGCGGCACGCGCTGCAAGGTCGTCACCGCGAGCGCGCGCAGTTTACCCGCCTGGATGTGCGGCAAAGCGAGCGGCAGCGTGTCGAACATCGCGTGGATGTCGCCTGCGAACATCGCCGGCAGCGATTCGTTGGTGCCCTTGAAGGGCACATGCAGGAGGTCGCTGGCGGTCCGCCTCTTCAGCATTTCGAAGGTAAGGTGCGCGGGGCTGCCCGGCCCGACCGAGGCGTAATTGAGAACGCCGGGCTTGGCCTTCGCCGCGTCGATCAGGTCCTTCACCGTCTTGATGGGCGAGTCTCCCGAGACGACCAGCACCAGCGGCGAGGCGGCGAACATGGTGATCGGGATCAGGTCGTCCTTCACGCTGTAGGGCATCTGCTTGTACAGCGACGGGAAGATCGTGAGCGGGCCCAGGTTGCCCATGCCGATCGTGTAGCCGTCGGGCTTGGCCTTGGCGATCTCGGTGACGCCGATGCGGCCGGCTGCGCCCGCCTTGAAGTCGGTGATCACCGTCTTGCCCAGCGAGGCCGAGACCTTGTCGTTGAACGACCGCGCGATCACGTCGTTCAGGCCGCCGGCCGGCCAGGGCACGAGGAACCGCACCGGCCGCGTCGGCCAGTCAGTCGGGGACTGGGTCGGAGCCTGGGCCTGGGCCGGGACCGCAGTCGCCACAGGCGCCGCGCACAGGAGGTTCGTCAGCAGACGTCGCGTGATTTTCATGGTCCCACCCCAAGCAATAGTCGGGCCGCAATTTGAAGCATATTCTCTTCAGAGGAACATACTGAACACAGGCGCTTCAAGTTAAAGACAACATACGTCGAGGCGCATTCGGCGTCTGAGGCGGGCCTGTCCTCTTCGCTCGGTGGCTCTCAAACAGTACTTGATAGAGCCATCAAATTGTATGGTAGCCTATACCTACAGCGCGAAGTTGCGACGCAGGTGGTCGCCGAGGAAATAGATGACAGGCGGATTTCGAGATATTTCGTTCGGATTCTCGAGCGCGGAAAGCGAACGAGAGAATGAACCGAACCTTTTGGTTGATGGCTACATCGATTTTAAGAAGGCGAGCCATGAAGCCCTAGAGGGGAGCAAATACCTCTTTCTTGGTTACAAGGGCGCGGGAAAGTCGATGATTGGCGAGCGAATACAGCTCGCAAATTCGGGAAGTTACTCTCGCTTTGTAAAATTGCTTGGGTTAAGCGACTTTCCGTTTACACCATTCTCAAAGATCATCCGGGGCGATGCTGAGCCCGAAAACAAATATCCGACCGCTTGGTCGTGGATTTTACTTATCTATTTGCTGGAGTCTTTGGCGTCGGATGAAGGACTTCGTCATCCCGATCTTGCCTCTATCCATGATACAGTTGCCGCCTTTCGTGCCATGGGCTTGTCGCCACAATCGACTCCCGCGGCAATTGTTCGAACAAGCGCGAAGAATACTTTCAAGCTGGCATTGCCTGGTAAGCTCGCTGAGTATGAATGGTCGCAAGCAAGTGTTCGGCCAGCCTCGGAGATACCCGATTTCGTTGAGAGTCTTAAGGGACTTCTAGAAAAGGCGAGAAGCGACAGTCAGCATTTCCTAGTGATTGATGGCTTGGATGATATTCTAACTTCGCGTGAAGTTCAGTTCAGATCCCTGTCGGCATTGGTGTTCGAAGTAAGCCGATTGAATCGACTCTTTAAGCAAAACAGTGTTCCAGCAAAAATTATTCTTCTCTGCCGAACTGACCTCTTTGAGAGAATCCCAGGCGCTAACAAGAACAAAATCCGCCAAGATTATGCAGTTGAGTTGGATTGGTATCACGACCCACGCGAACCTGAGAATTCGCTTCTCGTACAACTAGCTCAATTACGAACTGCTCGAAGCCTTGGCCCCGGAGTTCATGTCCTTGAGACTTTCTTCTCTCCGAAAATTGAGAATACGGAAACGCCTCGCTATCTCCTCGATATGACGAGGCATATTCCTAGAGATTTTCTGCGTTTGCTTGCGCACATTCAAGAGTTCGCGACAGGTGGCCGTATAAGTTCAAGTCAAATCAAAAACGGATTGAGAGAATACTCTAAGAAGTATTTCTTGCCGGAGATTCAGGACGAACTGAGTGGCTATGCTACGCCGGAAGAAATAGCGACGCTCATCCATGAATTGGGAACGCTAAGAAAACGGGACTTTAGATTAAAAGAACTCGTAGAAGCGGCAGCAAAGGCATCGAAGCCTTTAACGTCGGAACGCATATTTGAGATTATGAAGGCTCTGTTTGAATGTAGCGCCGTAGGCAATATTCAGAACCGGCCGGGCGGCAGTACTTACTACACCTTCCGATATCGCAATCGTCATTCGTCGTTCAATGAAAATGAGAAAATCATGCTTCATCGGGGCCTTTGGAAGGCACTGAATTTAACATAGATCGATTTTGTCAAAATTCGAGACAAACAAAAACGGCGGCCCGTGGGCCGCCGTTTCGTTACCGATCGGTAGAGGTGTTACTCGCCGGCGGCGGGAGCCGCTTCGACCGGCTTGTTCGAGATGTCCTCACCGGTCTCCTGGTCGACCACCTTCATGGAAAGGCGGACCTTGCCGCGGTCGTCGACGCCCAGGACCTTGACCTTGACCTGGTCGCCTTCCTTGACGACGTCGTTCACCTTGGCGACGCGGCGCGGCGCCAGTTCCGAGATGTGCACGAGGCCGTCGCGCGCACCGAGGAAGTTCACGAAGGCGCCGAACTCGACGGTCTTCACGACCTTGCCGGTGTAGATCACGCCGACTTCCGGCTCGGCCACGATGCCCTTGATCCAGTCGATGGCGCGCTGGCCGGCCTTGGCGTCGACCGCCGCGACCTTGATCGTGCCGTCGTCCTCGATGTCGATCTTGGTGCCGGTCTGCTCGGTGATCTCGCGGATCACCTTGCCGCCCGTACCGATGACTTCGCGGATCTTGTCCTTGGGGATCGTGAACTGCGTGATGCGCGGCGCGTTCGAGCTGACGCCCTCACGCGCGCCGCCCAGACCCTTGGCCATCTCGCCCAGGATGTGGATGCGGCCGTCCTTCGCCTGGCCGAGTGCCACCTTCATGATCTCCTCGGTGATCGAGGTGATCTTGATGTCCATCTGCAGCGAGGTGATGCCCTTCTCGGTGCCGGCGACCTTGAAGTCCATGTCGCCGAGGTGATCCTCGTCGCCCAGGATGTCCGACAGGACGGCGAAGCGCTCGCCTTCCTTGATCAGGCCCATGGCGATACCGGCCACCGGACGCTCCATCGGCACGCCGGCATCCATCAGCGACAGCGAGCCGCCGCAGACCGAGGCCATCGACGAGGAGCCGTTCGACTCGGTGATCTCCGACACGATGCGGATCGTGTACGGGAACTTCTCCTTCGACGGCAGCATCGGACGCAGCGCGCGGAAGGCGAGCTTTCCGTGGCCGATCTCGCGGCGGCCGGGCGAACCCATGCGGCGGACTTCACCGACCGAGTACGGAGGGAAGTTGTAGTGCAGCATGAAGTGCTCGCGGTACTCGCCCTCGAGCGCGTCGATGATCTGCTCGTCCTGGCCGGTGCCCAGCGTGGCGACGACCAAAGCCTGCGTCTCGCCGCGGGTGAACAGCGACGAGCCATGGGCGCGCGGCAGGATGCCGACCTCGGCCACGATCGGACGGACGGTCTTGGTGTCGCGGCCGTCGATGCGCTTGCCGGTGTCAAGGATGGCGGTGCGAACGACGTCAGCCTCGAGGTTGCCGAACTGCTCGCCGAACGCGGCCAGGGCGGCCTCGTCGCCTTCGAACAGCTTCTTGGCCTCGGTCTTCACCGCGCCGATCTTGGCCTGGCGAGCCTGCTTCTGGGTCTCGGCGAAGGCCTCGACCAGCTTGCCGTGCATCTCGGACTTGAGCTTGGCGGCCACGGTCTTCGACGCTTCCGACGGATCGGTGAGCGGCAGCGGCTCCTTGGCGCAATGCTCGGCGAGCTGGATGATCGCGTCGATCACCGGCTGGAACGAGCGATGGGCCTCCATGACGGCGCCCAGCATGACGTCCTCGGACAGCTCCTTGGCTTCCGACTCGACCATCAGCACGCCTTCCTTGGTGCCGGCGACGACGAGATCGAGCGTGCTCGTCTCGAGCTGCACCTTGGTCGGGTTCACGACGTACTGGCCGTCGATGTAGCCAACGCGCGCCGCGCCGATCGGGCCCATGAAGGGCACGCCCGAGATCGTGAGGGCGGCCGACGTGGCGACCATCGCCAGGATGTCGGGATCGTTCTCGAGATCGTGGGCCAGCGTCGTGACGACGACCAGCGTCTCGTTGCGATAGCTCTCGTGGAACAGCGGGCGGATCGGGCGGTCGATCAGGCGCGAGGTGAGGATTTCCTTCTCGCTGGGACGGCCCTCACGCTTGAAGAAGCCGCCGGGGATCTTGCCCGCAGCGAAAGCCTTCTCCTGGTAGTTCACGGTCAGCGGGAAGAAATCGAGGCCGGGCTTCGGCTTCTTCTCGAACACGACGGCGGCCAGCACCGTGGTACCGCCGTAGCTCGCCATGACGGCGCCGTCGGCCTGGCGCGCGATCTTGCCGGTCTCGAGCACGAGCTTGCGCCCGGCCCAGTCAACTTCCTTGCGAAAAACTTCAAACATCTCATTCATCCTTTCCATCACGGTCGCCTGCCCCCGTTTGGCTGCGACCGCCCATCGGCGCCCTTGCGCCGACAGGACCGGGCCAGGCGTTTGCTCTCGCCCCTGCCTTCCCGGTTACTGCGATGTCGCGTCAGACGGTCGAACTCACGGGGACCGCACGACACGACGCTAAAAGGCCCCGTCCGAAGGACGGGGCCGTTGGATCAACGACGCAGACCCAAACGCTCGATCAAGGTGGCGTAACGCTTGTCGTCACGCGACTTGAGGTAGTCGAGCAGTCGACGGCGCTGGCCGACGAGCTTCAGCAGACCGCGGCGCGAATGATGGTCCTTCGCGTGGCCCTTGAAGTGCTCGGTAAGGTTGGAAATACGCTCGCTGAGGATCGCGACCTGGACTTCCGGCGAACCCGTGTCGCCTTCGGCCTGGGCATACGTCTTGATCAGCTCCGCCTTGCGGTCGGCTGTAATCGACATCGGTCATCTCCTGAAAACTAAAGGTTGAACACGCGCACCGGCTGGAGAGCGGCACCGTCCGAACGGACCAGCGCCACGAGCCTGCTGCCGACCTCCGCGCGTACAAGTGCGCCGGACGGCGGTGCGTCCCGGGTCAAGAGAACAGGCTGGCCTTGGCGCAACCGATCCGCTTGGGCTTCCGTCATGGCCAGCGCCGGGATGTCGTCCAGCGCGGTCGCAACGGGAGCCAAGGCCCCGAAGAGCGCGGAAATATGCCCGAGGGCCTCCAGTTTGGAAAGCGAAATGGACCCTTCTTCGCGGAAGGGTCCCACAACCGTCCGGCGCAGTGCCGACAGGTGTCCGACGGTCCCGAGCGCCAGCGCGAGATCGCGCCCGAGCGACCGGATATAGGTGCCCTTGCCGCACTGGACCACGAAATCTGCGTGGTCCGCGTCCGGCCGGCCGAGCATCTCCAGCCGCTCGATGACCACCTGGCGTAATTTCAGTTCGACTGACTCGCCGGCGCGGGCCAGATCGTAGGCCCGCTTGCCGTCGATTTTCAGCGCCGAGAAGGCCGGCGGCCGCTGTTCGATCTCGCCAACGAAGCCGGGCAGCGCCGCTTCGATGGCGGCATCCGCGGGCCGGACATCGCTGGTCGCGGTGATCTCGCCCTCGGCATCCTCGGTCGAGCGGGCTTCGCCGAAATACAGCGTGAAGCGGTATTCCTTCCGCGCGTCCATGATGAAGGGCACGGTCTTGGTCGCCTCACCGAGCGCGATCGGCAGGATCCCGCTGGCCAGCGGATCGAGCGTGCCGCCATGCCCCGCCTTCTGCGCCCCGAACAGCCGCCGCACGCGACTCACGGCCGGCGTCGAGCCCAGCCCGACCGGCTTGTCGAGCACGATCCACCCGTCGACCTTCTCGCCCTTTTTCCGACGGCTCATGGGAGCGCGCCACTCCAGTGGCGCTCGGAAGAGCCGCCGAAGATGCGCCACTGGAGTGGCGCGCTCCTCTGATTCTTGAATTCCATCGCGCTCGTTTAAGCCGACCAGGCGTTGCGCGCCAGCCGTCGCTTCAGGCAGGCTGCAATCATGACACTTGGGCTGCAGTCGGATCGCGTCCGGCAGACGACACTATTTGGATTGTTCTTCCTCTCGGGAGCGGCAGCCCTCATCTACCAGACGGCGTGGCATCGACTGCTCGGCCTGTTCGCCGGCGCCGACACGATCGCTGCCGCACTCGTGGTAGGCGCCTTCCTGCTGGGCCTGGGCATCGGCAGCCTCGCCGCCGGCCTCTACGCCGACCGCCTGTCGCGCCGCGCCGCGCTGATCGCCTTCGCGATCTGCGAGGTCGGCATCGCGGTCTTCGCGGTGCTGAGCCCGTGGCTCTACTACGACGTGATCTATCGCGGGCTGCTGCCGCTCGCGGAATCGCGGGGCGTGATCTTCGCCATCGTCTTTGCCGGCCTGCTGTGGCCGACCTTCCTGATGGGCTGCTCGCTGCCGTTCCTGTCCAAGGCGATCGTCAGCCAGATCGCGGGCTCGGCGCAGCTCATCGGCTGGCTCTATGGTCTCAACACCTTGGGCGCAGGCGTCGGCGCCTTCTTCGGCGGCTGGTACCTGATCGGCACGGTGGGCTTCGACAAGGCGGTCTATCTCGGCGCGCTGATCAATCTCGTCGTGGCGGCAGGCGGCCTGCTGCTGGCGCGCGGACTCGACATGGCAGAAGCCGGTCCGGCGAAGAAAGCCGCGACGTCCGAAACGGCGGACGGCGTCGTGTGGCGCTGGTCGCTGCTGGTCTTCATCAGCGGCTTCCTGATCGTGGCGCTGCAGATCGTCTGGTACCGGCTGATCGGCGTGCTGCTGCAATCGAACGGCTACAGTTTCTCGCTGGTGCTGACGGTGTTCCTGCTGGGCGACGCGGCCGGCCTGATGGTCGGCGCACGGGTCATCGACCGCATCGCCGACCCGCGCCGCTTCTTCTTCCTGATGCAGGGCATCGCGACAGCGCTGGCCCTGGCCGGCGCATGGTTCGTCTATCTCGGCATCGGCGCCGGGATCCTGCCCGACACCTTCGTCGACCGCGACATCATGGGACCGAACACCGCCAACCCGGCGCTGATCGTGTTGCTGCTCGCGGTCGTCGTGCTGCCGGCCTCGTTCATCATGGGCTTCTCGTTCCCGGTGGTGCAGAAGGCCGTGCAGCGCGATCTCGATCGCCTCGGCAGCCGGGTCGGCTTCGTGCAGCTCGCCAACATCGTCGGCAACAGCATGGGCAGCCTGGTCGCCGGCCTGCTGCTGCTCGACCTTGCGGGCACGGCCGGCACCCTGAAGCTGCTGGTCGCGATCGGCCTCGCCTTTGCCGTCCTGCAATTCGCCGGACCGCGCGCGACGCGCTGGGCCTACCTGCCGGCTGCGGTGCTGGTGGCCGGGCTGCTCTTCTTCCCGGGCGGCGAGGCCTTCTGGCGGCGCCTGCACGGTCTCACGACCGAGAAGGCGATCGTGGCCGAGGACAAGACCGGCCTCAGCCTGCTCAAGATGTCAGGCAATGATGACGGCCGGCTGTACATCCAGGGCCATTCGCAAAGCCGCCTGCCCTTCGACACCGTGCACGCCTATCTCGGCGCCATCGGCCCGCTGACCCACGAAGCGCCCCGGCGCGTGCTGGTGATCGGCTCGGGCACCGGCGGCACGCCCTACGCAGCGGGCCTCAATCCCGCGACCGAAAAGGTGAAGGTGATCGAGATCGTGACGCCGGTGATCGAGACGCTGAAGACCTACACCGCAGGCGGCGGCAAGTCGGGCGTCGACGAACTCCTGTCGAGCAAGCGCTTCGACGTGACGGTGGCCGACGGCCGCCATTCGCTGGCGCTCGACCCGGTGCGCTACGACGTGATCGAGGCCGATGCGATCCTGCCCAAGACCGCGCTGTCGGGCCTGCTGAATAGCCGCGAATTCTTCGAGCAGGTGCGGACCAAGCTGACGCCGGGCGGCATCTACGTGCAGTGGGCGCCGACCGAGCGTGCGGTCGCGACCTTCCGCTCGGTCTTCCCCTACGTCACGATGGTCCATCCGGCGATGCTGGGCAGCGATCGGCCGATCCCCTACAGCCGCGAGAAGATCGCCACTCTGATGGCGCGACCCGAGGTGGCCGCGCATCTGGCGGCGGCGCGGATCGACAAGGCCGAATTGTCCAAATGGTTCGAGGACAAGAAGATCGAGGTGCTGAACGATGGCAAGACCGTGCCGGCGCCCTCGCCCAACACGGATTTCTTTCCGCGCGACGAGTATTACCTCAATCGTCGTCCTTGATGTCGCGCGCGACATCGGGCCGGCGCAGCAGCGCGCCGATCTTGTCGGCCTCGTCGAAGGTGCGGTCGATGTCGAAGCGGATCTCCGGCGCGCTGCGCAGGCCCGCCTTCTCGCTGACCCGGCCGCGGAACCACGGCGCCGCCCGGCGCAGCGCGGCGAGCAGCCGATCCTTGTCCTCGCCGCCCAGCGGCATGACGTAAGCCGTGGCGTTGCGCAGGTCGGGGCTGATGTCGACCGACGTCACGGTGATCGTGGCATCGCGCAGGTCGGGATCGCGCATGTTGCCGCGCTCGAGAAGCTCGGCCAGCAGATGGCGAATCTCCTCGCCGACCCGGAGCTGACGCTGGCCGGGGGCACGATGTTCTTTGTCGGACGAGCGACGCCGCGACATGGTGTTTTCCTTTATCTCTTGCCTCCCCCGCTGACGGGGGAGGCAAAGTCGGTCGTTACAACGTCGGCTGGACCTGCTCGACGTCGAAGCACTCGATGATGTCGCCGACCTTGATGTCTTCGTAGTTCTCGAAGGCCATGCCGCACTCGAAGCCGTGCTGCACTTCCTTCACTTCGTCCTTGAAGCGGCGGAGCGTCTTCAGCGTGCCCTCGTGGATCACGATATTGTCGCGCAACAGGCGAACCTTGTTGCCACGCGTGACCTTGCCGTCGGTGACCATGCAGCCCGCGACGTTGCCGGCCTTGGTGACCTTGAAGACTTCACGGATCTGCGCGTTGCCGACCAGCGTCTCCTTGTAGGTCGGATCGAGGAGGCCGACCATCAGGGCCTGCATGTCCTCGGTGACCTTGTAGATGATGCTGTAGTAGCGGATGTCGACCTTGTCGCGCTTGGCGATCTCGCGGGCCTGCGGGTTCGCACGCACGTTGAAGCCGATGATCAGCGCGCCCGACGCCTTGGCCAGCGTCATGTCGGCCTCGCTGATGCCGCCGACGCCGCTGTAGACGACGCGCGTGATGACCTTCTCGGTGCCGAGGCGCGACAGCGCACCGGCCAGCGCTTCCGCCGAGCCCTGCACGTCCGCCTTGATCAGCACCGGTAGTTCCTTGGCCGTGCCCTCGCGGATGCCCTTGATCATCTCCTCAAGGGTGCCGCGGCCACCCGCAGCGCGAGCGAGCTCGAGCTGGCGATCGCGACGGGCGCGGAAGTCGGAGATCTCGCGCGCACGCGCTTCGCTGTCGACCACATGGAACTCGTCGCCCGCCTGCGGCGTGCCGGCGAGACCCAGAACCTCGACCGGGAAGGCCGGACCGGCATGCTCCACGGCCTGACCATGGTCGTCGACGAGGCGACGCACGCGGCCCCACACCGCACCGGCGACGAGAATGTCGCCGACCTTCAGCGTTCCGCGCTGGACTAGCACCGTAGCGACCGAGCCGCGGCCCGGATCGAGCTTGGCTTCGATCACGACACCGTCGGCGGCGCGGTCGGGATTGGCCTTGAGCTCGAGCACTTCGGCCTGCAGCAGGATGGCCTCTTCGAGCTTGTCGAGGTTCATCCGCTTGGTCGCTGAGACCTCGATCGACTGGACGTCGCCGCCCAGCGCTTCGACCTGGATCTCCTCGCGCAGCAGCTCGTTCTGGACACGGCTCGCTTCGGCGCCCGGCTTGTCCATCTTGTTGATGGCCACGATGATCGGGACGCCCGCCGCCTTGGCGTGGGCGATCGCTTCCTTGGTCTGCGGCATGACGCCGTCGTCGCCGGCCACCACCAGCACGACGATGTCCGTCACCTTGGCGCCGCGGGCGCGCATGGCGGTGAACGCCTCGTGGCCCGGCGTGTCGAGGAAGGTGATCTTCTGCTCCGACGGCAGGGTCACCTGATAGGCACCGATATGCTGGGTGATGCCGCCGGCCTCGTGCGCGGCCACGTCGGTGGCGCGCAACGCGTCGAGCAGCGAGGTCTTGCCGTGATCGACATGGCCCATGATCGTGACCACCGGCGGACGCGGCAGCAGGGTCTCATCCGCATCGACGTCGTCGGCCAGGCCGGTCTCGACGTCGCCTTCGGTGACGCGCTTGAACCGGTGACCCATCTCGGTCACCACCAGTTCGGCCGTGTCGGCGTCGATCGCCTGGTTGATGGTCGACATCACGCCCATGCGCATCAACGTCTTGATGACGTCGGCACCGCGCTCCGACATGCGCGCCGCGAGTTCCTGAACCGTGATCGATTCGGGGATCGTGACTTCGCGATAGACCTTCTGCTGCGGCTCGCTGCCGAACTGCTGCCGACGCTCGCGCTCCAGGCGGCGGCGCTGCTGCGCCACCGACCGGCTGCGGAAATCGTTCTCGCCCGCGACGGCGCGACCGACGTCGACCTTGTCGTTGCGGCGCTTGGGCGCTTCGCGACGCGCGCCCGGCGTCTGCGGCGGGCGCTTGACGACGACCGGCAGCCGCGGCGGCGGGCGGCTTGCAGGAGAGGGGGCCGGACGGCGGATCGGTGCAGCCGGAGCCGCGGCCGCCGGAGCGGCGGGCGGCGGCGGCGGGCGGGCAACGATTTCCTGGGCTTGGCGAGCAGCCGGGGTTTCCGGCGCGGCCGTGGAGGCCTGGTCAAGGCGCTTCTGGACGAGCGCGTCGGCCTTGCGCTTGACCTCTTCCTCGGCCTTCTTGCGCGCTTCTTCCTCGGCGAGGCGCTTGCGATGTTCCTCGTCGGCCTTGGCGCGAGCCTCTTCCTCGATGGCGCGGCGGCTCGCTTCCTCGGCGGCGCGCTTGCGCGCGACTTCGGCGTCGCGGTTGGCGTCGACCAGGGCGCGGGCGCGCGCTTCCTTCTCTTCCTCGGTCAGGGTGCGCAGCACGATGCCACGACCGCCGGGCGTGCCGGGGCGAACAGGCCCCGAAGAACGGCCAGGGGCCGGTGCCGGGCCGCGGCCAGGGGCCGGTGCCGAACCCCGGTTGGGAGCCGACGTGGGCGCGCCGCTTCCGCCGCTACGCAGGTTCAGCGTGCGGCCGGGAGGCGCCGCGGGAGCGGCAGCAGGCTTCGGCGGCTCAGGCGCCGGCGCGGGCGCCACAGGGGCGGGCGCGGCCGTTGCCGTGGGTCCCGTCGTGGGCCGCTTCACCGGCTTCTTGACCTCGACCGTTACCGCGCGCGTACGCCCGTGCGAAAACTTCTGGCGCACCTGCGTCGCGTCTGCCTTCGCCGCCGCGCCCGTGCGCGAGGTCGAGAGGGTCAGCGGCTTGGTCGTCTTGTTCTGTTCGTTCTGTTCCGTCATGTCGGCTGTTGTCCTTGGTCCGCACCGGCCCGTCAACCGGCGCCGTTCGATCGGAACCCACGCCAGCGCGCAGCCCCGACAGAAATTCGTTCAATGAAGGCGCCGCCCGCATCATCGCGCGCAATCGCCACGTAGACCGCCTGCTCGCGGCCGAAGATTCCGCCCAGCGCCGCCGCATCGCCCAACCGTTCGATCGGCAGGCCCGTCGCGCGCAGCTTCTGCAGTCCGTCGCCGTCGGCATCCTCGGCGACGACGAGAAGTCCAACCTGATGCCGGCCGATCATCTGCTCGACCTTCACATAGCCCGCAACCGCACGCCCTGCGCGACGCGCCCGGCCGAGATCGGCCAGGGCTCTCTCGAGAAGCAGCCGCTCGACCCGGTCCACGAGTTCCGCCGAGGCCTTCACCGGCTGGCGTGCAGCTCTGGAGAAAAGCTTCTTCTCGACCGCCCGTTCGAGCGCCGCACGCTCGGCCCGCACCCACATGCCGCGTCCCGGCAGTTGTCGCGCCAGATCGGGCACGACCTCGCCCTCCGGACCGACGACGAACCGGATCATCTTCTCCGGCGCGCCTTCCTCGCCGGTCGCGATGCAGGTGCGCATCGGGCCGGCGGGGGGGACCGTGAGATGGGGTTCCGTCATGTCGAAGGCAAGGTCCAAGGGCGTCTTCTCCGTCAGGCCTTGGCCGCGTCGTCGGCCGGAGCGGCCTCGTCGGCGAACCAATGCTCGCGCGCCTTCATGATGATGGCGTTGGCGGCGTCGTTATCCATGGTGCTCTCGCCCACGATCTCGCGCAGCTCGTCGGAAGCGAGGTCGGCCAGGTCGTCGAGCGTCTTCACGCCCGCCTCGCCCAGCGCCACCACCATCGGCAGGGTCAGGCCCTCGGCATTGGCCACCTCTTCGGCGACGCCCAGCGAGGCCAGGCGCTCGGCCAGCTCGGCATCGCGCTTCTCGAGATACTCGCGGCCGCGGCGCTGCAGCTCGGTGGCGATCTCCTCGTCGAAGCCCTCGACCGTGGCCAGGTCCTCGACCGCCGACTCCGAAACGTCCTCGACCGTGGCATAGCCCTCGGCGACCAGCAGATGAGCGATCACGTCATCGACATCGAGCGTGGCCTTGAAGAGCTCGGTGCGCTCGCGCGTGTCCTTCTGGCGGCGCTCGCTCTCCTCGCTCTCGGTCATGATGTCGATTTCCCAGCCGGTGAGCTGGGAGGCGAGCTTCACGTTCTGGCCGCGGCGGCCGATCGCGAGGCTGAGCTGATCGTCGGGCACCACGACCTCGGTCTTGTTCTTCTCCTCGTCCATCAGCACCTTGCTGACCTCGGCCGGCGCCAGCGCGTTGACGATGAAGTTCGCCGTGTCGTTCGACCACGGAATGATGTCGACCTTCTCGCCCTGCAGCTCCTGCACGACGGCCTGGACGCGGCTGCCGCGCATGCCGACGCAGGCGCCGATCGGGTCGATCGAGCTGTCGTGGCTCAGCACCGCGATCTTGGCGCGGCTGCCGGGATCGCGGGCGACGGCCTTGATCTCGATGATGTTGTCGTAGATCTCGGGCACTTCCTGCGTGAACAGCTTGGCCATGAACTGCGGATGGCTGCGCGACAGGAAGATCTGCGGGCCGCGCGGCTCCTCGCGCACGTCGAAGATGTAGGCGCGCACGCGGTCGTTTACGCGGAGCGATTCGCGCGGGATCGTCTCGTCGCGGCGGATCACGCCCTCGGCGCGCTGCAGGTCGACGGTGATGTTGCCGTAGTCGACCCTCTTGACCACGCCCGACACGATCTCGCCGATGCGGTCCTTGAATTCCTCGTACTGGCGCTTGCGCTCGCTCTCACGCATGCGCTGCGTGATGACCTGCTTGGCGGTCTGGGCGGCGACGCGGCCGAAGTCGATCGGCGGCAGCTCGTCGGTCAGGAAGTCGCCGACCTGCGCCTCGGGATTGCGGCGCTGGGCGTCGGCCACCGACACCTGGGTGTTTTCGTTCTCGATCAGGTCGGAGACCTGCATGTAGCGCAGCAGCTTGATCTCGCCGGTCTTGCGGTCGATCTCGGCGCGGATGTCGTGCTCCAGCCCGTACTTGGCGCGGCCGGACTTCTGGATGGCCTGTTCCATCGCCTCGAGCACTTCCTCGCGTTCGATGCCCTTCTCGCGGGCGACCATGTCGGCCACCTGCAGCATCTCGAGGCGCGGGATATCGGCTGTCGTCGCCATGTCTCTTCCCTCTTCTTTAGCCAGTCGTTCAGTGGGTCTGCCCGGCCGCGCCTTCGGCGGCGAGGCGGTGTTCCTCGATCAGGCGGTCGGTCAATTCGAGCTTGGCGCGGGTGACCACCTCGAGCGGCACCACGGCTTCCTTGCCGTCGTCGAGGCGCAGCCGCACCAGCCCGTCGTCCAGGCCGAGCAGCGTTCCCTTGAAGCGCCGCCGTCCCTCGACCGGGAGCGAGGTCTCGAGGCGGGCGATGTGACCCGCCCAGCGCGCATAGTCCTTGGGCCGGGTGAGTGGCCGGTCGATGCCGGGCGAGCTCACTTCCAGCGTATAGGCTTCGGTGATCGGGTCCTCGACGTCCAGCACGGCCGAGACGGCGCGCGATACGGTCGCGCAATCCTCGACGTCCAGGGACCGTCCGTCGGCGGGCTCGATCATGATCTGCAGGGTGCCGCCCTTGCTCAGGGCGACGCGAACGACCTCGAAGCCCATGCCGACGATCGTCGGGGCAACGATGTCTTCGATTCGACGCAGCAGATCGGTCACGCGGTGGGCACTTCTCGACGTTTTGGGCGGCTGGGCTGGCGCCAAATGAAAAGAGCGGGTTTTCGGCCCACTCTTTTTCTTTGGTTCATCCCGTGAACCCGATGAGGATGCCGCGCATATAGGCTTCCGACCGCCCACTGGCAAGGGATTCCGGCACCCTCTATGGGGGGATCAGAGGTACCCTCTACATATAGTGCTGCAAAGGTCCCTCACTTCGTTCGGGATGACATCATTTTTTGCATCGGGCGCACTGCGCAGATCCCCGAAAATTGTCATCCCGGACGAAGGGACCTTTCCGTTTCCTAGCGCCGTCTCAACCTCAGGAAGACCGGCTTGTGGCCGGCCAGCATCTTCTTTTCGTAGCGTGTCTCGGGCCAGTCCTCGGGACGGCCGCGCCAGTCGGCCGGGCTTTCGGCCAGCCATTCGAAGTCGGGATGGCGGCAGGCATGTTCGACCATCCAGGGCAGGTAACTCGGATCGTCGGTCGCCACGCGCAGTTCGGCGCCCGGCTTCATCAGGCGGGCCAGCACGTCGAGGTTGGCGCGTTGCACGAAGCGGCGCTTGTGGTGGCGCGTCTTGGGCCAGGGGTCGGGGAACAACACGAAGGCGCGCGACAGCGACTGCGGCGGCAGCGTCTGCATCACGAAGCGGGCATCGTCGGTGAAGAGGCGCACGTTCGACACGCCGGTGCGCTGGATGTGCGCCAGGCACTTGGCGACGCCGTTGATGTAGGGCTCGCAGCCGATCAGCCCGACATTCGGATGCTGCTCGGCCTGCCAGACGAGATGCTCGCCGGCGCCGAAGCCGACCTCCAGCCACACGCCGTCCGGCGGCAGCGTGCCGCCGAAAAGACGCGCGAGATCGATCTTCGCGGCGCTCTCGGCGACCTCGTTATCGGGCGTGACGATGGGTTCGGCCGGCAGGGCGACTTCGAGGCGAGGCAGCAGCGTGTCGAGCAGCGACTGCTGCCCGACTCGCAGTTTCTTGCCCCGTCGACGGCCATGCAGCGTGCGTCGGCGGGCTTCTTCCATGATTACTGAGTCTCGACCGCCCTACATGATCACGTCGATGAGGTACGGGCCCTTATTCGACATGGCGTAGGTGAGCTGCTTGGTCAGCTCCTCCAGGTTGGTCGCCTTGCCGGCGGCCACGCCCATGCCCTTGGCGAGATCGGTGAACTGCAGGGTCGGCCGGTCCAGCGTCAGCATGTCGATGGCGCGCGGGCCGGGATTGGCCGCACCGACATCGGCGAGCTGGCTGTAGAGGATGTTGTAGGAGCGGTTCGAGAAGATCATCACGCAAACGTCGAGATTCTCGCGCGCCATCGTCCACAGCGACTGGATCGTGTACATCGACGAGCCGTCGCCGATCATGCAGATGACCTTGCGATCCGGGCAGGCGACGGCCGCGCCGACGGCGACGGGAGCGCCGAAGCCGATCGAGCCGCCCATGTTGTTCAGCCAGTCGTGCGGCGGAGCGCCGGCGCTGAACGGGAAGAAGCCGCGGCCCGTCGTCACCGACTCGTCGACCACGATGGCGCCTTCGGGCATCGTCGCGCCGAGCGCCTGGCCGAGGCCGTCGAGCGTGAACTTGCCGGTCGGACGCTCCGGACGGCTCGGCTGGGCAACGCCCTCTGGCTTCACGTTCATCGCATCGAGTTCCATCGCCAGCGCCTCGAGCGAGCCGATCGGATCGCCCTCGACCGGGCAAAGCGTCGAGATCTCGCAATCGTCGGGCGACAGGACCGACGGCTTGCCGGGATAGGCGAAGAAGGCGAACGGCGCCTTGGCGCCGCACAGCACCATCTGCTTGGTGCCCTTGAGCTGGGCCAGCGCGTTCTCGACCACGAAGTGCAGGCGCAGCACCGGGATGCGACCCGCGCCGCGCTCGATGCGCGCCGTGCCGCCGGCGCCCTGCACCTTGCAGCCCGTCTTGGCGGCGATCTTGCCGGCCAGCTCGAGGCCACGGGCGCGCAGCGCACGGCCGCCGATGAACAGCATGGCGCCCGGCATCTTGAGCGCCTTGGCGGCCGCAACGACCGTCTCGCTGGAAGGCTTGGACGGCGCCGGGGCGGCGGGCGTCTCGGCCACGCCCTCGGCTTCGCCCCAGGCCGTGTCGGCCGGCAGGATCAGGGTGGCGATCTGGCCCGGCGCCACGTTGGCGGCCTGGATGGCCAGCGCGCCGTCGCCCGCCACCGTCTTGGAAGTCGGCGAGGTCTTCACCCAATGGGAGAAGGGACGCGCGATGCCCTCGATGTCGGCGGTCAGCGGCGTATCGTACTTGATGTGATAGAGCGCGTGCTCGCCCACGATGTTGACGACACCGGAGCCCGCCTTCTTGGCGTTGTGCAGGTTGGCCGCCGCATTGGCGAGGCCCGGACCGAGATGCAGCAGGGTCGAGGCCGGCTTGTCGGTCATGCGGTAATAGCCGTCGGCCGCGCCCGAACAGACGCCCTCGAACAGGCCGAGCACGCAGCGCATGCCCTCGACCCTGTCCAGCGCCCCGACGAAGTGCATTTCCGAGGTCCCGGGATTGGCGAAACAGACCTCGACGCCGCCCTTGACCAAGGTGCGGACCAGACTTTCAGCTCCGTTCATCGACTCCCCCAAAACCCTGAAAATTCAAATCGGCGGCACCCTAGGCCAGTCGCGCCGTTTACCCAAGCCTCTGGAACGAAGAGAAATTCCGCGGGCCGGATGTTCCTTCTTTATTCTCAAGAGCTTGTCGGCTACATTTGAAGCATTATTTGAATTCTTAAGTACGAAAGACTTTTCCATGAGCCATTCGGGCCCCTCCGAGAGCTCGGCCGACGCCCTTTTCGTCGTCGGCACCGATCTCGTCGAATTCGACCGCAGCGACCTGCCGATCTACGCCACGCCCGCCTCGCGCTGGGCGGAAGCCGGCCTTGACGCCGTTTCCCATGGCGCGCCGCTCGACCGGTTGTTCGGCGAGCCGGGCGAGGTGTTCGTCGACGGCATTGCCGGCGCTGCGGCCGACGCCCTGCCGTCGCTCGGCGAGGATGCGCTGGTCGTGCTCAGCGACCTGTCCGACGGCGTGATGCTGCCGGCGAGCGAGGAGCCCGTCGCGATGCACGAGAGCGCCGCCGTCTATGATTTCGGCGCCGACGCTCATGTCGTCGTGCACGTCCAGGACGGACTGACCTGGGACCAGACCGATGCCGGGTGGTACCACCACGGCTGATCGGAACTAGGCGGCGTCGCCCAGCTCGAGCTGGACGAGGTTCATCCAGTAGGCCGCGCCGGTCGTCAGGATCTGGTCGTTGAAGTCGTAGAGCGGCGAATGCACGTTCTGGCAGCCGCCCTCGCCCGTGCCGCCATTGCCGATCATGATGTAGGCGCCGGGCTTCTTCTCCAGCATGAAGGCGAAGTCCTCGGCGCCGGCGATCGGCGACGTATTCGCCTCCACATGTTCGCGGCCCACCGTCATCGCCGCCGCTTCAACGGCGATCGAGGTCTGGTCGGCGGCGTTCACCAGCGCCGGATAGCGGCGGTGGTACTTGCAGACGGCCTCGCAGCCGCCGGCCTGCGCGATGCCCGTCGCGACCTCGGCCAGACGCTTCTCCAGGAGATTGCGCACGTCGGCCGAGAAGCTGCGCGCGGTGCCGCGGATCAGCACTTCCGACGGGATGACGTTGGGCGAACCCGGCGTGCCGGCCGCGATATGGCCGACGCTCAGCACCGCCGCCTGGCTGGGCGGCACGTTGCGGCCGACGATGCCCTGCACTGCCACGATGAACTGGCCCGCCACGAAGGTCGGATCGGTGCCGCGATCGGGCATGGCGCCGTGGCCGCCGGTGCCCTTGAACACGACTTCCCAGCTGTCGGACGACGCCAGCATGGCGCCGGTCCGGATGGCGAAGTGGCCGACCGGGAAGCCCGGCATGTTGTGCATGCCGTAGACCACGTCGCAGGGGAACTTCTCGAACAGGCCTTCCTCGATCATCACGCGCGCGCCACCGAGGCCTTCCTCGGCAGGCTGGAAGATGAAGTGGACGGTGCCGGCGAAGTCGGGCGCCGCCGCGAGCTGCTTGGCCGCGCCCAGCAGCATCGTCGTGTGACCGTCATGGCCGCAGGCATGCATCTTGTTGGGAATGGACGAGGCGTAGTCGAACCCGTTCTTCTCCTGCAGGTGCAGCGCATCCATGTCGGCGCGCAGGCCGATCGTCTTCTGGCCCGGCCGGTTGCCCTTCAGGGTGCCAACGACGCCGGTCGTGGCGAGGCCGCGATGGACTTTGAGGCCCCAGGCGGTGAGCTTGTCGGCCACGATCTGGGCCGTCCGCACCTCTTCGAAGGCGGTCTCGGGATGGCGATGGATGTCGCGGCGGATGGCGGTGAGATCGGCCAGGTCGGCGGCGAGAAGTTCGGGGGTAAAGCGGGTCATGAAAAAACTATAGCCAGTTCCGGTTTGCGACACACGTCCCACCGCCTCATCAGTCGTGGCACTGCGACGCTCGGCCCCGCGGGGTGGCGTCGCCGGGCGACCCGCGCTAAACCCCGGCCGCCATGATTCTATTTCCCGCGATCGACCTCAAGGACGGCAAGTGCGTGCGCCTTCTCCGCGGCGACATGCAGCGTGCCACGGTGTTCAACGACAGCCCGGCCGCCCAGGCCAAGGCCTTCACCAATGCCGGCTGCGAATGGCTGCATCTGGTCGACCTCAACGGCGCGGTCGAGGGCCATCCGGTCAACCGCGCGGCGGTCGAGAGCATCCTGCAGGAGGTCGACGTGCCGACCCAGCTCGGCGGCGGCATCCGCACCATCGAGAGTATCGCGCAGTGGTTCGAGGCCGGCGTGAAGCGGGTGATCCTCGGCACCATCGCGGTCAAGGAGCCGGGCCTGGTGAAGGCCGCCTGCAAGCAGTGGCCGGGCCGCATCGCGGTCGGCATCGACGCCCGCGACGGCATCGTCGCGGTCGACGGCTGGACCCGGCAGAGCACGGTGCGGGCGCTCGACCTCGCGCTGCGCTTCGAGGATGCCGGAGTCGCGGCCATCATCTACACCGACATCGACCGCGACGGCGCCATGGGCGGCGTCAATGTCGACGCCACGATCACCCTCGCCCAGCATCTCACCACGCCGGTCATCGCCTCGGGCGGCGTCAGCTCGCTCGACGACCTGCGCGAGCTGAAGCCCACCGAGGAGTTCGGCATCGTCGGCGCCATCGTCGGCCGCGCGCTTTATGACGGTCGCGTGACGGTCCCCGACGCGATCCGCGTGCTGAAGGGCGAGTAGCGGCGCCATGCTGAAGGTCCGCATCATCCCCTGCCTCGACGTCAAGGACGGCCGAGTCGTGAAGGGCGTGCAGTTCGTCGGCCTGCGCGATGCCGGCGACCCGGTCGAGCAGGCGCGCATCTATGACGCAGCCGGCGCCGACGAGCTCACCTTCCTCGACATCACGGCGAGCCACGAGAACCGCGACACGATCCTCGATGTCGTCAGCCGCACGGCCGAGCAGTGCTTCATGCCGCTGACAGTGGGCGGCGGCGTGCGCCAGGTCGAGGATATCCGCCGCCTGCTGCTGGCCGGCGCCGACAAGGTGTCGATCAATTCGGCCGCGGTAGCGCGGCCGGAATTCGTGCGCGAGGCGGCCGAGAAATACGGCGACCAGTGCATCGTCGTCGCCATCGACGCGCGCAGCACCGGTTCCAGCAAGTGGGAAGTCTTTACCCATGGCGGCCGCAAGGGCACCGGCCTCGACGCGATCGAGTGGGCGCGCCGCATGGCGGAGTCGGGTGCGGGCGAGATCCTGCTCACCTCGATGGATCGTGACGGTACGAAGTCGGGCTTCGATCTCGAACTCACGCGCGCGGTATCGGATGCCGTGCCGGTGCCGGTCGTGGCCTCGGGCGGCGTCGGCACGCTCGATCATCTGGTCGACGGCGTGACGAAGGGCGGTGCCTCGGCGGTGCTCGCCGCCTCGATCTTCCATTTCGGCGAATTCACCATCGCGCAGGCGAAGGAACATCTCGCGCGCGCCGGCGTTCCGGTACGACAAATCTCGCGCGCGGCATGATTTTCGCGTAAAGTCGCAGCGGCGCCCACCGAAGAGGCGTAATCAGATTTTCGATCGCCCTCCCCTCGGGCGACGGAGTTTCCCCCGGATGGCGAAGAAGAAAAAAGCCAAGAAGGCACAGGGCAGGCCCAGCATCGTCACGATCGACGAGCACACGCTCGATCGCCTGTATCTCGTGATCGACAGCCGCAAGGGCGCGGATCCTGAAACCTCCTACACGGCCCGCCTGTTCAGCCGCGGCCGCCAGCAGATCGCCAAGAAGCTGGGCGAGGAAGCCGTCGAGGCGCTGATCGAGGGCATTCGCGGCGACAAGGCCAAGCTCGTCGCCGAGAGTGCCGACATGCTCTACCACCTGCTGACCCTGTGGGCCGCGGTCGGCGTGCAGCCCAAGTCGGTGTGGGACGAGCTCGCCCGCCGCGAAGGCCTGTCCGGCATCGCCGAGAAGGCCAGCCGCAAGCGCTAGCGACTCTTCGCTCGTCCTTTGCGTCTCCCCGGGTGGAGGCGGATCGAACCTTTCCTATATTGGGACCGCGGGCCTTCCAGGGCTCGACCCGTTTTGCCGCCCCTCACGGAGCCCGCCATGTCCGCCCCCGCACCCATGACGTCCGCCTACGACCGCAACAATGTTTTCGCCCGCATCCTGCGCGGCGAGCTGCCCTGCAGGAAGGTGCACGAGGACGAATTCACGCTGGCCTTCCACGACATCGCGCCGCTGGCGCCGGTGCATGTGCTGGTGATCCCGAAGGGCGAGTACATCAGCCAGGCCGATTTCGGCGCCAAGGCGCCGCCGGAGATGATCGTCGGCTTCTGGCGTGCCGTGTCGAAGGTCGCACACGATCTCGGCCTCGATCCCGAGGGCTATCGCATCGTCGCCAACCATGGACCGAACGGCGGCCAGCTCGTGTTCCATTTTCATGTCCACATCTTCGGCGGCCGCATCATGAGCCATGGCGTGACCAACATGCCAAAACAGGACAAGGCGGGGTGATCGGTCGGCGCACGCTGCTGGCCGCGGCGGCGCTCGCGCCGGGGACGGCATTGGCACAGAAGTCGCTGACCGACGCCGGTAGCTGGTACGCCAGGGGCAAGACCAAGGAACGGCCGGTGCGCTTCGCCGGCGCGGGCGGCGTCGCCTTGGCCGGCACCCTGCTGATGCCGCTGTTCAGCGAGATCCAGTATGTGCCGGGCGTCGTGCTGGTCGCCGGCAGCGGACCGACCGACCGCAACGGCAACAACCCGCTGGCGCCCGATCGCATCGACCTCTTGAAGGACATCGCCGAGCTGCTGGCGCGCAACGGCATCGCCTCGCTGCGCTACGACAAGCGCGGCATCGGCCAGTCGACGCCGCGGCCGCGCGGTTCGCTTGAGGAGCAGGAAGCCTTCTTCGCTTGGGACAATTTCGTGGGCGATGTCGAGGCCGCGCATGCCGAGCTGCTGCGCCACGACGAGATCAAGCCCTATGCGACGGCGCTGCTCGGCCACAGCGAAGGCGGCCTGCTGGCGCTCGCGGCGAGCAAGGCGCTCGCTGCAAAGAAGCTGCATGCGCTGGTGCTGGCCGCCACGCCGGGCCGCCGCCTCGACGTGATCCTGCGCGAGCAGATCGCGCGCAACGCGCCGCCGGCGCTGCGCCTGCCGACCGATCGCGCCATCGCCGCCATCCTCAAAACCGGTCGCGTGCCGACCAACCTGCCGCCCGAGCTGCAGCTCCTGTTCCCGCTCTATGCCGGTCCGTTCCTGCAAAGCCTGCTGTCCTTCGATCCCGCCACGACGCTGGCGGAGAGCCGGCTGGCCTGCCTGATCGTGCAGGGCGGCGCCGACCAGCAGGTCGTGCCGATGGAAGACGTGCAGCCGCTGATCGACGCATTGCGCGGGCGCAACATCTCGGGCGAGGCCGTGGTGGTCCCGCAGGTCAGCCACAATTTCAAATCCGTGACAGGCCCAATCGATCCGGGCTTTGCCGGACCCTTGTCGCCCGTGGTCGCCGACGTCCTGCTGAAGTGGCTGGTGCTGGCGCTCGGCGCTTGATCGGCCTGCGCGGCCGGCCGATCATCATCGCAAAGCTGGAGAAAACGACATGACCGTAACAGTGCGTCCGGTGACCGAAGCCGTCGGAGCGGAAATCCTCGGCGTCGACCTGCGCAACTTCAGCGACGAGGAATTCGCCGCCATCGAGCGCGCCTGGTACGCGCATTCGATGATCCTGCTGCGCGGCCAGCAGCTCGACGACGACCATCTACTGGCCTTCAGCCGCCGCTTCGGCGAACTCGATCCGCCGCCCAACCAGGAACGCGGCCGCATCAGCCCGCCGGGCTATCCCGACATCTATGTCGTGTCGAACGTTCTCGACACCAAGGGCGACCCGATCGGCGCCCTGGGCGATGGCGAGGCCGTCTGGCACACCGACATGAGCTATCTCGACGTGCCGCCCGACGCCTCGATGCTCTATTCGCTGGAGATCCCGCCGACGGGCGGCAACACCTGGTTCACCAGCATGCAGGCGGCTTGCGATGCCCTGCCCGCCAACCTCCGTGCGAAGATCGAAGGTCGCCGGGTGAAGCACGACGGCACCTACAATTCCGGCGGTTTCCTGCGCAAGGGCGTGACGCCGACCGACGATCCGATGGTCGCACCGGGCGCCTGGCATCCGGCGATCCTGCGCCATCCGGTCAACGGCCGCGCCACGCTCTATCTCGGCCGCCGGCGCAACTCCTATGTCGAGGGCTACACCAGGGCCGAGTCCGACGCGGTGCTCGAAGAACTGTGGGCGCATGTCACGCAGCCGCGCTTCATCTACCAGCATGTCTGGAAGCTGGGCGACCTCGTGATGTGGGACAATCGCTCGACCATGCATCGCCGCGACCCGTTCGACAAAACCGCGCGGCGCATCATGCATCGCACGCAGATCAAGGGGACGACGAAGCCGATCGCCTTCGCGGCCTGAAGACAATGAAAAAGACACCGGAGGAAACATGCGGCGGCAGAAGAAGTTCTATGCTTGGGGTTACGCCGACGAGGACCTGACACCGGACGAGATCCGGCCCTGGGAGGCCGAGATCGCCGAACGCTACGGCCTCTCCGGCTTCGACGTGAAGGCGCCGCCCAAGGCGGACGAGATCGAGTTGCGCAAAAGTCGCGTCGAGGTGCCGTCGGCGCTGCAGGCGATGGTGCGCACCGATCACCTGACCCGGCTGGAGCACAGCTACGGCAAGGCGGGCTTCGACACGCTGCGCATGTTCATGCGCTCCGTGCCCAACCCGCCCGACGCGGTGGCTTTTCCCGAGACCGAAGAGGACATCGTGAAGGTCCTCGACTGGTGCGATCGCATCGGCGCCAAGGCGATCCCCTATGGCGGCGGCTCGTCGGTGGTGAAGGGCATCGAACCCTCGGCCGCCTTCGACAAGGTCGTGACGATCTCGACGCGCCACATGGACAAGGTGCTGGAGGTCGATGCGGTGAGCCAGGCCGCGCGCATCCAGGGCGGCATCTACGGGCCCGCGATCGAGGACGCGCTGCGCGACACGCCGTTCACCATGCGCCACTACATGCAGGCCTATCGATGCTCGACCTTGGGCGGCTGGATCGCCACGCGCTCGGGCGGCCACTACGCCACGCTCTACACCCATATCGACGATTTCGTGGAGAGCACGCGCGTCGTGACGCCCGCCGGCACGCTGGAGACGCGCCGTCTGCCCGGCTCCGGCGCCGGTCCCAGCCCGGACCGGATGTTCATCGGCTCCGAGGGCATTCTGGGCATCATCACCGAGGCTTGGGTGCGGCTGCGCAAGAAGCCGACCTTCCGTGCCTCCGCCAGCGTGCGCTTCCGAGACTTTTATGCCGGCGCCGACGCGGTGCGCGACATCACGCAGGCCGGCCTCTATCCCGCCAATTGCCGCCTGCTCGAGGCGCGCGAGGCGCTGCCCGGAATCCCGTGGAGCAACGAGGAGGCCGTGCTCGTGCTGGCCTTCGAATCGCCCGACCATCCGCTCGACGCCTGGATGAAGCGGGCGCTGGAAATCTGTGCAGCGCACGGTGGCGTCGCCGACCAGAGCGACGACGACGAGAATGCCCATCGCTCCGGCGCCGCCGGCGCCTGGCGCAACAAGTTCATCCGTGCGCCGCACTATGGTGAGCATGCGGTGGCGCGCGGCATCCTGTCCTCGACCTTCGAGACCTCGATGACCTGGGAGCGGACGCGCGACTTCCATGCGAAGATCACGAAGATCGCCAAGGACACGATCAAGGCGGTGACGGGCCGCGAGGGGACGGTCACCTGCCGCTTCACCCACGTCTATCCCGACGGGCCTTGTCTCTACTTCACCTTCGGCGGCCTGTTCGACCCGAAGAAGGACGCGCTTCAGCAGTTCATGGAGGTCCTGTCGACCTGCACCGCCGCCACGGTGGAGCATGGCGGCACGACCACGCACCATCACGCGGTGGGCCGCTTCCACCGGCCGTTCTACGACAGGCAGCGGCCGGAGCTGTTCGCCCGGGCGCTGCGCGGCGCCAAGCGGGAACTCGATCCCAGGGGGATGATGAACCCCGGCGTGCTGATCGATCCCTGACCGTCAGTGCGCCGCGACGGCCGACCGCGGCACGAAGAAGAACATGACAAGGACGTGACGGACGAGCAGGAGCGCCCCCACGCCCACGAAGAGGAGGCCGGCGGCGACCATGTAGTCGTCGACTTCGCCGGTGTAGATGATGGTGTTGGGAATCTTGATCAGTTCGATGCAGATCTCGGCCATCAGGCCGATGGAGAGCTGGCCGACCCCGTAATTGTGACACTTGTGGTCGATCAGCTCCTGCCAGGCTTCGTCCGGCCCATCCAGCAGGCCGAAGATCTCGCGCAGGGTCTTGCGCTCCTCGAGGAGGACGCCCCAGCCGATCATGATGATGCCGATACCGGTGACGATATCCATCTCCTCCTTGATGTCGGGCTTGGACCATAGCGCCTTGGAAACTTCAGTCAGAGTGATCAGCATGGGGACGCAGATCAGCAGGGAAATCAGGCCGATTGTGTACCGGGACAGAAGAACGCGCATCAGGAGACGGATCATAGCCAGGCTCTTTTCTCTCTTGCCCCGGCCAGGCGCGACCGCGACGACGCGACCCTAGTCGAACGGCCGGTCGAGGATCAATCTCGGGAGGCGTCGTCGACTCGATACTGAAGCCTCCCCTCGCTAGAACAGGACCATGATCGACTGGCTCTATTCGCTCCCCGAGACCCTCATCCTGGTGATGGGCGCCGTCACGATGGCCGGCGCCATCCTCGTCCTGCCGTCGCTGGTCCAGCGGCTGCCCTACCTGCGGACCACCAACGAAACCTACGACTTCGTGCTGCGCATGCAGGCCACGCTCTTCACCATGACGAGCCTGGTGCTGGCCTTCACCCTGGTCGAGGCCGAGAGCAACTTCCGCAAGGTCGATTCGCTGATCGCGACCGAGGCCTCGCAGATCAACCGGCTCGACAGGCTGCTCAACCGCTATGGCGACGAGTCGGTCACGGAGCTCCGGCTCAACCTGCTGGCCTACGCCAAAGCGATCGTCGACGACGAATGGCCGGCGATGCTGCGCGGCGAACGCAGCGCCAAGGTCCGCCTGGCCCTTGCCCCCTTGTCGCGGGGAATCTTCGGCATCGAACCCCAGCCCGGCCGCGAGACGACGATCTATGCCGAGATCCTGCGGTCCTTCGACTCGATCGCCGAGTCCCGCGACGCCAGGCTCAACGCCGTCTCGACCGGCCTGCCCAAGCCCTACTGGCAGGTCGTGCTGTTCGCCGTCCTCATGCTGCTGTTCATCTCCAGCACCATGCAGCGGAGCGCCTTCCGGGCCTATGTCCTCTCCGCCCAGATGGCCGTGATGGGCGCCTTCATCGGCTTCGTGTTCATCATGGACCAACCCTTCAAGGGCCAGACGGCGCTCGATACGGAAGCGCTCCGGCGGACGATCATCATCATGGAGAATCGGGATCGGTAGCACGCCATCGCCGATCCAGCACGCAAGCTCGGATCGGACCTGAGAATTGTGGACAATCCATCGTTGTGCCCTGAAGATCGATACTCAATGCTAGCGGGTGTCGGCCCCGCTTAAGCGGGGTCATCGCAATGACAAAACGGGGCAACAGCCATGAAAGAGCTAGAGATTGCCGATGCAATTTTTTCAGCTGCGCAGGCTTATGCCGCCCGTGAAAAAGTTCAGTTTGGGCATGGAGCACTTGGAGATATCAAAGGATTTGCTTCAAAGGCAGCAACTGAAATTGCCCGCCTACCGTCTGACCAGCACGAAGATCGGGTAGAAATCGCCTCTCTTGCCTTCGAGAAACTCGTCGCCGAAATGATTGTCCAATCCCATGCAATCGAAGGTTATCGAGAGGTTAATCCGCAGACAATCGGTGAGGAGACACTATCACGTGCCTTAGGTGTCCTGTGTCCATTGTGGCCCATCTGTTGAGATGAAGGAGCTTCACGTGGCTGCAGGAATTGAAGGGCTGAAGGCGTCAAACACACTCGTGGCACAAATCATTACCGTGTCAGCAGCACTTCTCGCCTTCACGGTGACATTTGCGGAAAAGTTCAGCCCCAAGGACGGTCCGATTTTTCTTCCTCTGCCACTCAAAATCTCGTGGCTGGCCTTTGCGGCGACAATCATCTTGGCGTTTTGGACATTGATGGCGATCACTGGAACGATGAATGAGATCGATACCGGCAAAGAGGAATCCAATCCGGAACGGTCAAATATTCGCATTCCAGCAATTCTCACGTTTACAGGATTTTTCGTCGGAGTTGCGTCGCTGATTATTGCAGGCTGGCAGATCGCTCGGTAACGCGTCGTATATTGGCTAGGAGCGAGAGGTTCAGGCGGCCAGCATCGAGCGCGGCTGGGGCCGGCGGTAGCTCAGCGCCTCGGCAATATGGAGACGACGCACCGCGTCGGAGCCGTCGAGGTCGGCCAGCGTGCGCGCGACTCTGAGCGTGCGGTGCCAGGCGCGGGCGGAGAGGCCGAGGCGCTCGGCGGCGCGGGCGAGCAATGCGCGGCCCTCGGCATCGGGTTCGGCGATGGACGCGAGAAGCGCGCCGTCGGTGTCGGCGTTGCAGCGGGGCTTCGACCAGTTGCGGGCGCGGTCGGCCAGCAAACCCGCAGATGAGTCGGCTTCGATGGCGACCAGCTTCCCCTTGGCATCGAGTTCGGCCAGCCGTTCGCGCTGGACAGTGCGGGCGGCGGCGACGCGGGCGGCGATGTCGGCCGAGCTTTCGGCGGGCGGCGGCAAGGCGAGATCGGCGGCCGCGACGGCCGGCACGTCGATGGTGAGGTCGATGCGATCGAGAAACGGGCCCGAGAGCTTGGCTTGGTAATCGGCGCCGCAGCGCGGGCCGCGGGCGCAGGATCGGCCCGGATCCATGAGATGGCCGCAGCGGCAGGGGTTCATGGCGGCAACGAGCTGGAAGCGCGCCGGATAGGTGACGTGCGCGTTGGCCCGCGCCACGGTCACGCGGCCACTCTCCAGCGGCTGGCGCAGGGCTTCGAGCGTAGCGCGGTTGAACTCCGGCAGTTCGTCGAGGAACAGCACGCCGTGATGGGCGAGCGAGACTTCGCCCGGCTTGGGCCGGGCGCCGCCGCCGACCAGCGCCTGCAGGGTCGCCGAATGGTGCGGATCGCGGAAGGTACGGCGGCGACTGAGGCGCCCCTCGCCCAGGTCGCCGGCCAGCGAGCGCACCATCGAGGCTTCCAGCGCCTCCTCCGGGTCGAGCGGCGGCAGCAGGCCCGGCAGGCGAGCGGCCAGCATCGACTTGCCCGAGCCTGGGGGACCAACCATGAGCAGATTGTGACCGCCGGCGGCCGCGATCTCGAGGACGCGCTTGGCGCTCTCCTGGCCCTTGATCTCGGCAAGGTCGGGATAGGTCGCGCGGTCGTCGGCCATCAGCGCCTCGGGCGCCGGCAGCGTTTGCTGTCCGCGCAGATGGTTGATCAATGCGAGCAGCGAGGGCGCGGCGATGATCGGCGGCCGGTCGGTATCCGGGAGGGAGTCGAAGCCACCCCAAGCCGCTTCGCCTCCACACACCGACGGGCAGATCACGCCGCGCCCCGCCGCCTGGGCGGCGATCGCCGCCGGCAGGACGCCCGGCACCCGGCAGAGCGAACCGTCGAGCGCCAGCTCGCCCAAAACCACGAACCCTTCGACGCTCTCGCGCGGCAGCACGCCCAGAGCAGCGAGGAGCCCCAGCGCAATCGGCAGGTCGTAGTGGCTGCCTTCCTTGGCGAGGTCGGCCGGCGACAGGTTCACGGTGATGCGCTGCGGCGGCAGGGCGAGGCCCATCGCGCGGAAACAGGCCCGCACCCGCTCCCGGCTCTCGCCCACCGCCTTGTCGGCCAGCCCGACAACCGCGAAGGCGATGGTGCCCGGCGCCACCAGCACCTGCACGTCCACCGGCAGGACATCGATCCCCTGGAACGCCACCGTCCGAACCGTCGCCTGCATGTCGTGCTCCCGTCCTATGTCAGGAACAATTAAAGAACGAATCGATTGTTAGTAAAGCACGCAATGGTTGCAATCTGCTCTGCGACCGCCCCGATGCCCCGTCGACCGCGCGCCATGCTAGATTTCCGCCGCAAACGCGGGAGAGTTTCGTGACGGCCAAGCAGAAGATCGACGACCTCAATTTCACGCCGCCGGCGGCGATCACCGACCTGGCCGCCAAGGTGAAGGAATTCGTCAAGGACAAGATCATCCCCTACGAGACCGACCCGCGCTGGACGGCGCACGGGCCGACCGACGAACTGCGGATCGAGATGAACGAGCTGGCCAAGGCCGCCGGCGTGTTCGCGCCGCAGGTGCCGAAGGAATATGGCGGCCAGGCGCTGAGCCAGGTCGGCCGCGCCCATGTCTTCGAGGCGGCGGGCTATTCGATCCTGGGGCCGACGGCCATCCATTGCGCCTCGCCCGACGAGGGCAACATCCATCTGCTCGACGTCGTGGCCCGGCCCGACCAGCGCGAGCATTTCCTGAAGCGCATGGCGACAGGCCAGATCCGCTCGATCTTCTGCATGACCGAGCCCGGCGGCGCAGGCTCCGACCCCAGCCTGATGACGACGACGGCGCGCCTCGAAGGCAACGAATGGGTGATCAACGGCCGCAAGTGGCTGATCACCGGCGCCGAGGGCGCGCGCTGCGCCATCATCATGGCCAAGAACGAGGGCGGGCCGATGGACGGCCACGCCACCATGTTCATGGCCGACCTGCCCGATCCCGCCATCCGCATCGAGCGCACGCTCGACACGATGGACTCGAGCTTCACCGGCGGCCACGGCGTGATCGAGATCAAGAACCTGCGCCTGCCGGCCGACGCGGTGCTGGGCGAGATCGGCAAGGGCTTCCGCTATGCCCAGGTCCGCCTCGCCCCGGCCCGCCTCAGCCACTGCATGCGCTGGCTGGGTGCTGCGATGCGCGCTCAGGACATCGCCACCGAATACGCCCGCACCCGCGTCGCCTTCGGCAAGAAACTCGGCGAGCACCAGGGCGTGTCGTTCATGCTGGCCGACAATCTGATGGACATGAACCAGGCGCGGCTCTCGATCTGGCACACGGCGTGGCTGCTCGACCAGGGCGAGCGCGCCTCGAACGAGAGCTCGATGTCCAAGGTCATCTGCTCGGAGGCCTATTTCCGCGTCGCCGACCGCTGCATGCAGATCCTGGGCGGCCTCGGCATCACCCGCGACACGGTGGTCGAGCGCTTCTTCCGCGACTCCCGCGCCTTCCGCATCTACGATGGCCCGTCCGAGGTCCATCGCTGGGCCCTCGGCGCACGCATCGTTTCGGGGAAGATGTAGGACGGAGATCATGAACGCGACGACACCGGCTGAATCACTCGCAGCACGTCGCGACCGCGCTTTCGGCGCCGGCGCGCCGCTCTTCTACAGCACGCCCCTGCACATCGTGCGGGGCCAGGGCGTGGAGCTGTTCGACCCCGAGGGGCGGCGCTACGTCGACATGTACAACAACGTGCCCTGCGTCGGTCATGCCAACGCGCACGTGGTAGAGGCGATGGCGCGCCAGCAGTCGACGCTGAACGTCCACAGTCGCTACCTGCACGAAGGCATCGTTTCCTTCGCCGAACGGCTGGCGGCGCTGCACGGGCCCGAGATCGAGAGCGTGATCTTCTCCTGCTCCGGCACCGAGGCCAACGAGGTGGCGCTGCGCATGGCGCGTATGGCCACCGGAAAGTCCGGCATCGTCTGCACCAACGCGACCTATCACGGCAATAGCGAGGCGGTCGGCAAGATGACCCGCATCGGCGCCGGCCAGAACACCGCCGGCGACGTGCGCGCGATCCCCTTCCCCGAGATGCTGCGCCCGCTGGTGCCCGGCGCCAGCGAGGACGAACTCTGCGAGGCCTATCTCGACAGACTGCGGCAGGCGATCCGTGGCTTCGAGGAGGACGGCACGGGCTTCGCCGGGCTGATCGTCTGCTCGATCTTCGCCAACGAGGGCCTGCCCGACGTGCCGCGCAACTTCATGCCGCGCGCCGTGGAGATCGTGCACGAAGCGGGCGGCCTGGTGATCGCCGACGAGGTCCAGGCCGGCTATTGCCGCAGCGGCCGCTGGTGGGGCTACGACGTTCTGGGCTTCAAGCCCGACATCGTCGTCACCGGCAAGCCGATGGGCAATGGCCTGCCGCTGGCGGCCACCGCCGCGAGCCGCAAGCTGGTCGAGACCTTCCGGTCCGCGACGCGCTACTTCAACACCTTCGCGTCCAGCCCGCTGCAGGCGGCAGTCGGCATGGCGGTGATCGACGTCATCGAGCGCGAGAATTTGCGCGAGAATGTCGCCACCGTGGGAGCGTTCCTGAAATCGGCGCTGGCCGAGCGCAAGGGCCGCTTCGCGTCGATCGCCGACGTGCGCGGCCATGGGCTGTTCATCGGCGTCGAGATCGCGAAGACCGATGCCGCACGGGACCCCGACATGGACAAGGCGGTCGACGTCATCAATCGCCTGAAGGATCGCGGCTTCCTGACGAGCAATGCCGGTGCCTACAAGAATGTCGTGAAGATCCGGCCGCCGCTGGTCTTCACGCAGGGCCATGCGGAGGAGTTCCTCGTCGCATTCGACGCGACGATGGCCGAAGTCGACGGCTAGCGCCTCGATGGACAACGAGACCGTCGATCGGACTTTTGCGCCGGCCGCGCGCGCCGCCCTCGCGGCCTTTCCGATCGATGCGCAGGACCTGACCCTGGTGTCGCTCTCCGAGAACGTCACGTTCCGGGTGACCGACGGAGGCGATGGCCGGGCCTACGTCTTTCGCCTGCACCGGCCGGGCTATCATACGCTCGAGGAGCTGGTCTCCGAGCGGGCCTGGATCCGGGCGCTGGCCGAGGCCGGTATCGATGTCCCCGAGGCCGTGATGACGCGCGACGGCCGGGACTATGTCCCGGTGACAATCCCCGCCACGGGCGAGCAGCGATATGCCGGCATGGCGAGCTGGACCGATGGCCGCCTGCTCTCCGACGTGCTGGCCGAAACCTCAGACCAGAAGCGCATCGAAGAGTCTTTCAAACAGCTCGGCGCCATCACCGCCGCGATGCACAACCAGGCCAGCGCCTGGCAACCGCCACCGGGCTTCAAGCGACATGCGCTCGACAGCGCCGGGCTGATGGGAATGGCACCGCATTGGGGCGAGTTCTGGGAGCATCGCTCGCTCTCGGCCGGTGAGCGCCGCCTTCTGCTCGATGTCCGGCAACGCATGCACGATTTGCTGAGCCGCCTCAGCCAGGACCCGTCCGCCTACAGCGTGATCCACGCCGACATGCATCCCGGCAACATCGTGGTCGACGGCGACCGGCTGACGGTCATCGACTTCGACGACGCGGGCTATGGCTGGCATCAATACGACATCGCCACCGCGCTCACGCATTGGCAGACCAAGCCCAATGCCGACGAGATCGAGCGCGCATTCCTCGCCGGCTATCGCGCCAACCGTCCGGTCCCCGACGAAGCCCTGAGCTTGATCCCGCAGTTCCGCCTGATCCGCTGGATGGCCACGATCGGCTGGTTCCACCAACGCCCCGAACTCAACCGCCCGCCCGCAGTGTTCGAGGAACGGAAAGCCTGGGTCCTCGAACAGTGCGCGGCGCTGCAGCGTTCGTAGAGATCTTTGCTGGGAGCGCGCCACTCCAGTGGCGCCATCATGATCCATGAGCGCCACTTCGGGCGGAGTAACCTCCGCCCGAAGTGGCGCGCTCCCAGCTATGAATGCAAGTGGCAGGCAACAGCTCGCCCGTCGTCCATCTCCTTCAGCGGTGGGTCGAGGGTCTTGCAGACGTCCATCGCCCGGGGACAGCGGGTGTGGAAGCGACAACCCGGCGGCGGGCGCATGGCGCTGGGGATTTCGCCGGCGATGATGTCGGCGCCGCGCGCGGCTTCCAGCTCGGGATCGGCGATCGGCACGGCGGCCAGCAGCGCCTGCGTGTAGGGATGCAGCGGGTCCTTGTAGAGCTGGACCCTCGTGGCGATCTCGGCGATGCGACCGAGATACATCACGGCGATGCGGTCGCTGATGTGGCGCACCACGCTGAGATCGTGGGCGATGAAGATGTAGGTGAGGCCGAGCCGGTCCTGCAGCTCCATGAACAGGTTCACGACCTGCGCCTGGATCGACACGTCGAGCGCCGAGACCGGCTCGTCGCAGATCAGCAAGGTCGGCTCCAGTGCGAGCGCGCGGGCGATGCCGATGCGCTGGCGCTGGCCGCCGGAGAATTCGTGCGGATAGCGCTCGGCCATGTCGGGCAGCAGGCCGACCATCCTCAGGAGATCGGCGACGCGGGCGCGGTACTTGCCCTGGTCGGACGCCAGCCCGTGGACCACCAGCGGCTCGCCCACGATGTCGGCCACCTTCATGCGCGGGTTCAGCGAGCCGTAGGGATCCTGGTAGACCATCTGCATCCGCCGCCGGATCGGCCGCATGCGCTTGCGATCGTGACGCGTGATGTCCTCGCCTTCGAACTCGATCTTGCCGTCGGTCACGTCGAGCATGCGCAGGATCGCAAGACCCGTGGTGGACTTGCCGCAGCCCGACTCGCCCACCAGGCCCAGAGTCTCGCCGCGCGCCACGCTGAAGCTCACGCCGTCGACGGCCTTCACCGTGCCGACCTGCTTGCGCAGGATCGCGCCCGCCGTGATCGGGAAATGGATCTTCAGGCCCTCGACCCTCAGGACCGTATCGGAGCGGACGGGATCAGGCGGCGAGGCGGTCATGGAAGAAGCACGCTGAGAAATGATTGGGAGCGCTCTCGACCAGCGGCGGCCGCTCGCTGCGGCAGCGGTCGGTCGCGTCCTTGCAGCGCGGAGCGAAGGCGCAGCCCGGCGGCAAAGTGGCGAGATCGGGCGGCTGGCCCTCGATCGGCACCAGCGGCCGGTCGGTGTCGCCGTCCAACCGCGGCACCGAAGCCATAAGGCCGCGCGTATAGGGATGGCGCGGCGTCTTGTAGAGAAGGCGCGCCGGCGCGGTCTCGACGATGCGGCCGCCATACATCACCACGACCCGGTCGGCGTAGCGCGCCACGACGCCGAGATCGTGGGTGATCAGGATCATCGCGGAGTTGGCCTCGCGCGTCAGTTCCTTGAGCAGCGCCAGGATCTGCGCCTGCACCGTGACGTCGAGCGCCGTCGTCGGCTCGTCGGCGATGATGAGCTGCGGCTGGCAGGCCAGCGCCATGGCGATCATCACCCGCTGGCGCATGCCGCCGGAATACTGGTGCGGATAGGAGGAAAGCCGGCTGCGCCCGTCGGGGATGCGCACCTTGCCCAGAAGCTCGGCAGCCTTGTCGAGCGCCTTGGCCCACACCGTCTTGCGGTGCAGGTTGATCGGCTCGCCGACCTGCATTCCGACCGTCAGCGCCGGATTGAGCGAGCTCATCGGCTCCTGGAAGATCATGGCGATGCGGTCGCCGCGGATGGCGCGGATGCCGGCATCGTCGAGCTTCAGCAGGTCCTTGCCCTCGAAGAGGATTTCGCCCTCCTCGATCTTGCCCGGCGGATCGGGGATCAGGCGCAGGATCGAGAGCGCGGTCACGCTCTTGCCCGAGCCCGATTCGCCCACGATCGCCAGGGTCTCGCCGGCGGCGACGTCGAACGACACGCCGTCGACCGCCCGCACCGTGCCGCGTTCGGTGCGGAAGCGTGTCGACAGGTTACGGACGCTGAGAAGCGGAGCGGTCATGGGCAGAGTATCACTTGCCCATCTTCTTCTTCAGGTCCTGGTCCACCCACATGCGGGCGTAGATCGGGCCGGGCCGCACCGCGCCGGCGCGCAGCTCGCCGTTGTAGCCCTTCACCCACGGCCACCACGCCGTATAGATGTAGGGCGTCGGCAGCCAGATGTATGGCGTCTTCTCGAGGATCTCCTTCGTGAGCTCCTTGATCATGACCTGGCGCTTGGCCTCGTCGCGCTCCTGGTACATGTCGGCCACCTTCTTGTCGAAGGCCGGGTCCGAATATTGCGACGGGTTCCACACTTCCTTGGTGACGAAGCTCTTGCGGATCGTCGTCGTCGGGTTGGTGTGGCCGTTGTTCATGAAGTAGCCGGGGGCGTTGGTCTTGGTCGTCATCGCCGAGAGGAAGGCCGCATATTCCATCGGCTGGATCTCGAGCTTGACGCCCACCGCCTCGAGATAGGCGGAGACCAGCGGCAGCAGGTCCATGTGGTCGGGATTGCAGGAGCAGACCTGGACCTTGAAGCTGAAGCCCTTGGGATAGCCCGCTTCGGCCAGCAGCTTCTTCGCCTTGTCGGGATTGAAGGTGTACAGCTCCTTCACCGACTCCGGCATCGCCTCCAGCGGCTCGTAGTAGCCGAGATAGTCGGGATGCTGCGGATAGGCGAACAGTTCGGCGTTGCCGCCGTAATAGGCCTTCACGATCTCCTGCTTGTTCACCGCCATGTTGAGCGCGCGGCGGACGCGGATATCGTCGAACGGCTTGGTGTCGACCCGCATCGCCAGGAACTGGCCGCTCATGCCGAGCCAGCGCGACCATTTGAGCTGCGGCGTCGTCTTCTTGAGATCGTCCGCGGCGCTCCAGCGGATATTCTCCAGCAGGTCGAGCTTGGCGGTGCGCAGCGCGGTCAGGAAGGTCGCCTCGTCCTTGATCGTGCGATAGACGACCTTGTCGAGGAACGGCAGCTTGTACTCGACGCCGTCGATCTTCTCCTTGTCCCAGTAGATCGGGTTCTTGGAGTAGGTGTTGGAGCTGCCCTGGACGAAGTCGCTCAGCATGAACGGGCCGGTGCCGTTCACGTTCTTCCAGTTGGTGGCGCCGGCATCGGCCACTTCCTTCGGCGTGATGGTCGAGTAGTAGCCCCAGCCGAAGCGGTAGTCCCATTCGGCGTTGAAGTACTTGAAGGTGAAGACGACCGTGTACTTGTCGGTCGCCTCGACCTTCTCGACATGGTCGAAGTAGCCCGCGATCTTCTTGGGGCTGTTGGCCAGGCGGTTGAAGGCGAAGACGACGTCCTCGGCGGTCAGCTCGCGCTCCTTCATGACGCCCGGCTTCTCGGGGAACATCACGCCCTTGCGCAGATCGATCGTGAGCTTCAGCGGATTGTCGCTCCACACCCACTTCTCGGCCAGCTCGCCGCGGATCGCGTCGGAAGGCAGCCAGGCATCGGCATAGAACGGATACTTGCCGCCGTTGCGCTTGCTCTGGGAAAGGTCGGCGGCGAAGAGCTGCTCGTAGAACTGGCCGGTATCGTGGTTCAGCTTCCAGTTCCAGTCGGCCGGATCGAAAGAGAGCGCCGACAGCGTCACATAAACCGTGCCGACTTCGAGCGTGCCGCCATATTGCGGCTTCTCCGCCTGTGCCTGCGCAGTCCCGGCCAGCGCGAGACCCAGCGCACCCGAAAGGAGCCCCTTGGCCCACCTCTTCATCGTCATCGTTTCCTCCTCGTGTTTTCTTTTCTTGGTCTTTGATTCGTCAGCGTGAGCCCCGCATCCGCGGATCGAGCAGATCGCGCAGGGCATCGCCGAACATGTTGGTGGCGTAGACCACGACGGTGAGGCAGAGGCCGGGAGCCAGCGCGAGCCACGGCCCCTGCAGCATGAAGGTGCGGCCGCTGCCCGACAGCAGGCCGCCCCAGGTCGGCGCCGGCGGCGGCACGCCGAGGCCGAGGAAGGACAGGCCCGATTCGGCCAGGATCACCGTGCCGACGCGGGTTGTGAACAGCACGATCACCGGCGCCATGACGTTGGGCAGGATGTGGCGCCACAGGATGCGGAAGGTCGAGGCGCCGGTCGATTGCGCGGCATGGACGTACATGTTCTCGCGCACCGAGACGACGGCGCCGCGGATGATGCGCGAGCCGGCGATGCCCAGCAGCAGGCCCAGGGTCACGATGATCTGCGGCATGCCCGGTCCGACGACCGACACGACCACGATCAGGATGATGAGGTCGGGGAAGCTCATCCAGGCATCGACGAAGCGCTGCAGCACCAGGTCGAACTTGCCGCCGAGATAGCCCGAGACGATGCCGAGGAAGACCGAGATGATCGTGGCGATGCCGGCGGCGCAGAAGCCGATGATGACCGAGAGCTGGGCACCGTAGAGACAGCGCGAGAGCATGTCGCGGCCGAGATTGTCGGTGCCGAACGGAAACGCCCAGGAGGGCGGCTTCAGCCGGTTGAGCGGCGCGATCTGGTTCATGCCGTAGGGCGCCAGCGCGTCGGCGAAGATCCCGCAGAACAGGAACAGGATGAACACGACCGCACCGGCGGCGCCCAGCGGCTTCTCGCGAAAGAGGCGGCCGATGAAGTGCAGCACCGGACCGCGCTTGCGGCGCGGCGCGACGGCGGCGGTGGTTTCCGCGACGGTCGCCATCAGCGGTACCTCACCTTGGGATCGAGCAGGCCGTAGCTCAGGTCGACGATCAGGTTGATGAACATCACCGCGACGCCGACGATCAGGAACACGCCGGTGATGACCGGATAATCGCGCTGGCTCACCGCATCGAGCAGCAGCAGTCCCATGCCGGGAATGACGAAGATCTGCTCCATGATCACCGCGCCGCCGATCAGCAGCGGCGCCTGCAGGCCGATCAGGGTCACCACCGGGATCAGCGCATTGCGCAGCGCATGGCGCGCCACCACCAGCTTTTCACCCAGGCCCTTGGCCCAGGCGGTGCGGATGAAATCCTGGCGCAGCACTTCCAGCATCATGGTGCGTGTGAGGCGCATGGTGATGGCCGACAGGGCGCAGCCCAGGATGATCGACGGAATGATCATCTGGCTGAGATTGCCCCACGGATCCTTGGCGAAGGGCACAAACTGGATGGGCGGCGACCAGCCCCACCAGATCGACGGGAAGACCATCACCATGGTGCCCAGCCAGAAGCTCGGCACCGCCAGCATCAGGATCGAGAAGGAGCGCGCCACGTAGTCACCCGGCGTGTCCTGGCGGATCGCCGAATAGACGCCGATCGGGATGGCGACCGAGAGGCCCACGATCAACGCCATCAGGCCGAGCTCGAAGGTGACGGGCAGGCGCTGCAGAAGCTGCTCGCTGACCGGCGTGTTCTGCCAGAGCGAGCGGCCGAAATCGCCGTGGAACAGTATGGAACCGACCCAGCGGCCGTACTGGACCCACATCGGCTGGTCGAGGCCCAGCGCCTTCTCGAGCTGTTCGCGGCCCATCTTCGAGGCCGCGATGTCGTTCTGGCTCAGCATCAGGTCGATGACGTCGCCGGGAATCATGCGCACCGTCACGAAGACGATGAGACTGGCGAAGAAGAGCGTTGGAATGAGCGCCAGAACACGGCGCACGATATAGGCCTGCATCACGCGGTTCCGCCGGCGAAAACCGACGGCCCTAGCCGATCAAACCTCAGCCAATCAAACGCGCGCATGGGCACAACATGGCTCACGCTGTCCATCCTCCCGCAAAGACGCTTCCTCAGTCGCCCGTTCGTGCGGACGATCCATTAAGGACAAGCTGCCGGGATTGCAGGCGCACTGTCAATCAAAACGGCGGGTCGCGGATTCAGGGTCCGTCGAGCAGCTTCTTGAGACCGGTGGCGATCATTTCCGTGGCAAGGGCCGAAGGATGGCCGTCGTGCGGGATCACCAGTTTCGGGAGGTCCGTCCCGTTGGTTATGGAGGCCTCGCCCAGCATCGGCGCGCCGAACTTGCGCAGCCGCACCAGCGTCTCTACAAGCACGGGCTGGGTTATCTTGGAATCGCCGTAGCGCTGCCTCGTCCGCTCGTCGGGCCAGGAATAGAGAATGACGAGAGGTGCGCCGAACTTCGCGCGGGCCTCGGCCTGCAGCTTCGCCATCAGCGCGAGGAACAGCTCGATCTGCTCTTCCTGGCGCTGGCGCTGGCCGATCGCCTCGACGAACGCGAACTGCTGGCCGAGCAGGTAATGCAGGCCGGCGAGGGGATCGAGCAGGCGATGCTCGTTGAACGAGCCGGTGTAGCGCAGCACGCCGTTGTCGAGGACGTAACGAGGCGAGGAGCCGAGCCACGAGCCGTCGCCCGTCACCCGCTGCAGATGCGCCGGGATGACCCAGGTGACCACGGCCTTCACGTTCTGGCCGATGTAGCGATCGTAGAGGCCGGCCTCGAAGGCACGCACGAGATGATTGGGCCCGTAGCCCGGAACGCCGAGATTGACGCTGCGGACCCGCGGCGCGTTCTGTTTGGCGAATTGCGACGGCATGCTCTGGTCGTCGGGCAGGCCCTGCCCGAAGATGAAGGAGTCGCCGATGAAGAGGTAGGTTTCCTCGGCCGCCGGCGCCGGCGGCGTCACCCGCGCCGTGGATTCGTCGAAATGATAGACCTGATGATAGAGGGTCTCGCTGCCCCAGGTGGCGACGGCGGTGGCTTCGCTGTTGGGCTTGGGCCGGAAGCCCAGGATCGGATCGGGCGGCGGCCACCATCGCGGGGTCGTCAGCGTCACCACCCCCATATTGTGCGCCTTGGGCGACAGGAAACCGGCGAAGAGGTCGAGCGCGACGAGACTCAGCGCCAGCGCCGTGGCGAGCAGCGCCCCCGAGCGCCAGCGATTGCCCCGCAAGGTGACGACGCCCACGATCCCCAGGATGGCAGCCGCAACGCAGGCCCAGAAGGCGGACTGCAGGCCGAGCGCGATAACCATGACTACGAGCACAAAAGCGGCCACGAGCCAGAAATTACGGAACTTGCCGGCCATTGACCTGATCGCGTTCTCCCGGGATAGGCTGGGGTTTAGGCGTTCGAAAGGGAAAACTCAATGAGCAGGCAACTGCCGCTGCAGGGTCTCCGGGTCCTCGATCTGGCCAGCTTCATCGCCGGCCCCGTCGCCTCGACCGTGATGGGCGACTACGGCGCCGAGGTCATCAAGATCGAACCGCCGGGCGAGGGCGACCCGCAGCGCAAGCTGGGACAGGCCCATTCGATTCCGCAGCATCCGGTCAACTATTGCTGGCACATGACCAACCGCAACAAGCGCTCGGTGGTGCTCGACCTCAAGAACGAAGCGGGCCGCGCCGCCTTCGACCGGCTGGTCAAGACGGCCGACGTGATGGTGGTGAACTTCCCGCTGAAGGTTCGTGCACGGCTCAGGATGCGTTACTCGGATGTGGCGCCGCTCAATTCGCGGCTGATCTATGCCTCGATGACCGGCTACGGCGAGGCCGGCCCCGACGCCGAGCAGCCCGGCTTCGACTCCACCGCTTTCTTCGCCCGCTCCGGCCTGCTCGACGGGCTGACCTACGAGGGCGGGCCGCCTGCCTTCTCGCTGCCGGCCCAGGGCGACCAGATGGCCGGCATGAACCTGTTCGCCGCCATCTCGATGGCGCTGCTGCATCGTGAGCGAACCGGCGAGGGCAGCGAGGTCGGCACGTCGCTGCATGCCAGCGGCCTGTGGTCCAACGCCATCCTGGCGCAGGGCGCGCTGCTGGGCTCGTTCGTGTCGCCGCGTCCGCCGCGCACCAAGCCGCGCAGCGCGCTCGCCAACCAGTACCGCACCTCCGACGGCCGCTGGATCCAGCTCACCATCGTGCGCGAGGACAAGCTCTGGCCCGAGCTTTGCCAGGCGCTGGAACGCACCGACCTGCTGGACGATCCGCGTTTCGAGACGACGGAAAAGCGCCGCGCCCATGCACCCGACCTCGCCGCGATCCTCGATCCGGTGTTCGCAGGAAGGCCGTGGCCCGAATGGAAGGAGCGCCTGCGCAAGCACGAGATCACCTTCGGCCTGCTGGGCATCCTGCGCGACGTGCCCGACGACGAGCAGGCAGTCGCCAACGGCGCGGTGATCAACACCGGACAGGCCGACATGCCGCGCACGATCTCACCGCCCATCCGCATGTCCTTCGCGCCCGAACCCGCGACGCCGGGACCGGGGCCGGAGTATGGCGCGCATACCGAGGAGGTCCTGGGCGGGCTGGGTTACAGCGTGGCGGAGCTGAGTGAACTGAGGGCGGCCGGCGCGTTCGGTTGATTAGGTCGAAGACGGCAATTCGAAAAGATTGTCATCCCGAGCGTAAGCGAGGGACCTTTAACTGCTTCAGCGCAAAGGTCCCTCGCTTACGCTCGGGATGACAAGAATGGCGGTCGAACCGCCAGGCCTCACGCCTCCGGGATCGTGCGGTCGATCTGCCAGGTCACGCCCGTGACATCGGGTTCGTGGCTCAGCTGGCCGACGATCTGCTCCAGCGCGGCGTCGTTGCGCTTCGCCGCGACGGCCTGGGCCGTCACTTTCACCTTTGACGTATTGGCGACATCCTCGCTGTCGAGCCGGCGCAGGCCGAGCCCGGCTTCGGAAAGCCCCTTGAGGAGCAGCGAGCGCATTTGCGCCTCCTCGGCGCTGCGGCAGATCACCTGGACGCTGTAGTGCGTCTCGGCGTTGCTGTCGCCGAGGAAGCGGTCGTTCACGTGCCGCACCAGAGGCCGCAGGAGGAGGTTGGCGACGATGATCAGGGCCGCCGCAAGCACCGCCGGGGCGCCATGTCCCGAGCCCGCCAGGGTACCGACCATCGACGAACACCACAGGGTCGCTGCCGTGTTCAGGCCATGCACGTTGACGCCCTCGCGCAGAATGACGCCAGCGCCCAGAAAGCCGATGCCGCTCACGACCTGGGCGGCGACGCGCGTCGGATCGCCGGCACCGACCAACCCGGAGAAAACCACGAAGCCCGCAGCGCCCAGCGCCACCAGCGCATTGGTGCGCAGGCCCGCCATCTTCTGATGCCATTGCCGTTCGAAACCGATGGCCGATCCCAGCACCACCGCGAGGCCCAGGCGCAGTCCGGTTTCGAAGAGCTGCAGCAGATCGAAATGCATGCTCGTCCTTCCGGCCCGGGCTTCAGCCCGGATTGTCGAGGCTGAAGATGCCGCTCATCTCATCGTAGGCGAACACCTCGCCGAAGCGTCCCCAGGACGTCACGGTCCGCATCGTCTGGTCGGCGAAGGCGGTCGACATGTGATCCTCGATCTCGTCGTGGAACCGGCTGGCCGGCGCGCGATGGGTGTCGCGCTCGTCAAGGACCCGGCGGATATGGCCCGCCAGCGGCACGTAGTTCAGGAGATGCTGGGCGAACAGCTTCTTGCGGGCGTCGGGCTCGAGGCCGACGAACTGGCGGCCCGGCTCGGTGAGCTTGATGTCGCCGTCGCCCAACTCGGCGAAGCGCAGGAGCTGCAGGACCTCGGCGACCGGGAACAGCGCATCGACTTCCATGTGCAGGTCGCCGGCCAGTTCGGGCAGGCCGGCATGACCCTGATGGGGATCGGCGGCCACAGCCTCCATGAGGCCGGCGATCATGTTGGGCGACACCCTCGGCAGCAACATGGCGAGGCCATTGCCGAAGAAATGGCCCTGGCTCGCCTTGCCCCCGGCGCGCTCCGTCATGGTGGAATAGAGATCCTCGACGATCTGGCGGAACGCGGGATCGAGCCGGTTGCGCGGATGCGGCAGGTCGATCTTGATCTCCGCCGCGACATGGCCGGGGTTGGAGCCGAAGACCAGCACGCGGTCCGACAGAAGCACCGCCTCCTCGATATTGTGCGTGACGACGGCGATCGCGGAGATCGGCAGGCGGCCCTCGATCCACAGATCCATCAAGTCGGTGCGCAGCGTCTCGGCGGTCAGCACGTCGAGGGCCGAGAAGGCCTCGTCCATCAGCAGTACGGTGGGCTGTACCACGACCGCGCGCGCAATGCCGACCCGCTGGCGCATGCCGCCGGACAGTTCCTTCGGATAGGCGCTCTCGTAGCCGTCGAGGCCGATCAGGTCGATGGCGGCCAGCGCGCGCTTCTTGCGCTCCGCCGGCGCGACGCCCTGCGCCTCGAGGCCGATCTCGACGTTCTGGAGAACGGTGAGCCAGGGGAAGAGCGCGAAGGACTGGAACACCATCGCGACCTCGGGCGACGGCCCGACGACGTTCTTGCCCGCGATCCGCACCTCGCCGCCGGTCGCCGGCATCAGGCCCGCGAGGATGCGCAGCAGTGTCGTCTTTCCGCAGCCGGAGCGGCCGAGGAACGAGACGATCTCGTTCCTGCCGAGGGTCAGGTTGACGTTGTCGAGAACCAGCAGGCCCTCGCCGCTTCCCTTGGGATAGACCTTGCGGATGCCGTCGACGACGACCAGCGTCTTGTCCTGCACGGGGTTCGTGATTGAATCCATGAGGCTTCTCCTACTCCAGCCTGAAGCGGTTCTCTGCGAGGCGGTAAAGCGGCCGCCACAGGATGCGGTTGCAGGTCGTCACCATCACCGCCATGACCACGATGCCCAGCACGACGCGCGGAAAGTCGCCGGCGGTGGTGGCATCCGCGATATAGGCGCCGAGGCCCTCGGCCCGCAGATGGGTGTTACCCCAGCTCACCACCTCGGCGACGATGCTGGCATTCCACGAGCCGCCGGCCGCCGTCAGCGCGCCGGTGACATAATAAGGCAGGATCGACGGCACGCCGACCTTGCGCCACCACGACCAGGAGCTGATGCGGAACAGCGCCGCGGCGTCGCGCAGGTCGGTCGGGATCGCGCTGGCGCCCGCGATGACGTTGAACAGGATGTACCATTGGGTGCCCAGGATCATGAGCGGGCTCAGCCAGATGTTGGGATCGAGCTTGAGGGTAACGATCGCCACGACGGCCACGGGGAACACGACGTTGGCCGGGAAGGCGGCGAGGAATTGGGCGACCGGCTGCAGGGCCGTGGCGAGACGCGGCCGCAGGCCGATCCACACGCCGATCGGCACCCAGACGAGGCTGGCCAGCGCGATCAGCACCAGCACCCGGATCAAGGTCAGGATGCCGTCGAAGAAGGCGATGCGCAGGTCGGCGAAACCCAGGGTCGTGCGCGTGTACAGCACGATGTGCCAGAGGGCGTAACCCGCCAGCACGAGCAGCACCGCGATCCAGATCCTTTCGCTGGTGCGCGACAGCGTGCCGAACTTGGGTCTGGTCGGCGCGCTGGTGAGCGGCGTCGGCAGCAGCGAGATCTGGTCGGCCACCGAGCCGACGACGCGGACGAGATGCGGCCTGATCCGGCTGCGGCGCCAGAAATCGTAGAGCCACGAGTGCGGCTGCGAATCGGCCGCCTGCTGCTCGAAGCGGAACTTGTCGGCCCAGGCGACGATCGGCCGGAAGATGAGCTGGTCGTAGGCCAGGATGACCGCCGCCATCATCGCGATGGCGAGCAGCACGGCCTGGATGTCGCGGGCCTGGATGGCCAGGGCCAGCCACGAGCCGATGCCGGGCAGCATCACCGTGGTGTTGCCGACCGTGATCGCCTCGGAGGCGACGACGAAGAACCAGCCGCCCGACATCGACATCATGGTGTTCCAGATCAGGCCGGGCGCGCCGAACGGCACGTCGAGCCGCCAGAAACGCAGCCACGGCGAGAAGCGGTAGTGCCGCGCCACCTCGTCGAGATCGCGCGGCACCGTGCGCAGCGACTGGTAGAAGCTGAAGGCCATGTTCCAGGCCTGGCTGGTGAAGATGGCGAAGATCGCCGCGCACTCCGCGCCCATCACGCTGCCGGGGAAGAGCTGCAGGAAGAAGGTCACGGTGAAGGTGAGGAAGCCCAGCACCGGCACCGACTGCAGGATGTCGAGCGCCGGGATGATGACCAGCTCGGCCTTGCGGCTGCGCGCCGCCAGGGTCGCGATCACGAAGGTGAAGATCAGCGAGCAGACGATCGCGGCGAACATGCGCAGGGTCGTGCGCAGGGCGTATTCCGGCAGGCGCGCGACATCGAGCGTCACCGGCGCCGTCGAGAGCTGCGCGACCGGCGCGCTCATCTCGCGGAAGCCGTGGGCGACGAGGACGAAGACGCCAACGACCAGCAGGAAGATGACGGCATCGTAGACATTGGGCCAGCCGATGCCGCTCACGCCAAGCGGCGTGGCGGCCGGGCGGGCCTGGTCGGGTCTGGATACGAGCATGTGCGCTTTTCCCAATACTACGCAGCGGCACGGCGCATCGCCCCACCCTACCGGGGCGTTCTAAGACGGTTGGCTTTCGGTTTCGTGAATGCGACCCCTGCGCGTCGTTACGCCGCCCAGCGTATCGAAAATCAGGCCGTCTTGCCGAGATGGCGCCTGATTTCGGCGACGAGACCGACTTCGGCCGGATCGTCGCGCCGGCGCGGCCGCGGCACCTCGATCACCCGGTCGACCACCGCCCGGCCCGGCGCGCCGGCCAGCACGATGACCCGGTCGGCCAAATAGGTGGCTTCCTCGATGTCGTGCGTGACGAACAGGATGGTCTTGCCGGTCTGCTGCCAGATGCGGGTCAGTTCGTCCTGCAGCCCCTCGCGCGAGATCGCGTCGAGGGCCGAGAACGGCTCGTCCATCAGCAGGACCTCGGGCTCGACGGCGAGCGCGCGGGCCAGCGACACGCGCTGGCGCTGGCCGCCGGAGAGCTGGTAGGGCCAGCGGCCGGCGAGATCGGCCAGGCCCACGATGCGCAGCGCCTCGACCGCCCGGGCACGGCGCTCGGCCTTCGACAGGCCCGCCCCTTCGAGGCCGAAGGCGACATTGTCGACGACCCGCCGCCACGGCAGCAGCCGCGAATCCTGGAAGACCAGCGCCACCGGCTGGCGTGCCGCCGACCGGGTGGCCAGCGTCACCCGGCCGGCGCTGGCCTTGGCCAAGCCGATCAGCACGCGCAGCAGGGTCGACTTGCCGACGCCCGAGGCGCCGACGATGGCCACGAAGGCGCCGCGCGGGATCGCGAGGTCGAGCTCGCGCAGCACCTCGGTGCGACGGCCGTCGCGCTCGAAGGTGAGGCCGAGGCCGCGGATATCGATGACGCTGTCGATTACGCTTTCCATCGGAGCAACCAGTTCTGGGCCACGAGGAACAGCGAATCGAGGATACCGTAGAGCGCAGCCATGGTGAGCATGTAGACGACCACGATGTCGGTCGCGAGCAGCGACGAGGCCTCGATCATGCGGTTGCCGAGACCGGGCACGCCGAAGATCTCGGCTGCGACCACCGCCATCCAGGCCTGGCCCAGCGCCGTGCGCAGGCCGACGAGAATTCCTGGCATCGCGGCCGGCAGGTAGATCTTGAACAGCTTCTCGAGCGGGCTGCGGAAGCCGAAAGCCTCGGCGACTTCGAGCAGGTCGCGGTCGACGCCCCGCACCGCGCCGTGCGCGGCGAAGAACACGATCCAGAACACCGAGATGGCGATGATGAAGACGGCAGCCTTGGGCGTGACGCCGAACCAGATGATGGCGAAGGGCGCCCAGGCGAGGCCCGGAATCGGCCGCAGCAGGCGCACGATCCACGACGTCAGGTCCTCGGCGACACGCGACATGCCGGTGAGGACGCCGACCGCCACGCCCAGCGCCGCGCCGATCACCAGCCCCAGCGCGTAGTGGCTCAGGCTGCCCGTGACCGCCTTCAGCCACATGCCGGAGTTGAGCTCGCTGCGGAAGGCCTCGGGAATCGCCAGCGGCCCCGGCAGCATCATCGAATTGACGAGGCCGAACGACGGCACCGCCTGCCAGACCAGCAGGAAGCCCAGCAACCCCGCGGCGCCGAGCCCGATCGAGCCGAGTGCGCCCAGACGGGCACGGCTCGACGCGGGCGCGGCCGGCGCGTCGGCGGTTTGAGTGAGGGCCATCGGCCTATCCTGGCCTGCGATCAGCCCGGCCGCCGCGCCTTCTCGAAGAAGCGCACGTCGAACAGGTCGTCGAGGGGTGCTGCTTCCTTGATGGCGCCGAGCTTCACCTGATAGGCCTCCATCGCCTTCGACGGCGCGATGACCTCGCGCGGATCGATCACGAACTTCGTAGCGGGCGACTTCAACGCCGTTTTGATGATCTCAAGATCGACGATGCCCTTGGCAAGATTGGCGGCAACGGCCGGGGCGGCCTTGTCGGGATCCTTGGTCAGCAGGTCGCCCGCGCGCACGAGCCCGTCGACCAGCGACTGCACCGCTGCCGGATTCTTGGCGATGAACGCGCCCGAGACTCCGACGACGGTCCCGGGCTGGCCAGGGAACAGCTTGTCGCCGACCTCGACCAGCTTGATGCCGGGATTGGCCTTCTGGATGATCGAGAGGGCGGGCTCGCGCACGGTCGCACCCTCGACGGCATCGGCCAGCACCGCCTGCTGCGTGGCGTCGATGCCCATGGCGACGATCTCGACATCCTCGCGGTTGGCCTTGATGACCTCCCACAGCCAGTATTGCAGCGTCGTGTTGGGCACCGAGCCGGCGGGCTGGGTGGCCAGACGCGCGGGCTTGCCCGTCGCCGCCTTGTAGCGCTTGAAGGCCTCGGCGGGCGCGACACCCGGCGCGAAATGCGGGGCGAGCCGCGGCACGGCCACGAACACGTTCTCGCCGCTGGCGGTCGCCGCCACGACCTTGACGTCGATGCCGCGCGAACGTGCGACGCCCAACGGCGCGATGCCCGCGACATAGACATCGAGCGTGCCGGAGGCCAGCGCCTGGATGGCGTGCGGCCCCGACTGGAAGGTCGTCAGCGTGAGATCGAGACCGGCCTGCTTGGCCCATCCCTCATGGTCGACCACGAAGATCGGCGCCGCCCCGATCACCGGAATGTTGCCGACGCGAACGGGGACGCGCGCGCCCTGGGCACGGACCGCGGGGGACGCCAGCAGCGACGCGCCGCCCGCCAGGAAGGCGCGACGCTGGAACGATGACAAGGGCATGGAAACTCTCTGCAAACCGGCACGCGGATGCGTGCAGCGCGAGTGAGATAGAAAATTTGGTCGCTGCGGACAATCCGTCCGGCGCAAATGGATGAGAAGTGGTCGCGGTGCACCGCTCTCTTGGAAGAATTTTCCCCTCGCCCAAGAGAAAGGATCCTTCGCTGCGCTCAGGATGACACATCGTTTTGGGTTGGCGCACTGCGTACGTTCCAACAACGTTGTCATCCTCGTCTTAGCAAAATCCGGTAGGTTTTGAGCGCTTCGCAAGAAGCGTGTGGGCCCGGATGGCCATCCGG